>NZ_CP011270.1:627500-1255000 GCF_001610835.1 Planctomyces sp. SH-PL14 | reverse complement strand
CTCATACAGGTTCCCCGGGTTCGTCCGCCTCGGCCGTGGCGAACGTCTGACGATACTGCAGGTACAGGAACGAGCCGCTCAGGACGATCACCCCCAGGATGATAAACGCCACGATCCGATAAATCTGGTCGAGCTGGCTCAGGTCGACGAAGAACACCTTGGCGGCCACGATCGCGAAGAGCAGGAGACCGACGTACCGCAGGCCGCGGACGTTCCGGCGGATCCCCACCAGCACGAAGACCAGGGCGTAGATCGACCACAGGATCGAGATTCCGCCATAGCGGAGCTCCTCTAGGTAGCTGTGGAGGAAGGTGTTGAGCTCGAGAGTCGTGAAGAGGAACAGCATCCCGACCGAGAGAACGCCGGACGAGACCCCGAAGCCCGGCTCGACGTCGTTCCCCTTGACCCGGGTGGCGACCCAGGCGAGCAGGGCGATGATGAGGCCGAAGTCGAACAGCCGCAGCCCGGCCGCGCGGACGCTGTAGGCCCCGTCGTACCACAGCCGGTCCGAGAGTTCCCAGGAGGGGAGGTCGAAGTAGAACAACTTCACGATCGCTCCCAGGCCGAACAGGGCTCCGAGAGCGAAGAACGCGGCATTGGCGGTGCGGTTGTATTGCCGGATCAGGAAGGCGGACATCGCGACCCACAGGACCGTCAGGACGGGGAGCCGGAAGTCGGGGACAAGGTCGCCGAAGGTCCGGCTGAGTTCGAGGTGCAGCGAGAGGAACAGTCCCCCGGCCGCCAGAACAAGGAGCGTCGCCGCCGCCCCGTTTCGCGAGACGACCTCCGACATGTCGCTCTCGCCGTCGACCGCCAGCGCCCCGCGGGAGGGCATGTGGGTCAGGAGGCGGGAGGCGGCGGCGATCGACCCGATCGGGACGCCGAACATGACGACGCGGGAGAGGAGCAGCCGCCAGTAGTCCGCCAGCGGGACGGCGGTGATCGCTCCCTGCGGATAGTTCGCCGGCAGGTCGAGGAACGAGAACCGGTAGATCACGATCGCGTACAGCAGGTACGCGATGTGGCGGAGGAACTGGCTGTCGAGCTTGGCGGAGATCCACAGCAGGATCAGGGCCTGGATCGACCAGCTCACCGTGAGCCAGGCGTCCGACAGCACCAGCGGAATCGTGATCGTCAGGAAGAAGGCGGCCAGGCCGATGAAGCTCAGCATCAGCTCGCGATCGAGGATCTTTCGCGCGAGGCCGTAGTAGACGTGAAGGATGTAGAACGCCGCCAGGCCGAGCGTGAGGGCGGCGGTCCATTCCCGGCCATGCTGCATCTCGATCAGGCGGAAGGCGGTGACGAAGTAGACCCCCGCGTTCCCGAACAGGACCAGGAGATCGAGAAGGTTCGACTTCACCCGGTTCCGCAGGTTGTAAACGAAGACCATCGTCGAGAAGAGGACGAAGAAGCCGGTCAGGAACGCCAGGACTTCCTGGAAGTGGACCGGCTGGTAGCCGCGGAGGGCCGCCAGAGCCAGCGCCCAGTTGCAGGTCAGGCTCAGGTAGTTCAGCAGCGGCCAGCGTTTGTGCGCGCACACGCCCAGCAC
This sequence comes from Planctomyces sp. SH-PL14, assembly GCF_001610835.1. Lineage (NCBI taxonomy): Bacteria > Pseudomonadati > Planctomycetota > Planctomycetia > Planctomycetales > Planctomycetaceae > Planctomyces > Planctomyces sp. SH-PL14. The sequence goes on along the minus strand of NZ_CP011270.1, from coordinate 1,253,451 downwards.
CCCGAGGCCGAGGATCGTCATGTAGCCGTACAGGCCGGTGAAGTTGACCACGCCCGTATCGAGCATGATCGGCGTCCCGTAGCCTCCCAGGACCCCCAGGATGGCGACGAGCTTCGAGTGGAAGCGGACGGCGAGCCATCCCGAGAGGGCCGTGACGCCGATCATCAGTCCGAAGGCGACCGGCATCTCGATGAGATGGTAAAAGTTGGCCGCCGCGAAGACGGTGAAGTAGAGGGTGGCGATCCCGCCCCCCATCAGCCCCTGGCCGAAGATGTGGAACTTGCCGCCCAAAAGCCGCACGCCGCCGATCAGCAGCCCGAGGCCGGCGATCGTCGACAGGCCGACGCGGCCGATCGGCGTGATGAGGTCGCGCTCGATCGAGTACTTCAGGAAGAAGCCGATCCCGACGACGAGGAGGACGATCCCGATCCGCAGCAGCCACTGGCTGGCGAAGGCGTACTCGAAGGAGACCCCCTTGGGGATGTTGTCCTCGCCGACGATGAACCAGTTCCAGATCTTCCGCATCGCCTCGAAGGCATCCTGCTCGAACCGGCTGGGCTGACGAGGCGGGACCGGCGCGGACCGTTGGACGGGAACGGAGTTCGGACGGCGCGGAGACTGGGGGGCGGCGCGTGTCGAGCCACGGTATGGGGGAGATGCCGGAGCCGCCGGGCGGACTGGATCGGGAATCGGGGGAGGAGAGGCGGCGGGCCGCAGCGGCGCGGCGGGTTCGATCGGCGGCGGACTGGGCTCACCGATGATGTGCTGATTCAGGGCGGGAACGGCCTCAGAGGCTCGTTCGGGCTTGTTCTCCGCGGCCGCGTTCAGGGCGCTCGAATCCATCGCCGCAGTTCCGACTTCCGCTTCGATCGGCGGAGCAGTTTCCATCACCGGAGGGGAGGCAGGAGCCGCTGCGGGAGTGGGAACGGGAGGCGGAGGAACGGGAGGAGCGGCCGCGTGGGGTGGCGAAGGTTCGTCGGAGCGGGTGAAGCTCCCGCCGTCTGCGAGTCGTTTCATCAGGGAGGACTGTTCATCCAGCCGGTCCTGGACGCGGCGGAACTTGGTGTTGACCTCCGTCCGGAGCTGGTCCTGGCCGTGGTAGAGTTTGATGAGCGTGACGAGCAGCGCAATTGGAAATCCCAATACAATCGCGGCACCCGTCAGAAACAGACAGAGTTCTTCCATCATTCCCTCACGACACGGACCTCACGTCTGTTCTGGCGTGGGAAATCGCAGGACATCACGCCAATTGCCTCCCGGCGCGTCCGATTCTTCGAAGTTTTTCCGAAGGGGGCCGCCGGGAGAGCGGTGAGGGCGGAAGAGGAGCCGAGAGGAGACTGTGCCGAACCGGGTCCAGGGGGACCCTGGTGGGGGATGCAAGGGGGCAACGCCCTCTTGCCCGCCGGAGGCTGACCGTCGAGAGACGTCTGAAGAAGAGCGTACCCAGGCGCGGAAAACGTGTCGGATGCCCCCTCACCAGCCCGCGGGGATTGCAACGCGAGCGGTGTAGTTGGAGGGGGTCCTCAATGCTGGTACCACAAAGCGGACATCCGTTGTTTCCCACGGTTCCTCATAGAAGTGCCTCCGGCGGCAAGGGGGTGAGACCCCCTTGACCCCAGGTTGCCGTGGCACGATGGGTTTGACTTGGCATCGCCGCGCCGGCAAGGACGCGGTTCGAGCCAGCAGGGGAAGCCGTTTCACCCACCGCCATCCGGCGACGGCATCGCCGGGCGTACAGCAGGGGCCGCATCTCCCGACGTCTCCGCCGTTCCTTCAATCTGCCCCAGAGCCCACGCGGCCGCCTCCCGCACAAGCAGTTCCGGATCAGAAAGAGATCGTTTCAACTGAGGAACAGCCCCGGCGTCCTTCTGGTTCCCGAGCGCAATCGCCGCATTCCGGGCGATCCCCCGCCGCCCCGGCCGCGCCAACGGCGTGTGCCCGAACTCCCTCGCAAACTCCTCCTCAGAGAGCTCCAGCAGCCGCGTCAGTTCGACCGGCCGCGTCCCCTCCCGCGGCGCAAAGACCGGTTCAGCCGACCGCGGGGCCTTGCGGTTCCAGGGGCAGACCTCCTGGCAGATGTCACACCCGAAAATCCAGTCCCCCATCCCCTCCCGCAGCGGCACCGGGACGGGATCGTCTTTCAGCTCGATGGTCAGATACGAGATGCACTTACGGGCGTCGAGGACATACGGCTCGGGAAAGGCGTCCGTCGGACACGCGTCGAGGCAGCGGGTGCAGGTGCCGCAATGGGCAGTCTCGTGCGGCGTGTCGGGCGCCAGGTCCACGTCGGTGAGGATCGCGGAGAGAAAGAAAAAACTCCCGTGGCGGCGGTTCAGGAGCATCGTGTTCTTCCCGAACCAGCCGAGTCCGCTCCGCCGGGCGAAGTCCCGCTCCAGGAGCGGCGCGGTGTCGACCGCCAGCCGCGTCCGGCATCCCGGCCGCGCCGCATGGAGGGCATCGGAGAGGGGCCGCATCCGATCCCGCAGCAGGTCGTGGTAGTCGGCGTCCCCCCAGGCATAACAGGAGACCTGTCCGGCGCCCGGTCGATTCGGGGCGCGGTCTTCGGTCCGGAAGGTCATCGCCAGCATCAGGACCGAGCGGACCGTCGGGAGGACCGACGCGGGATGCTCGTACGCTTTCTCCCGCCGGGGGAGGTAATGCATCTCTCCGGCGAAGCCTGCCTTGAGCCACGCCTGAAACGGGCCGAACCCGTCCGGCTCGACCGCCGGTGCCACCCCGGCCAGACAGAACCCCTGGGCGGCGGCGAGCGTTTTGAGGTGCCCGGTCAGCCCCTCGCGGGTGCTCAACTCCGGCGTCGTGGAGGCCGGTCCGGGCGAAGCGGGGAGCGTCATGGGGTGGCGGTTCGCTTCTGCGTGAACAACCACTCGTAGAGTTCAGGCGTCGCGAAGGCGTTGTTCCAGCTGTCGTGCGCGACGTCCGGATACTCGGTGTACCGTGGCGTCGCGCCGATCTTCTTGAGCGTTTCGACCGCCTCGCGGGACCGCTCCACGCGGACGGTCGTGTCCTTCGCGCCGTGGAACAGCCAGAGCGGAATGTCCTTGGCCACGATCACCCGCGACAGGTCCGCGCCGCCGCAGACGACGACGCCCGCCGCGAACCGCTTCGGATTGCGGATGAGGAGGTCCCAGGTCCCGAAGCCCCCCATCGAGAGTCCCGCGGCGTACTCGCGGTCGACGTCGACCGGCAGCTCCTTCTCCAGGCGATCGAGCAGGCCGATGACGAGCTTGTGGTTCAGGTTCGGCATCTCCGGCATCCGCGGCTGGGGGGAGTCCCAGGGGATGTCGACCCACATCGTCTTGTCCGGGCACTGCGGGACGACGACGAAGCACGGGTGGTCCTTCCGGAACTGGCCGTCGAGGAAGACCGACATCCCGTGGACGAGCTGCTTCTCGTTGTCCGTCCCCCGCTCCCCGGCGCCATGCAGGAACACGACGACAGGGTACTTCTTTCCGGATTCGACGTTGGCCGGCTTCAGCAGGCGATAGGGGAGAGACGCCCCTTCCGCTTCGAAGACATGCTTTTCGAACGAATCTTTGTTCACGGATTCCCCGGCCGAGAGCGTACTACAGAACAACAGGGTGCACAGGAGGACTCGCACGATTGGACTTCCTTGAATTGTCCGCAGCCGCGGACGGGACGTCGAACGCGACGAGACAGGCTGATGGGTGACAGATCGTATCGTCGGCGGTGTCCGGTGACAGGGCAACCGTGACGATCGATGCCTGAATGGTCCGGCCTCCCGCCGGACGAGTCCCGCGGGTTGAGTCTTCCACTCTCCGCACTCTGACGAACCGAATTCCGAACGGTCCCTCGCTGCGGTCGACGCGGAGCGGACGTTCTCCCGATCTCTCCCGCGCGGCAGCGGTGACGGCCGCGCTGATGGATTTCCTTGCCGGGGATTTTGTCTTTCCCGGCGGTTCTGCGGCGCCGCTGCGCGCCGATCCGGCCCCGGGAACGCGGGGCAGTCCTCAATGGAGTTGTTTCATGCGTCGTCATCATCACTCTCATCGACACGGCTTCACGCTCATCGAGCTGCTGGTCGTCATCGGGATCATTGCGGTCCTGGTGGCGATCCTGCTCCCCGCCGTCCAGCAGGCCCGCGAGGCGGCCCGCCGCAGCACCTGCCGGAACAACCTCAAGCAACTCGGCCTGGCGGTCATGAACTACGAGTCGACCTTCCGCCGCTTTCCGAGCAGCGGCAAAGGGGTCGACATGATCGCCAGCGGTTCGCAGTTCTCGACCCAGCGGCTCGGCTCCGCGCCCGGGACGCCGAACTGGGACACCACCGGCAACTCGACGCGGTACGAGCCCGCGTTCGATCCGCATTCGACGTTCACCTCGATCCTCCCCTACATGGATGGAGGCCCGATCTACAATTCCATGTTCATGGGGGCGGCCTACAACTCGACGCTGACCCCGACTACGAACCAGAACATCAGCGCCGCCAAGACCAAGATCGCTCTCCTTCTCTGCCCGAGCAACGGGGCGATGACCGACGACACTCAGGGGTACGGCCAGGTCGACTATGGCGCGACGAGCTACACCGACATTGAGACGACGGGGGCCACGGCCGACGTCGGCAAGGTGAAGCTCCCGAACCCGACCGGTTCGCCGCCGTCGCCTGGGAGCCGCCGCGTGGGGGCGCTCGGGCTGGGGGGGACGCCGATCGGGCTCCTCACGGACGGGACGAGCAACACCATCCTGATCGCGGAGGCGGCGGGCCGGCAGTGGGCGGTCGCCAATGCGTCGAGCGCCTTTGGAGCGGGAGCGGACAACAATCCGGGGGCGAGCGGCCAGGGGTGTGGCTCGGGGAACAATGAGCGGTGCCCCAACCGCTGGGGGGATCCGGCGAATGCGATCGGCGTGAGCGGCCAGTGTAACGGCCCGATGCCGGCTCCGTCCTCTTCGGCCTATGGTTCGCCGGGGCGGGTTATCAACAACAGCAATCGCCCGATGGGGGGCGGTGCGAACGCATGGAGCACGAAGAACTGTGGTCCCAACGACGAGATTTTCAGCTTCCACACCGGCGGCGCCCAGGCGGTGTTCGGTGACGGAGCGGTCCGGTTCTTGAGCGAGAATATGGATGCCGGCCTTCTCGGCAAGCTGGTGGCCCGGGCGGATGGCGAGCAGGTCGACATTCCGCAGTGATCGGGCGTCGCGTCCTATCTGTGTGCATCTGCGTTCATCTGTGGCCGATTTTCTTAGCCACAGATCAACACGGATAAACACAGATGAAGACAATGACTTGAGACCATCGTGATCCCCTCCGTTCCAGTCGGCCGGAACTGTCACCATCCGGCCGGCGGCGAGACCTTCCACGGACGTCAGTGGAAGGTCTTTGTGTTTTGAGGGGCCGCTCGCTCGAACCGCGTTCGTGCCGGCACGGCTATGCCACGTCAAACCCAACGTGCTACGGCCACTGGGGTCAAGGGGGTCTCACCCCCTTGCCGCCGGAGGCCTCTTCTATGCGGAACCGTGGGATACAACGGGCGTCCGCTTTGTGGAACCAGCGTTGAGGCCCCCTCAACCCACACCGCTTGTTTTGCAATCCCCGCGGGTTAGGTGAGGAGCCATCCGGCACGTTGTCCGCGTTTGGAAACGCCCTCCTTCAGACATCTCTCGACGGCCAGGCCTCCGGCGGGCAAGAGGGCTTCGCCCCCTTGCATCCCCCACCAGGGGTGACCCCCTGGACCCCGGTGACAGAGTCGAGGCGAACCTTCCCTGGCGATAGGATGTCCGGCGCCGCATCCATCCCCGCGTTCTCTCCCCACCACCGGCCGGAGCTTCCCATGCCATTCGACGACCTCATCTCCGAATACCTTCGTGGCCCCCAACTCCTCCGCGACGCCATCCAGGGAATGACCCCCGCCCAACTCGACGCCGCTCCCGTCCCGGGAAAATGGTCGACACGGCAACTCATCTGCCACATCGCAGACTTCGAGCCAATCTACGCTGACCGCATGAAACGGATCGTCGCCGAAGACAAGCCGAAGATGATGAGCGGCGACCCAGACCAGTTCGCCGCAAAGCTCGCCTACCCCACCCGCGACCTCAACGTAGAACTCGAGTTGATCGACGTTTGCCGGAAGCACGTCGCGTCGATCCTCAAAGCCCTCCCGGAAGAAGCGTTCCAACGGGCCGGGATCCACTCGGCCGATGGCGAGATCACCCTCGAAACGCTGCTCCGCCGCATTACGCGGCACATCCCCCACCACGCCCAGTTCATCGCGGAGAAGCGGAAGGCGCTGGGACCCGCTTAATCGCCAATGGATCTCTGCTTTGTAACCCATTTGGCACAAGTGAGTTGTGGCGACGCTGGATTCGCATTGCCGCGGAGTGACGGGACGAGATAAAAACCTTGAGCAAACAGGTTGGGGAGCCTCGGGTTTTTCCGGGTTCCCGCTCACCGCGGAAAGGACTCCGCCCCGATGCCCGCCACCATTCAAGCTCTCGCCGACCTCGTTGAAGGTCAGGTTCACGGCGCCGCGGACCTCCTGATCCAGGAGGTCGCCCCGCTCCAGAAGGCCCAGCCGGACCAGCTGACGTACCTGGAAGACCCCAAGAAGGTCGCCAAGCTCCGCACCTGCCAGGCGGGCGCGATCCTCGTCACCCCCGCGGTCGTCGAAGCGGCTCGCGGTGCGACCGCCGCCACGCTGATCGCCGTCGCCGAGCCCCAGGCGGCCTTCATCCAGGTCATGCTCCACTTCCGGCCGCTCCGCTCGCGGCCGGCGCTCGGGATCGATCAGCGGGCGGTCATTTCACCGACCGCCAAGATCGGAACCGGAACGAATGTCTGGCCCGGAGCGACAATCGCCGACGGCGTCGTCATCGGAAAGAACTGCGACATCCATCCCGGCGTCGTCATCGGCCCGGGCTGCCGGCTCGGCGACGAATGCGTCCTGCATCCCAACGCCGTCCTCTATCACGACGTCACGCTCGGCCAGCGGGTCATCATCCATGCCAACGCGGTCATCGGTGCCGACGGCTTCGGCTACCGGATGGTCCGCGGACAGTTCGTCCGGATCCCGCACACCGGAACCGTGATCGTCGAGGACGACGTCGAGATCGGGGCTTGTGCCACGGTCGACCGGGCCATGGTCGGCGCGACCGTCATCGGGATGGGGACGAAAATCGACAACCTCGTGATGATCGCCCACAACTGCGAGATCGGGCGGCACAACGCCTTCGCCTCGCAGGTCGGCTTCGCCGGCTCGTGCAAGACCGGCGACTACGTTCGCTGCGGCGGCCAGGTCGGCGTGGCGGACCACATCACGATCGGCAGCCAGGCGGCGCTCGGCGGAAAGTCGGGCGTCATGGGAGACATCCCGGAGAAGGCGACCTACTACGGCGTCCCCGCCGCTCCGGACATGGAGCAGATCCGGATTCACCTCGCCCTGCGAAAACTTCCCGATCTCCGCGATCAGGTGAAGGAACTCGAAAAGACGGTCAAAGCCCTCCAGAAGCAGCTGCAGCCCGCCTCTGCCGCTCCGCCGGCAGCGCCTGCGGTCGAAGCCGCCTGACGATCCCGCCTGCCCTTCGCCTTCAGTCTTCCGCCTCCAGCCTCCTCTGCCATGACTGAGCACCGCAACATCATCCCCATCCGCCCCGGCCAAGGGGAACGGGTGGGCCTGCTGGCCGGATGGGGAGCTTTCCCGATCACCTTTGCCCGCGCCGCGCGGGAACAGGGCTTTTCGGTCTACTGCTTCGCCATCGAGGGGATGGCCCAGGAGGAGCTGCGGGATGTCTGCGACGACATCGAGTTCGCGGGAATCGGAAAGCTGGGTCGGGCGATCCGGTACTTCCGCCGTCACAAGATCACCCGGGCCGTGATGGCCGGAAAGGTCGAGAAGACCGTGATCTTCGACCCCTTCCGGATCTTGAAGTACCTGCCGGACCTGCGGGCGATGCACATGTGGTATCGCTACGCCCGTGAGAACAAGAAGGACGACACGATCCTTCTCGCCGTCATCCGTGAGTTCGCCCGCGACAAGATCGTGTTTGAATCCGCCCTCAATTTCTGCCCGGAGTTGCTCGTGAAACACGGTTTCCTCACCAAGCGTCAGCCGACCGCCGCCCAGTGGAAGGACATCCGGTTCGGTTTCGAGATGGCCAAGGAGATGGGGCGGCTCGACATCGGCCAGACCGTCATCGTCAACGACATGGCGGTGATCGCCGTCGAGGCGATTGAGGGGACCGACTCCTGCATCCGCCGCTCGGCGGCGCTGTGCCGCCGGGGGGGGATGACGGTGGTCAAGGTAGCGAAGCCGCAGCAGGACATGCGGTTCGATGTGCCGACGGTGGGGGTGCAGACGTTGCAGTCGATGCGGGAGGCGGGAGCCCGCGTCCTGGCGATCGAGGCGGGGATGACGATCCTGCTCGATGAGCCGGCGGTGGTCGCTCTGGCGGACAAGCTCGGGATCGTGATCGTCTCGGTGAAGGCAGACGAGTTGCAGCTCCGCCTGGCGTCGTAAGAAAGCCCCGACCGGGTCCAGGGGCACCCTGGTGGGGGATGCAAGGGGGCAACGCCCTCTTGCCCGCCGGAGGCCTGGCCGTCGAGAGATGTCTGAAGGAGTGAGTGTCCAGGCGCGGACGACGTGCCGTATGCCGCCTCACCAACCCGCGGGGATTGCAAAGCCAGCGGTGAATCCTCGACGCCGGTTCCACAAAGCGGACGTCCGTTGTGTCTCATGGTTCCGCATAGAAGAGGCCTCCGGCGGCAAGGGGGCGAGGCCCCCTTGACCCCAGCTGCCGTCGCACATTGGGCTTGAGCTAGCATAGTCGTGTCGGCACGGACGCGGTTCGAGCCGGCCCTCCTTGAATGCTTAACCCCTCCATGCCCAGCTTTCACGTCGTCCTCTACTGCCCGGAAATCCCGCAGAACGCGGGCAACGTCGGGCGGACCTGCGTCGCCGCCGGTGCCAAACTCTGGCTCGTCCGCCCCCTCGGCTTCCACCTGGACGACCGGTACCTCAAACGGGCCGGGATGGACTACTGGCAGTACCTGGACTGGGAAGCAGTCAACACCTGGGACGAACTCGAAACCCGCTTGGCCGGCCGTCCGATGTGGTTTCTCACGAAGTTCGCCGAGCGGCTCGCCTGGGACGCGACGTTTCAGAAGGAGGACGTCCTGGTCTTCGGAAGCGAGAGCCGCGGCCTGCCGGAATCCCTCCGGTCCCGACATCCCGACCGGTGCCTCAAACTCCCGATGGACGAACGGGCCCGCAGCCTGAACCTCGCCAGCACCGTCAACACGATCGTCTACGAGGGGCTGCGGCAGACCCGGTGACCGATCCGGCGCCGGCTACTCCTTCAGCACCATGTCGATGCAGAAGACCGCCCCCAGGATCAGGACGCGGAGCGGATTGTCGGGCGGCACGGTCGGCGAGATCTCGAGCATGTAGTTGTCGGCCGACGTGAACAGCTCCTGCCCCAGGCCCCGCCACTTCTTGCTCACCTTGGCGTACTGCTGGCCGTCCTTCTCAAACGAGAACTCCCACGAGGTCCACGACCCCTTGAGCGAGCACAGCGGCTGATCGCTGGGGCCGAGGACATTGAACGAGCCGCCGATCGAGAAGAACTTCTGCTTGAAGCCACCGACCCGCTCGTCCTCGTCGTCAAAGACCGACACGTTCGAGAGGAAGAAGGTGACGCCCCGCTCGACGCGGAGGACCGGCTCGCCCGAAGGGGTCGTGACTTCAATGTGGAACGGGGTCAGCCGCTTGTAGTCCGTGAACCGGAACATCTTGGTCACCCAGCCCAGCCGCGGCTCGCGGCAGTGCAGGATCTCCCGTCCGGTTTCAGGATCGACGACGTCGTAGTTGTTCGCCGCCTTGAAGAATCCGACGTGTTCCTTGATCAGGTAGAGGTTGTTCGCCAGGGCGGGGTGCATCGACCAGACCTTCGTGGAAACGGAGAGGGCGGGGACACCAACGAAAACTGACCCGGGGCCGGAAGGCGGACTACGAGTTTGTCGCCGGGGCTTCCGCCGGCGGAGCGACGGCGGCCGCGGGCTTTGCCGGCGGGGCGGCGTGCGGGGTGTACTTGGCGACGAGGATGATCCCCGCCAGGACGAGCCCCATCCCCGTCAGCAGCGGGAGCCACTCGACGTGGAGACCGGGGCTATTTCGCAGGATCAGGTAGCCGGTGATCGCCGAGACCGTGACGGCTCCGCCGAAGACGATCGGCATCACGAGCGCGGGGCCCGATCCGGCCCGGCCGGCGTTCACGACCGCAAAGGTCAGCGTCAGAGCCCCGAAGGCCCCCAGCGACCCGGCCAGGAAGCCCCACTTGGCGGCCGCCTCGTGGTTCCCTGAGAACGTGAAGGTGTCGTTGAAGACCGCCTTCATGATGATCGCGCCGCCGACGCAGCCCCACACAAGGTACGCGAGCCCGATGAAGAGGTACGGCTTGAACGGGCTCCACTCGGGGGGCCGGCTGGTGCTGCGGGCGAAGCCGAGGGCCGGGCCGTACACGCCCCAGAAGAAGGCGGTCAGCACCGCGAACAGGATGGCCTGGGCTTTGAAGGTCATGGTCGATCCGTTTCGTCGTACGAAGGAGCGGAGGGATGGAGGGGGCCGAGCGGGTCCCCCGGCCTCAATCCGGCGGGGGGACGAAGCTTCGGCTCGTCGGGGTGGGTCAGGTGGCGGCGGGGGTTCGGGAGGCGGACTTCCGCGGCGCGGAGGGCTTGGCCTTGATCATCTTCAGCTGGGCGTATTCGGGGAGTTCGCCGACCAGCGGAGCGGCGTACTTGATGAAGGCCGGGGTGACGTCCATCCCCGATTCGGCGATGTACTCGTCCGGCATCGGCCGCTCGTGGTTGGCGACCTCCTTGAGCGGGATCGTGCCGAACTCGGCGCGGTACGGCTTGCCGGGCTTGGAGGCGCGTTCGATGGTGACCATCACACCCCCCTGTCCCTTGAGGGCCAGCCGCGCCGCCTGACGGCCGCAGCCGTAGGCTTCGACGAGGTCCCGCTTGACCGCCCGGTCCGCCGCGCACATCTGCAGGGACTCGGTGACCTGGAATTCGCCGCGCCAGCCGAACTCGTCGCTGATGATCCGGTGCAGGATCATGGCGGCGCTTGTCCCCCCCATTGCGCCGAACTCGACGTTGTTGAACTTGTCGCGGGTCGTCGAGGCGCTGACCGGGTTGCCGTCGGCGTCGCGGATCCCTTCGCCGCAGACGATCGAGACGAAGCCCCGCTCGGAGTGGACTTCCTTGACCCGCGCCAGGAATTTCGCGCGATCGAACGCCCGTTCGGGAAAGAGGATGACGTGGGGGGCGTCGCCAGCGACGCGGCGGGCGCAGGCGGCGGCAGCCGGGAGCCAGCCGGCGCTGCGGCCGACGGTCTGGAAGACGACGAACTGGTCGACCCGCTGCATGTCGCGGGCGAGGAGGCCGGCCTGCTGGACGCTCGTGGCGACGAACCGGGCCGCGCTGCCGAAGCCGGGAGTGTGATCGGTGCCGTAGAGGTCGTTGTCGACGGTCTTGGGGACGCCGACGCCGGTCATTTCCCAACCGTTGGCATTGGCGTACTCGGTGACGCGGTGGATCGTGTCCATCGTGTCGTTGCCGCCGATCATGAAGTAGTAGCGGATGTTGTACTTCTTGAGCTGCTCGAGAATCGGGGCGAAGTGTTCTTCCTTGAGTTTGAGGCGGCTGGAGCCGAGGGCGCTGCTGGGGGTCTTGCGGAGGGCCTTGAGGACCGCCCGCGATTCGGCGCCGAGGTCGAGGAGGTGGTCGTTGAGGACCCCTTCGATGCCGAACCGCATGCCGAACACTTTGTCGATCTTGCGCGCTTTGAGGCAGGTCTCGACGACGCCGACGAGGGAGGAGTTGATGACGGAGGTCGGCCCGCCGGACTGGCCGATGAGGGCATTGGCTTTCGACATGGACACAGCAGTGGATGCAGGTGGGGCAAGGGGGGGCGGCGTGGCGAGGTCGCCGGAAGCCGAAATCGTAGGAGCGCCCAAAGTGGGACGCCAGCGAGGGGCCAGCGGGATGTCGGCGAACGGTGCATTCGCCGCTTGGTGGCCAGCACGCCGTCAAAGTTAACTCACCGGGTCCAGGGGCACCCTGGTGGGGGATGCAAGGGGATCACACCCCCTTGCCCGCCGGAGGCCTGTCTCGTCGGACACTGTCGGAAGAAGTGTGTGTTCAAGTGCGGACAAGGCGTCGTATGCCCCCTCACCAACCCAAGGAGATCCCAAGGCGAGCGGTGAGTCCTCAACGCCGGTTTCACAAAGGGGACGTCCGTTGCTGACCACGGTTCCTCACAGAAGCGCCTCCGGCGGCAAGGGGTTGCCCCCTTGACCCCGGCTGCCGTGGCACGTTGGGTTTGAGAGATGAGAGTCCGTCCGGCAAGGACGCAGCTCGCGCCCGCGAACGCGACACCCCCCACCACTGTCTTCTCCCGCGTCCCCCCACGGCATAGAGTCCTGGGCCATTTGTTTCACGGAATCACCACGTCCCATGTCGGAATCGCCCACCTCCTCCCTCGACGACCTCGCCCCGCAGATCGAACGGGCGATGCAGGGGGACCGGTTCGCCCTGAACCGGGACTGGAAGGGGCTCCTCCGCCAGCGGGACAGCGGCAAACCGTTCGATCAGGCCCTCGCGAAGTTCGAAGAACGCCTGCGGAAATCGCTCGACCGCCGCGACTCCCGGGAACGCGGCGTCCCGAAGATCGAATACGACGCGGCCCTGCCGATCGCCGAGCACCGCGACGCCATTCGGGAAGCGATCGCCCGGCACCAATGCGTCGTCCTCTGCGGCGAGACCGGCTCTGGGAAATCGACCCAGATCCCCAAGATCTGTCTGGAGATGGGCCGCGGGATCACGGGGGTGATCGGCCACACCCAGCCCCGCCGGATTGCGGCCCGCTCGGTCGCCGCCCGCGTGGCGGAAGAGCTGAAGATGTCGGTCGGCCAGGGGGTTGGCTTCAAGGTCCGGTTCACCGACGCCACCAGCCCCGGCACCTACATCAAGTTGATGACGGACGGGATCCTCCTGGCGGAGACGCAGTCAGACCGGTTCCTCGACCAGTACGACACGATCATCGTCGACGAGGCCCACGAGCGGTCGCTCAATATCGACTTCCTCTTGGGCTACATCCGCCGCCTCCTGCCGAAACGTCCCGATCTGCGGCTGATCATCACGTCGGCCACGATCGACGCCGCCCGGTTCTCGGACTTTTTTGGCTCGGAGCACGGCCCGGCGCCGGTGATCGAAGTCGCCGGTCGGACGTACCCCGTCGAGACGTGGTACCGGCCGCCCGACGAAGACGAGGAGACGGGCGAGAGCGACTGGTTTGGCGCGATGGTCGGCGCCGTCGAGGAGGTCTGCGGCCACGGTGAAGGGGACGTGCTGATCTTCCTGCCGACAGAGCGCGATATCCGGGAAGCCCACAAGGTCCTGAAAGTGCTCACTGTCCGGGGCCCGCGGCCGGAAGTCCTGCCGCTCTACGGCCGGCTGTCGGAGAAAGAGCAGAACCGGATCTTCCAGCCGCACGCAGGGCGGCGGATCGTTCTGGCGACGAACGTCGCCGAGTCGTCGCTGACGGTGCCGGGGATCCGTTACGTCATCGATCCGGGGACCGCCCGGATCAGCCGCTACGCCCCGCAGTCCAAGATCCAGCGGCTCCCGATCGAGCCGGTCTCCAAGGCGTCGGCCGATCAGCGAAAGGGGCGCTGCGGCCGCGTGGGGCCGGGCATCTGCGTCCGCCTCTACAGCGAGCAGGACTACACCAACCGCGAACAGTACACGCCCCCCGAGATCCAGCGGACGAACCTCGCGTCCGTCATCCTGCAGACGAAGGCCCTCGGCCTCGGCCGGATCGAAGACTTTCCGTTCCTCGATCCCCCCAGCCCGGCGGCGGTCCGGTCCGGACTGCGGACGCTCTTCGAACTCAGCGCTATCAACGAAGCAGATCAGTTGACGGACATCGGCCGGTCGCTGGCGCGGCTCCCGGTCGACCCGCGGATCGGCCGGATGATCATCGAGGCGGACCGCGAGCACTGTCTCACGGAAGTCCTGATCATCGCGGCAGCACTGGAAGTCCGCGACCCCCGCGAGCGGCCGCACGAGCACCAGCAGGCGGCGGACGAGGCCCATCGGAAGTTCACGCACGAGGCGTCGGACTTCCTGTCGTTCCTCAAGCTGTGGGACCAGTTCGAGACCTGGGACGATGAACTGACCCGCAAGCAGCTCGAAAAGACCTGCCACAAGAACTTCCTCTCGTTCATGCGGATGCGGGAGTGGCGGGACCTGTTCCGGCAGCTCCGGGAGATGGCGGAGTCCGCCGGGCTCAAGACGACGAAGCGGCACGACGACCCGCAGGCGATCCACCGGGCGGTCCTGAGCGGACTGCTCTCGAACGTCGCACAGAAAGGCGAGACGCACGAATACCGCGGCGCCGGAGGGCAGACCTTCGTCCTGTGGCCCGGCTCGGCGCTCTTCAAGTCGAAGCCGAAATGGATCGTCGCCGCGGAACTCGTCGAGACGACGCGAAAGTTCGCCCGGACGGTCGCCGGGATCGATCCAGCGGTCATCGAGCGGCTGGCGGACCACCTCGTCAAACGGACCTATTCCGAACCGGTCTGGGACCGCAAAGCGGGCTCGGTCATGGCGAACGAGAAAGTCCTGCTGTTCGGGCTGCCGATCGTGGTCCAGCGGCGCGTGCGGTATGGATCAATCGCCCCCGAGGCGGCGCGGCCGATCTTCATCGACCAGGCGCTCGTCCATCACGAGATGGATACGACCGCGCCGTTCCACCGACACAACGTCGCCCTGAAAGAGGAGCTGGCGGGCTGGCAGGCGAAGCTCCGGCAGTCGCAGATTTTCGCCAGCGAGGAGGCTCAGTTCGAGTTCTTCGACAAGCTCCTGCCGCAGACGGTCTACGACGTCCCGTCGCTCGACAAGTGGCGGAAGCAGGCCGAGCCGTCGAAACCCGAGGTTCTCTTTCTGCGGCGGGAGATCCTCCTCGAGAACCCGAACGCGGCGCTTCGCACCGACCTCTTCCCGGACCAGATCCGGATCGGGACGATGAACCTGCGGGTCGAGTACGACCTCGCCCCGGGAGAGTCTCACGACGGTCTGACGATCCTGGTCCCGGTCGAAGGGGCGGGGCAGCTGTCGGAGACGCGGCTCGCGTGGCTCGTCCCCGGGATGCTCGAGGAGAAGGTCGCGGCCCTCATCAAGTCGCTCCCCAAGGATGTCCGCCGCTACTTCGTCCCGGTCCCGGAGACGGCGGCCGCGGTCGTGCCGCAGCTCCGCTCCGGCGACGGCGACCTCGTGGCCCAGATGGCTTCGACGCTCCGGCAGATCTGCGGTGAGAACGTCACCCCCGAGATGTTCGAGCTCGACCGGCTCCCCGATTACCTCCGGGCCCGGATCCGGCTCGTCGACGGTGCGGGAAAGACGGTCGCCGAAGGCCGCGATCTCAAGACGCTTCAGCGGCAGGCCACGACCGTCGCCGGCGCCGCGGTACAGGACGACCGCTGGCAGAAAGACGGCCTCAAGGAGTGGCCGGTCGAGATCCTGCCGCAGCAGGTGACGATCCGCCGGGCCGGGGCCGAAGTCCCCGCGTTCCCGATGCTGATCGATCAGGGCGGGGCGGTGGGGTTGCGGCTCTCGCTCGACAAGGCGGTCGCCGAGCGGAACACGAAGCGGGCGACGGTCCGCCTCTTCGCGGCAGCCGAACACCGGAAGCTCAAGGAGCAGATCAACTGGTGGCCCAATCGCGGTGAGCTGAACCTGCACTCCACGACGCTGCCGAAAGCCGACCCGCTCCTCCCCGCGGCAGTGACGGCCGGCGGTCCGGACGCTGGTCCTGGCTCCGGCGCGGCAGCCGGGTTCGAGTATCAGCTGGAACTGCGGCTGGCCGAACGGGCGTTGTTTCTGGAAGGGAATGCGCCGCGGACGCAGGCGGAGTTCGCGGAGCGATCCCGCAAGGCCCGCGGGCTGATTCCCGTCGCCGTCCAGGATGTTCAGAAGCTCGCGCTTCCGCTCCTCAAGAGTTTTCACGAGATCCGCCGGACGCTCGATCAGGTCAAGGCCCCGCTGCTGGTGCCGCTGGCGTCTGAGATCCGCAGCCAGATCGAGCACCTCATGGCCCCGGGATTCCTGTGGCTCTGCCCGTGGCCCTGGCTGCAGCAGTATCCCCGATACCTCAAGGCGATCTCGACTCGCTGGGAACGGCTGATCGGCGGCGGATTCGATCGGGACAAGTCGCTCGCCGCCTCAGTCCGGACGCACGTCGCCCGGTATCAGGACCATCTTCAGCGGAAGTCGAAGTCGCCCGACTTCGATCCCTGGACCGATCCGTTCCGGTGGCTGCTCGAAGAGTACCGGGTGTCTGTCTTCGCTCAGCAGGTCGGGACGGTGATCCCGGTCTCGGAGAAGCGGATGAACCAGGCTTGGGTGGAACTGACTGCGAAGAGGTAGCGAGCGGTCGAACGTCGCGAACGGCCAATGCCCAGCACCGCCGGTCCGCCGGGCTCCGCCGTCTTGTCGTGCTGAATCGAACCGCGTCCTGGCCGGCGCGACTCTGTTTGCTCAAACCCAACGTGCCACGGCAGCCTGGGGTCAAGGGGGCCCCGCCCCCTTGCCGCCGGAGGCGCTTCCATGAGGAACCGTAGGACACAACGGACATCCTCTCTTGAGCTCCGGCTACGAGGACACTCTCACCGCACACGGCTTGCTCTGCAATCCCCGCGGGTTGGTGAGGGGGCATCCGGTACGGTGTCCGCGCTTGGACACAAGCTCCTTCAGACATCTCTCGACGGTCAGGCCTCCGGCGGGCAAGGGGCATTCTGCCCCCTGCACCCCCTGACCAGGGTGCCCCTGGACCCGGTTTGGCCCGTATTTGGCGACTACCCACTCGGCGAATGCACACCCGTCTTACTGCGGATCATCGAGAGCCGGCAGCCGGGACACATCCGCCCCAATCGGCCGCCCGAAGCGGTCTTGCAAACCCGTCCCGTTCGACCGCACCTGGAACGCCGTCAACGGCGTCTCCGACAACCGCAACAACGTCGTCGCATCGCTCCGCTCGAACGGCGTCATCGTCTGCAGCGACTCCGACGACGAGGTCGCGGCGATCCGGTTCCAGTCCCGGAACGTCCAGACGAGCGACGGTCGGCCCCCCGGCGAGGAGGCGACTTCCAGCATCGAGCCCGCCAGCTGGAAGGCATTCGTCTGACCGCGCCACTGCAGGCGGGACAGCCACAGTTCCTGGTCTTCTTCACCCGAGAAGGCGATGAGAGGCCGGTCGGTCCGACGGATGACGACCAGGCTGTCGTCCATCGTGACGTTCAGGATCGGCGGCCGGTTCCGATCCGCCGAGACGACGAGCAGCGGCTGGTCGAGGACCGCCGTCAGGTGATCGAGGACGAGCGACGTCGGCTGCTCCTCGGTCGACATCATCGACCGCTTCTGCGAGACATCGACCCGGTACAGGCTCCCCGAGACCGCCACCGCGCTCGACGCGAACGAGACCGACACCCCGCCGACGACCCGCGACGCGATCACGTCCGCTTCGCCGCGGAGGATCGACTCGCTGATATCGACCGCTTCGAGCGAAGCCGCCTCGGTCTCGGACATCATGCTCAGCGAGTTCATCGCCTCGCGGGCGATCTCGATCATCGCCGCCGGCTGGGCCCGCTCATCGTTCTGGACCGTGATTGTCGACGCCCGCAGCGTGAACGCCTCGCAGCGGTCGAGCGAGAGGACCGCCCACCGGTCCGCCGTTCGCGTCGAGGGGACCCGCATCACGAGATCGCACTCCGCGATCTCCAGCGCTCCCCGCGAGACCGTGATCCACCGCGAGACCGCCGTGGATCCATTGGCGACATCGCGGAACTCGAGCTTCGGCCGAGTTCCCGGAGCGGCGCGGAGCCGCAGCCGCTTCCGCTCGATCCGGACCGGTCCCTGCGGCTCGGGATTCTTGCCGTTGCCGCGGATCTCGATCGTGGCGCCGTCCGGTGCAGCGGTGCAGGCCGCCTCCAGCGTCGGGAAACTCCGCTCTTTGGTCCCTTCGACAAGGACCCAGAACATCGGCTCCTTCGCCGCCGCCACGACCATCGGCGTCCGCGGTTCCGTCTCGGTGAGTTGACCGGGGGCGGCAAAGGCTCCGGTCAGTTCCCCCTTGGCGGCGCCGACGCCGGTCAGGAGGCCGGTTCCGGAGGCCGCGGGCGGACTCGGGGTGTCAGGAGTGGCCGACGCAGGGACAGCCGCGGGGCTCTTCGTCGTGGACGGGGGGGCCGCGACCGACGCTGTCTGGGACGAGCCGGAGTCGGTCGAGGGGGGCGCCGGGGGCTGGCTGACGCTCGGCTGAATGTCGATCGGACTGTCGGTCGCCACCGGCAGCTTGTTGATCGCGAGCCCCAGCAGGACGACAGCCACCGAGGCGGCGATCCAGCCCCGGTGCTCCATCAGCCAGTTCCGCTCCAGGGGCCGGGCGTCCCACGTCATCTGGACCGGACGGACGCCGAGGTACCGCGCCACGCCCGTCAGATCGCGGATCACCGCTTCCGGCGTCGCGTATCGCTCGTCCGGATCGCTGGCCATCATCTTGCGGATGATCGCCGAGAGTCGGGCAGGGACGGCGGGGTTCTTCTGCGATGGATCGGGGGCCGCCGAGCCGTGGTGGTCGACGATCTTTTGGAACATCGACCGGCTGGGGTACGGCGGCTCGCCGGTCAGCATGTGATACGCCGTGCAGCCGAGCGAATAGATGTCGCTCCGCACGTCGACCCGCCGCGGATCGACCGCCTGCTCCGGTGAGATGTAGTCGAACGTCCCGAGCGTCGTCCCGGCGACCGTCAGCTCCTCGCCCGCCTGGCTCGCCTGCCGGGCCAGCCCCAGGTCGACGAGGGTCACCCGGCCGGTTGGCTCGATGATGATGTTCGAAGGCTTGATGTCCCGGTGGACCACCCCGGCCGCCGCCGTCGACCGCAGGGCCTCGGCGATCTGGATGACGTAGCTGACCGTCTCGGGGACCGGCACGACCCCGGTCCGGGAGAGGAGCTCGCGGACGTTCGTCCCGGTGATGAACTCGAAGGCGATGTAGTGCAGCCCCTGGTCTTCGCCGATGAAGTAGACCTGGGCGATGTTGTCGTGGTCGAGCTTGGCCGCCGCCCGGGCCTCGTTGTGGAACCGCTGGACGGACGAGGGATCGTGAGACTGCTCGGGGGAAAGGACCTTGAGGGCGACCACCCGGTCGAGTCGCAGGTCGGTCGACCGGAAGACCGCCCCCATCCCGCCGCGGCCGATCCGCTCCTGGATCTGGAAATGCCCCAGGACGGTCCCCGCTACGGAGAGGGAACCTTCGGAGTCGTCCGCCCCCGGAACGCGGGACGGGAAGAGACGGCGGAGCACATCCTCGCGCGCGGGCTCCGTCATGCCGGCCGGCACGAGGGCGGGTGTGCTCGGAGCGGCTCGTTGAGAGGGGAGCGGTCGCAGGAACGCGTAGGCGGTCCTCGCCGAGCTCCCTTCAATCGATGGACGGAATTCTTGTTCCAAACGGATTCCTGATGGACGCAACCTGAACCGCCTCCCGCCGAGAGACCCTCGGAGAGAAGGACGGGTATCGAAAAACCGCCGGCGCGGACGGGAGATTTCGAGATGGGAGATCGGATCGAATCGGCCAGATGGGAATGGGGGCGATTCGAGTCGGTCGCCGGGCTTCAGCCCTCCTGAACGATCCGGACGATGTCCTTTTCGATCGCGTTCAGGAACTGCTGGAGACGGCTGCTGAATTGTCGTGTGTACTGGTCGCTCGCCATGACATCGTCGACCGCCGTGCGGATGCTGATATCCCGCACCTCTTCCTCCGACGCATCCGTCCGGGGACGGGTAAGACGCCGCAGGTGCTGAATCTTGGGGAGAAAGCCCTGGTCCAGGTGCTGATGCAACTCTTTCGCGAGTTGATCCCCCTCGATCAGTTTCTGCCGCAGCGTCAGCGAATCAGGTGCGAAGGACATCCTCATTCCTCATACTCGGGGCCGCCGTGTCGGGAGACGAGTGTCTGTCGCGAATTAAACCTCCCGCGACCGCTGGTCGTCAAGAACTTCACCCCGGTTTTCCCGCAACGACGCATGCACAAGGTGTTATAGGACATGAAGATACTGCTCGTTGCCGATGTTCACGGCAATTGGCCCGCCTTGAGCGCGATCCGTGAGGATTTTGACGTCTGTCTCTTCCTGGGCGATCTCGTCGACTACTGCACGGACCCGGTCCCCTGCATTGACTGGGTGCGGAGTCATGCGACGCAGTTCGTCCGCGGCAATCACGACCACTCCGTGGCCCAGCACATTCCGGCCCGGGGGAACACGGGTTATCGCCGCTGGGCGCAGGCGACGCGGCCGGTGCAGTGGAAGCTGATCGACCGGCCGCGGATGAAGTTCCTGGCCCGGATGCCGACGATGCAGTTCGCGCGGTTTGCGGATCTCTCGTTCTGCATGGTCCACGCGACGCCGCGGGATCCGATGGACGAGTACCTCCCGAACGATCCCGCTCTCTGGAAGGACCGGACGGCGGGGATCGAGAGCCGTTTCGTCTGCTGCGGACATACTCACAACCCGTTCGTGCTGGATCTGGGGGGGACGACGGTTATCAACCCGGGGAGCGTCGGTCAGCCGCGCGACGGCGACCCGCGGGCCTCTTACGCCGTGATTGAAGACGGCCGTGTCGAGTTGCGGCGGGTCGAGTACGACATCGGCGCCACGCTGCGGCAGATGGTGGGGTGCGGGGTTCCGGAGGAGACGGTCGGTGTGGTCGAGATGGCGCTGCGGCAGGGAGGGCAGATTGATCCGGAGCTGTTCGGGCGGATCACGCTGCCGGACCCGCTGGCTTCAGAGTGAGACGGCTTGAACCGCGTCCTTGCCGGCACGACTCTGATCGCTCAAGCCCAACGTGCTACGGCAGCCGGGGTCAAGGGGGCAACCCCTTGCCGCCGGAGGCACTTCAATGAGGAACCGTGGTAAGCAACGGACGACCGCTTTGTGGAACCGGCGTTGAGGACTCACCGCTCGCTCTGGAATCCCCGCGGGTTGGTGAGGGGGCATACGGCACTTGGTCCGCGCTTGGACAAGTGCTCCTTCAGAAAGAGCCCTACGAGACGGGCCTCCGGCGGGCAAAGGGGCGTCGCCCCTCTGCACTCCCCACCAGGGTGCCCCTGGACCCGGTGAGTTCACCGTTACGCCCAGCGTACCCTCCTGTGCGAGGTCCCTTAGGCCACCCGCCGGATCGTTTCCCTGCTTTGCGGACGGGCGATCTCCAACTGGCGGATCAGAGCTTCCGTCGCATTGACGAGTCCACCCCGCTGAGCATTCTTCGACCGCAAGTCTTCCAGTTCAGCCCGGACGCCGCCGAGAACCCCCGGCACCGAAAGCCACACGTCGAGCAGCCGCGTCATCCCCGCGATCTCCGGCTCCGGATCGTCCCCCATCAGGAACTCAGGCATCACCGGCCGGTCCGCCATCAGGTTCGGGAGCGAGAAGTACGGGACCGTGATGAAGTACGGCTTGCAGAGCTTCGTCCACGATCCGATCCGATACAGGGCCGCAGCCGGGAGAGCGCGAGAGAGGACTTCGAGGCTGACCGAGCCGGAGACCATCAGGCAGCAGTCGACACTGGCGATGATCTCCGACGTCCGCCCGACGTGGACGTCAATCGGGAGCGGCGTGGAGAACTCCGCAAGCCGCTTCAGGCAGAACTCCTGATGCGCCGGCTTGTAGCAGGCGACGTGGAACCGGATGTTCGAGTGCCGCTCGCAGAGCCGCCGGGCGGTTTCGAGCATGGCGTTGAAGTTCCCCGAGAGCTCCTTGGAACGGGAGCCGGGAAGGAGGCCGATCGTGACCGGGGCGCGGCTCTTGAGGTGCTGGCAGAAGACCTCGTCGAGCGGGTGCTCGGCAACTTCGTCAAAGAACGGATGGCCGACGTACTCCACGGAGACCCGCTTCTTCCGGTACCACTCCGCCTCGAACGGCAGGACCGACAGGACGTGGTCGACCCACCGCATGTAGAGGATCCGCCACGGGCCCCAGGCCCAGATCTGCGGCGGGCAGTAGTAGACGACGCGGATCCCGAGCCGCTTGGCCGCCTTGGCAATGTGCCAGTTGAAGCCGGGGAAGTCGACCAGCACGACCATGTCCGGCCGTTCGGCCTTCAGGAACGCCTTCGCCTGCCAGTAAAGCTTCAGGAACTTCCACAGCAGCGGGACGACGGCAAAGAACCCCATCACCGCCAGGTCGGTCAGGTTGAACAGCTTTTCGAAGCCGGCCGCGGACATCCGCGGGCCGCCGAAGCCGGAGATCCGCAGGCTGGGATCGCGCCGCCGCAACTCCGTGATGAGATGGGCCGCGTGCTGATCACCGCTCGGTTCGCCGACGGAAAAGAAAACGTGCATCCCTACGATCCCCCCTATCCCCCTGAGGCCTCCCAGTCCCTGGGAAACCGGGTGGGACTGTACCAGCGAACAGCCCAGAGCGGCCAGACGAGTTTCCCGGGCTGCCGATTCTGCCGGCCGTCCGCGGGCAACAGGGACTTTCAGTAGACCCTCCGCCGCGTCCGGACCGATTGTTCCGATCAGACGGATTCTCCGGCCCCGGTGCGCGACGCACGGGGCGTGACCGGCAGAAACCGCCGATAGCCACTTTGTTGAGCAAGCGTTCTTCCGCGCGACTTCGCCGGAGGAGCGAGTCCCCTTCGAACGACTGTGTCGAAATCCTCCTCACAATCCGTTCAGCTCTTCCCGTTCCTCGCGGTGCTGATCTGCGCCATGGGGGCGCTGATCCTGTTGCTGCTCGTTGCGACGCGGCGGATCAAGAACGTCGCCGTCCAGAAGGCGACCAAGGCTCGCGCGGCGAAGATCGCGGAGTCGGTCCGTCGCGAAGCGGCCGAGACCGAAACGCTGGAACCGGCCCCGGCTTTCCTTCCCCAACTCGTCTCGATCTCGGCAAACTTCGATCCCGACATCAGCGCCCAAAAGGCGGCGGAACTCCGGGCCCAGTGGCGGAAGACGGTTGAGGACCTGTCGCAGACCTACTCGGACGAGGTCCAGACTCTGGCGGCGATCCGGGCGGAAGCGATCCAGAAAGAGCAGGCGGACAACAAGGAGCGGACGGCGCTCGAAACGGAGCGGCAACGGCTCGTCATCAAGAAGCAGGAGCTGGAAGCGAGTCGGGCTGAGATGACCCGCGACGAGACGCGCCTGAGCTCCGAAGCGGCGGCCACCGACGATGCGGCGCGGCGGACTAAGAAGGCGGTTCAGATCAAAGCGGAGGAACTGGCAAACCAGCCGGTTCCATACACGCTCCTCCCTTACGACGGCCAGCTCGGCACGACCCGCCGGCCGATCATCATCGAGTGCGACGACCGGTCGATCACCTTCGTCTGTGAAGGGGTGACCCTCACCGCCCCGCAGCTCAGCGGTTTTCCTTCGGACTTCAACCCGGTCCTGGCGGGGACGCGGGCGCTCTTCGAGTACTGGAGCGTTAAGGATCGCCAGAACGCCTCGCTCAAGACCCCGCCGCCGCCGTACGTGCTGCTCGTCGTGCGGCCGCAGGGGACGATTGCCTTTTATGTCGCCCGCAAGCTCCTTGAACAGTTCGACCAGCCCTACGGCTATGAACTGGTGACGGACGATCTGGAGCTGACCTGGCCGGCCAGCGAGGAGCGGGCCCGGACGGTCTGCCGGGACGCCGTGGAGCGCGTCCTCAAGGAACGGGAGAGGATCGCCTCGGGCCTCCAGGGACAGCGATTCCCCGTGGCGAACGAACTCCGGTACGACAACGAACATGGCGTCTTCGTGACCGAAGAGGTCGAACGCCTCCGTGCGATGGACGAATCCGTCGTCGTCGGCGGGCAGCGATGGAAGCGTGAACCAGGTTCAGGGACAGGCGGCGAGCTCCCCGGCGCGTTCGAGTCCGCAGGGTCCGGTTCTCGCGGCCCAGGGGGTTCCGGCGGTCCCGGCCCGTCTGTCGGAGAGGGTGGCAGCGGGAATTCCCCGGCAGGATCTGGCACGCCTGGGGCCCCCGGGCGTCCGTCCCCGTCGTCCTATCGCGAGTTCTCCAGCACGTTCCAGGGAAGCTCCGGTCCGCGGCTCGGCGGGTCGGGCTCGGGGACCGGCACCGGAGGCTCGGGCCGACGTTCAGGGGGCCTCCGCCCCTTCCCGGAATACGAATCGAACTCCGCCGCTCCGCTGGTTCCGCAGGGAACCGGACCGATTGCGGCTCCGCGACAGCCCGGTGGCGGTTACTCACGCGGCCCGGGCGGACGCTCGTCCGGCGGTGCCGGAACATCGTCGGGCGGGACCGGCTCTTCCGCACCCGGATCCGGCGCGTCGACGCCCGGAACGGATCCCCAACTCGCCGGCGGCCCCGGTCCCTATCCGGCCCCCGGCACAGGCACAGGTACCGGCACAGGAACGGGGAACGGGACGGGACCTGGTGGCAGTGGCGGAATCGGCCCGGGGACCGGCTCTGAGGTCGGGAGCCCCTCGGGTTCATCGGGGTCCGGCGGCCCAGGCTTCGGCACACCGGGAATCGGAGGAGGGACCGAAGGGGCTCAAGGGAGCCCGGGATACGGTCTCGTCGGTGAGGGAGGGAGCGGTTCGAACGCCTTGGGACAACAGGCTCGCGGACAGGCTCGACAAGGTCGCGGCGGACAAGGCGGGGTGGGATCAGGCGGCGGACAGAACCTTGGCAGCGGACAGAGCTTCGGCGGCGAAACGGCCGACGGGGCGGATGGTGGTGGCATCGATCCCTTCGCCGAAGGGGCCGCCGCGGCGCCCGGTTCCGGACGCGCGACGGGTCCGGCCCAGTTGTCTCCCGACGGCCTCTGGGCCGATCGAAGCGAACTTTCACGAGGCCCGACGGGCTCCGGATCCGGTTCCGGATCGGCCCGCGGCAGCTCCAGAGTTCCCGGTGAATTCGGTCCTGAGGGACTGTTCGAAGAAGACGGGACGGCGCAGGGAAGCGGGAGTGGGACCGCGATGCGCGGCGCTCCCGGTTCCGCAGGATCGGGAGGCCAACCCGGTGGCTTTGGTTCCGAGGGAAGTTCGTCGTTCGGTGGTTCGTCCGATGGATTCGCCCCCGGTCCGGGATCCGGAGTTCCAGGTTCCGGCGGCGGTGGTCAAGGAGCCGGTTCGGCCGGGGGTGGTGGTGCCAC
The DNA here is from genome assembly GCF_001610835.1 of Planctomyces sp. SH-PL14. Classification (NCBI taxonomy): domain Bacteria; kingdom Pseudomonadati; phylum Planctomycetota; class Planctomycetia; order Planctomycetales; family Planctomycetaceae; genus Planctomyces; species Planctomyces sp. SH-PL14. The sequence goes on along the minus strand of NZ_CP011270.1, from coordinate 1,228,262 downwards.
CGGGGGCGGCGGCGGCGGCGGCGGTTCTGGCGGCGGTTCTGGCGGCGCTCCTGGCTTTGGCTCGCCATCCGATCCGGGCGGCGCTCCGAGTGCGGGCGGCGTCCCGGTGTACGGCGCCGCGCCGGGAGGACGTTCATCGTCTGGACGCGGTTCGCGATCCGGATCGGCCCCCGAGGGGATGCCGGTTCCGCGCAACCTGCGGTCGATCGGACAGGAAGGGCCCTCGAACGGCGAGCCGCGCGAGCGCCGCTGGGGCGATCCGGAACACAGCGGTGTCATCGCCCTCGAACGGACCGTGACGATCCACATCCGCGAGGAGGGTGTGCTCCTTGAAGACGAGCCCGAGATCAGCCTCAAGAACGGGGCCGCCTATCGCGAACTCAAGGACCGTCTCTCGCAGACGCTCGACAGGCACGTTTCCCAGTGGGGCCGGCCGCCGGCCAGCTTCTACTGGCTCCCGAATGTCACGTTCCGCATTCACCCCGGCGGAAACCAGTACTACCAGGCCCTCAAGACCCTGACCGACGAATGGGGCATTCACTCCACTTCAGAACAGGTTCTGGAATGAGTTGAGCGTTGAGAGTGGGGTAAAGAGCGTTGGCCTGAGGCGGCGCTGAACCATCCACCTCTCTCACTCAACCCGAGACGTTCAACGGCTCCACCCTCCCATGCCCAAGAAACGCGAAGCCGCCGAACCCGCCCTTGGAACGGACTCGTTCCTGGACGTGCTGTGCAACATGGTCGGGATCCTGGTGGTCCTGATCGTGGTGGCTGGATTGCGTGCCGGGCAGCGGACCGCCGATGCGGTCGAGCAGGGGGCGGTACTCTCTTCGGAGCCGGCCGAGCAACCCTCACCGTTCGTCGTGAGCCTCGGCGAGTCGGCTGCTCTTCCCGGCAACACCGACACGCCGACGGGGATTCAGCCTCCGGCGGAGACGACCGCGCAGGTCGCGCCGCCGGAGGAACTGGTCGCCGAGGCGGAGCGGTTGCGGAGCGAACTGGAGCAGGTCCGGAAGTCGCAGGCGGCCGCCCAGGCTGCGGCTCAGAAACCGGCCGATCTGGATCAGCCGAAGGTCGCGCTCGAGGACATCGAGCTGGCGATCCAGCAGGACCTGGTCGCCTTGCAGAATGAGACGCTTCGCCGGCAGGCCGCGCAGGTGGATCTCGATCAGAAGCGGAAGGCGCTGGAACGGATTCGGGCGGAGCTTGCCGCGCTGGGAACGCAGAAGCCGAAGCCCAAGGTGCTGGAGCACCGGCTGGCGCCGCTGGCGAAGGCGGTCAGCACGAAAGAGGTTCACTTCCGGTTGAGCGGCAATCGGGTTTCGGTGGTGCCGGTCGATCTGCTGGTGAATGATCTGCAGCAGCAGATCCAGCGGCAGAAAGATTTCATCATGACCCGCGACCGGTACACGAGCTCGGTCGGTCCGATCGACGGGTATCGGATGGAATATGCGATTCAGCGGGTGAAGGCGGGGAACATTGCTGACGAGTTGAAGTATGGGCAGACGATGGTGCGGATGACGGTCTCCGGGTGGGTGATCCGGGCGGAGTCGGTGGTGCCGGGTGAGACGGCGGAGGAGGCGCTCAAGGCGGGATCGCGGTTCCAGCAGGCGATCCGGAATGCCGGGGCGTTGTCGACGATGACGTTCTGGATCTATTCGGACAGTTTCGAGCTATATCGCCAGCTTCAGGATTTTGCGCACGATCACGATCTGAACGTGGCGGCGCGGCCTCTTCCGGATGGGGTGCCGATTGCGGGATCGCCGCAGGGCTCGAAGTCGATGGCGCAATAGCGATCCAACCGCGTCCATGCCGGCGCAGCATCCATAGCTCAACCCCAACGTGCTACGGCAGCTGGGGTCAAGGGGGCCTGTGTTGTTTTCTTGGCCCCCTTGCCGCCGGAGGCACTTCCATGAGGAACCGTGGTACACAACGGATGTCCCCTTTGTGGTACCCGCGTTGAGGACTCCTTCACATCACACCGCTTGTTTTGCAGCCCACGCGGGTTGGTGAGCGGGAATCCGGCACGGTGTCCGCGTTTGGACACGCTCTCCTTCAGACATCGCTCGACGGCCAGGCCTCCGGCGGGCAAGAGGGGCGTCGCCCCCCTTGCATCCCCCCACCAGGGTGACCCCTGGACCCGGTGGGATGAGCGCGCGGTTTTAGCTCTAATGGTGCGGGCGTCCCGCATCCGCGATCCCGGAGTCACGTTATGTCACCGCGGTGGCCAGCTCTTTTCACTGCCGTTCTGATCACTTCGGCCGCACCCGCGCTCCAGGCCCAGGAAGCGACCGCCAAGCTCGAAGCCCCCGCCCTCATCAACGTCGCCGAACTCGTCCAGAAAGTGCGGAAGTCCGTTGTCGTCGTCTCCTTCGCCGGACGGGAAGGCTCCACCGAAGGGGTCGGCACCGGCTTCGTCGTCCGCCAGGACGGACTGATCGCGACCAACAGCCACGTCATCGGCGAGGCAAGGCCCATCACGGTCCGCACGGTCGACGGCAAGAGCTACCCCGTCGAAAGCATCCAAGCCCACGAACGTGACCTCGATCTGGCCGTCCTCAAGATCAAGGCCGAGGGACTCCCGGCCCTCGAACTCGGAGACTCGGAAACGCTCGTGCAGGGCCAGCCGGTCGTCGCGATCGGCAACCCCGAAGGCCTGGAGCACAGCGTCGTGACCGGCGTCGTCTCGGGACTGCGGAAAGAAGTCGACGGCCGCACGATGATCCAGCTCGCGATCCCGATCGAGCGGGGAAACAGCGGTGGTCCGCTGCTCGACCTCGAAGGACGCGTCCACGGACTGCTGACGCTCAAGTCCCTGGTGACCGAGAACCTTGGCTACGCGGTCCCGGTCAATGCCCTCAAACCGCTCCTGGAGAAGCCGAGTCCGATTCCAATGTCCCGCTGGCTGACGATCGGCCGGCTGAGTCCGCAGCAGTGGGACGCCCCGGCTGACGTCAACTGGTCGCAGCGAGCGGGGACGATCAAGGCCTCGGGAATGCCCTCGGGCTTCGGCGGCCGATCGCTGTGCGTCTCCAAGGGCGCTCCCCCGGCGGTCCCGTACGAGGTCGCAGTGACAGTGAGCATGGACGAAGAGGACGGGGCCGCGGGGCTTGTTTTCCTTTACGACGGGCAGCGGCACTACGGCTTCTATCCCAGCAGCGGCAAGCTCCGGTTCTCCCGCTTCGACGGCCCGGTTGTCTACGACTGGAACGTGATCTGGGACGAACCGGTCGCCGCGTACCGCCCGAACGACTGGAACAACCTCAAGGTGCGGGTCGAAGCGGACCGGATCGTCTGTTTCTGCAACGGCGAGCAGGTGTTCGAATTCAAGGGGGACACGCCGGTCACGGACGCGCACCCCTCCCCGTTCAAATGGAGCGATGGGAAGGCGGGGCTCGCCAAGTTCCGCCACACGACCGCCCGCTTCAAGAATTTTTCGCTGGCGGAGAAGATCGTCGACGAGCGGCCCTCCCCGGATGTCCTCGCCAGGCTCGAGGAGATCACCCGATCGATCCACGCCGACCAGCCGCCGACGGGCGCGCAGGTCGAAGCGGCCGGGGCCCTGACGGGCGACTCGCGGCGACTCCTGGAACAAGAGGCTCAGCGGCTTCAGCGGCAGGCGGAGCGGGTCCGGCAACTCGCCCGGGCGGTTCACGCGTCACGTGTCCGGAAGGACCTCGCGGCCGCGCTCGACTCCGAGCATGGCACGACGCACCTCCTCCGGGCGGCGCTCCTCATCTCGGCCCTCGACAACCCGGAGCTCGATGTCGACTACTACGTCCGCCTCGTCGACGACCTCTCGGCGGAGCTGAAGCCGCGGATCGAAGCGGCGTCATCGCCGGCGGACAAGCTCGCGGTGCTCCACAAGTTCCTCTTCGAGGAGCAGAGTTTTCATGGTAGCCGGGTCAACTACGACTCCGCCTCGAACAGCTATCTCAACGAAGTGCTCGACGACCGCGAAGGACTGCCGATCACACTGTCGGTCGTCTATATGAGCGTCGCCGAGCGGGTCGGGCTGAAGGTCGAAGGGGTCGGGCTGCCCGGGCACTACGTCACGCGGTACGTCCCGTCGGAAGGGGAGCCGCAGCTCATCGACGTCTTCGACCGCGGAGCGCCGCTCTCGATCAAGGAGGCCCAGGTCCGCGTGACCGGCGGGCGGACCGACGACTGGGACGACGAATACCTCGCCCCGCAGACGCCGCGACAGATCATCGAGCGGATGTGCCGCAACCTGATCGGCGTGGCGAACCGCAAGGGGGACGCCGAGGCAACTCTGCGATACGTGGAAGCGATCCTGGCGTTCCGCCCCGAGAGCGGTCAGGACCAGATCATGAAAGCGATCCTGTGCTACAACCTCGGCCGCTACGCCGACGGGCTCGCGGCGGCCGACTGGGTCCTGGAACACCCTCCCGAAGGAGTGGTCCTGGAACGGGTTCAGGAGCTCAGGACTGCCCTCGCTGCCAAGGTGGAGAGAAAAGGGGATTAAACACAAAGGCACAAAGATCGCACCAAGAACACCAAGAAGGAACGAAGCCGGCGCAGGAACGGTCGGCATGGCACAGGCAGAGCCCCTTTGTGTTCTTGGTGCCTCCTTCGTGCCTTGGTGTTTAACCGAATTCCCCCGTCAAGCCGCAGCGGCTTGCCGGCCCGCTCGCGTCCCTTGGAACACCGCTGGGGCTTTTCTAGCATTCGCCCCGTCTCGCGGCGGGATGGCCCGGCGTGAACATCAGCGGACGGCGATGCGTCGCCCGGTCCGGTTCGATTTTGCAGACCACTTTTCGGAAACGGTTCCATGGCCAAGCGGACGATTGCGCAAGTCGATGTGAAGGGGCAGCGGGTGCTGATGCGGGTGGACTTCAACGTTCCCCAGGACGACAAGGGGCAGATCACCGACGACCGCCGGATCCGCATGGCCCTCCCCTCGATCAAGTCGGTCGTCGACCGCGGCGGCAAGCTGATCCTCATGAGCCACCTCGGCCGCCCCAAGGGGGAAGCGGGGGATGAGAAGTTCACCCTCAAGCCGGCCGCCGCCCGCCTCAGCGAACTCCTCGGCAAGCCGGTCGCCTTCGCCAGCGACACCGTCGGGGACGACGCCAAGGCCAAGGTCGCCGCCCTCAAGGATGGGGACGTCCTGGTCCTTGAGAACGTCCGGTTCCAGAAGGGTGAGCAGAAGGGGGACACCAAGTTCGCGGAAGCCCTCGCGGCCTTCGGCGACGTCTACTGCAACGACGCCTTCGGCACCTGCCACCGCAACGACGTCTCGATGTACTACGCCCCGCAGGCGATGGGCTCGAAGCCCAAGGTCTCCGGCTTTCTCGTCGAGAAGGAGATCAAGTACCTCAGCGACGCGATTGCCAAGCCCGAGCGGCCGTTCGTGGCGATCATCGGCGGCAAGAAAGTCTCCGATAAGATCAACGTCATCAACAACCTGATCGGCATCTGCGACAAGATCCTGATCGGCGGGGCGATGGCCTACACCTTTTCGAAGGCCCAGGGGGGCCAGATCGGCAAGAGCTTCCTCGAGGCCGATCGGGTGGAACTGGCGAAGGACCTGCTGGCCAAGGCTGGCGATAAGATCGTGCTGCCGGTCGACACCCACTGCGGCGACGACTTCAAGGGGACCTGCAACAAGCAGGTCGTCGATGCCGGCAAGATCCCGGACGACTACGAAGGCTTCGACATCGGTCCCAAGACGGCCGCTCTGTATGCGGATATCGTCAAGAAGGCCAAGACGGTGATCTGGAACGGCCCGATGGGGGTCTTCGAGATGCCGCCGTTCGACGTGGGAACAAAGGCCGTCGCTCAGGCCCTCGCCGACTCCGACTGCGTGAGCATCATTGGCGGTGGTGACAGCGCCGCGGCGATCGAGCAGTTCGGCCTGGCCGACAAGGTGTCGCACGTCAGCACCGGCGGCGGAGCGAGCCTCGAAATGCTCGAAGGGAAGAAGTTCGGCGCCGTCGAGATCCTTGACGAAGCCTGAGCCTTCCCGCGTGACCTGAAGCGAAAACCGGCTCGTTCCCCGAGCCGGTTTTTTGTTGGCTTCGCCCTGTTCGAACGGACCAGCGCCTCGGGCCGGAACTGGTCGCTCGTGCTCCCGACTCCCCTGCGAGAAGGCGGTCCCCGGAATGCCTGACACGATCATCTACCTGATGCGCCACGGCGAGACCGCGGAGAACGCCTGCCGTCCGTTCATCCTCCAGGGGAACTCGGTCAACGGTCCGCTGAGCGAGAACGGCCGGCGGCAGGCGGCGGCGCTGGCGACGCTGCTCGAAAGCGTTCCGTTCAAAGCGTTCTTTGCGAGTCCGATGCTGCGGGCCCAGCAGACCGCTCAGGCCGCGATCGGGCCGCGGCCGCTGACTCTTGAGACCATGAAGGCCTTTGAGGAGGTCAACGTCGGTCAGTGGGAGCGGCTCTCGTGGAACCAGATCAAGGAGCAGTATCCGCGGGAGTCTGCCGAGTTCCTCGCGAACCCCGGAACGGTGCCGTACTACGGCGGCGAGAGCTACGTCGACGTGCAGAAGCGGACGCTGCCGGTCTTGGAAGATCTGGCGTGGAAGTATGTCGGGCACACGATCGGGATTGTGGCTCATAACGTCGTGAACAAGTCGATCCTGGCTTCGATTCTGCAACTGCCGATCGCCCGCGCGCGGACGCTTCATCAGACGAACTGCTGCGTCAACATCATTCGCTGGACTGAGAATGGTCCGGAGGTCGAAGTGCTGAATTCCGACCTCCACGTCCGGCATTTGCCGCAGACGCTCTGACGTCGTCAGGCGGATGATCGAGTGCACAGCCCCACCGGGTCCAGGGGCACCCTGGTGGGGAGTGCAGAGGGGCAACGCCCCTTTGCCCGCCGGAGGCCGTCTCGTCTCGATCTCTCTGAAGGAGCGAGGGACCAAGCGCGGACACCGTGTCGTATGCCCCCTTTACCAACCCGCGGGGACTACAAAGCGAGCGGTGAGGTGTGAGGGAATCCTCATAGCTGGTACCACAAAGGGGACATCCGTTGCTTACCACGGTTCCTCACAGGAGTGCCTCCGGCGGCAAGGGGGCGTGGCCCCCTTGACCCCCGGGCTGCCGTGGCACATTGCGTTTGAGCTACGGACGCTGCGCCGGCAAGGACGGTGTCCGGACGAGTGTCGGAAGGGGCCCAATTCTTCGTATGCAAAGAATTCAAAAATCCCCCTGGGATTCGACGTTTCACCGGCAACACTCAAATTGAATACACCGCTGCTGCAGCCCGGCAACGTGCCCACCGCGGCGGCGATACGTCAGGAAAAACGCAAGCATTCCAGGAGCAATCCATCATGGTGAAACATAACCTCGGCTGGGTCTCCGGCCTCTCGCTGGGAATCTGTCTGGGAGCCGGCGCCATCGCTTTGTCGGAAGCGAAGGGCCCCCCCACCTCCCCCGAAGTCGCCTTCAAGGGGGAAGTCCTCCCCCCGGTCTCGCGCAGCCCGCAGACCGCGCAGAACATGAACATGAACTTCCGTGAGGTCTCCGACAAAGTCCTCCCGGCGGTCGTCTCCATCGAAACCTCCACCAAGGCCCGCGTCATGCCGGCCCGCGAAGGAGTCCAGTTCGAAGGGAACGAAGAAATGCTCGAGCAGTTCTTCGGCGGCAACCCGCAGATGCGGGAGATGTTCCGCCAGGGGGGACCGCAACGCCGCATGCCCGCCCAGCGCGGCGCCGGCTCGGGATTCATCATCGACGCCGACGGCATCGTGATGACCAACAGCCACGTCGTGGACGGCGCGGACTCGGTCACGGTCCACCTCCAGGACGGCCGCGTCATCAAGGCGGAATCGTGGATCAACGACCCGCGCTCCGACGTCGCTATCGTCCGCCTCGCCCCGACGGGGAGTCCGCTCCCCGCCCTCAAGATGGGAGACAGCGATACGGCCCTCGTCGGTGACTGGTGCCTCGCGGTCGGGAACCCGTTCGACATCGGAACGACGGTCACGGCCGGGATCATCAGTGCCCGCGGCCGGGCTCCTTCGATCAACGAGCGGGAAGACTTCATCCAGACCGACGCGGCCATCAACCCGGGCAACAGCGGCGGCCCGCTCGTGAACCTCAACGGGGAAGTGATCGGCATCAACACCGCCATCTCGACCCGCAGCGGCGGATACGACGGCGTCGGCTTCGCCATCCCGGGGAACATGGCCCGCTGGGTCGCCGAGCAACTCATCAAGGACGGCTCGGTCCGCCGGGCCTACCTCGGTGTCGCCCTGCAGCCGATGACTCCGAACCTCCGCCAGAGCTTCGGCGTCGGTCCCAACGAAGGGGCCCTGATCGGCGAAGTCATGCCGAAGTCGCCTGGGGAAAAGTCCGGCCTGCAGTCGGGCGACGTGATCCTGGAATTCGCCGGTCGCAAGATCGCGAACCAGACCGAGCTCCAGGGGGTCGTCGAGCAGTGCGAGCCGGGCAAGGGATACCAGGCGACCGTCCTCCGCGACGGTGACAAGAAGCCGATGGTCGTGAAGGTCGAGCAGATGCCGTCCGACTACACCCCGGCCCTCGCCAAGATGGCCAAGCCCGTCCCGGCGGAAGCGACCCAGAACGGGAAGCTCGGCCTGTCGGTCGTGGCTCTCGACAACGAGATCGCCGAGCAGCTCGGCCTCGAAGGAGATGCCCACGGCGTCGTCGTCCGCAACGTGCGGGGCGATGGCCCGGCCGCCGCGGCCGGTCTGCGGCAGGGGGACGTGGTCCTGAAGGTGCAGGGACAGTCGGTCTCCTCGGTCGAGGACTTCCAGAAGGCCCTCGACTCCGGTTCGCTCGATAAGGGTGTCCGGCTGCACGTGAAGCGGGGCAAGTCCGCCTTCTTCACGATCCTGCAGAACGCCGAGTAATCGCGGTTGGTGAATCGGAAAGGGGTTTCCCGCGGGATTTCCCCATCGAAGACCCTCCTCGGAGGCGGTCGGTGACTTCGGTCATCGGCCGCCTCTCTTTTTTTGCGGCTCCGAAAAGCCCAACGGTGCACGCGGTCGCCGTCCGGCTGGGGCGAACCGGGCGGCACGCTGGGTTGAGGGACCCCGCCCGTTCCGACAGAATCCGCCCTTGAAGCGTCGTTGGAGTTCAGGCGTCCGCCTGCGCCGGCCGCAGCGCCCCCGGGGCCGCCTCGCCGCCCCCGATCAGAACAGAAGACCGATAATGTCCGAAAGTATTCTCCGCCTTGGGATTCCGGCAGGCAGCCTGCAGGAGGCGACCGCCGAACTGTTCAAGAAGGCGGGTTACCGCATCACCTTCGCCTCCCGCTCCTACTACCCGCAGATCGACGACAAGGAGATCGAGTGCCTCCTGATCCGGGCCCAGGAGATGGCCCGGTACGTCGAAAACGGCATTCTCGACGCCGGCATCACCGGCTACGACTGGGTCAAGGAAACCAACGCCGACGTCCACGAAGTCTGCGAGCTGGTCTTTTCCAAGGTGAGCCGCCGCCCGGTCCGCTGGGTCCTGTGCGTTCCCGAGAACTCCCCCGTCCAGACCGTGAAGGATCTCCAGGGGAAGCGGATCGCGACGGAAGCGGTCGGCCTGACGAAGCAGTACCTCGCCGAGCACGGCGTGACCGCGGAAGTCGAGTTCTCCTGGGGGGCGACCGAGGTCAAGCCGCCGCGGCTGGCGGACGCGATCGTCGAAGTGACCGAGACCGGCTCCTCCCTGCGGGCCAACAACCTGCGGATCGTGGCCGAGGTGATCCAGAGCACGACCCGGCTGATCGCCAACCGCAAGTCGTGGGACGACGCGTGGAAGCGTCGGAAGCTGGAGAATATCTCCATGATGCTTCAGTCGTGCCTCGCCGCCGAGGGGAAGGTCGCCCTGATGCTGAACGTCCGTCGCTCCGATCTCGACGCCGTTCTCAAGCAGCTTCCCTCCCTCCAGGGCCCGACGGTCTCGTCGCTCTCCAACCCGGACTGGGTCGCCGTGAATACAATTCTCGACGAGTCGGTCGTCCGGACGATCATCCCCAACCTCAAGCAGGCGGGAGCGACCGGGATCGTCGAGTATCAGATCAGCAAGATTATCGACTAGGCCGTGGTCCATCCGGACGAACGGTTCAACACCAAGGCACCAAGCCGGCACCAAGAACACCAAGGGCGATGCACAACTCGGTTCGGAACGGGTCCGAGTTCCTTTCTTTGTGACCTGTGTGCATCCTTGGTGACTTGGTGTTTCACTCCCGGAAGTCATTGACGAGGTAGTCAGGTCGTGCGCGTCGTTTTGGCCATGAGCGGAGGAGTCGACAGTTCCGCCTCGGCGCTGCTGCTCAAGGAGCAGGGGCACGAGGTGATCGGGCTCTTCATGCGCTCCGGCATGACCGCCGCCGCCGAGGCCTGCCGGCTCGACGACAATCCGCTCCCGATCATCGCCGCCAAGGCCCACAAGCAAGGGTGCTGTAGCGCATCCGACGCATCCGACGCCCGCCGCGTCGCCGATCTGCTCGACATCCCGTTCTACGCCCTCAACTTCCAAGAGGGCTTCGGACGGATCCAGGACTACTTTGCCGACGAGTACCTCGCCGGCCGCACGCCGAACCCGTGCGTGAAGTGCAACATCTGGCTCAAGTTCGGCAAGCTGTGGGACTTTGCGCAGCAGGTCGACGCCGACTGCATCGCCAGCGGACATTACGCCCGGCTGACCTCCGTTCCGGGCGAGTCCCGTCCGGGGCTGTTCCGCGGCCGCGATCCCGCGAAGGACCAGTCGTACGTCCTGTTCGGGATCGACCCGGAGTTGACGGACCGGATTCTCTTTCCGGTCGGAGACTTCGAGAAGCCGTACATCCGCGAGCTGGCGGCCCGGGCGGGGATGCAGGTCGCCCAGAAGCCAGACAGCCAGGAGATCTGCTTTATCCCGGACAACGACTATTCCGCCTTCATCGAGCGGTTCCGCGGACCGCAGGAGACGGCGGGGGAACTCGTCGACACGAGCGGCGCCGTCCTGGGACGGCACGACGGCTATCAGAATTTTACGATTGGCCAGCGGAAGGGGCTGGGAGTCGCGTTCGGCGAGCCGCGGTTCGTCGTCCGGATCGAGCCCGAGACCCGCCGGGTTGTGATCGGCACGCGGGAGGAACTCGGCCGCCGGACGCTGGAAGCAGACCAGCTCAACTGGCTGATCCCCTCGCCTCCGGAAGAGATCCGCGCCACGGCTCAGATCCGCTACCAGCACACTCCGGCGGCGTGCGTGGCGGAGCGGATCGGCGAGGACCAGCTCCGCGTCACGTTCGACGAGCCGCAGTTCGGTGTCGCGCCCGGCCAGGCGGTCGTTCTCTATGACGGCGACCGCGTCCTGGGCGGTGGCTGGATTCGATAGCTGCAGTTGGTGCTCGGCTCGGAAACAAACACCAGCCGGAAGCGCGGGCGTCGGAACACGATCTTGCCGCCGGAGGCACTTTCATGAGGAACCGTGGTAAACAACGGACGTCCCCTTTGGGGAACCGGCGTTGAGGACTCACTGCTCGCCTTGGGATCCCCGCGGGTTTGTGAGGGGGCATACGACGCGTTGTCCGCGATTGGACACGCATTCCTTCAGACATCTCTCGACGGCCAAGCCTCCGGCGGGCAAAGGGGGCGTTGCCCCCTTGCATCCCCCACCAGGGGTACCCCCTGGACCCCGGTTGGCTCATGCGATGGACAGTCCGTTCGCTTGCTGGTGTCGGTGAGATACCTCTCCGATCCGTCTTCAAACAATGCTACATCCGGCCCGAACACTTCGGACACGAATAGTGCAGGCTGAGACGGTCGACCGGCCACTTCTCCTCCGGAACATCCTTCTGAACATGAACGATGTGAACGACCCCCTTACCAAGGTCGAGCGCCGACTCCGTCGAGTCCGCGATCCGCCCCCGGCCCTCCGCGTCGATCTTGACCCGGTCCACGATCACCTCGACGAGGTGATCCCGCTTGTGGTCAATCTTCGGCACGTCTTCAATCGCATAGGTCGTCCCGTTGATCCGCACGCGGAGATACCCCTGCGTCCCCAGCCGGTCCCAGAGCTTCGTGTAGCTCTGCCCCACGGCAACCTCGATCGGCGCGGCAATGTAGAGCCGTTCCCCTTCCGGCAGCGCCAGAATCCGGTTCACGATCTCATCCGTCGTCTGCTTGCTGACAGGGACCTGGCAGTCGGGGCAGTAGGGTTGTCCCAGCCGGGCAAAGAGGACCCGCAGGTAGTCGTAGATCTCGGTGACGGTGCCGACGGTCGACCGGGGAGTGTTGCCGACCGTCTTCTGCTCGATCGCGATCGCGGGCGATAGTCCGCTGATGTGTTCGACCTTGGGCTTCGGCATCTGGCCGAGGAACTGCCGCGCGTACGACGAAAGCGACTCGACGTACCGCCGCTGCCCCTCCGCGTAGAGCGTGTCCATCGCCAGCGACGTCTTACCGCTGCCGCTGGGACCGCAGAAGACGCTGAGTTGGTCGCGGGGGACCGTGACGTCGACCGACTGCAGGTTGTGCTGCGCCGCGCCCCGGATCGTGATGGCGGAGTTGAGTGTCTGAGCCGCGAGCGCCGCGGCAGCGGCCGCAGCGCGTTCTTTGGCCCCCTTCCGCGGGGACGTCGTTTCGACGCGCGGCTCCAGGACGGTGCGGAGCGCTCGTCCCGTGTGCGAAGACTCGCAGGCCGCGACCTCTTCCGGCGTTCCGGTCACGAGGACCCGCCCGCCGCCGCTTCCCCCTTCGGGCCCGATATCGATCACCCAGTCGGCGGTCTTGATGACGTCGAGGCTGTGCTCGATCACGAGGACCGTGTTGCCGGCGTCGACGAGGCTGTGCAGCACCTGCAGCAGCATCTCGACGTCGGCGAAGTGCAGGCCGGTCGTCGGCTCGTCGAGGAGATAGAGCGTCCGCCCGGTCGATCGCTTGCCGAGCTCCCGGGCCAGCTTGATCCGCTGGGCTTCGCCGCCGGAAAGCGTCGGCGAGGGCTGGCCGAGCTTGAGGTAGTCGAGACCGACGTCGTGGAGGGTCTTCAGCATCCCGTGGATCTTGGGATGGTTCTTGAACAGCTCGAGCGCCTCCTGAATGTCCATGTCGAGGACATCGGCGATGCTCTTCTCCTTGTAGCGGACTTCGAGCGTCTCGTGGTTGAACCGCTTCCCCTCGCAGACGGGGCACTTCACCCAGATGTCGGCGAGAAAGTCCATCTCCAGCTTCGTCGCCCCGTGTCCCTCGCAGGCCTCGCAGCGGCCGTCCGCCACGTTGAAGCTGAACCGCCCGGAGGTGTAGCCGCGGAGCTTGGCCTGAGGCAGCTGGGCGTAGAGGTCGCGAATCTCGTCGGCCAGTTTCGTGTAGGTCGCGGGATTCGACCGCGGCGTCCGGCCGATCGGGGACTGGTCGATATCGATCGCCTTGTCGAGATGGTCGAGGCCTGAGATGGCCTTGAACTTCCCGGGATGCCCGATCCCCTTGTTGAGGTCCCGGTTCAGGATCTCCCACAGGATGTCGTTGCACAGCGAACTCTTCCCCGAGCCGCTGACGCCGGTGACGCAGACGAACGCCCCGAGCGGAATATCGACGTCGACGTTCTTGAGGTTGTTGTGAGCGGCGCCGGTGATCCGGATCTTCGGCTTGCCGATCGGCCGCCGCTGCTCCGGAACCTTGATCGACCGCCGTCCGGAGAGGAACGCCCCGGTCTGGCTCCGCGGCGACTTCTTGATGTCCTCGACGGTCCCCGTGGCGATCACCTCGCCCCCCCGCACGCCGGGGCCGGGGCCGAAATCGACGATGTGGTCGGCGGCGAGCATCGTCTCTTCGTCATGTTCGACGACGATGACGGTGTTCCCCTGGTCGCGGAGGTCTTCGAGGCTCCGCAGGAGCATCGTGTTGTCACGCGGGTGCAGGCCGATCGACGGCTCATCCAGGATGTAGAGGACGCCGACGAGGCCGCACCCGATCTGCCCGGCGAGCCGGATCCGCTGCGACTCGCCCCCGGAGAGAGTCGGGGCCGAGCGGTCGAGCGTCAGGTAGTTCAGACCGCAGCGGAGCAGGAACCCGAGCCGCCCGCGGATCTCCTTGAGCGCCTCGGAGGCGATGAGCTGCTGTGTGGCGTCGAGCTGGAGTTCCTGGAAGAAGTGGAGGGCTTCTTCGACGCTGAGCGAGCAGACCTTGGAGAGGCTTAAGGCGGAAGGCGGAAGGCGGAAGGTCGTGGGGGAAGCGGCAAGGGCTGCTTCGGCTCCCTTCTTCGAGTTGCGCTTCCGGCCACCGCGTTTTGACGAAGTCTCTTCTGTCGCCTCTCTCCCTAGACCCTCGTCTCTAGTCCCTAGTCCCGTCACCGTCACATTCCGCGCCTGGCGGTTCAGCCGCTCGCCATCGCAGGCCGAGCAGACCGTGACCTCCATGAACTTCTCGAGCTGCTTCCGCCGCATCGGGTTCTTGGCTTTGCGGTACTCGTCGAGAAGTTCCGGGAGGAAGCCGGCCCACTTGCCGCCGTGCTTCCACAGGCCGCCGCTGTGCCGCCATGCGTAGGTGATGTGGCGGTCTCCCATCCCCTGCAGAAACATTTCCTTCGCCGTCTCGTCGAGATCCTGCCACGGTGTCTTGAGGAACGAGCCTTCGTCGAGCTCACAGTCCTGCTCGATCGCCCGGGCGACGCCGTCGTAGATGTGCCGCCGCCAGCGGCCCATCCCCTTGAACGTCCCCAGCAGATGCAGCGCTCCCTGATGGATCGACTTCTCCGCCGCGGCGACAATCTTGTCGAGGAGAAACTCGTGACGCTGCCCCAGCCCCTGGCACTCGGGGCACATCCCGAGCGGGCTGTTAAAGCTGAAGAGCTGTGGGGACGGCGCTTCGTAGCCGATGCCGCAGTCGGGGCAGGCGTACTTGGCGGAGTAGAGCCGGGAGTTCGTCGCCGGGGGCGGAGAACCCTCTTCGTCCGACTCGGGTGGGGACTCCTTTTGCTTCTCCTGGGGCCTCTCCTCCGCGACGTCGACCAGCAGCGTCCCGCCGGAGAGCCGGACCGCCGTTTCGATCGCTTCGGCCAGCCGCGTCCGGTTCTGTTTCCCGGCGACAAGGCGGTCGACGACGACTTCGATCGTATGCTTGAAGTGCTTCTTGAGCTGGAGGTCGTCCGAGAGCGAAACGACCTCGCCGTCGACCCGGGCCCGCAGGAATCCCTGCTTCAGGAGGTCGGCGAACAGGTCGCGGAACTCCCCCTTCTGGTTCTGGATCAGCGGGGCGAGGATCTGGAACCGCGTCCCCTCGGGGAGCGTGAGGATCCGCTCCAGAATCTGGTCGGTCGTCTGGGCCGTGATCGGCTTCTGGCACTGGACGCAGTGCCCCTGGCCGACGCGGGCGAAGAGGACCCGCAGGTAGTCGTAGATCTCGGTGATCGTCCCGACGGTGCTCCGCGGGTTGCGGGAGGCGGTCTTCTGCTGGATCGAGATCGACGGCGCGAGGCCGCTGATGGCGTCGACCTCGGGTTTGGGAAGCTGCCCCAGAAATTGCCGGGCGTAGGTCGAGAGCGACTCGACGTACCGCCGCTGACCTTCCGCGTAGACGGTGTCGAAAGCGAGCGAGCTCTTGCCGGAGCCCGACACCCCGGACATGACGATCAGCTTGTTGCGGGGCAGCGTGAGATCGACGTTGCGAAGGTTATGCTCGCGGGCGCCGCGGATGACGATGTCGGACATGGAGTGGCGATGATCGGCGAGGGGGCGGATCGAAAGGGGCGAACCGGAACGTCCTGCTCCGCCGGTGAAAGCCCCTCCGGACCTCCCCGTCAGACCTCGACCATTCTCACGACATTCTCCCGGGTCACGGGCGAGATCACTCCTCGCTCCGTGATGATGCCGGCGATCAGGTCGGCCGGCGTCACGTCGAACGCCGGATTATACACCTGAACACCAGTTGGGGCAGTCTGGCGGCCGAATCCGTGCGTGATCTCGTCCGATTTTCTCTGCTCGATCGGGATGCCCGCCCCGGTCTCGAGCGTCAGGTCGAACGTGCTCGACGGAGCGGCGACGTAGAACGGGATGCCGTGGGCCTTGGCGAGCTGCGCGACGGAGTAGGTCCCGATCTTGTTGGCGGCGTCCCCGTTGGAGGCGATCCGGTCGGCCCCGACCACGACCGCCTGAATCCGCCCTTCTTTCATGACCCAGCCGGCCATGTTGTCGCAGATCAGCGTCACGTCGACGCCCCGCTGCATCAGCTCCCACGCGGTCAGGCGGGCCCCCTGGAGAAGCGGGCGGGTTTCGTCGGCGTAGACGTGGAGCGACTTTCCGTCAGCCGCCGCGGAGAAGAACACCGCCAGCGCGGTCCCGTCCCCGGCCGTTGCCAGTCCCCCGGCGTTGCAGTGGGTCAGGACCCCCATGCCGCTCTGGAGCAGGGCCGCCCCGTGCCGCCCGATCGCGGCGCACATCTCGCGGTCTTCCCGCTCGATTTCCTTCGCCTCGGTGAGGAGCCGCTCCAGGCGTTCTCCGGGCGTTCCGGAAAGCCCTTCGGCGACGCGCTTCATCCGGTCGAGCGCCCAGAACAGGTTGACGGCGGTCGGTCGGCTTTCGGCCAGATAGCCGGTGACTTCGGCGAGCCGCTTCGAGAACGCGTCGAGATTTGAGGTGGCACTCTGCAGACCGACGATGACGCCGTACGCGGCCGAGACGCCGATCGCCGGCGCGCCGCGGACCCGCAGCATCTTGATCGCTTCCCAGACCTGCTCGACGGTCCGGCAGTCGAGATAGACCAGTTCCGTCGGGAGTTGCGTCTGGTCGATCAGCCGCAGAAAACCGTCGGTCCCGCCGATCCATTCGATCGGCCGGGGCGCGGAAACAGTCTGAGTCATCGCGGAAAACCCTGTTGCTGACGCGAGCGAGATCCGTCGAGCCCGTCCCTGGAGATCAATCCCCGGGGCTCAGTCGGCGGAGGATTCGGACGCCCGGTCGCGGCTGATCGGAACGCCGATCATCTTGCCGTTGAAGACGAGCTTGTCGTCGACAAAGCCCTGGAACTCGAACTCGGCCCGGAGACGCGGCTTGATCCGCGTCGCCTTGGCGCAGAGGATCAGGCGGCAGGGGGGGAAGACCGGGGCGCGGAAGCGGACTTCGTCCATTCCGCCGAAGCCCATGTAGTCTCCCGCTTCGAGGATGTTGAACTTCTTGCCGTAAAACGCAGCGAGCTGGGCCGCCGCTTCGCACAGCAGCACGCCGGGCATCAGCGGGAAGCCGGGCATGTGCCCTTTCACCCAGAACTCATCTTCGGTGATGTCTTTGAAGCCGATGATCCCGTGGACGTCGTGGTCGACGTGGACGACTCCCGAGAGCTGTTCCATCTCGTGCCGCTGGGCGTTCGTCTTCCGCAGGTCATCCTGCGTGAAGAGCGGCTTGTCGTAGTTGAATTTTTTGTAGTCGAAGAACGCTTGGGGAGCCATGGCCTCGTCCGTGGGGAGATCGCGTGCGGAGGCATGATAGCGGCTGGCCGGATCGCGCAGAACCAATATGGCGTCGACGTCTGGAGATTGTTCGAACACCGCGTCCGGCCGACGGAACTTCCAGGGCCAACCCGACGTCGCTACCGCCGCACTCTTAAAACAGCTTCGTGCTGTCCAGCAACAGGGTCACTGGCCCGTCGTTCACCAGCGACACCTCCATGTGCTGCTGGAACCGCCCCGTCGCCACCGTCGTCCCCAGGTCGCGGACCTCGCTGACAAACAGCTGATACAGCATCTCCGCCTGGTCCGGCCGCGCCGCCGCCACAAAGCTCGGCCGCCGCCCCTGCCGGCAGTCCCCCAGCAGCGTGAACTGGCTCACCACCAGCATCGCCCCGCCGATGTCGGCCAGCCCCAGGTTCATCTTCCCCGCGTCGTCCTCAAAGATCCGCAGCCCGGTCACCTTGCGGGCCAGCGTCCGCGCGTCCTCGGCCGTGTCGGACTCCGCCACCCCGAGCAGCACCAGGAACCCGCGCTCGATCCGCCCGACCAGCTCGCCCGCGACCACCACGCTGGCCGACGACACCCGTTGAACGACCGCTCGCATCAGAACCAAAAACTGAGAACGGAAAACTGAGAACTAACGACTCCCCCTACTTCTTCCCCACATGGGCCAGCGCCTCCTCCCGCGTCTCCAGGTGCGGCCACAGCTTGAACAGGCTCATGTTCTGCAGGACCTGCAGCATCTGCTGCGTCGCGCTGCAGAAGCACGCCTTGCCGCCGCGGGTCTTCACTTCGCGAAGCATGCTCACGAGCGCCCCGATGAACTCGGACCCGAAATACTCCATCCGGTTGAGATCGACGATCACGTGCCGGCAGCCCCCCTTGAGGAGATGCGAGCGGATCGCGTTCGTCTCGAGGTGCAGGTCCTGATAGCGAAACGCGGAACCATCCCCCGTGGGGACGACCACGAGCGCATCGCCAACCTGCTCCGTCTCAAAGATTTTGAGGTTCTTCAACATGCGAAATGCCAATAGCCCGAGAGAGAAGTGTACGGAGACACTACGGCCAACCGGACCGGGCCGTCAATCGTCATCGAAATGCCCGCCGACTTTTCCTCTTGCCCCCGGTTTCCGCAGCCCGCACAACCGGCCGGCCTTCAGTTCGCGGCCGCGTTCGGAATCGGCAGGTCGTCGATGCGAAACTCCACCGGCACGTCGACGATCAGGGACGGAACCACGTAGACGAACCGGAGCTGATCGAGGGGGCGGGGCATCCCGGAGAAGCGGTATTCAAAGGCGAGGGCCCCGTTCGATTCCTCGAGCGACTCGATCTGCGGCGTTGCCGGCAGCCGCTCGCCGTCGAGCGTCTCCAGCCACGCCTCGTTGTGATAAAGCCACAGGCGGTGCGATTCGAACTCCGGCCCGCCGTGGTCGTAGACGACGCTGATGCGGATTGCGACCTCCCCGCCGGGGGCCGCGCGGGTCCGCAGGTGCGTCACGGTGACACCGCCGCGACGGCGGGCAATCCGCTCGTTCCGGTGCAGCCCCTCGAAAGCGATCGGCAGCGGGCGGGCCGCGGCCTTGACGACGAACCGTCCTGTGAGCCGGGCCGCGTCTCCCTCAGGAAAGATCAGCGGAATCGTGACCGAGCCAGGACTGCGCCCGGAGAGCGGAACCTCCCGGCGGGCGTCGGTCGAGACGGGGCGGCTCTCGGTCTTCTCGCGGGAGAGGGAAATGTCTGCGTCGGCAAAGGTGGCGTAGAGCGGGCGGATCCGCGGCTCGCCCACAAAGTCGACCCGGACCTGCACGACCTCCTCCTTGCGGCTCGCGCGTCCCTCGACCCGGAACAGCCCCCGCCGGTCCGCAGGAGCGGGCTCCGCCGACGCGTTTGGCAGCAGGTCCGGAAGCCCGCCCGCCTGCTCGTAGTCCAGCTTCCAGCCGGCCCGGTGCAGCGCCGTCCAGAAAGGCAGGGCAGGGAGGTCGAGCGTGGTCGATTCGCCTGCCTGCTTCGAAGGCACGTGGAGTCGGTTTCCCGACTGCCGCGCGATCTCGTCGGCCCAGGCGCCGAGTGTCTTTGTACCGTTGAGGCGGATGGAGCTCGGGGCGATCGATTCCCGTGCCGCCTTCTCTTCCAGCTCGCGGCGGATCCGTTCGACCGCTTCCCGGGCGCTCGGGCTTCGGATCAGGTCGGGAGGAGGAAGCTCGTCGAGGAGTTCGGTCCCCCGTTTCAGCAGCGCCTGCTCGGCCTCGGTCCGCACCTGGCGGGCGTCCGAGGCGAGGTCGCGCAGCAGTTGCGGAATCTCCTTCGCGCCGGCCGGTCCCTCGGCCTGGACCGGCAGTCCTTCGGCGAGTCCGGTCAGGAGAACCGCAATGGCGATTCGGAAGGACTTCCGCATGGGATGGTCATTCTCAGGACCGGGCGGGACGCGCCTCCACGTGCCGGGCGCCAACCCGCCGGAGCGACGTGGTCGCTGATCGCGAATGAATCCGACGGCACGAATCGGAGCGAAGAGTTACCCGGTGATCTCGATCCGGCGGGCCTTCTGCGTCGGGATCTTCTGTACGGTGATCCGCAGGACGCCGTTCTTGCTGTCCGCGATGATCGTGTCGGCGTCGACGGTCGAGGGGAGGGGGATCGATCGCTTGAACAGCCCGTGCGGGCGTTCGTTGAGGTGGACCTGTCCCGATTCCAGTTCCGGATGCTTCCCGTTCAGGGTGAGCATGTGGCCGGTGAGCGTCAGCTCGATCTGGTCTGCCGCCAGTCCCGGAATGTCGACCAGGACGACGATTGCGTCCGGCGTCTCAATGACGTCGACGGCCGGGGTCGCGGACTTCCGGATTCCGATGGCGTCCATCGCCCGTTCGCCTTGAGACCACGCCGTTTCGAGCCATTTGTCGAACTCGTGCCGCAGTCGCTCCACGGATCCGGGGGTGGAACGGGCATCGGAACGGGGGTCTTGCATGGGGTCCTCTCCATTTGTGGCGGTCTTGGGTGAGTATATCGGAGAAGAGTAGGCGGACGCATCTGTTTGGCGGTGGTGGGCTTCAAGCCGTCGGTTGTCCGATGCGCCCCCAGCGTTGCCGACTCACCAGGGTCCAGGGGGTACCCCTGGTGGGGGATGCAAGGGGGCAACGCCCTCTTGCCCGCCGGAGGCCCTCTCGTCGAGAGATGTCTGAAGGAGTGAGTGTCCAAACGCGGACACGGTGCCGGATGCCCCTCACCAACCCGCAGGGACTGCAAAGCGGGCGGTGAGCGTTGAGGGAGTCCTCATAGCTGCCTCCACAAAGCGGATATCCGTCGCTCACCACGGTTCCTCATGGAAGCGCCTCCGGCGGCAAGGGGGCCTGTGTTGTTTCTTTGGCCCCTTGACCCCAGGCTGCCGTGGCACGTTGGGTTTGAGGGAACAGAGTCGTGCCGGCAGGGACGAGGTTCAGCCCGCTTCTCGCGGTGCCGCCGGAGTCGGATGGACCCACTCCGTCGATCCGTCGTCCCAGTTCTCCTTCTTCCAGATCGGCACCGTCGCTTTCAGACGGTCCAGCAGCCACGCCCCCGCCTCGAAAGACGCCGCGCGGTGCGGCGTGCTCAGGGCCACCGCGATGCTGATATCCCCCAGCTCCAGATGACCCAGGCGATGCACGATCCCGACCCGCTGCAGAGGCCAGCGGCCCGCCGCCTCCTCCGCCAGCACACCCATCTGTCCGAGAGCCATCTCCGGATAAGCGTCATAGTCGAGAGCGAGGGTCCGGCGGTCGCCGGTTATCTCCCGGACCGTCCCGAGGAACAGGACGACCGCCCCCGCGGAGTGGCAACGGACCTGCTCGGTCAGACGTGTGTAGTCGATCGCCTCGCGGGTCAGCTCAAGAACGGGAGAAGGCGGCGACAACACGGTCCTCGCGTACGCGCAACGTGCGGGCGGAACGGGATCAGGAGCGGCGGTACCGGGTGCTCGCCTGCTGGAGGAAGCGACGTTCCTCCTCCGACAACGAGTTCATCCCGTGGTTGTGGACCTTCTCGAGGAGCTCATCGAGCCGCTTCTCGTTGGCCGCCCGCTCTTCCGCCTCGCGCTGTCGCCGCTTCTCGTCCTTGGCGTTCGAGGAGGCTGGGGCGGGGGGAGGCGTCAGATCGTCGTCCGTATCAGAAAAGCCCTTCTCAAGGCTCGTGTACCCCTGCGAGAAGTCGTAGCCCATGAATCCGGCGTCCTGGTCCATGTCGCTCTGGACCACCTGCCGGATCCGGGTCTGGTAAAAGTCGTTCAGGTTCAGGAACAGCATGAAGGTCGAGAGCGTCACGAGGCTCGTCGAATCCCGCCACAGCCCGACGAACGCCACCACCACGCCGCCGAAGAGGCTCAGAATGATCGCCCGGCTGCGGGCTTCAAGGACCGGCCGCCGCTGCTCCCAGAAGGCCAGGGCCACCGCCCCGCCGTCGAACGGGAGGATCGGGAGCAGGTTGATCAGGAACAGCGTCCAGTTCAGCGAGAAAGCGAGAATCTGGACCGCCATCCCCCAGTTCTGCGCCAGGGCGACCGAGGGAAGCTCCAGCGGATTGAAGATCTGCGGAAACGCGCCGGCCCGGGAAGTCGCCGGGGCACAGGCCAGGCACAGGGCCAGGTTCGAGGCCGGGCCCATCAGCGTGGTGATCAGCTTGGACTTGAGGGTATTGGCCGTCCGGACCATCGCCAGACCGCCCAGCGGCCACAGGAGGATCTCATCTCCGGTCCCGCCGGTCGCTCGCGCCCCCCAGATGTGGGCGAACTCGTGGATCAGAACGCTGACGAACAGGATTCCGGAGACCGTCAGCCCCAGTGGAACTCCCAGCCGCAGCACGCAGACCGCGATCAGCAGCGGGAAGAAGTAGCTGATGCGGACCGTCACCCCGCCCACGTTCCCGACGGTGAACGCGAAATCGACAGCGGGATTTCGAATTTCCATGACCGCAGTTCCTGCTCCACGGCCGTCGCTCTGTACGGACGTGATGGCCTCTCGAATCGTACCACTGCCCCAGGTAGAGAGCAAATCGGGTTTCTCTGGAGTCACTTCGGCTTTCCACCCCGACGACCGACCGTCGCGCCGGGAGGAGGGGCATCCCAAGTGGTTTCCGGGATCGCGGTTGGGAAACCGGACCACCCTGGTCGCGTCCGCTCCCATCCCCCGGTCGAATCTGCCAAGATGAGGAGCCCGAGGGAGGAGCGAACAGGACATGTCTGCGCGAATGATTGACGGAAAGTCGCTGGCGACGCGCCTGCGGTCGGAACTGACGGCCCGGGTCGCCCGATTTCGCGAAGAGACCGGCGTCCAGCCGCATCTGGCGGCGGTCCTGGTCGGAGAGGATCCCGCCAGCGCGGTCTATGTGAAGAACAAGCAGCTCGACTGCACCAAGGCGGGAATCCTCAGCACGCTCCACCGCTTCCCGACCACCCTGACGACCGCCGAACTCCTGGACCACGTCCAGAAACTCAACGCGGACCCGACTGTCCACGGCATTCTGGTCCAGCTCCCGCTGCCGAAGCAGATCGACGAACTGCGGATTCTCGACGCTGTCCTCCCGGTGAAAGACGTCGACTGCTTTCATCCGGAGAACGTCGGCCTGATGGTCCAGGGACGGCCGCGATTCCTCCCCTGCACCCCGGCAGGCTGCCAGGAGCTCCTCAAGGACGCCGGCGTGAAGACCGAGGGGGCGCACGCCGTGGTCCTCGGCCGGAGCGACATTGTCGGCAAGCCGATGGCGTCGCTGCTGATCCAGAAGGGGGGCGTCGCGGACGCCACCGTCACGATCTGCCACAGCCGGACGAAGAACATCGCCGAGATCACCCGCCAGGCGGACATCCTCGTGGCGGCCATCGGAAAACCGAACTTCGTGACGGCCGACATGGTCAAACCGGGCGTCGTCGTGATCGACGTCGGCATCAACCGGGTCGGCGACCGCCTCGTCGGCGACGTGGATTTCGACGCCGTGAAGGAAATCGCCTCGGCGATCACGCCCGTCCCCGGCGGCGTTGGACCGATGACCCGGGCGCTCCTGCTTGAAAACACGCTCCGCGCGGCGGAACTTCAGACGGCGCGGGCGAAGGCCTAGACAGAATCGCGCCGGGCAAAGTCCCTGCGCGGCCGATGGCGAAACGACGGAGTCTCTCGTGGCGTCCCCCCTCGCCTCTCCCGGCACTCCCTCTCCGGCTGACAGTCCCGAAGGGGGCGACGCCCTTGTCGACTGGCTGGCGCTGGGCGGACTCGTCGCCGCGCGGTGGTGGATCCCCGTCGAGTCGACCCTGATGGGGGAGACTCTCCCGATCGTCCAGTTGACGCTGCTGACGGCGCTCTTCGCCGCCTGGCGGTGGTTCCGCGAGTCCGACGGCCTGCGGCGCTGGACCGGGCTTGATCTACTGGTCTTCGCGCTCGTCGGTGCTCACGTTCTCTCCGGACTCGCGGTCCTCGTCACTGGCGGTCAGAAGCGATACGCCCTCAATCTCCTGTGGGAGTGGGTCGGAACCGGTGTGATCTGGGGCATGGCGGCACAGCTCGTCGACCGTCAGGGTTTTCTGACTCGGCTGCTGGGGACGCTCTCCGTTGCGGCGATCGTACTGGCGGGCTTCGGAGTCTGGCAGAACGCGATCGTTTATCCAGAACTGCGAGCGATGCTCGATGACTTCGAGCAGCTGGAGAAGCGGACGGATGCCCTCACCGCGGAGGAGCGAACCCGATTTCGCGACCTCCAGCGATCCCTCCCCGCGAGCTATCTCCAGGGGGACCCGTCGAGCCGGATGCTGTTCTCGAACCGGGTCCGCGCCAGCCAGGAGCCGCTCGGAATGTTCGCCCTGGCGAACTCCTTCGGCGGCTTCCTGCTCGTCGGAGGCTGGATCGCGTGGGGACGCTTCGTCGAAACGTGGCGGAGCGGCGCCGCCCGGCGCCGGCTGATCCCGTGGGGCATCGGGCTGCTGCTGATCGCGGTCAGCCTGATCCTGACGAAAGCCCGGACCGCCTGGGCAGGGGGGCTGGTAGGGATCGGCGTCTGGCTGGTCCTGTCGGGAGCGTTCCAGCTTCCTCGGAAGGTCTGGCTGGGGGGCGTCGGCGGCGTGCTGGGGTTGCTCGTCCTGATCGCAGGCGTGGGGTTCGCGACCGGACGCCTCGACTCCGAGACCGTGTTCGAGGCTCCGAAGTCGGTGCGCTACCGCCTGGAATACTGGCAGCCGACGCTGCAGCTCCTGGCGGCGAAGCCGCTGCTCGGTCCGGGGCTGGGGGACTTCCGGTCGCACTACCTGCGGTACAAGCTCCCCCAGTCGAGTGAAGAGATCCTCGACCCGCACAACTTTCTCCTCGACGCCTGGGCCAACGGCGGCCTCCTGGCGCTCCTGGCCGTCGTCGGGATCGTTGCTTTGAGTGTTTCCCGGCTGCCTCGTGTCCGCGACAGCATTGCGGCGTCTCCGGAGGCCGCCTCGTTTCCGTGGTGGAGCTCCCTGGCGATCGGGCAGGTCGGAATTCTGGTGGCTGCGGGCGTCCTGTTCCTGACGGGATCCGATCCCGTGACCGCCTTGGCGTGGGTCATTCCGGCGTGGTGGATCGCCGGCATCCTCCTGGAGCGGACCGCCTCGCCGACGATTCCGCGGAGCGTGACCGCCGCCGCGTGGTGCTCGCTGACGGTCCATCTGCTGGGGGCAGGCGGCTTCGAGTCCCCCGGGTTCTCGCAGTTGTGGCTGCTTCTGGCGGCGTCATTCGCCTGGCCTGCCGGTGGGGCCGCGCCGTCGACCGTTCAGCCGCCCCCCGCCGTCCGCTGGGGCCTGCTCGGCGGTTCGCTGGCGGCCGTGCTGGCGTGCCTCGGGACCGGAATGGTCCCCGTCGTCAGCGCGGGAGCGGCGATGCGGCTGGGGCAGGAGCATCTCCAGGTCGAGCGGAACCTCGCTGCCGCCCAGAAAGACTTCGTCGCCGCTGGCCAGGCTGATCCCTTCGATCCGGAACCGTGGATTCAGCAGGGGTTTCTCTCCGAGGTCCGCTGGCGGAACGGGATCGACGATCATCACTTCGACGAGGCGATCCGCCAGATCGAGGAGGCCCGCCGCCGCCATCCGCACGACCCGTTCCTGCTGCGGATGCTGGGGCTCATGTGGTGGGAACGCTACGGCCGGAGCCACGATCCGGCCGACGCCCGGAAGTCTGCCGACGCGCTGCGGGAGTCGGTCGCCCGTTATCCCTATCACGCCGGTCTCCTGGCCGATCTGGCCCGTTCGCTGGGACCGGTTGATCCGAAAGAGGCTCTCGACGTGGCGCTGCGGGCCAAGGCCCAGGACGAGCTCAACATCCAGTACGCCCACTGGGACAAGTGCCTCACGGATGCGATCCGGGACCGGGTCCGCCGGCAGATCGCCGCCGAGGGAAAACCGGCCGAGTCCGCCGCCGGGGAACCGCCCCCGAAATCTTCGTGATTTGCTGGAAAATGCCTCACCGCAACGGCAGGCTGGCGATGCTCTTTGCCAGCCGTTCCTGCTACAATTCTGCATCGGCAGGAGGCCCTCTTTTTGAGGCGGCTCGGAGCCGAAAAATCAGCGGACGGAGCAAGTGGTGAGCGATACGCCTGAGACCCCTCAATCCCAACCGGAACCGGCGAAGTCGGAAGCCAAGAAGGGTGAGAAAAAGTCGGCGGATTACGGGGCCAACACGATCCGCCACCTGGAGGGGATCGAGGGGATTCGCCACCGCCCGGCGATGTACATCGGCGGGACCGATCTCGTCGGTCTGCATCACCTCCTGTTCGAAGTCACGGACAACGTCCTCGACGAGTTCGTCAACGGCTTCGCCAAGACGCTCTCGGTGACGGTCAACGCCGACGGCTCGGTCACGATCGTCGACGACGGCCGCGGGATTCCGGTCGGGACGATGGAGGGGAAGAACCGTTCGGCCCTGGAAGTCGTCTTCACCGAGATCCACGCCGGGGGCAAGTTCGACCGCGAGGCGTACGCCACCGGGACCGGGGGACTTCACGGCGTCGGGATCACGGCGGTCAACGCCTGCAGCGAGTGGGTGGAAGTCGAAGTCCGTCGGGAAGGGCACGTCTGGACGATGGAGTTCTCGCGCGGAAAGATGACCGCGCCGCTGTCGAAGCTCGGCTCCACGGAGCAGACCGGGACCAAGATCACGTTCAAGCCCGACCCGCAGATCTTCCCGGTGACGGCGTTCGTTTACGACACGATCCACAAGAAGCTGCAGGACTGCGCATTCCTGAACCCCGGGATTCGGGTCTTCATCAAGGACGAGCGTTCCGGCCAGTCCGACACCTTCTACTACGAGGACGGCCTCCGGGAGTTTGTCCGCTGGCTGAACCGGACCGAGACGCCGTTGTTCCAGGACGTGATCCGGATCACGACTCAGGTGGAGAACATCGGCGTCGATATCGCCCTGCAGTGGAACGACGGGTACTCCGAGACCGTCCGCTGCTATGCGAACGGGATCTACAATCCGGAAGGGGGGACGCACGCCAGCGGCTTCCGGACCGGCATGACCCGGACGCTGAACAACTACGGGAAGAAGGAAGGGGTTTACAAGGATTTTACGCCGGCCGGTGAAGACTACCGCGAAGGCCTGGCGGCGGTGATCACGGTCCGGATCCCGAACCCGCAGTTCGAGTCCCAGACCAAGATCAAGCTGACGAATGCCGAAGTCGACGGCGCGGTGAACTCCGCCGTCGGCGACGGCCTCGCGAAGTTCTTCGAAGAGAACCCGGCGATCGCCAAGCTCGTGGCCCAGAAGGGGCTCAAGGCGGCGGAGGCCCGCGAGGCGGCCAAGCGGGCTCGCGACCTCGCCCGCGACAAGAGCAAGGTCTCCGGCGGCGGACTTCCGGAGAAGCTTCGCGACTGCCGCAACCACGACCTCAAGGTCTCGGAGCTGTACCTGGTGGAAGGGGACTCGGCCGGTGGCTCGGCCGATACGGGCCGCGACTCCGCCACGCAGGCGATCCTGCCGCTCCGCGGAAAGATCCTGAACGTCGAAAAGGCCCAGCTCGTCAAGGTGCTGGGGAATACGGAAGTCGCCGCGATCTTCAAGGCGATCGGCATCCCGCCGACGGCCGAAGAGACCGACATCAACAAGCGGCGGTACGGCAAGATCATCCTGATGACCGACGCCGACGTGGACGGCTCGCATATCCGGACGCTGCTCCTGACCTTCATCTTCCGGCACATGCGGGAGCTCGTGAAGCAGGGAGCGGTTTATGTCGCCCAGCCGCCGCTCTATCGCGTGCTCCAGAAGAACCGCAAGAACCAGAAGCCGCGGTACGTCCAGACGCACGAAGAGATGATGACCGAGCTTCTGAACCTCGGGCTTGAGGGGTCGAAGCTGGTCATCAAGCCGCGGATCAACCTCCTGGCGAAGCGGGTTTCCAGCCTGACGGAGCGAACCGAGAGCCGGGAGATCTCCGGGGCGGACCTTCGCCAGCTCGCAGACCTCATGAATACTCTTGAGGAGCCGCTGGAATCGCTTGAGCGCCGCGGTCTCAACCTGCGGTCGCTGGCGATGCAGTTCGCCACGCCGGACGGTCTTCTGCCGCGGTACCGGATCTTCCTGGGCAGCGAGCAGCACTGGTTCCAGACCAAGGCCGATGTCGATTCGTTCCTGGAAGAGAAGCAGAAGCAGATCGGCACGGAACTCAAGGTCGCCGATGCTCCGCTCGTCCCGACGGGCGAGCCGGCGCAGGCGGAAGGGGAGTCGGCGGCGATTGCGGTTGCTGATTTCCACGAGATGCGGAGCATCAACGATGGGATCAAGCGGCTGCAGTCGGAGTTCGGTCTGTCGCTGAATGACCTGCTTCCGGCGGCTCCGCTGAACGGCGAGCCGGTCTATCCGTACGAGGTCGAGCAGGACAGCAATCCGCGGCGGCTCGTGAGTCTGCGGCATCTCATTACGCTGCTGCGGGACATGAGCAGCAAGGTTCTGACCTACACCCGCTTCAAGGGGCTGGGGGAAATGAACCCGGACGAGCTGTATGAGACGGCGATGGATCCGGAGACGCGGATTCTGAAGCGGATCAATCTCGAAGACGCGGCTGCGGCGGAGGAGATTTTCCGGGTGTTGATGGGTGAGAGTGTGGAACCGCGTCGCGAGTTTATTGAGAAGCACGCGCTGGATGTGAAGGACCTCGATATCTAGAGCATTTTCGGGATTGGTTTTGAGTCGTCAGTTTTCAGTTTTCAGTCAGAACAGTCCGTTCTCGGTGGATCGTTGAGAATGGACGACTGCGCATCAAATCTGAAATCGCTCTAGCTGGCGACGCCACTTGTTCACCGGGTCCAGGGGCACCCTGGTCAGGGGATGCAAGGGGGAGAATCCCCCTTGCCCGCCGGAGGCCTGTCCCGTCGAGAGATGTCTGAAGGAGCGAGTGTCCAAGCGCAGACCCGGTGCCGGATGCCCCCTCACCAACCCGCTGGGATTCCAGAGCCAGCGGTACACTTTGAGGGCGTCCTCGACGCTGGTGACACAAAGGGGATGCCCGTTGTGTCCCACGGTTCAGCGAGGGAAGGCCTCCTGCGGCAAGGGGTGAACCCCTTGACCCCGGCTGCCGTCGCACGATGGGTTTGAGCGAAGAGCGCCGTTCCGGCAAGGACGCGATTATGCCGTGGGCGTGGAGATCGGGCGGCGCGGGGGCATCGGCGGAAGCGAGGATCGTGTCGGAGCCGTCGGCGCAGCCGCGGCGGCCCCGCCGACCCGGAAGCCGAAACGGGTGTAAACGGCCAGATCTCCCGGATCGGTCAGTTTCACCGCGCTGATCGCCCCATAGGCAATGATCGCTTTCCGGGCGTTCTGGCTGTCAGGCTGGTTCCGCTGCACGATCAGCGTCCCCTCGGACACCAGGAAGTCGACGAACGGAATCGTCTCATTGAACGTGGTGACCAGAAGCCCCGTCCGCGGCACTTCCGCCGGCCAGGTTTCAAACAGCTTCTGAAAGGACTGCGCAGCATCCATCGACGAACTCCGGATTTGAGGGGATGCTGCAAGAATGCGTCAGGGCCGCCGACGCGACCGCGCGAAGAGCTCGCATCCCCCGATCCGGACGCCCGCCGCTCCCACTTATTCCGGTTGCCCGCTTATCCGGGTTGTATGGACCATACCGGGCGGCACGCGAGAGACACACCATGAGCAAGGCATCTCCCTTGAGTCAGCATCTCGCCGCCCTGCAGCAGTTCTGGCGGCGGGAGCCGTTCCACGACGCCCCGATCCTCGATGTCTCCGCCCTGAACCGTCGTGCGTTGATCCGACTTGCGGAGTGGACGCTCGTGATCACCGGCTGTTCCCGGCTCGAGCGCTGTGGGACGCCGACTGTCTGGCTCTACGAATCGGTACAGCCGGACCCGAACGGTTTCGAGCTCGTTGTGGAGACTGAAGAAGGAAATCTGAAGGTCCGCGGAACGGATCTGCGACTGATCCGGAACAGCGATCTGTCGATGGTCATCCCTCCGATCGACCCGCATCACTAACGCCGTGACGCTGGTCAGAGTGCGTGGCTGAGAAGTCGATCGGTCGGGATCACATCGCTCGCGAGCTCGACCAGCCGCTGGTGATGCGTGAAGAACAGGACCTGCGTCCGCTCGGCCAGTTCTCCCAGGACCTCCAGCGTCGCTGAGGACCGGGCATCGTCGAAGTGGACGAGGATGTCGTCGACAATGAACGGCATCGGACCGTGCTGGGCGATCCAGGCTTCGAGGCCAGCGAGCCGCAGCGCGAGGTAGAGCTGGTCGCACGTCCCGTCGCTCATCCCTTCGACGGGAACGGTCGTCTTGCCATCCGCCCGCAGTCCGACAAGGAGGTGTTCGCCCTTCTCGGTGACGTCCGGGCGAAGGCCCGCGAACGAGCCCATCGTGAACTTGGCAAAAAGCTCGCTCGCCCGCTCCAGCAGCGGACCTTGGTGATTCTTCCGATACCGTTCGATCCCCTGCTGGAGCACGGCCGCCGAGAGCCGCAGGACGGCGTACTGCCGCGCCGCCTCCAGGATCTCGGTCCCCTGGGCCGCGCACTGACTGGCCTGGTCGGCGGCGTCTCCCTTGCCGTCCATGAGTTCGAACCGGGCCCGGACGTTGCCGATCTGCTCGTTGACGCGCGACAGCTCCTGATCGCACCGCCGCTGCTCGTCCTCGGCCGACTGGACCTGCGCTCCCAGGAGGTCCGGATCGAGAGCCGAGACCTGCTCGACAAACTCCTCGAATGTCGCGGTTCCTCGCAGGCGGTCGATCTGCTGGGCGAGCTGCCGACGGGACTCTGCGAGGATCGAGCGCCGCTCGGCCTGTTCGATGGTCTCGCGCAGCCGTGACCGCTCCTCCTGACCGGTCCGTTTCGCGAGCAGCTCGATTTCGGCGTCGAGCTTCGAGAGCTGCCGCTGGGCCTCGTCGAGCTCGCGCTGCTTCCGGCTGCGCTGGTCGCCGAGGGCTTCGCGGCGGGTCTCCCGGGCGCGGGCCGCGCGGTCGAGTTCCGTCAGCCGCCGCACCTGCTCATCGACTGCCGTTGGGGCTGCCTCGGGACAGGCCCGCTCGCAGAGCGTCCGCACCGTGCCGGTGAAGGCTGCGGCGTCTTCGTCGATTCCGCGGATCCGCTGCCGCTGGTCCTCCGCCTTGAGCAGGGACTGCGACAGGGCCCCCAGATCCTCCAGGACCGCGAGGGCCTCGGGGGCCGTCGTCTGATCGGCCAGGCCGAGCCCGCGGATCGCTTCGGTCCACTGCGTCAGCCATTCGCGGTACGTCTGGTCATGACGGAGGGCCGTCGCCTCGGTCTTCTGGATCGCGTCTTCCAGCTTGGCCAGCGACTGCGTGAGGTCGTTGGCCTGCTGTTCCTGCTGGGCTCGCTTCCGCAGCCGGGCGTCGGTCTCGGCAAGGAGAACGGGCAGCGGAGCCGAGAAGTCGGGCCCGTCCCCGCCCGTCTGTCGATAGGCGGCCGACAGTTCCACCTTCAGCCGCTCGGTGCCGGCATCGCACTCGCGCAGTTCCGCCTCGTCGCGACCGAGCTCGCCCGCTTCGGCCACGATCCCTTCCCGCTCCGACAGCCACGCCCGCATCTCAGCGGGCGAACCGGGCGCGAGAGGTAACGCCGACCACGCCTCCCGCCACCGCTTTTCCCAGGCCTCCTGGGCCGTCTGGCTGCGTGCGACGGCGCTGTCTGCTTCGGTAACTTGTTCTTCGGTCCGGGCGATCTCCTGGAGCAGCGTCCCTTTCTCCGCGACACGCTTCGACTCCGACCGCAGCCGGTCCGCCAGTCGGTCCGCCTCCTGGACCGCTTTCTCAAACGCCTCCAGATCGCTCCGGGCGGCCGCGGCCGGGCTCTTGTCTTCGATGTGGCGGCGGACCGATCCCCACAATTCGTCCCGCCGCGTTCGGGCGGAAAGCAGGTCCTCCTCGGTGGGAACGGAACCGGTCGCTTCCAGCTTCTGGAGCCGCGCCTTGAGGCTGGCCAGGGCCGAAGACAGCTCCCTCTGTCGCCGCTGGGCGTCGCGCAGCGCCGTGACAACCTGCGTGCCGTCGGCCTCGATCCGGTTGATCTGTTCCCCGGACGGGGTCGCGATCTGCCGCAGCGCGTCGGCATCTCCGCTCCAGAATGCGAGGCGTCCCAGTCGACTGCTGAGGGACGCCCGGCGCGATTCGATCTCTTTCGCGAGCTTGCCCCGAATGACCTCGGGATCGCCTTGAGAGCGGATCCGCGTCAGGACGCCCTGCAGGAGCGTGCCGTCCCAGATCGGGGGAAGACTGTCGAGGCGCTTCCGCGTCTGATCGCGCTCGATCGTCAGTTCTGACAGACGCTGGGCCTGCGCCTCCCGCTTCTCGGCGAAGCCCGCCTGCTCCGTCCCGAGCTTGTTGATCCGGGCCCGGCGATCGGGAGGGATCGTGTACTGCGTCTCGGCCAGCCGGCTGTCGAGCGAGCCGAGCCGTTTGAGATAGACCTCCGCCTCCCGTTCGAGACTCGCGATCGATGTGGCCAGCGCGCGGCGGTCCTTCTGCGCCTTCTGATGGCTCCCCAGTTCCGCGGTCAGCCGCTCGATCTCCGACGACTCCATTCCGGCCGGCCCGGCCTCTTCCCCTCGCAGTTGCTCGTCGAGCCTCGCGAGCTCCTCTTGAATCCCCGCGAGCAGCCGCGTCTGGAGTTCGAAGGCTTCGAGTGCCTCGGCGGCTCTCTTGAGCGCCGGCTGCGGCAGTTCTGGGGCATCGGCCACCTGCTGCCATTCCTGATCGAGCCGCTTCCAGTTCTGCACCGGAAGCAATGCGTTCTGGCAGCGGCTCAGGCGAGCGAGCCGCACGCGGGCCTCCTCCTGCTTTCCCTGCATCTCGTCCCGCAGCCCCTCGGCATCGGCAAGTTCCGTCCGGACGCGCCGCCACTCTTCGCCGGGGAGTTGCAGGCCCTGCAGCGTCTTGCGGCTTTCCGTCAGCTTCTTCAGGAGTTCCGGGATCCGCTGATTGCGGCCGCTCTTCTTGTAGATCGTCTCGCAGTCCTGCTCGAGACGTTTCCGGACCGCCTGCAGATTGGCGATCCCGGAGGCGGCCGAGAACAGGGTCTCGGCGAGCTGCCCCTTTCCGGCAATGATCTCGCGGCCGCCGTCGCGGAGCTGCAGGTGATTGATCCCGAACATCGACTCGAACATCTTCTCGTCGACGCCGGAGAGCGCGGTCATCAGGGTCTCTTCGGCGAAGGCGGTCTGGTCGTCCACCTGCCGGAGCGTGTTCTTGTCCCCCTTGCGGCGGACGAACTCGAACGGCTCCCCGTGCCGCGGTGCGATGGCGGCCCCCAGCCGAAGCGATGTCGTCGGATGAAGGAAGGCGTCGACGCTCTGCCGGTCCATCCCATAGAGGGTCTGCCGGATTGCCCGCAGTGCCGACGACTTCCCCGCCTCGTTCTGACCGTAGAACAGGTGGAAGCCTCCGGTGCTCGCCTTCCCGTTGGAGGCGGCGAGGGAAAAAACGCGGTCCGAAAACGGGCCGAAGGCCAGGAACTTGAGGGTGAGGATCTTCACGGGCTCACCTCCGAGTCGGACAGGCGATCGAGCAACAGGGATTCGACTTCATCGAGCACCTCGGACCAGGCCGCGCTGTCCGAAAGGTTGAGGCCCGCCGACGCCAGGTCGAGGTCGGAGGGCAGTTTGTTGATCAGGTCGCTGACATCAGGAGCCAGGCTCGAGGCCTGAGCGGGATCGGACCTCAACTCCGCGACGCACCCCAGCAACTCCTCCCACGGCAGGCTCCCCTCATCCGCCGCCGTGCTCCGCCGGCGAGGGGCCTTGGTGTGGAGCGAGACCTTCTCGATCCACACCCGATCGTTCCCCGCCGACGCCCGGATGTTGTTGACCGACTTCTCGCGATGGGCCACGAGGCTGTCATGGAGCGGCGTCATCCCGTTCAGGACGACCCGCACCGCCAGCGGCAGGTCCTGCGTTGTCTCTTCGATCTTGCGACAGGACTGGATGACCTCTGCGAAGACATCGTCCATCGTCCCGCAGCCCGAGACATCGATCGAGGCGATCTCCCAGCGAAGGACGTCCAGTTCCTCGAACTGGAGACTCACGTTGCGGCGGTCATCGACGCTGACGAGCCAGCATCCCTTCGGCCCCGTCTCGCGAATGTGCCGGCCCTGGATGTTGCCGGAGAAGGTCACGTACGGCCGCTCGCACAGGACCTCCCGCTTATGAATGTGGCCGAGAGCCCAGTAGTCGTAGCCCCGCGTCTCCAGCCCTTCGATCTTGCACGGAGCGTACGGCTCATGCCCCTCCGCCCCCGCCGCGGACGTGTGCAGCACACCGATGTTGAACAAGCCCTTCTGCGCCTGCGGATACCGCAGCGAGAGGTCCTCAAAGACTTCCCGCTTCGCAAAGCTCTGGCCGTGGATCGCGACATCGATCGAATCCAGGATCACCGTCTCCGGCCGATCCGACGCCAGCATCCGCGTGTTTTCGGGAAGCACCAGCGTCCGGGTCATCAGGTTCTGGGCGTCGTGGTTCCCGCTGATGAGATAGAGCGGAATCCCCGCCGCCTGGAGACGCCGGGCCTGCTGCACAAAGAACAGCCCCGTGTGATAGTCCCGCCAGTCTCCGTCGTAGAGATCGCCCGCAATCACGACGAACGCGACCTTGCGATCAATCGCCAGCTGGACCAGCCGCTCCAGCGCGCGTCGCGCCGCTCCGCGGATCGCCTCGACCGGCGCGCCGGGGTACTGCTGCAGCCCGTGAAGCGGACTGTCGAGATGCAGGTCGGCCGCGTGAAGAAACTGGAACGCCATGCGGAAACACCCCTCGATGGGCCTCGATCAGGCAGGTTGACGAGTGTACAGATGTGGCGGGGATTTTCTACCGCTCGCATTTCGATCCGGATGGCATGTCCGTTGCCCTTTGGACGGTTCGAGAGGGGGTACCTCCAGTGGCCGGAGGGCCGACCCCCTGGACCCTCGACGCTTCGCGAGCCAGCTCGTGGAGGGTCGACCCCGCGCCCGCTGAGCAAATGGGCTCGCGGAAATGGAGGCCGGCAGAAACTGCCGGTCTTCAAGAGCTTGCGGCGACCGTCGCTTGAGGTTTTCTGCCTCCCGACGCCGATTCTTGCAACTGTTACAACCCGCTTTGAAACTTGCACAACCTGCCGTTGACCCTCGGCAGGACCTGCCATATCACTCGTCGCATCACGTCTGACGTTTCTCCAACGTCAACTGTCCCTTCCGAAGTTTTTCAACACTTCCCCCCTCCCAAGTCGGCAACCCAAGCAGGCACGTGCGAAGCCCAGGCACGAGGTCTCCGGGATTTCTCTGTCCTCAGCGAACCCCCCATTTCCTCACGCCATCCCTTCACCCCGCTTCGTACGTCCTGCTGCCGGCCGACTGGTCCCCCCCTCCCTTCCGTTCTCTCCCTCCCGTTCACCTCTTACCTATCTGCGACACGAGGTCTCCATGATTGACTCGCCGATGCCGGGCGTCATCCGGTTGAGCGGACGAGTGGCCGTCTGGGCTGCTCAGGAACAATCGCGTGCCCGATTGTCCGTTGTTGTCCGCCAGGCCGGCTATGACGCTGTCACGTACAGCAACCTCGACGACCTCAAAGCCGGGCTGACGGCGGAAGACTTCTCCGCCTGCGTCCTCGACGAGCCGGCTTCGCCCGAGATCGTCCGGACTCTCAGCTCGGCTGTCCGGATCGCCGGCCGCCCGACGCAGTTCATCGTCCTCCCCTCTCTCGGGGACCGCAGCGGAGTCTGGAGCAACGTCGGCTGCGACGTGCTCGATCCTCCCTGCACCTCCGACAAGCTGGCCCGCATCCTTTTCTCGTCGGTCGGCCGCTCGCGGCTCGTCGCCGAGAACCTCCAGCTCAAGCGTCGCCTCGAAGGACGGATGTTCGACGACCTTGCTGGCATCAGCCCGGCGATGGACGAAGTTCGCCGCCAGGTCCAGGCCGCGGCCGAACACGACCGTCCGGTCCTGATCTTCGGTGAAGCCGGCAGCGGCGTCTCCGCCGTCGGACGGGCGATCCACACGGCCAAGTACGGCGGCCGCAACCCGTTCCTCAAGATCTGCTGCAGCGTCCTCTCCTCGGCCGTTGTCGAGCAGGAGCTGTTCGGTGAAGGAGACCAGCCGGGCCGGTTCGAATCGGCCAAGGGCGGAACGCTCCTGATCGAGGACGTCGAGACCCTCGCCCTGCCGATGCAGCAGGAACTCGCTCACGTGCTGAACACCGGCCACTACCGTCCGGTCAACGGCCCGATGCAGAAGCCGGTCCAGGTCCGCGTGATCCTCACCACGCACGCCGACCTCGACAAGTGTGCCCGCGAAGGGAAGCTGCATCCGGACCTGCATCGCCTCTGCATGGCTCACCGCATGCACGTTCCGCCTCTCCGGGACCGCCTGGAAGACGTCGGGGCGCTCGCCGAGCAGTTCCTCCTCGAGTGCTCGGTCCGAGAAGGCCAGCCCCAGAAGCGGCTCAGCTCGGAAGCTCTCGACCGCCTCCGCCGCCACAACTGGCCGGGGAACGTCCGCCAGCTCTCGAACGTCATCGCCCGGATCTGTGCCCTGACGACCGAAATCGAACTGACCCGCAGTGCCGTCGAGCCCTGGATCGAACAGGGTTCCGCCGACGAGCCGAGCGATCCGGGCCTGACGCTGGCCCAGATGGAACGCAAGCTGATCGAAGCGACGTTCAACCGCTTCGGCGGGAACCGCGAACTGACCGCCAAGGCGCTGTCGATTGGAATTCGGACCCTCAGCGGCAAGCTCCGCGAGTACGGCTACCCGCCGCGTGGGGGCCCGGGCTCGAACCGCATTTCCCGCGCGGCCTAGTGCCGCGTGCGACCTGACCCTCCTCGACCCCGGCGAAAGCCGGGGTTTTTTGTATCCAAGGCATCCGCCCTGGACCCAGGTTCCGTCGCACGATGGGACTGAGCGGGCCGAGTCCGTTCGGGCGGGTACGATGTTCGAGCTTTCGAAGTGGGCGTTCCCCTTTGTCGAAGGGGCGTCGGGCCGATCGTCGTGGGACGTCTTGCCCGCCGGAGGCATTCCATTGAAGAATCGTTGGAAACCGTCTGTGTCCGAGGACGGATCGGACTGGCGGCCATCGCACAAGCGGGCTGAGCAGGCGGAGTCGTGCCAGCGAGCGCGGATTGAGATCGCTGAAAACTCGGGCTGACGGCTCATCTCGCGGAGCGAGATGGCTACCATGTAACCGCGGGATCGTTTGCAGGGTAAGGAAAGTCGCGGAGTGTCCGGTCTGATTCAGGGACAAAACACGATGTTGCGATGGATTCTCGGTCTGGCTCTCTGTTGCTCTTCTCCGCTCGCCGCGGCGGAACTCGCCATGCGGGAGGTCACGCTCCAGGACTATCGGGGGAAAACGGTGTCCCTCGCCGACTATCCGGACGCCAAGGGGTACGTGATCGCCTTCCTGGGGACCGAATGTCCTCTCGCCAAGCTATACGGCCCGCGGCTCCAGAAGATTGCCGATGACTTCCGCGACCGGGGGATCGTCGTCATCGGGGTGAATTCGAACCAGCAGGACTCCAACACCGAGATCGGTGCGTACGTCCGGCACCACGCAATTTCCTTCCCGATGGCCAAGGACGCCGGGAACAAGGTGGCCGACCTCCTGCAGGCGGAGCGGACCCCTGAAGTGTTCCTCCTCGATGCCAACCGCCAGGTCCGGTATCGCGGGCGGGTCGACGACCAGTACGTCGTCGGGATTCAGCGGGAGAAGGCGGACCGGGAAGACCTCCGGATGGCGATCGAGGACCTCCTCGCGGGACGGCCGGTTCAGGTTTCGCGGACCCAGGCGCTCGGCTGTCTGATCGGTCGCATCCGGAAGCCGGACGAGAATTCCCCGGTGACCTATTCGAACCAGATTGCCCGGATCTTCCAGAAGCGGTGCGAAGAGTGTCACCGGTCGGGGGAGATCGCTCCGTTCACCCTTCAGTCCTACGACGACGCGGTCGGGTGGGGAGAGATGATCGCCGAGGTGGTCGACAACCGCCGCATGCCCCCGTGGACCGCCGACGCTCCGCATGGCGTTTTCTCAAACGACCGCAGTCTCCCGGACGACGAGCGGCAGCAGATCCTGACCTGGGTGAAGCACGGTTGCCCGCAGGGGGACCCCAAGGAGCTTCCCGCGCCGGTCGCCTTTATCGATGGCTGGCAGCTCTCGAAGGCGCCCGAAGCGGTCTTTGCGATGCGCGACAAGCCGTTCGCGGTCCCGGCCGACGCCGGTCCGGAAGGGGTCCGCTACCAGAACTTCTGGGTCGATCCGAAGTTTGCCGAGGACAAGTGGATTCGCGAGATCGAAGTCCAGCCGGGCAACCGGGCGGTGGTGCATCACATCATCGTCTATGTTCATCCGGGCGGACGGGACGGCAAGGAGCAGTTCCTGTCGGCCTATGTTCCGGGGCTGCGGTCGTGGCCGATCAAGGATGGGATTGCGAAGAAGATTCCGGCCGGGTCGCACTTCCGGTTTCAGGTTCACTACACGCCGATCGGCACTCCGCAGGAGGACACGAGCCGGGTGGGGATGAACTTTGCGGATCCGAAGACGATCACGCATCAGATCATCACGACGGAAGTGGCGAATCCGCGGTTCGAGCTGAAGCCGAATACCGACAACCAGGTGGTGACGGCCAAGAGCAAGAGCTCGCCGGTGCCGCTGCAGCTGGTTTCGATGTCGCCGCACATGCACCTTCGCGGGAAGGCGTTCAAGTACGACCTGCAGTTTCCGGACGGGACGTCGAAGACCTTGCTGAATGTTCCGCGGTATGACTTCAACTGGCAGGGGCCTTACATCCTGGCGGAGCCGCTGGATGTTCCGGCCGGGGCGACGCTGCACTGCACGGCGGTGTTTGATAACTCGGACAAGAACCTGGCCAATCCGAATCCGAGCGAGACGGTGCGGTGGGGGGATCAGTCGTGGGAAGAGATGATGATCGGATACTTCGACATCATTGTTCCGGTCGGCGCGGCGGAGGCTGGTGAGAGTAAGCCGCTTTCGACGGCGGCGATTGGCGCGCTCAAGCCGGATGTGGTGATGCGGGCTGTGGACACGGACAAGGATGGGTTTATCGGGCGGGAGGAAGTGAAGGGGAACCCGCTGTTGAACAAGAACTTCGACAAGATCGATCGAGACGGCGACGGGAAGTTGTCGCTGGAGGAGATCACGGCGGCGCTGGACAAGGTGAAGAAGCGCTAACAGCCGAACCGGGTCCAGGGGCACCCTGGTGGGGGATGCAAGGGGGCAACGCCCTCTTGCCCGCCGGAGGCCCTCTCGTCGAAAGATGTCTGAAGGAGCACGTGTCCAAGCGCGGACGACGTGCCGTATGCCCCCTTCACCAACCCGCGGGGATTGCAGAGCGAGCGGTGAGTCCTCACCGCCGGTTCCCCAAAAGGGACGTTCGTTGTGTACCACGGTTCCTCATTGAAGCGCCTCCGGCGGCAAGGGGGTGAGACCCCCTTGACCCCAGGTTGCCGTGGCACGTTGGGTTTGAGAGAGCAGCGTCGTGCCGACGGGCGCGCGACTACGACGCCCCGGGCGGGCCTGCGAAGTTGAACATCAGATCCGGCGCCCGACGTCGATTGATCGCCTCCGCCACCGACGTCCGCAACCGCCCCGCAAACACCTGCAGATGCTTCAAGATCGTCTGCGGCGGCGTATCGTCCCGCGGATCCAGCGGCGTCACCGTCACCAGCAGGTGCGCCGCATCCGGTGCCGGCACCACGCTCTGCACATAAATCCCGCGCAGCACATCGTCATCACACTCGCCCGATAGGACCAGGTCGAGCGTCCGCCGCACCTCGCCGCACATCTGGAGCGTGCGGCGGTCGTGCGCGACCGGCGCCGGCCCCGAAAGACCAGCGGAAACGGACATCGGTGAGTTCTGATGGAAATCCCGGCTCGATCGATGACGGCGCATGGCTGAACTTCCTTGAAACAGTGACGATGACGGGACGAGCCCCCACGCGAATCACTGCGCGGGACGATTCGCCCGAGGCCCAATTCTAAGGGCTGACGCGGTCCGGACAGCCCCAATCGCCCGGTCCGTTGCTGATTCGGGGTGCATTCGCTGGGTGGTGGTCGGTCAACGAGGGACGGGATGGATTGTCCGGTTGGCTCAAACCGCGTCCTTGCCGGCACGACTCTGATAGCTCAAACCCAACGTGCCACGGCAGGCTGGGGTCAAGGGGGCCACGCCCCCTTGCCGCCGGAGGTATTTTCGTCGCGGAACCGTGGGACACAACGGACGCCCCCTTTGTCTCACCGGCGTTGAGGACTCACCGCCCGCTCTGGAATCCCCACGGGTTGGTGAGGGGGCATACGGCACGTGGCTCGCGATTGGATACGTGCTCCTTCAGATATCTCTCGACGAGAGGGCCTCCGGCGGGCAAAGGGGCGTTGCCCCTCTGCACTCCCCACCAGGGTGCCCCTGGACCCGGTATTGGGCGACCACCAATCGGCGGATGCACCCCCCGAATCGCCACTCCCACCCCTCACCCCATCGCCTCACCAGACCGGACATCGACCGCCCGCGCACTCGTCTTCGCAAGGCTCGTCTTGACATCCCCAAGCGGAACGAACTGGGCCGCAGTCGAGTCGTACCCGTACACGCTCCCGGTCTCAAACTCATACACCCACGCATGCAGCGTCAGCGTCCCCATCGCAATCCCCGCCGCGACCGCCGGATGCGTCTGCAGGTTCTCAAGCTGCGTCAGGACATTCTCCTGCACCGCAATCTCCAACCGGCCCGCCTTGCTCCCCTTCTTGTACTTCGCCTGAAGAATCCGCCGCGTCGCATCGGAATGCCGCAGGAACTCAGCAACCGAAGGCATCT
Organism: Planctomyces sp. SH-PL14; assembly: GCF_001610835.1. Classification (NCBI taxonomy): domain Bacteria; kingdom Pseudomonadati; phylum Planctomycetota; class Planctomycetia; order Planctomycetales; family Planctomycetaceae; genus Planctomyces; species Planctomyces sp. SH-PL14. Next base: position 1,187,626 of record NZ_CP011270.1, on the reverse strand, counting down.
CCTCCAGCGACGCCGGATCAAGAAGCCCCTTCATCGCCCCGCAGTGCGAATGCCCGCAAACAATGATGTGCGTAACGTTGAGCCCGGTCACCGCAAACTCAATCGTCGCAATCTCACCCCCGCCATGGGGCGTGTACGCCGGAATGATGTTCCCCGCATTGCGGAGGACGAACAGGTCCCCCGGATCCGTCTGAGTGATCAGATTGGGGTCGATCCGCGAGTCGGAGCACGTGATGAACAGCGTGTCCGGACTCTGCCCCTCCGCCAGCTTCTGGAAGAGGTCGCGCTGCGAGGCAAAGACCTGCCCCTGGAACTGACGGACGCCGGCCAGCAGTTTCGGGATCGCCATTGACGTTGCTCCTCGGTGGTTCGGCTCGTGACGAGCGGATTCTATGGGCCCGCTCCAATCCCGCGAGCCCAAGATCCCGATCGCCCGGTCACTCGCCTCGCAGGGTAGAGACGATCGGCGAGCGAACGGCGTTCCAAACCGCCCCGAGTGCGGCAATGGCTCCGATCGCAATCACCCCGGAGACCAGCATCAGGAGCGAGCCCCACGGAACATCGGCCCCCGCGGTCCGCAGATGCGGCCCCATCGAAAGGAGCGCCGCCCCCGCGCCGGAGAGCGTTCCCATCGCCACGAGAAAGAGATTCTCGACCAGCACCATCGCCCCCACGCGGCGGTTGCCGATCCCGATCGCCCGCATCAGGGCCAGCTCTCCGCGGCGTTCGAGGACATTGCGGAGCATGACGGTCGCCAGCCCTAGTGTCCCGAGCAGGAGCCCCAGCCCGCCGAGGCTCTGGAACGTCGAGAGGTAGGTGTTCTGGACTGCTAGGAAATCGGCCAGCCGGACGGCGACCCGCTCAGCATCGAACCCGGAATCGCCCAGCCGCGATTCGAGCAGCGTCGAGATCTCATCCGCCTTCTCGACCGGACACTCGATGAGGAAGTCGCGGAAGCCGGAGTCGGGATAGAGCTTCAGGAAGTTCGCCTCGGACATCACCAGCACCCCCTGAAGGACGCTGGCGTCGAGCATCCCGACCACCTCCAGCGTGACGGGCGAGCCGTTGGCGTCGCGGGCTTCGATCGAGCTGCCGATCCCCTTGTGAAGCGAGTACATGAGGGTGTTCATGTCCCCGAAGACCGGAATCCCGCCGTGCGCGGCCGGTTTCAGCAGCAGCGGCCAGGGATCGGCCGAGGGGGTGTCGGCAAACTTGAACCGCTTCGACTTCGAGAACTCCTCCAGCGTCGCTTCGGGAAGCCCGAGGATTGTGGGGACGCTCGTCCGGTAGATGTTGAGACAGCTGGCGTCTTCGCCGGGCTTCGTCCGGAAGCTCGCGACACGCATCTCCGCCGCGAGGGCGTCGACGGCCGGATCGTTGTTCGGGTTCAGTCCGAGTTTGGCGCGGCCCGCCGACGTGTTCAGATCGTAGAGCAGGGGACTGCTGGTCTGGGCGACGAGCGTGAACCCGCCATTGCCGGAATGCGGCTCCGGCTTCTCGACGGCCGGGTTCCGTCGTCCCGCCGCGACCGCGACGACGACGAAGACGGCGCTCGCGAGGAGGCTCGCGGTCAACAGGCTTCGCGAGCGATGACGGGAGGCGTTGCGAAGGCTGAGCCGCGCGGTCGCCGCGGCCCCGCGTCCTCGGACCGTCACCGCGCGGTCCGAGGCGAGCCAAGCCGCGAACGCCGCCTGGGATCCGGTCAGGGCCGCGATCCCGGTGACGAAGAAGGCCACGATCTGCCACGAGAACCCGCCGAAGGCTTCCGTCTGCGGGACCAGCCCCGTCAGCGACGCGATGAGGAGCAGCCCGGCGAGTCCGAGTCCGCCGGCCGCGATCCCCCGTGACCATCCGCCGCGTCCCGGGCGGGTTCCTTCCGTCGCCTCGCTGGCTCCGGAGAGCTGTTCGCGCGTCGTGTACCGTCGCGGCTGCCGCAGGCCCCATAGGATCGCCAGGAGGGAGACGACGGCCGAGATCGCCGCTCCGATGGCGAGCGTCGCCGGATGGACCGAGAGAAAGAGGAACCGCGTTCCGACCGCCCCGATCCACCACGTCCGGAGTCCGTACATCATGAGTTCGGCGTAGGCGACGCCGGCGGCGGCTCCCAGAATGATGCCGATGAGGACGAGGAACGCCCCTTCGAGCACGAATGCGTTTCGAACGCGTGAGGGAGGCCATCCGACGGCGGACAGGAGACCGAACTCCCGGATCCGCCGCTCGATCCCGAGCCGGAACAGGAGGCCGATCAGGAGCGACGCCGCGACGATCAGGAAGAAGCTGAAACCGATGAACAGCCCGGTGAAGTCTCCCGACTTCTCGGAGGCGAGCAGCCCCTGTTCCTTGACTGGAAGAAACCGCAGGCCGGTATCGTCGGGGGTCAGGGCCGCGAGGAGTTTGGCCCCGGCATCGGCTGTCAGATCGGGAAGACTCTGGTTCTCGGCCGGGGCGATCCGGATCGTCGTGTACTGGCCGTAGCGGCTCTTCCAGAGCGACTGCGCGGCCTTGAGCGGGAGGAACAGCTTCGGCGTCGTCCTGTACTGTTCCCAGAAGTCGTCGTCGCGGGGAGTGATGCGGTCGCGCTTCAGCGGGAACGGCTCCCGCCAGTCGCCGTAGGTCTCCGCGTCCGTGACACCGGGGACGTCCGGGGCATAACCGCGGTCGAGGGCCGCACCGTCGAGCGCCGCGATCCCCCGGACCGTGAACGACGTTTGGCTCTCGGGCAGCTCTCCCCGGTCGCCGACGACGTAGTAGGCGGCATCGATCCGGTCGCCGACCTTCACACCGAGGTCCTGCGCGGCCCATTCGTTCAGCACGATTCCGTCGGTCTCGTCCGGCGCGGGGGGGCCGCCGGCAAGATAGCGGAACGGCCCGAACGGGGGACGGTCGACGAAGTTAATGCCCGCCGCGACCGAGTACATCCCGTACTTCGACGGATCGGCGGCGCCGTGGATCTCGTTCACGAGATAGATCAGCGAGGCGGAGGTTCGCTCGGGAGAGAACAGGCCGAGGGCCCGTTCGGAGAGGGAGTCCTCTAGGATCATCCGCTCGCTTTCGATCGAGACGTAGCCGTGGTCGGGGTGCGGCTTGACCTTGAGACCCAGGTCGTCGAGCGTCGCTTTTCGGGCCGTGAGGGCGGTCAATGTGTCGGCGGTTGGCTGGCCGAGCTGGCCGTCCTTTGTGGCGACGAAGAGGGCGTTGATGCGGCCGGGGCGGGACTCCGGATTGCGGCGCGTCGGCCGGACCTGGGCGAGTCCCATCTGCTGCTGCAGCGCTTCCAGGGGGACGAAGGCGTTGAGTGGCAGTTGCTGCGTCGGGTTGAGGCCGAAGCGTCCCGGCATGGATTCGTCCTCGGCGATCGCCGTGACGTCCAGGAGGAGTTCGGTGCTGGTCTCGTCCCGCTCGCCGAGCAGGGCGTCGCGCGGGATCGCGGCGGGGATCTCGACGACGACGCTGACGTTGTCGCCGGTTTTGAGTTGGAGCTGTTCGGCCAGGCGGCGGTTGGCAACGAAGGAGAACTCCGGCCGGTCCTCGTTGCCGAGTTTCCAGAAGCGGGAGTCGACGCCGTAGACATTCACGTTTCCGGCGCGGCGGACCTGGTCTTTGCCGTCGGGGAGCCGGACGGAGATGCTGCCGCGGATGGCGATGGCGGGGGCGATGCCGGAGACGTCGGGGGCTTCGGTGGCGAGGGCTTGGGCGAGTCCTTCGGTGAAGAATCGCTGGCCGATGAGGGCGTGATCGATTTGGCCGAGGCGGTCGAGCGACATCTGGCGGAGGCTGTCGCGGACGGAGTCTCCGACGATGAGGGCGCCGGTGATGACGGCGGTGGCGGCGATGATTCCGAGGATGACTGCGGCGCTATTCCGCCAGTAGTGGCGGAGGCTGCGGAGGACGAACCGGGAGAGGTTCAAAGTCATAAGCGGAATCACAAACGGGTGAGGATTTTCTCACTGTAGTGGTCGCGGCCCGCCTTCGTCAGCGAACGCGACCCACGCCCTGCCGGGGTCCAGGGGGTACCCCTGGTGGGGGATGCAAGGGGGCAACGCCCCCTTGCCCGCCGGAGGCCTGGCCTGTCTCGATCTTTCTGAAGGAGCGCGTCTCCAAACGCGGACAACGCGTCGGATGCCCCCTCACCAACCCGCGAGGATTACAAAGCGAGCGGGGAGTCCTCACCGCCGGTTCCCCAAAGGGGACATCCGCTGTGTCCCACGGTTCAGAGCGAAAATGCCTCCGGCGGCAAGGGGGTGAGACCCCCTTGACCCCAGGCTGCCGTGGCACGTTGGGTTTGAGCTGACCGAGTCGTGCCGGCAAGGACGTTGTTCGAAGCAGCCCCCATCCCTTCGGCAACGTCCCCTCCCACGGAAAACTTGGAACATCCGAACCATTGAGTTCATGCGGTCGATTCAGCGCGGTCGATATTTCTATCAGGTCTTAACAGGGGGAAACGACCTATGCGCACCACTTCTTGCGCTGTCCGGTGGCCTCGCGCCATCGCGAATTATCTCACGGTCACGGCGTCGCTTTCATTGGCCGTTGGCGGATGCGCCAAGCCAAGCGCTGTGGCTGAACTGCCCGATATGTCGGGATCCGCCGTCGTCGAAGCCGAACAGGAGTCGGTCGCCCGGAAACGGGAGTCCGCTCTCGCCGGCGGACCGGTCGCTCCTCGCGGTTCGACGGCTGTCACACCGACGCCCGACAACCGCGTCGCCCGGACCGACACGCGGCCCGTGCCGTACGATCAGAGCGGCCTCAACCCGCGTCGTTCGTCGACACCCGCCGCCCCGCCGGCCGTGGCCGCCAACCGGCCGCAGACACCTCCGCCCGCCAGCCGCCAGCCGGCTCCCGGGAGCGAAGGGGAACGCCGCCAGGTCGATGACGCCGGACAGGAAGTCCAGCTCGCCGGCGCCTCGTGGGTCGACGGCGCAGGCCGGCAACGGGTCGAACCGGTCGCTGCCCAGGCTCCTGGCAAAGCGACTCTGGATTCGGCCCCCCAGCAGCCCGCCGCGGACCGGCAGGCCTGGGCCCAGAAATCCACAAAGGACACCGCTGCGTCCAACAGCCGGACCCCGGCCAACCGGGACGTCGCCGCCAAGACTCCCGCGTCGAAGAACGTCGGGACGGCGTCTCTCGACGCACCGAAGTCCGCCTCGGCCGAAACCCGCTTCCAGGTCGACCGCCTGATGGTCTCGGCCCGGCTGCTGCTGAGCCGCGGCGAGCTCTTCTCCGCCTACCGCACGGCTCTCCTGGCGGAACGGGTCGCCTCCCGCGACAAGGTCCACTTCTCACCCGAGGAAGAGCATCCCTCCGACCTCGTCCGGCTCATCGATCGCGAGATCACACTCGCGGCGCGGTCCGGCTCCAACGGTCCGGGCAAGGAACTCGCCGGGACCAGGAACGCCGCCGCTCCGAAGTCGCACGCCGAGACCAACGCGTCAGCCTCGTCCGACCAGTTCTCGGAGGCGGCCACGCACTTTGCCGCCTGGCGTTCGGCGTCCAACTCGCCAAAGTCGAAGTTCGCCTCGATGACTTCGGAACGCCCTGGCGCCGCCGAACACGGTTCGGAGCACGATGCCGCAGGGTTCGCCAGCACCAGGCCGGGCGGGGATCTCCCGGCCGCCGCCTGGAAGAATTCGTCGGGCGAATCGCCGGTGATCCTCAGCAGTGCCATCTCCTCCGCGGACGGGATCGGGACGCCCGATACCCTCGGACTCGTCGTTCCGGCGATCGAGGAACGGAAGAGCATCGCCGAGCTGCGGCCTTTCGAAGATCGCGACGCCAGCACGGCCTCCGGCGGAGAGCTCTTCCAGCCCAAGCTCCCGGCGATCGAGTCCATGCACTCTCACGGTCCCGCCACCGGGGCCGCCGCGTCGACCGAGATCGCGTTCACGCCGACCGGCCCGCTCCTCCCGTCGCAGGAGAGCACCGGTTCCCGGCTCGACATCGCATGGGATGACGACCTCGTCGCGGCGGCCAGCACCGAGAGCAGCGGCAGCGGCACCAGGGGCTGGGCCCTGACCGGGGGAATCGTCGCGATCGGCGTCGTGCTGGTCGGACTCGCCCGCCGGCTCCGCGCCGCCCGGTAGTGAACTACGATGAGGGCCGAAGCCGGTCGACCAGCGCGAGCGCTTCGTCCGGCGTGGAGACTTCGCCGTTGAGCTGAGCGTTGCGGATCCGGTCGAGGATGTCGCGGAACCCGGGGCCGGGGGGCAATCCGCGGGCGATCAGCGATTCCCCCGTCACGAGGGGCGGGGGATTGATCTCGTCGGCGGTCAGCCGGGACCGGAGGTCGAGCAGAAACTCGATCGGAACAAGGTCCTCTCCGGTGTGCCGCCGGACGAGCGACTGCTGAGTCAGAAGGTCCGCGGCCCAGGGCTGCTGCAGGAACCGCTTCCACTCCCAGGGCTCGGCTCGTTCCAGGCCGTCCATCTCCCGCTGGTTCTCCGCGAGCCAGACGATGTGGCTCCGCTGCTGATTCGAGAGCCGCAGCCGCAGGCAGATCTCGTCAACGGCGCCGCCCGCTCCGGAACGCTTTCCCTTCGCCGGCGCGGCCAGTGTGCGAAGGACGATCGAGAACGCGATCTCGAACGAGGGGGCCGTCAGGTCGTCGAGTGCTTGAAGCGTGGCGTTCCACTCCGGCGTCGGCGCCGCGGGATCGAGCGGTGGGAGCTCGGGAATCAGGATCGGCAGGAGCCCGGTGTCGGCGGCCAGCTCGATCGACCGCCGCCGTCGGCGATGGACAAGCATCTTCTGGAGCTCTTGGGCGATCCGCTCTGCGCTGACCTGCCGGACTCCTTCGCGCATCTCGCGAATGGCGTCGGCCGTCTGCGGCTCCAGGGCGAAATCGAGGATCGCCGCGAAGCGGACGGCGCGGAGCATCCGCAGCCGGTCTTCCCGCATCCGGTCGTGCGGATCGCCGATGGCGCGGACGACGCGGGCCTGGAGGTCCGCCTGTCCATCGACGTAGTCGATCACCCGTTCTTCGAGGGGATCGTAGAACATCCCGTTGATGGTGAAGTCGCGCCGCTTCGCGTCCTCTTCCGGAGATGAGAAGGTGACGTGATCGGGCCGGCGGGCATCGCTGTAAGGACCTTCGCGGCGGAAGGTGGCGACCTCGACGTGTCCCGTCCGGGGCGCCCCTTTGACGATGATGACGCCGAAGCTCTCCCCCACGGCGAGGGTCTTTCGCGGGCCGAACACCGTGCGGACTTCGGAGGGGGTGGCGCTCGTCGCCACGTCATAGTCCTGCGGCGCGCGGCCCATCAGCAGGTCCCGCACGCAGCCGCCGGCCCAGCAGGCGACGAAACCCTTCTCCCGCAGCCGCCGGACGACCTCCACGGCGAATTCCCGACGCTCGTCCGACATTGTGGTGAGTGAGTTATCCGTTGTGAGTTTTCAGTTTTCAGTCAGCGGATCGGTTTTATTTCAACCGGACGCCGAGGTCGGCGAACTCAAAGCGGGTGAGTCCGCCTCCCGCCTGCCGCATCTTGTCGACGACGCCGGGCAAGGCCCCCGCGACCGCTTCGGTCACGGCGAGCCGGGTCTGGCGATCGTACGTGAGCAGGATGATGACGAGGCTCTTCGGCTGCGGAAGCCCGCGGTAGAGCGACACCAGCTCCTCGCCGAACCGCTCGATCTCGACCGCCTCGTTCTCGGAGAGGTTGATCCGCACCCGCGGCTGCCGGTCTCCCGTGTCGAGAGTCGCGACGCTCTCCGCGTTGATGTGCAGTTCCCAGACGTCGCACCGCTTCCGGATCTCCTCGTAGGTCAGGAGATGATGGACCATCTGACCGGGCGTCGCGTTCGCCATCCCCTGGACTTTTTCGCGGAGGGCGTTTCGCTCCGCGGGCGAATCGCCGACCGGCGAGGTTCGCAGCGTCTCGAGGATCTCGTTCAGCTTCGCTTCGGGGAGATCGAACATCGTCGCCAGCATCCGGCCCATCGCGGCCTGCCGCTCGACCGCCTGGTCCCCGCGGGTTGTCGCCTCGCGGACTGCGGTTTCGAGCGTCACCACGCGGCCCGCCAGATCCTGGGCGGTGGACTGGGCGCTGGCGGCGGCCACGCGGGTCTCCTCTTCCCGCTCGCGGACCGCGAGGTACTGGAGGAAGATGACGGTCAGCATCAGGTCCAGCAGCGGGACGAGCTGGAACACGAGTCGGCGGCGGGCCTTCATGCGTGCCCTCCCCCCGCCGGGTCGTTGGCGGCGACAAGGGCCAGCTCCCGCTTCGCGCGGGCGATCACTTCACGGACGGTGCGGCGGTTCTCGGCGAGGCGGTCGAAGGAGGGCTCGAGAACGCTGTTGAGGAACATCAGGATGATGGCGGCGATCAGCCCGGCGAAGGTGGCCCAGATCCCTTCGCCGAAGCGGGCGATGATCTGGTTGACGGTCACGACCTTCCCGGCGACGTCGGGCTGGAGGGCGGCGCCGATCGCCAGAACGGTCCCGAGGACGCCGGCGACGGGGTAGGCCTCGATCATCACGCGGGCGATGTTGTAGACGGTCTCGAAGGCCATCGAGTTCAGGTAGCTCTTCCGCTCATCGAGGAACTGCATCCGGAGGAGGAGCTGCCGGCGGTCGGCCGCGCGGGTGTCGTCGTCGAGGACATCGCGGACGTCCGCCAGGAAGGCGTCGATCTGGTCGGAGAGGTGGGCGTTGCCGTCGAGGAGGCTCTGGTTGCGGATCCCTTTGGTGAAGTCGAAGAGGCTGGAGGCGATGCTGCGGAGGTCGCGGCGGTACCAGATCCAGAGGAGGAAGAAGACGAAGAGGTGGATGGCGAACGCCGAGACGATGACGTGGGTCGAGATTGAGGAGACCCGGTTCAGAAGATCGGCGTTCAGTCCGGGGATCATGTTGGATCGGGTTAGGGCGGTGTGAGGAGCGCGGAGGGTTCGGGCGTGATGATCGTTCTGGGGGAACGGAGATCGGGCCGATTCGGATGACTCGTCCAAATCTCAGGTGGGCGAGGTCGTTGGGGATTGTCGCGTCGGCTTAGCCTAAAAGCTGCGGTCGGTTCTGGCTACGGCGTTCAGTAGCAACACCGGGTCCAGGGGCACCCTGGTCAGGGGGTGCAGGGGGCAGAATGCCCCTTGCCCGCCGGAGGCCTGGCCGTCGAGAGATGTCTGAAGGAGGACCTGTCCAAGCGCGGACAACGTGTCGGATGCCCCCTCACCAACCCGCGGGGATTACGAAGCGAGCGGTGGGGCCTCAACGCCGGTTCCACAAAGCGGGCGTCCGTTATGTCCCACGGTTCCTCGTGGAAGCGCCTCCGGCGGCAAGGGGTGACCCCCTTGACCCCGGCTGCCGTCGCACATTGGGTTTGAGCTATCGCGTCGTGCCGGCGAGGACGTGGTCTGACACAGCGGACCGACCATCATCCCGCGAGGGCTCTGTCCAGGTGAGACAGGAGGACGTCGGGATGATCCGGCTCCAGCTCCAGATTGAGGGCCCACAACGGAATCCCCTCCAGTTCCGCGGCCGGAATTTTGACGAGGTCCTTCCGCGTCGTAATGAGCGCATTCGCTCCGCCCGTCTGCCCCCAGACCCCCAGGGCTCGAAGGTCTTCTGGGCCGTAATGAAAATGATCGGGAAGCGCTCGGACCCGGGAAGCGTCCAGCGTCAGTCCGCTCGCCTGGAGCGAGCTTCGAAACCCGTCCGGGTTGCCGATGCCGCAGAACGCCCCCACGTTCCGGCCGGCGAAGTCGGCAGCCCGGAGCCGCTCGCCTCGCACGTTTACGAGGTCCCGCGTGATGAACCGCGACGTCTCGACCGGGACGTCGGCATACCGCCCTACGGTCTTCCTGATCTCCTCGATGCGGTTCGGCGGCGCGTGTTCGCAGCGCGTAATGAGCACGAGCGAAGCCCGCTTCAGCCCGGCCATCGGCTCCCGCAGCAGGCCTCGAGGCAGCAGTCGGTTAAAGCCCCAGGGATTGGTCGCATCGACGAGCAGGAGATCGAAGTCCCGGTGGAGCTGCCGGTGCTGGTAACCGTCGTCGAGAACGATGACGTCCCCCTCCTGCCCGACGACGATCGCCCGGGCGGAGTCGATCCGGCGGGGGTTCTGCCGATGCGGCACCCCGGGGCAGAGCTGGTCCATCAGCCGCTTTTCGTCATTCCCTTCGGCATCCAGCGAGCGATACCCGCGGCTGACGATCGCCGGGCGGCGGCCCCGCTCCCGAAGCTGGTTCACGAGCCACGCGACGACGGGAGTCTTCCCCGTACCCCCGGTGGTCAGGTTCCCCACACTGACGACGGGGCAGGGAACGCGCTCGATCCGCTTCCAGCCTGAGTCGAACAGCGCGTTGCGGCTGCGGACCGCGGCGCCGTAGAACGGCTCCGCGCCCGCCAGCAGGCATCGGAGCGTCGCTGCGGACAGACTCCGGTTCCGTCCCGACACAACGGCGAGGTAGCGTTCGAGATCCATCCCGCCCCGCTCAATCCGATCGTACGACGGTCACCCGGTCCAGCGGGACGCTGTCACCCCTGACGGGACCAGCGGACGCCCGTCGGGGAGTCCTCGACAGCGACCTTGGCGTTCTTGAGAGCGTCCCGGATCTTGTCGGCGACCGGCCAGTTCTTGTTCTTCCGCGCGTCCGCCCGGATGTCGAGGATCAGCTGCATCAGGTGCTCGACGAGGGCGTCGTCGGTCCCGGCCTTCTTCTCGGGGGCCTTGCGGAACACGCCGAGGATGTTGGTCAGCTCCTTGAAGAGCGTCATCACCGCGGTGAGGGCCGCGTCGTCGGCCGGGTTGGCGGTCGATTCCAGCTTCCGGTCGTTGATGAAGCTGTTGATGATCCGCCGCATTTCAAACAGGGCCGCGATCGCGCCCCCCGTATTGAAGTCGTCGTCCATCGCCTCGAGGAACTTGTCCCGCTGCTCGCCCAGGGGGCCGGCGAGATCCGGCGGCAGGCTGGTGGCGACCGTCGACTCCGCGCGGCGGGCGGAGGCGGGAAGGGCATAGAAGCTGGTCCCGGTGATCCGCTCGAAGGTCTCGAACAGCCGGTAAAAGCCTTCCATGCTCTTGCCGGTCGCGGCAATGTTCTCGATCGAGAAATCGATCGGGCTGCGGTAGTGCGTCGCGAGGAGGAAGAACCGGACGACCTCGGGCGAGTGATGTGCGAAGACGGCGGTCTTGATCGACTCGGCCCCGGCCGAACCGGCGAGCTTGCCGGCGATCTGGCTTTCGGTGGTCGTCGCCGCATCCCCTTCGCGGCTGTGAGCGCCGCCGACCTTGCCCGTCCCCTTGCCGGACTGCATGAGGCCGTTGTGGAGCCAGTAGCGGGCGAACGGCTTGCCGCTGCAGCACTCGGACTGCGCGAGTTCGTTCTCGTGGTGCGGGAACATCAGGTCGAGCCCGCCGCCGTGAATATCGATCGAGTCGCCGAGGATCTTGGCACTCATCGCCGAACACTCGATGTGCCAGCCGGGGCGGCCAGGCCCCCACGGACTGTCCCAGGCCGGCTCACCCGCCTTCGAGCCCTTCCAGAGAGCGAAGTCGGCGGGGTTCTTCTTGCGGTCGTTCGCCTCCACGCGGGTCCCGGCGAGCATCTGCTCCAGGCTGCGGTTGGAGAGCTTGCCGTAGTCGTCGTCCGACTCGACGGAGAAGTAGACGTCCCCGCCCAGCGGGTACGCGTGCCCCTTCTCGATCAGCCGCGTGATCATGTCCAGCATGTCCTGGATGTGATCGGTCGCGTAGGGGAAGTGATCGATGCTGTCGACACCCATCAGCTTGAGGTTGTCGAAGTAGTCGGCGGTCATCTGCTCGGCGAGAGCCTTGACCGTCATCCCCTTCTCGTTGGCCTTGTTGATCAGCTTGTCGTCAACATCCGTGATGTTGATGATGAACTTGACGTCGTAGCCGGAGTAGGCGAGGTACTTCTTGACGGTGTCGAAGATGACCGGGCCGACCATGTGGCCGATGTGGGCCGGCTTGTAGACCGTCGGTCCGCAGAGATACATCTTGACCCGGCCGGGCTCGACCGTCTGAAACTCTTCCTTCTGACGGGACAGGGTGCTGTAGACTCGCAGGGCCATTGACGTCTCATCTCCATCTCGATCGCGTTCGCATGGGGAACCGATCCATCAGGTCCCTCACCGGCAGCCGAACGCGCGTGAGGATAGGGGACGCACGCCGGGCGGGGAAGCCGGGTTGAGAGGAGCGGGGCCACACGCGGCAGGAAGAGGTCGAGCTGTCAGCGTTCCGCCGTCAGCCACGGGACGCAGGCCCGAACAGAGGAAAGAGAGTCACGCGAGCGAACTCGACGCCAGCAAGCCGCTGGTCTGCTCCTCGCTGACAACTGAAGACTCAGAACTGACAACTAAAAACAAGCACGCCCATCGAGCAAAAAGAAGGTGGCGTCCGTGCCGGTGTTCCGTCCCTGTTTGCAACGGAGTTGTGGGGACTCGCGTTGCGGACCTGAGTGAGTCGCTTCTTCTTGGTTCGATGGGCGTGCCAGTGTGCGAACTTGGTCGCGCGAACTTGCGCCGCGCGAACTTGGCGTCGACCTGCCGGTCAGTCGGTCAGCTGCTTGAACAGCGGGCCGAATTCCGGCATGTCCTGGCGGAGCTGCTCCAGCCAGGCCTTGGGGTTCCAGATCTCCACACAGATGACCGCGCCCACCACCATGACATCCTGAGATTTATCCACGTCGAGGAATTCTCGGAATCCCTCCGGGATCAGGAGTCGCGATCGGTTGGCCAGCGTCGCTTTCGCGTACCGCGTCGATAAGAGTCGCCCCAGACGTTGGACGTCAGTCCATTTCTGCTCCATCCGTCCGGCTGCGATCTTCTGCCGAATCAGGGCCATCCCGTCATCGTGCCGCTTCTGCCAATCGGCTCCCCGCCACAAGCTCAAACATCCGTAGCGTTCCTTCGCCACGATGGTCTCGCCTGCCTCATCCGAGATCGCCTGAGCAAACTCCTGGGGAAGGGTCAGACGGAACCGCTCATCGAGCGTCCGTTTGATCTCCCCGGTGATGAATGTCTCAGGTGCTGACATTGAGCCGCTGGCGGAAGAGTTTCCGGGTCGAAACCCGAATCTGCCGCGGTCATCCTATTGGGCTGAAAACCCACATTCAACGGGCTTCTAAAGATCATTGTGGGCTTGTTTCCCACGCGGCGGAATCTACTGCCCAATTACGAGACCGTCAAATTGTTTCATTCGGCAATCCCGGAAAATGTGGCAAATCCCGATTTCCCCAATGTTTCGCGGGGTTCCGTGAAGAGTGCCGCATCGTGCGGGGGCGCCATGCGTCGTTGTGGGAAATCGACCCACCGCGGAACGACGCATCGCAGATGAGAAGGCGGCCCCAGTCGATTTTTCCGCCTTTGTCGGATGCGCCGGAGGATTGGCCTGCAGCAACGAGGCGAACCGTGTCGATTTGCCGAATGGCGACGTTCCCGTCTGCGCCAGGAAGCTCACTCATGCGCCAGCACGGCACCTCGACATCCCGTCTTCGCCGCCCTCCGCGTCACCCCTGGCTGCGCCTCGTGCTCGCGGTGACTGGAGCTCTCGTCGCCGCCTCCGCATCAGCCCAGACGCTCCCCGCACGGCAGGGGCAGGCGGTCCGAGGCGGTTTCCCGCCCGGCGCTCCGCAGAGTCCCGCGGGAGGCGCCTGGTCGATGCCGCCGGCCGGCACGCGGATGGGAGTCCTCACGACCCCCGTCGCGGCCCCGACTCCGCTTGGAACGATCACGGTGGTCGGCGAAGTCGAACGCCCCGCCGTCCTCACGACACGGCAACCGCATCCCCGCCTCGACGCGATTCTGCACCACGCCGGGGGGCTGACCTCCGGCGCGTCGGGCAGTCTCACGATCTTTCGTAGCGGACAGCCGCGAATCCTACTGACGCTCCGCGACGCTCTGCAGAGCGAACTCCAGCACGGCGACGTCATCGTCGTCAGTCCGGCCCGGGTTCCCCCTTCGCCGGAGCGGGCCGCCCAGCCGCTGGTGACACTCGTCTGCCACAACCTGGGAGAGACGCCGCGGCTGCTGCGGGTTCCCGCGGGTGAAGCGTCGATCCTGGCGATCACCTATCGGCTGGGGCAGGTCGCGGACGCCGTCCCCCCCGCGGGCGTCGTCCTGCCGGCGGCCCAATTGTGGTTGTCGGACATCATGCAGCTCCCCACCGGGACCATGCTCTACTTCGATCCGCGTGTTCTCAACCGCGCGACACTGCATGCGATGCTTGCCGTTCGCGATCCGTTCGACCCAGTCGTCGACCTCGATGCTCTCCAGGCGAAGGGGATCAGCGCCGCCGGAACCGGCGGTCTGACGCCGGTGGGGCCGATCCACCCGTCCGTGCTCCTCACGCCGCCGTCGGGCCCGCCCCGAACCACCGCCTATGTCGAAGCCGCGGCTCCGCTCGGCGAACCTGCGGCCGCGTTTCAGGACTTCTCGCTGCCCGATGCCGGCCTCACGCCTCCTTCGATCGGGCAGGAACTGGCGCTCCTGAACGCGTCTCCGGTTGCCTCGGAACCGCCCCGGTCCCTCGTCCCCGTCGGGATGAGCGCGCCGCCGGCGGCCAGCCCGGCCAGGACGGCGTCCGCGGCTCCGGTGCCGAAACCGGCTTCGAAGCCGGTCGCCGTATCCCCCAAGAAGATCGAACCCGCCTCGAGCGCTTCCTCCTGGACGGGGATGGCCGGGCTCGGCTGGGGAGTGGGGCTGGGGATCCTGATCACGGGAGCCTTGGGGCTGACGCTCTGGATCCGCCGGCAGCTTCCGAAACGCCCCGCTCCGACGCCCCTGGAGATGCCCGTCCGGCAGCAGCCCGCCGCGGCGTCTTCCACTCGCCTCCACGGCGCGGTCGTCGGTGACCGCAATCTCCGTGTGGACCCGCCCCACGAAGCGCTGGCCGGTCCTCACTTCGGCCGTATTCCCACCGCCGCTGCCGTCTCGGCCGCCGCTGCGTCCCGCACGTCGGCGATGCAGGTGGCCGCCACCTCCGTCGACAGGCCGCTCGGCCCGGCCGGGGCAGGGGGGGCCGGGAAACCTAAACGGGCTCCGATGGCTCCAGCGTCTGCGAACGGTGAAGGAAGCGGACTGCTCGATCGCGTGCTCCGAGCCATGCAGCGGGAGCGCGACACATGATTCTGGCGGTCGATCTGGGAACGTCCGAGTTCCGCAGTCTGGCGCGAGGCCGCGCGGGTGCGACACGAGGGAGGTCGGGAAAGGCGCTCGCCGGACGGCGATGCGCTGCCTGCTACGTCTCGATCCCCAGCGATCCGATCCTGGAGCGCTGGATTGCGCGAATGAACGTCGACTCGATCGAGTGCGAAGGGGGCCGCGTCGTCCTCGGCGAAACGGCGGTCGAACTGGCCCACGTCCTCCGTGTTCCGCTGATCCCGCTTCTCTGGGAAGGACAGGTCCCCATCGCCGACCCGGTGGGCCGGCAACTCATCGCCGCCGCGGTCTCGGCCCTGATCCCGCCGCGGGCGCGCGTGGCGGAAGTAGTGCTGACGCTCCCCGGAAACGTCGTCGATCCCGACTCTCAGAACTACGGATTCCTGACGCGGCTGTTCCGCGGCCTGGACTGTCCGGTCCAAGTCCTGCACGCGGGGACCGCGACCGCTTTCGCGTCGCTCCCCGATCGCCAGTTCACCGGGCTCTCGATCAACCTTGGAGCGGCGTACTGCTCCGGCAGCCTGACCCGGCACGGCCAGCCCCTCGTGGAGATGACGCTTGCCGCCGGAGGCCGGACGGTGAACGATCGCCTGGCCCGCGTCCGCGGACGGTTCCTGTATTCACGGGACGGAACGCGCTATCTCGACCTGGCGGGAATCGAGGACTGGAAACGGACGGTGGACCTGCGGTCCGACCCCAAAGGGAGTCCCGAGCTGGCGGCCCTGCGGGACCTGTATGCCGAGCTGGCGCGCGATGTGGCCCGGAAGCTCGAAGTCGAGTTGTCCGGCAGCCGCCACGCCGCGCGGATGGGGGCCGGGGTCCCGGTCGTGCTCGCCGGAGGGGCGGCGGCGATGGGCGGGTTCGACGCGCTGCTGAAGGAGGCCCTGCTCAAGGTCCGCCTGCCGTTCGGCATCGGCCGGATCGAGCTTCTCCCGCATGACCCGTTCACGATCCCTCGCGGACTGCTCGTAGCGCAGGAGCGCGGAGTCCGGGGGATGTTGAAGCGGGCTGCCTGAGTCCGTTGCCGAAACTCAACATCTCTTCCCAGCCCTTCTCTCCGGCAGAACCTCGTTCTTCGCGAGGCGCGGCGCATCCGGTTCAGGGTTATGGGCCATCTGTGAGAATTTCGCCGCGGAGACAGATACAACGGTCCGCCGCCTCCCCGGCGGTGTTTCACTTGTCAGGACAAGTTTCCGCGCGCCGACGTGATGGCGGCCAACGGAGGCTTTCCTCCGCCCTGACCCGAGCCCCCCACAGGCTATGGACTCCCTCATCGACTCCCTTTTGACCCGCTACTACAACGCGGACGCCGGCGACTTCGGGGCCCTGGCGCTGGCTGTGATTGTCTTTTGCTGGTTCGTGTCGCGATACTTCAGTGATTGAGCACCGCGCAGCCGGTGGTCGTCGGACCGGGCGAGGGCGCGGCGGCGGGCTCAAACCGGATCGCCGGAGGAACTCATGGACCGAAGCTGGGCTTGGGGGCTCGTGATTCTCACCGCGTGTGTGCTCCTGCGGGGCGATTCCATGCCCCCGGACGTCGCGGCCCAGAAGGCGGGTCTCGCGGACTTCAACTCGCTGATCGGCGGCTGGCGCGGCGTCGGACAGGTCCGCCGGAGCTCGACCTCGGGCGCCTGGACCGAAACCGCCGAATGGGTCTGGCATTTCGGGCCCCAGGAAGTCGCGGTGGACTACGTGGTCAAGGACGGAAAGCTCTTTGAATCGGGCCGGCTCTCCTACGCGCCGGCCACCAAGGAATACACCCTCGCCGCCGTCCTGCCCGACAAGTCGAAGCAGACCCTCGTCGGAACGATGGACGGCAACAAGCTCGTCCTGACGACGACGGAGAAGGACGCGGCACAAAAGGAGATGGCCGAGATCCACCGGATGACGATCACGCGGCTCAGTCCCATCCGGACGCTGGTCCTCTTCGAGAAGCGGACACCGGCCCAGGAGCGATTCTCCCGAGTCGCCGAAGTGGGCTACACGCGGGCCGACGCGCACCTCGCCCGCGAAGGGGGGAACGGCCCCGAGTGCGTCGTGACCGGCGGCGTCGGAACGATCACTGTGATGCACAAGGGAAAGACCTACTATGTCTGTTGCACGGGCTGCAAGCAGGCATTCGAAGACGATCCCGAGGGGATCCTCGCAGAGTACTTTGCGCAGAAGAAGGCGAAGAAGTAGCGGCGCGGCCGGCTGGCTCAGGCGGCCGGCTGCCCCGGTGAGGCGTCGGCCGACGACGCAATGGACGTCGTGACGGCGTCGCAACGCTCCACGAGATCGCGGCGGACGTCCGGCATCGTGCCCCCGACATCGAGTTCGTCCCAGGCATCCCCCGGCTTCGCGAACAGGGCGACGCGGCGATCACCGGTCGCATGCGCCGCTCCGTCGTTCGAGGCTGCGGCATCCACCACGAGGTGATGACTGCCGGTCCGCAGGGCGACCTCGCCGAGCCCTTCGGTCCGCACGTCGACACGTCCTGGCTCGACGTCATCGCGGACGGGCTCCAGCAGATCGAGGCCGCCATCCGGGAGCTCGCGTCCCAGCCAGCGGGCGATCGTCGGCAGGAGATCGGTCACGAGGACCAGTTCCGAGTGTCGGATGCCGGGCTCGGGGAGCGCCGGAGACCAGAGGAGCAGAGGGACGTTGATCGCCCCGGCTCGCAGCCGCGGAAAGTCCGGGCCGGCGGGGTGCGACAGCAGGGCGGCGACGACCAGAAGCGTGTTCCGATCCGGTCGCTCGGAGACGAGATCGAACAGCCGTCCGATCGCCTCGTCGATCGCCGCCAGATGGGAGTGCACGGGAGCCGAGAGCAATTCCGGCGCGGTGATCGCGAGGAGTCCGGTCTTGTCCGATTCGAGCCAGGGCTGGACCGCTTCGGGGGCCACGGCATCGACGAGGGCGTGAGGCGTCGTGCAGCAGACCTCGCGGACCGCCACGCCTTGTTCCAGCCGGGAGCGGGCATCGTTCCACGAGTCGGACCACGGACCATCGGCCCCGAACGCGGAGGCGCCGCCGGAAACGCGGGGCGTCAGGGCGTTCTCGAAGATCGCCCCGCGGGCGGCGAGACGATCGAACCCGGGCGTCCGCTCACGAAAGCCGCCGTAGCAGCCGAGGCTCGTCAGCGGGAGCGAGTCGAAGAGGATCAGCACCGCCTTGGCGGGTCCTGCTGGCGAAGACGGGCCGCTCACCGTGCACCTCCGGCCGCCGGCGCTGCAGGGAGGCGATAGACCCGGAACGCTCCCTTGGTGAACACCGGATCCCCCTCGATCGGGCCGAAGCGGCTGCAGATCAGGTAGTCGATCCCGGTCCGTTGATGCAGGGTGGCGAGCTCAGCGGCGGAGACGCGCATGTCGGCGATGGCGGGGGTCCGCCACTCCTGGTCGAGCCACAGCAGCCGGCGATGCCATTCCATGATTCCGGGGGCGTCCTGCGGGCAGTCCTTGTAGTTCACGTACTCCGCCCGCTCCGTGTACCACTTGATTGCGAAGTCCTCGTTCATCGACTGAACGACGGCGTCCGAGGGAGTTTCCTTGCGGATCCAGCCGAGGACCTCCTTCCAGTCCTCGAACTCGGCCAGGCTCATCTTTCGAGCGGGCTTCTCATCGCCCGGCCAGAACCAGGCAACGCCGAGCAGGGCTGCGATCAGGGGAGCGAATCGCCACCATCCGGCCTTCCACGCGGCGACCGAACCCAGCCACTCGGCGAGGCGGACGGAAACCAGCAGCGGCACGAAGATGTCGGCGAGCCGGAACGGGTAGAGCTTGAGGAGTTTCAGCCGCAGCACGTAGAGCGAAAACGGGTGCAGCTCGCGGGGCCAGATCGCCACGACGATTCCGCCGATGGCACACAGGACCACCATCCATCCCATCCGCTCGAGGGCCGTCCATCGCCGTCCGCAGGGAAGGAGCAGGAGCGCCGCGATCAGGAGCAGATATTCGCGGTGGCTGGACCAGAGGAACTGCGCGGGGTCGAGGTGGTGGGCCAGCCGCTGCGCGACCTGGATGTGGTCGGCCTGCCAGCGCTCCTCGGGCGTCCCGAGCCGCAGGGCCGGAAGTGCCGCGACGAACCCCGGAGCGGCGGTCAGGGCGAACAGGATCGCCCCTCCGGCGATCGCCGGCAGCGAAACGTTCCCGTAGGCCGGTTCCGTCACGGAGGTGTCGGTTCGCCGAATTCTGCGGCGATCCACCGCGGCCCAGGCGAACGACAGGATGGCACACAGAGCTCCCCAGGCCCCGATGACCGGGTGAAACGTGAACGCCGCTCCGAGCGACGCACCGGCGATCACCGGCTTCCGGGCGGTCCAGAGGCCGATCGCCAGAAACAGAAAGCCCCAGGCGAACACCTTTCCTTCGACGCCGCGGAGAAGCCACTCGCCCGACCAGTTGCCGAGGACGTGGAGGCAACAGAAGAGCGAGGTGGCCAGGATTCGTTCCCGCCAGCCCGGGAGCGTGCCGCACAGCATCAGCGTCCATCCGGCCGCCAGAACGACGAGAGCCAGAGTCCGGCCGATCGCCGCCGACGTCTCGAACGAGAACCGGGAGGTGAGTTCCCCCAGGAGCCAGGAGGTGGCGGCGTGGGGGTTGGAGGACTCCAGAAAGAAGTCGCCGGCACACCACGCGGGATCGGCGAAGTGCTTCGCCTTGGCGAGGTAGTGGGTCTCGTTGATCCCCGGGCTGGGCCAGCGGGCGAACGAGAGTCCGCACAGCACGGCCAGGACCGCGATACCAAACAGCAACCGCCGACTCAGGGTGTCGGTTGCGACAGTCCCGGTCGGCGGTACGGAGTCTTCAAGAGGCATGCGAAGGAACGACTACTTGCCCTTCTTCTTGGCAGGGGCCTTCTTAGGGGCGGCGGCCTTCTTAGCGGAACCCGTGGCCGGCTTCTTCCCTTCGGTCTTGCCGGCACCCTTCTTCTTGCTGCCGAAAACGTTGTCCCAATTGCTCCAGTACTTGGGATTCGTACCCGTTCGTACGATCGGGCCGCTCATGAACTGACTCCCCTGTTGAACTCGTCCTTGGAAACTCCCTGCGACACCGGCGCAAGCCCAGGACGCGCGTATGTTCGGAGACGGCGAAACTTTGTCAAGGACTGCTGAAGGAGACGGGATTCCGGCGTGGGCATCAAAGCGTCCCGCGATGCGGAGACCTCGCCTCCCTCGCGCCTGCTGTCACGCTGTCTCGGCGAGCATCTTCTGAACGGCCGCGACGAAATCCGCTTCCGTCACCGTCTCCTGCGTCGCGGAGGCGAGGTTCTTGAGCGTGACCGTCCCGTTGGCGATCTCGTCCATGTGGACGATGACCGCGACGCGGAAGCCGCGGCGGCTGGCGTACTGGAACTGCTTGCCGAGCTTCTTGTCCTCGAGATACAGCTCGGTGGCGATTCCCGCATCCCGCAGCCGCTGGGCCAGGCGAGCGTAGCGGTGCGTCTCCTCGGCGAGCGGACGGGCGACGAGGACCGGGGCGATCGTGTCCCGGTCGGTCTTGATCCGGCCCATCTGGACCAGCCCGGTGAAGAGCCGCGTCAGGCCGATCGAGATCCCGACCCCCGGCAGCTTTCGGTTGGTGAAGTGGCCGGCCAGATCGTCGTAACGGCCGCCGGAACAGACGCTCCCCAGGTGCGGGGCGTCGAGGAGCGTCGTTTCGTACACGGTCCCCGTGTAGTAGGTCAGCCCGCGGGCGATGCCGAGGTCGATGGCGAACCGCTCGTCGGTCAGGCCGAAGTTCTCGGCCAGCGTGACGGTTTCGGTCAGCTCGGCGACTCCCTGGTTCAGCTCCGCGTGGCCGAACTTCTCTGCCGTCCCCTTGAGCATCGCCAGCGTTTCGGCGAGCGAGCCGCGGAACTGGAAGAAGGCGAGAATCGATTCGGTCTGCTCGACGGTCGCGCTCCGTCCAGCCATTTCCTTTCGGAACTGGTCGACTCCCTGCTTCTCGATCTTGTCGATCGACCGCATCAGGCCGGCCACCTCGTCCGGGGCGATGCCGTTGGCGGCGAAGAAACCGGACATGATCTTGCGGTTGTTGATCCGGATCCGGAAGTCGCCGACGGCGAGGTCCTGGAACACCCGCTGGATCACCGCGGGGATCTCGGCGTCGTAGTGCGGCGCAAGGGCGCCGTCGCCGATGATGTCGATGTCGCACTGGTAGAACTGCCGGAACCGCCCCTGCTGGGCGGAAGGCCGCTCGCCTCGCCAGACCGGCTGCATCTGGTAGCGGCGGAACGGGAAGGCGATTTCGCCGGCCCGCTGGGCCACGTACCGGGCGAGCGGAACCGTCAGGTCGAAGTGCAGCGAAAAATCCCGTTCGTCCGCTTCGCCCTCTTCGGCGTTGAGGCGGCCGAGCTGGTAGATCTCGCGAGTCGTGTCGCCGCTCTGCTTGGCGGTGAGGATGACGTTCCGCTCGACGGCGGGGGTTTCGATGGGGCGGAAGCCGAAGCGTTCGAATCCGGAGCGGATGGCGTCGAACATTCCCTGCCAGGCGACTTGTTCCTGGGGTGACCATTCGGGGAAACCGGGGATCGGCTCCAGGGCCGCCTTGTCGATCATTGCTCGCTCGCAGTCGCGGGAAAAACGAAACGCGGAGTGTATTGGATTGGGCGGTGGGGGGTAGAGAGGGTTCGGGCGAGTCGGGGACGCTGTGGACAAACGGACGTCATCTGCCTTACCGGGGTCCAGGGGCACCCTGGTGGGGAGTGCAGAGGGGCAACGCCTCTTTGCCCGCCGGAGGCCTGGCCGTCGAGAGATGTCTGAAGGAGTGAGTGTCCAAACGCGGACAACGTGCCGGATGCCCCTTCACCAACCCGCGGGGATTGCAAAGCCAGCGGTGTGTGTTGAGGGAGTCCTCAACGCTGGTTCCACAAAGCGGACGTCCGTTGTGTCCCACGGTTCCGCTACGAAAATGCCTCCGGCGGCAAGGGGGCGAGGCCCCCTTGACCCCGGCTGCCGTGGCACGTTGGGTTTGAGCTATCGGAGCCGTGCCGGCAAGAACGCCGTTCCGTTACCTGCGAACCGGGTCCAGCAGGATCAGCTGCTCCAACGGAACATAAAACTTGATGTACCGCCGTCCATTGCTGTACCGCTCACCCCGCGGATGCTCGACCAGGATCGTCGCCCGCTTCGTGACGCGGTTCAGGATCCCGTCGTAGTCGGTCCCCTCATGCTGAAAACGGACCCGCGAACCCGGGCGGAGACCAAACTGCGCCGCGGCCCGCTCGCTCTGCGTGATGAGGTTGTGCGTATGCGCCGCATGCCCGAACAGCCGCGACGTGATGCCCTGAAACCGGCTCTCGCTGCACTCCGACTCGTTCCAGGCCAGCAGCTCCACAAGATGGATCAGCTCATGCTCGAAGATCCGCAGCAGGGCATCGAGCCGGTGCCCACACTCGCACCCGCAGACCGTGACGGAGCGGTCAACGTCACGGAACGTCTGGAAGAGCAACGGAGCGGAGACCGCAATCTCGAACCAGGGATCGCCACGGCGCGGGGAGTACCGGAACGTCTTCCCCCCCGCCCGCGTCATGCGGGTCGAGATCCGGAAGTCGAGACGCAGGCTGCCGAGCGCCCTCCGGCAACCGCCGCGGAGGAAAGCGGCGTCGTAGCTGTCGAACAGGAGAGCGAGGTCGTCGGCGTGGATAGCCCGGAAATTCGGATCCCGCAGCGACCGGGATCGGGAAAGGAGCGTCTCGCTGATCAACGCGGTCCGTTGCCGGGCGACGTCGCGATTGAGCGATGTCCTGAGCGCCAGGTCCGCGAGTTCCGTTCGCGATGCGTCCACTCCGTAACCTCAAACCGGACGATGTCGTTCCCTGATAAACAGTAGGGCGTCAGGCGAGAGGGCTTCAAGGGATGAGTCGCTTCACGGCCACGAGATACGGAAAACGACAGCGGCCCGGAGAAACACGCAACTCTAGCGTGTCTCTCCGGGCCGCGGTGGGTCATGCTCCGGGGCGGGAATCAGCTTCGCGGAGCGTCCTTCGACGTCCCGTCTTCCGTCCGCTCCCGCTGAATCGCCTGATACACTTCCTCGCGGTGAATGCTCACGTCCTTGGGCGCTTCGATTCCCAGCCGGACCTTGTCCCCCTGGATCGAAACGACCATCAGGGTGATCGAGTCGCCGATGATGATCTTCTCATCCTGCTTGCGGCTGAGAACGAGCATGAATCCCTCACACCATTTAATTTGAATTTAGGAGCATTTCCGTCTGTCACTTTCGACAGGGCGACCGAGCCTTCACCATGCAAAGCCCGCCAAACTTTCGACCTGACTCCGACCCCGGGTCCAATCCGCCGGAAGTGGGAGTTCTGCACGGTGAACGTTCTGTTCCGAGTGTTCCGACTGTGACGGATTCGGGTGAATCCCCACCCGCCACAATCCCCTGCGCCGCCCCGTCCTCCCCTCAGTCTTCCCGACCGGAGCCTCCACGGGAGCAACAGCCGAGTCCGCCGATCGACACCCCCTCCTCAGACTCAGACGCAGCGGACCGCCCCTGGTTCGCACCAGGACTCTCCTTCACCTGCACGCAGTGCGGGAACTGCTGCACGGGAGGAACGGGCTACGTCTGGGTCACCGAGGACGACCTGAGGAAGATTGCCGCTCACCTCGATGTCCCCATTGGAGAAGTCCGGTTGCTCCACACGCGGAGAGCCCGCGGCCAGCTCAGCTTGCGGGAACATCCCAACGGCGACTGCATCTACTTCGACACCCGGACACGCGGGTGCCGAATCTACCCCGTCCGCCCGATCCAGTGCCGAACCTGGCCCTTCTGGGAACAGACGACCACCTCGCCCGAAGCCTGGAAACGGACCTGCGAGACCTGCCCGGGGGCCGGTTCGGGAACATTTGTTCCGTGGGAAGAAGTTGCCCGGCGCGTGGAAGCGTCGGGAATCTGAGAGAAGGGATCTTCGACGGGAAACGGAGCTCTCTGTCCCGCAACTGCTTTCGGTTGAATGGCTTACCGTCGATGATCCGGCCCTGGGTGGCAGACGCTCCGCTGTCCGGAGCTGGCAATCCTGGAAAACTTTGACGGTTTTGTCGAAAAGTCTTCAGAGGCTGAGCCTGCGGGTCCGATCAACAGGGAAGGAAGATTTCGTTCTCTCCGGCGTGGTCGGGTTTCCCGGCAACACCGGGGGAGGTCGCGGACGTTTCCGGTCAGGCTTCTTGACATTAACTCAAATGCCACAATACATTTGAGGAAACTCTCCTGCCGAGCTTGCTGGCAGAGAGCGTCAAGAAGTTCCGGGAGACGGACGTGACCAAGAAAGAAATCGTCAAGGATATCTCCGAAGAGTGTGGACTGACGCAACTCAAGACCAAAGAAGTTGTTCAGAAGACATTCGAGGCGATTATCGAAACCTTGGTCAGTGATCCGAAGCATCGTATCGAACTGCGGAACTTCGGAGTGTTCGAGGTGAAGAAGCGGGCGGCCCGCAAGGCCCGCAACCCTCGAACCGGTGATCGAGTCGAAGTGCCGGAAAAGTACGTGGTTACGTTCAAGCCCGGCAAGGAGATGGAAGAGCAGGTCCTGAAACTGGAGAAGTCCGGCGCGATCCTCAGCTACGAGGACGACGAGTCGGGAGACGAGACGACCAGCCCCGCGCCGGTCGAGATGACGCCTCCCGTGCCCGCACCGACGCCGGCCCCCCCTTCAGAGTTCTGACCCGCCCTGTTCCCTCTCCCGCGACTCTTCCCTCTGACCAGGGTCGGGACGTCGGCCCCTTGCCGACGTCGACGCAACGACTGAAGTCCCATCCGATTGAGGATGGATCGACATACCGGTGGCCGTCGGAGACAGCCATCGTGGTTCAGGGAGGAAGATCATGCGGTATGTTGTGCGCCTGGCCCTGTTGACGGTTGTCGCTGCTCAAGCGGGCTGCGTGGTTCCGATCTGGAGCCCGTCCCCCGAGAAGCGGGCCCGGCAGCTCATCTTCCAGTCGGAAAACTACCGGCACATTCCGGAGATCTGGGAACGCATCTGGTTCCTCGATATGCCGGACTCGGCCACCCCGTATCGTACGCACGGCGGCGTGATCTAACGCTTTGCCGCGGCGATCGCAGGGCATGACGGCGACGGATCTTCCGTAGCCGCACCGGTCCACCAATTTCGGGAGCGGCCCCGTTCCTCCCATTGGGGTCGCGCTCCGCTCGACAATTGAAAAACCCGGCTTCCGCCTGGAACGCCGGGTTTCTTTTCGTTTCGGCCGCGGGTTAGCATCGGGACGGACGCGGACCAGCCGTTCGCCGTCGGTCGTGCGGGGTCGATTCGAGTTCCCTGGCGAGACTCCTATGATCGTCGGCGCGGTGCTCTCCCTGTTCCTGGTCGGACTGACGCGCCGTTGGCGGATGCGGAACGGGGGACGGACGTTGCGCCCGTCGAGGCGTCCTCGACTCGCCGCCGTCCGTCCGGTGCGGCTCCCTCGATCGATCCCGACCACCTGACGCCGCCGAAGCGATTTGTCCGAGCCGGGCGCTCACCACGACTTCGACATGACTTCTTCGCCCGACGACTCCGCGACCTCCAGCTCCGTGTCTCTGAGGTCCGTGGCGCTCGTCGGTGGGGCCTCCTTCGGCCAGATGCTGCTGCTCCTGGCCCTCCAGCGGGTCCAGGCCCGGGCGTACGGCGCTTCGACGGAGATGGACGCCTACCTGTGCGCCTATGCGCTCCCGGTGACGATCGGCGGGATCCTGGGGGCGGCGGCCGGGACGGCCGTGGTCCCCTTCTCGCATCAGCAGGAAGCCGCCGCGGGCTCGGCCGCCGCCAAGCGGGCGGTCCGGCGGATCGGCCTCGGCCTGCTGGTCGTGTCGCTGCTCCTGGCCCTTCCGCTGTTCCTGGCCCCCTCACCGATCATCGCGGCGCTGTACCCCGACCTTCCGAGCGAGGGGAACGCCACCGCGGCGCGGCTGCTCCGTCCTCTCTGCTGGCTCATCCCGCTGACGGCGATGACCGCGTACCTGTACGGAGTCTTTCACGCCCGGAGCCGGTTCCTCCGCCCGGCGCTGGCGGGGCTGACCGGGCCGATCGTCACGCTCGTGATGCTGGAGGCGGTTCCCCAGCCGTCGATCGGGCTTCTGGCGAGCTCCCTGCTGGCGGGGGGGATTGTCGGACTGATTCTTCTGTTGCCGGGAGCCTGGACCGGCGACGCCGCTCCCGCCGGCGACGCCAAACCCTCGATCCGGGGGTTTCTTACGCTCGCCTTCCCGGTGCTGCTCTCCAACGCGTACGTGCAGCTCAATCCGCTCGTCGACCGGCTGCTCGCCCAGAGTCTTTCGACCGGCAGCATCTCGCACTTGGCGTACTCCGCTCGCGTCATTAACTCCGTCGCGACGCTCGCGACGTCGGGGCTCTCGGTCGTGATCTTTCCGGCTCTGGCGCGGCATGCTGCCGTGCAGGACTACCGGCAGATGCGGGGAGATCTCTCGGAGGCGTGGCGGCTGATTACGGTCATCATGGTCCCGGTCGTGGCCGGCATTCTGTTGTGCGGCCGGTCGATCATTGCCGCGTTTCTGCAGGTGGGGCTGTTCACCGCGGCCGACACGGCGGCGGTCAATGGACTTGTTGCGGCTTCGCTGGGGTATCTGGTGGCGGCGGCGGTCTCCGAAGTCGCGGTCCGGGGGCTGACGGCGCTCAATCGGGCGTGGTTCGTCTCTGTCGTGGCGATGATCGTCTTTACGCTGACGTCGCTGACGAAGTGGCTTGTCGTGGGGCGATATCAGGCGGTCGGGCTCGCGGCGACGATGTCGGTGGCCGGGGTTCTGGCGGCGGCGGTTTATGTCGGGATGGTCTCGCGGCTGACACAGGCCCGTCCCGCGGCGGCGATTGTGATGACGCTTCTGCGTTCGCTGCTGGCGACCGCCTTTTCCGTCGGACTGGCGCGGTGGTGGATGACGGATGATGGGGTGGGGACGGTGGCGGCGGGCGTGGGTCTGGCGATTGTGGCTCATCCGCTGTTGCTGCTGGCATTCCGGGATGAGTTCGCCGTCCGTGCGTGGGGCGCGCGGCCCTGGCGATAGCCCCACCGGGTCCAGGGGCACCCTGGTGGGGGATGCAAGGGGGCAACGCCTCCCTGCCCGCCGGAGGCCTGGCCGTCGAGAGATGTCTGAAGGAGCGCGTGTCCAAACGCGGACAACGTGCCGGATGCCCCCTCACCAACCCGCCGAGACTTCAGAGCGAGCGGTGAGTCCTCAACGCCGGTATCACAAAAGGGACGTCCCCCTTGACCCCAGGCTGCCGTGGCACGTTGGGTTTGAGCTATCGAGTCGTGCCGGCAAGGACACCGTTCAGGCCGGCGCACTCGCGGCCGCGGCCACCGGCTCCGACACGGGCTGCGGAACATTGTGCAGCCCCGCCGAATCCGGCAACCACCGCAGCATCACCGGCAACATGATCAGGTTCCCGACTAAGCCACCCAGCATCGCCAGGCTCACCAGCACCCCGAAGTAAACCAGCGGGATGAAGTTCGACAGGGCCAGCACCGAAAAACCGATCACAAGGGCCACGTTCGTCAGAACGAGGGCCCGTCCCACATGCGAACTCGTCTCCCGGATCGCATCGTCCCGGCTGAGCCCCTTCTTCCGCTCGGCGACATACCCCGCGAAGTAGTGCACGCTCGAATCGATCGTGAACCCGATCGCGACGCTGGCAATCATCGCCGTCCCGATGTTGATCGGGATGTTCATCCACCCCATCCCGCCGATGACGCACAGGATCGGAAGGATGTTGGGAGCCAGCGACACGACGCCGAAGCCGAGGCTCCGAAACGCCAGCCACACGCTGAGCGTCATCCCCGCCACCGAGACAAGGCCGCTCGAGATCTGGTCCGCCATCAGGCTCGAGATCAGGTTGGCGAGCAGCACGTAGAGCCCGGTGGCGTGAGCGTCCGGAAAATACTTCTTGGCGGTCTCTTCGACGCGGCGGATCAGCTCCAGCTTCACCTCGGCCGGCTGCCGTTCAAAGGCCCGCAGCACGATCCGCATCCGCCCCTTGTCGCTGTTGTAGAGCGAGGGGATGTACTCCGGCTGCATCATCCGCATCACGTCCAGCTTCTCCTCGATCGTGCTGGCGGCGACCGGAGGGACGAAGTCGAGCCCTTCGGTGATCGGAACGACTTTCGTCAGGCCGATCCCCTGCGGCGTCTTGAGCGTCTGAAGGTCGGTCGACAGATCGCGGACCTTCTGGAGGAACTCCTCGGTGATCGGCTCCTTCGCCGTCGGAGCGGGGAAGTTCACCTCCCAGTTCCCGACACCGCCGAGACGCGACTCGAAGAACTCGAGCGCCTGCACGATCGGGCTCCCCGCCCGGAAGTTCCGGCTGAAGTCGGTCTCGACCGTCAGCCGGAAACAGCCCCAGATGCCGACGATCGAAACGAGAATCGTGGCGACCGACAGGGACTTCGGATGGGCGCCGACCCAGTCGGAGAGCCGCCGCAGTCCGCTCACCAGCCGCTCCTCGCCGGGGGCGTGCCGGGGGTCGGTGGAGAATTTTCCGAGCAGGATCCCCCCCGGAATGATCATGAGGCACGCCGGGATGACCAGCATCGTCCCGACCGTCATCATGACGCCGAAGCTCCGGACCGGGACGATCCCGCTCGTCATGACCGACAGGAACCCGATCGCCGTCGTGACGATCGTCCAGAAGACCGGAATCAGCAGCTCGCGGAACGTCTGCTTGAGCGCCTCCATGGAGTCGAGGTGAGCCCGCCGCTCCCGGTAGATGACCGTGATGTGCATCACGGTCGAGATCCCGATGATCGTCGTCAGCGAGGTCAGCATCGAGCTGACCATGCTCAGCTTCATCCCGGTCAGGACCAGGAACGCCTTCGTCCAGACGAGGTTGATGTGGACGATCAGCAGGGGAATGACCACCCACCGCAGGTTCCGGAACATCGCCAGGATGATGACGATCAGGAGAGCGGATGTGGCGACACCCAGGATCAGGCCGTCCTGCTCGACGTACCGGAACATGTCGTTCACCTGGACCGGCTCGCCCGCCACCATCGCCGGCGGGTTGTGCTTCGCCGCCAGGACCCGCAGCTGACGGAACACTTCCGCCCGGGAAATATCGGGGGACTCGGGGAGAAGTCGCAGGATGATCGCGGCCGTCTTGCTGTCCTCACTGAGGAGGACCTTGCGGGACATCTCAACCAGCCGCTGGAGCTTCGCCGGGAAGACGAGGGCCCGCCGCGCGATCGGAGGGAGATTGATCGGGCTCAGGGCGTCGTCGAAAGGCCGCAGCGTCCGGTGCAGGCTCTGCGTACTCTCCGGGCGGACGCCGGGGACCTGGTTCAGCTCCCGGGCAAAGTCCCGGCTCTCGTCGAGGACTTCCTCGTTGAGGGCAATCCGGGTCTTCCCCTCTTTGCCGGACGGCTTCTCGATCAGCGGCGGGTCGGTCGGATAGGCAACGAGGACGAATTCATCCGCCCCGAAGCTCGCCTTGCTGTCGACGTAGGCCTGCAGAAGCGGATCGTCCGGAGCGAAGAACGATTCGATCGATTCGTCGAGCTCGAGCTTCGAAGCGGGCCAGATGCACAGCAGCGACAGCACGACCGCCGCCAGGAACAGTCCCCCCCGGTTGCGGATCAGGAACTCCGTCAGGCGGTCGATTCGTGAGTGGGAAGGGTCTCCAGTGGTCAACGAATCCCCGCCGTTCCGTGCAGCACAAATGGACATAAGGCGATCGGGGACACGCCGCTCCCACCTGGGAACACCCGACAGGGTAATGTAGCACGCCCCCCGGACGGGACGAATCGCGGCCGGGCCATCCGGGCGCAAACCGTGAGCGGCCGGCGGAATGCATCATGCCTGCGGCCTGCGACGGCCGTTGGAAACTTCCTCATCCGCGGTCCGGAGGGAGCGCTGGCGGCCATTCTCCGGAATGAGAGCGACAGCAGGAGCGGCGACATTGGATAGCGCAGCAGTGTTTTCAAGCCGACTCCCGAGTCGCGAGACGTTTCCATCGGAATGTGCTGAAATGAGGATCGAGTCCGCCCCGCGCCTCCGGGAAACGTCGTTCATGCCTGTGACTCTGTGGCCTTCGCTCCGTGACAATCTCGTGATCCGCGTTCTCGGAGCGGTTGGACGCCCGGTCCGGATCGTCCCATTCGTGCTCCTGACGCTGGGCCTCGTCACGGACCGGGTCCCGGCCGCGGACCCGGTCCCGCCGGTCGGGTTTCCGGAACTGCGGCAGCGTTTCGCGGGGCCGGTCCAGAAGACGCTGGCGAAGTTCTGCCTCGACTGCCATGGCGAGACCACTCCGGACGGCGACCTGAATCTCGTCCGGTTCAGCGACCTTAGCGCCGTCCGGCGCGATCCGGCGGCTTGGATCAAGGTCGCGGAGATGCTCGACCTCGGCGAAATGCCGCCGAAGAAGGCCGACCAGCCGACCGCCGAGCAGAAGAAGGAGCTGCGGGACTGGATCCGGGACTACCTCCGGGCGGAAGCCTACGCGGGCGCGGGAGACCCCGGCCCGGTCGTCATGCGGCGGCTGAGCAACGCGGAATACACCTTCACGATCCACGACCTGACCGGCGTCCCCCTCAGCCCCGCCTCCGAGTTCCCGGCCGACAGCGCCGCGGGGGAAGGGTTCACGAACGCCGGCGCCGCGACGGTCATGTCGCCAGCCCTCCTGACGAAGTACCTCGACGCCGCCAAGGGGATCGCCGAGCACGCGGTCCTGCTCCCCGACGGTTTCCGCTTCTCCGCCGGCGACACGAAGAGCGACCACACGAACGAGCTGGTCCAGCGGATCAAGGAGTTCTACTCGCGGTACACGGACAGCGAGGGGGCGACGCGGGTCAATCTCCAGGGGATCATCTTCGATACGAACGGCGGGGGACGGATTCCGATCGACCGCTACCTGCGGGCGACGGTGGTCCATCGCGACGCACTGCGGTCCGGGGCTGTCTCGGTCTCCGAAATCGCGTCGCGGGAGAAGCTCAACGAGAAATACCTCTCGGGGCTCTGGAACCTTCTCAGCGCTCGTGAGCGTTCCCCTCTGATCGACCCGCTGCGAAAGCGGTGGAACGCGGCGGGGGAGAAGGATGTTCCCTCCCTCGTCGAGTTCGTCCATCGCTGGCAGGGAGCGCTCACCCGGTTCCAGACCGTCGGCCACATGCGGCCGTGGGTCGTCGCGGTCAACCCGCTCACGACGCGTCAGGAGATCCGCCTCAAACTCGCACCCCCGGAAGGCGCGGCCGAGGTTCCGTTCCGGATCCAGATCCGTCCCACGGCTGGCTCCGACGCGAATGCCGGCACCGTCACGCTCGCCCAGCCCCGACTGTCGATCCCCGGCCGCGGGGATCTTGCGCTCGCCGACGTCCCCGCCTACCTGGCGCGGGTCGAGGCCCAACGCGAGATGCTGTTCGAGTCCGCCGCCGAGGCGCTGACCGCCGCGGCGGAAGCGGCCCGGTCGACAGGGCCGGTGGATGTTGCGGCCCTGGCGGCCACCAACCGCATCGATCCGGAGGTCTTGGCGACCTGGTTCCGCTACCTCGGCATCGGGGGCGAAGCGGCCCTCAAGCTCGACCACCTGACGAACCGGATCGAGCGGGCGCAGCAGTATGACTTTGTCCGCGGTTGGGGGAGCGACGCCACGCCCCTCGTGCTGGCGAACTCCAGTGATCAGGACGTCCGGATTCCGGGCCGGATGGCAGGCCACGCTGTCACGGTTCACCCGTCCCCGACGCTGAACGTCTCCGTCGGATGGCGGGCCCCGGTCGCCGGCGAGTTCCGAATCGAGTCCCGGGCGACGCATGCCCATCCCGAGTGCGGCAACGGCGTGACCTGGAGCCTGGAACTGCGGCGAGGGGCGCTGCGGCAGCGGCTCGCCGCGGGGATCGCTCACGGCAACGCCCCGCAGGCCGGGGGGCCGATCGAGCGGTTCGCGATCCAGGCGGGGGACCTCGTTTCCCTCGTGATCGGCCCGCGGGACGGCAACCATTCGTGCGACCTCACCGATGTCGAACTGGCGATCCGAGGGATCGGCCAAGACTCCCGGCAGTGGGTACTCACTCGCGATGTCACGCCGGATGTCCTCGCCGGAAACCCGCATGCCGATGGCGCGGGACACGGCGGCGTGTGGCACTTCTACACGGAGCCGGTCGCGGCGACGGCCCAGGCGCCGGTGATTCCTCCCGGGTCGCTCCTGGGCCGCTGGCAGGGGGAGACCGATCCAGCCAAGCGGGCCGAGCTGGCGCAGGCAGTCGAGACGCTGCTGAAGAGCACGCAGCCGGCCGGCCTCGCCCCCGCCGATGAGCAACTCTACCGCCAACTCTCGTCGGTCGGGGGACCGCTACTGTCGACCGTCGGATTCTCCGACCTCGCACGCAAGGAAGCGACAACCGACCGGACCTGTCCGGCGGACAAGCCGCACCACGAGACGGTGACATTCCCCGCCGACCTCGTTCGAAACGCCGAGTTCGTCACGACCGCGACAGTCACGGCGGCGGGGACCTCGGGGGCGAGTGTGCAGATCGACGCCGCCGCGGTCGCCGACGCGCGGCCGGACGAACTCTGGCCGGACGTTCCGATCCTCGTCACCGAAGGGGGGCTGCAGACGCAGTACGTTCAGGGATTCGACGCCTTCCGACGCTGGTTCCCGGTCGTCGCCTGCTACACCAAGATCGTTCCCGTTGACGAAGTCATCACGCTGACGCTGTTCCATCGCGAGGATGCCCCGCTCGTCGACCTGATGCTCGGCGACCAGGAGCGGGCTGAGCTCGACCGGCTCTGGGGGGAGCTCCGCTTCGTAAGCGGCGACGCGCTGACGAGCGTGGACGCGTTCCTGCAGCTTCTGGAGTACGCCTCGCAGGACGGCGATCCGAAGATGTTCGAGCCGCTGCGAAAGCCCATCAACGATCGGGCCGACGCCTACCGGGCCGCGCGGCTGGCCGCCGAGCCGCGGCAGCTCGAAGCCCTGGGGCGATTCGCCAGCCAGGCCTTCCGCCGACTGGACAACGGCCGAGACCGCGACGCTGTGGCGGCGCTCTACCGGGCGCTGCGCGACGAAGGTCTCCCGCACGACGAGGCATTCCGGCTGACTCTCGCCCGGCTGCTGGTCTCTCCCGCCTTCCTGTACCGGCTCGAGTCGTCCCCGGAAGGGAACCAGCCGGCTCCGGTCAACGGGACCGAGCTGGCCAGCCGGCTGAGCTACTTCCTATGGGCGTCAGCGCCCGATGACGAACTGCTGAGGGCGAGCCCACAAGGGCTGGCGTCCGACGACGAGATCCTCCGGCAGACGCGGCGGATGATCGGCGATCCGCGGGCGCGGCGGCTGGCGTCGGAATTCGCCTGCCAGTGGCTGCACATCTACGACTTCGCCACGCTCGACGAGAAGAGCGAGACCCACTTCCCGACGTTCGCCGGGCTCCGGGACGACCTTCAGGAGGAGGCGATCGTCTTCTTCGCCGACTGGATCCGGCGGGACGGTTCCATTCTCGAACTCCTCACCGCCGACCACCTCTTCGTCAACGCCCCGCTCGCGGAGCACTACGCGATTCCGGGCGTCGCCGGCGAGGAATGGCGGCGGGTGGACGAAGCCGCGCGGTTCGGCCGCGGGGGAATCCTGGGCCTCGGTGCAACGCTCGCCAAGCAGTCGGGGGCCTCGCGAACGAGTCCGATCCTGCGGGGGAACTGGGTCTCGGAAGTGCTCCTCGGCGAAAAACTGCCGAAGCCTCCCAAGGACGTCCCGCAGCTTCCCGAGGAGGAGGGCTCGGACCAGCTCACGATGCGGCAGATCACCGAGCGGCATACGAGCGACGTCCGCTGCTCCGGCTGTCACGTCCGGATCGATCCGCTCGGCTTCTCGCTGGAGGCGTTCGACGCCATCGGTCGCCGCCGCGAGAAGGACGCCGCCGGGCGGGTCATCGATACCGGAGCGAAGCTCGTCGACGGGACGGAGTTTGCCGGACTCGACGGACTGCGGAACTACCTCGTCAACACCCGCCGCGAGGCGTTCGTCCGGCAGTTCTGCCGCAAGCTGCTCGGTTACGCCCTCGGCCGCGGCGTCCAGCTTTCGGACGAACCGCTCCTCGACGCGATGCACGCGGACCTCCAGGCGAACGGCTACCGCGTCTCGCGGGCGATCGAATTGATCGTGGGGAGCCGGCAGTTCCGCGAGATCCGCGGGCGGGCCTATCAGGGGATCGCGACGACGGACGAATGATCCCGTCTCAGGCTGGGGCGAGCGCGCCGATCACCTGCGGCTCGTCGAGCATCGCCGAGAGGATCTCCTCCAGCCGCTCCAGCGACGTCATCCCCTCCAACGTGAGGTGGAATGGCGTCGTGTTGGGGACCGACGACGTGAGATCGATCACCCACCGGCCCGCGCGGTCAGGCCCGTGGTCCGCCGGTGCCAGAGCGATCTGCCGGCGAAGGGACTCAGGCCATTGTTCGAGGAGCGCCCGGCGTCCAAACGGGGACTCGGTTCGGACGGCGACCGGCAGGGGCCGCTGGCGAAGGGCGGCCTGGATCTCCCGGACCGGAAGATTCCACAGCGGATGCCGCGCGGTGGGGGCGATCTCGACGAGCGGGTCGAGGGCGAAGCGGCGGTATGCCAGTCCCGGGTGCGGAATCGTCAGCGTCGGAGCCTGAATGACGGTCGGTCCGGCGAGCAGCAGGTCGATGTCGAGCGTCCGCGGCCCCCAGTGAATCAGCCGTTCGCGGCCGCATTCCCGCTCGATCTGCTGCGTGATCGCCAGGAGGGCGGGGGGCGACCAGTCCGAGGAGAGGGCCACGACCGCATTCTGATAGCCGGTTCCGGCCTCCGTTCCCATCGGAGCGGTGTGGTAGAGCGAACTCGCGGCGACGACGGTCCCGGCGGACTCATCCAAGAGCGTCAGGGCCCGCCGCATCGTGGCGGCGACGTCGCCGAGGTTCCCGCCGAAGCCGAGGTGGTAGAGGGTCTGCATAGCCGTTGTTGGTTAAACACCAAGGCACCAAGGGGAGCACCAAGAGCACAACGATTGAGGCCTGTTGGTGTCGACGGAGTGCTGCCAGGTTCATGATCGAGCAGCGCCGGGGAGACGAATCCCTTGGTGGCCTTCGTGAAATCTTGGTGTCTTGGTGTTTAGCTCTTGGTCCGGACCAGAGCCGCCTCGCTTGGACATCGACGACAGCCTAGTCATCCGAGCCCAGATAGGAGCGGTCGAGGCCGAGGAGGATCTTGAGGCTCGTGGCGGCGATCCCGAGGGCGATGCCGATCATGATCGCCCGGTTCCCGGCGGTGTTCGGCACCTTCATGATGAACGCGGTCAGGGAGTCGAGCTTGAGGAAGCTCAGTTCCTCCGGCAGGAGGCCCGAGAGACTCGCGCCGATCGGCGTGCTCCGGAGCAGCACGATGAAGGCGGTGATGAGCAGGACGGAGGCTTCGAGGTTCTTGGCCCGGAACGCCCGGAAGGCGGCGGAGGCGACGTAGAACGCCAGGAGCGCGAACGTCGTCGTCATGAGGGGCTGGAGGACGTAGAGGTAGATCCACCAGAACGGGGTCCCCTGCTCGGTGTAGTCGCCGGACCAGGGGGACTTGGGCTGGTGGGCCAGGACGAAGAGGCGGCCGATGGTTTGTCGCCACTCGAACTGCCGGCGAAACCCGGCCAGGAGCCGCTCCGCCTGCTCGGCGGTGACGGGACCGAGTTTGCGGACGGCGAAGTAAAGATCCCGCTCGAACTGGGCAACCGTCGGAGCCGCGGCCAGGAACCGGCGGATGGCGGCGGCCTGCGGCGGGGAGAGCGGGCCCGCGGCCGTGACTTCGGAGACGAACTGGTCCGGCGTGCTGGCCGGGTCGTAGGCCAGGCGGTCGAGAACGGCGACCTGGGCCGCGTTCAGCGTCTGCGGGGAGCCGGTCGGGGGGACGGTCCGCTGAATGTCGGTCGCGCCCGCCTGTTTCTCGGCGAGGCATTCGCAAGCGGTCTTCTCGGAGGGGGCGGGGACCCCCGCGATGTCGACGGCCGTCTGAAGCTGGACCGGCGTCCAGACGGCCTCGAGCTGCCGCTCAAAGGCGGTGATCTGTGGAGGGCTCCAGGGCGCGGCCCCCGTGAGTTCGGCCAGGTACGCGGTCCGCTGGTCCTTCGACTTCGGCCGGAGCCGCGGCCAGTTCGACCATTCGTCCGCCATCGCGTTCCGCAGACCGGTGGAGACCGGACCGAGGACGCGGAGCTGGCCGTCGGCGAGCGTGACCGCCTCGCGCTGCGGCTCGGGAATCGCCCAGCCTGGCGGCGCCGATGCCTGGGGGACCGGGACGGATGTCGCCTTGCGGGCGGCGGCGGCGAGCTCATCGACCGCCTGCTTCGCCGGGGCGGAGTCGCCGAGGAGCGAGCGGAGAGCCGACTCCTGAGTCGGGGAGATGGTGCCGCGGACGCTGAGGGCTCGGTCGTCGGCGTAGTAGGCGATCTTCCCGGCCAGTTCAGGAGGGGGGACCGCCTTCCCGAGGAGTGTCTCGACGGCGCACTGCCATTCGAGTTCCGGCCGCAGCCCTGTGAGGTCGTTGGCCTGGATCGGCGTTGGCCAACCCTGGAAGCGGAGTTCGTCGGCGGTGACGGAGAACTGTCGGCGGAGGGACAGCGGCGGTTTCGGGATGCTTATCGCGGAGGGGGGGCGCGGGACGGTGAAGACCGGGAGCGTTTCGACGGGGAGTGTCGCGAAGGTCTCGCCGTAGTGCTCGGTGTTGTCCGCGGGTTTCGAGCCGACCTTCCACAGGCCGCAGATCAGCGTCACCAGGAACGAGGCAATGATGAGGCCGGAGTAGCCCCAGCCCGCCTTCCCTTCGCTGACCTTCTGGAGGTGGACCTTGAGGAGGTTTCCGCCGCCGAGGATGAAGGCGATCGCCGCGAGGATGTCGAACCAGACGGCGAGCTCCACTCCCCACGATTCGGTGGCGGGGAGGAAGTAGGCCACGATGAGGGCGATGCCGCCGACGGCCGCGATCAGGAGGGGGACGAGCCGCTTCATGAACTCCGCTTTGTTCCGAAGGATGCGACGGTGGGAGATGATGGCAGAAGCGGGCTGGAATCTCACGTCTGAGTACGGCGTGAAGTCCGTGGGCTTCGTGTGCTGGATGGTGGTTAGAGAATCTGCAAGAACCGAAGTGTCCTGTCTCGCCGGCCCGGACGATGTTCTTGCCGGGACGACGATGCCCGCTTTAACCCAACGTGCTACGGCAGCCGGGGGGCAAGGGGGTCTGTGTCGTTTTCTTGGCCCCCTTGCCGCCGGAGGCACTTCCATGAGGAACCGGGGTAAGCAACGGACGACCGCTTTGTGGAACCGGCGTTGAGGACTCACCGCTCGCTCTGCAATCCCCGCGGGTTGGTGAGGCGGCATATGACACGGTGTTCGCGCTTGGACACACGCCCCTTCCGAAGGTGTCCGACGAGACGGCCTCCGGCGGGCAAAGGGCCAGCAAAACAACACAGGCCCCTCTGAAGTCCCCACCAGGGTGCCCCTGGACCCGGATGGGGGCGCCGGCCAGGACGTGATTGACGAAACGGCACACGGAACCTCAGATACAATCCGTCGCCAGCCCCTCGCCTTTCCCCCCCGCTTCCACGAATGCCCGAACGGCCCGATCAGTCTGGTCTCGCGCCGCGGCCGATCGCCTTCTGCATCACGGAACTCGATCCGGGTGGAGCGGAACGGGCCATGGCACGGCTCGTCCGAAGCCTCAACCGGGAACGCTGGTCACCGCACGTCTTCTGCCTCGGCCCCGACACACCGCTCGCCGGCGAGATCCGGTCGGCAAGCGTCCCGGTCACATGCCTCGACGTCCGCCGCCGATTCGATGTCGGCGTCGTCTGGCGGCTTAAACGCCAGCTCCGCGACCTCCGCCCCGCCCTGATCCAGTCGTTCCTGTTTCACGCGAACATCGTCAGCCGCCTGGCCGCCCCCCTCGCGGGCGTCCCGATCGTCGTCTCCGGGATCCGGGTCGCCGACCGCGAACATCCCTGGCACATCGCCCTCGAACGGGCCACGCGAGGGCTGGTGACGCATCACGTCTGCGTCAGCGAAGGGGTGGCCCGCTTTGCCCGGGACCGAATGCGAATCGCTCCCGAGCGGACAACGGTCATCCCCAACGCGATCGACGTCGAGGCGTACCAGCACGTGCCCGCCGTCGACTTCTCCACTCTGGGGCTCCCGCCCGGCGCGCGGGTCCTGGTCAACGTCGGCCGCCTCTCGCCGCAGAAAGGCCAGGACGTCCTCCTGGCGGCCCTCGGGAAACTGGTTCCGTCGTTCCCCGATCTCCACCTCGTGATCGCTGGGGAGGGACCGCTGGAGTCAGGCTTACGGCAGCAGGCGCGGCAGCTTCAGATCGAAGACCGGGTCCACCTCATCGGCCGCAGCCGCGATGTTCCCTCGCTCCTGCGAGACGCGTCGGCGTTCGTCCTGACTTCCCGCTGGGAGGGGATGCCGAACGTCGTCCTCGAAGCGATGGCCGCCGGCTGTCCCGTGGTCTCGACAGAGGCCGAGGGGATCCCGGAACTGCTCGGGAATAACGAGTTCGGGCTGCGGGTGCCGATCGACTCCGTGCCGGATCTCGTCTCGGCGATCGGTCGCGTCCTGACCGATCGAGACTCGGCCGCCGATCGGACGCGGAGCGCCGTCGAGCACCTCCGCCAGCAGTTCTCCGTAGCGGCGATTACAGCGCAGTATGAGCGGCTCTACTCAAGCCTGATCGAGCGCAACAGCCAGCGTGGTCAATGAGGGCGGTGCTCACACACCGCCCCGCAGGACACATCCGGCAGACAGCCAGCCGAACCTCAGAGCCCCTGGACGACGATCGCCGAGGCCTGGCCGCAGTTCGTGTAGCTGATCTTGAGGAACGTCTTGTTGTCGATCGGGAGCGGCTTCCCGGTGATGACGTTCAGGCCGCACTCGGGATCGGGCGCGGTCGTCCCGATTGTCGGCCACACGACGCCGCGGGCCGTTCCCAGGAGACCCGCCACGAGCTCGATGCTGCCGCAGGCCGCACCGCTGTTGCCGACCGCCCCCTTGAACCCGGTAACCGGAATCCGGCCGCCGGTCGCGCCCAAGGCGTCCTTGATTCCAGCCGCTTCCGCGAGGTCACCGGCGCGGGTTCCCGTGCCGTGGGCGCTGATGTGGCCGATCTGGTCGGGCTGGAGTCCCGTCGAGTGGAGGGCGTTGCGGATCGCATTGCCGACCGCCTTGCGGACATCCCCCACGCCATCCTTGTCGGCGACGCACGAAGCTCCACCGCCGAGGACGCGGGCGAGGATCTTGGCGCCGCGTTCGCGGGCCTTGGCCTCCCCTTCCACGATGACGCTGGCCGCCCCTTCGCCGATCACCTGGCCGGACCGCTTGCTGTCGAACGGCTTGCAGGGATGCCGCGGGTCGTCTTCGCCCCGGGCGAGTTCTTCCCACAGGCGGGCCTGGATTGTCTTGGTCGGGGTCAGGCGATTGCCGGTCGTCCCGACAACCATCGCGTCCGCCGCCCCGCGGCGGATGACGCTGAGGGCTTCGAGCATCGTGACGTTGCCGGACGCTTCATCGAGCGTGAGGGAGTTGCTCGGCCCGCGGGCATCGGCATTGATCGCGATGTGGCAGGCCGGCATGTTCGGGAGATACTTGAGCAGCCACAGCGGCTCGAGCTTGTCCTTCCCCTGGCCCCCCCACTTGGAGAAGACGAAGTCCCCCTTCTCGTCGACGCAGACCCGCATCGGATCGGAGAAGGCGTCGGGAGCGAAGCACATCAGGTTCGCGCCGAACTCGACGCCGAGCCGCTCATGGGGAAAATTGTCGGTGTCGATCCCGGCGTCCTTGAGGGCCAGCGTGGCGACGGCGCTGCCGAGCTGGATCTCCCGGCACATCACCTTGATCCACTTCCGCTGGTCCTTGAGGTAGACCTTCTTAGCGCTCTCGTCGTTGAAATCGATGACTTCCGCCGCCAGCTGATTCGGCAGCGCGGAACCCTGATAGCTCTTGAGCGGCGCAACTCCGGAACGGCCTTCCAGGAGGCTCGCGGTCACGGCCTCCGCGCCGATCCCGATGGGGCTGATAATGCCGAGCCCCGTAATGACGACTCGTCCGTCTCTCTCTGTCATTTGTCCGCGATTCAAAGGGGACACGCACTCGCCTGCCCGGGCGAGGAGCACGCCGGTTCACTGAAATGCGTCATTTCTGACACGCCTGACCGTCGGAAAGGGTAACAGATGCCTTTACCTAGGAAAACATCCTCCCCCGGCGAATGGCCCCAAAACCGAGGTTCGCTAAGGAGAGAGCGGCCGTAACAGACGGAATTACAAGAGCTTGTGGCGGGCCGTCTCAAGAGCGGCACAGAAGCGATCCACGTCCTCGCGGTTGCTGTACAGCCCGAAACTTGCCCGGACTGACGCGGGAATTCCCAGGAGATCGTGCAGCGGCATCGTGCAATGGTGCCCGTGCCGGACGAAGACCCCCTGCAGGTCGAGGAGCTGCGCCAGGTCCTCCGGATGGACCCCGTCCATTTCAAAGCTCAGGATCGCCCCCCGGTCGGAGATCGGCGGTCCGAAGATCTTCAGCCCCGGAATCGTCTGCATCCGCTCCGCTGCGTAGGCGACCAGCGCCTGTTCATGGGCATGGGCCGCGTCGATCCCGATCGCCTGGACGTAGTCGACCGCGGTTCCGAGAGCAATCGCCTGGGCGATCGGCAGCGTCCCGGCCTCGAATTTGGCCGGAGCAACGCTCCAGGTCGCGTGATCGCGGTAAACCCGCTCGATCATGTGCCCGCCGCCGAGGAACGGATCCATGGCGTCGAGCAGTTCCGCCCGCCCGTAGAACACCCCCACGCCGCTCGGCCCGTAAAGCTTGTGGCCCGAGAAGGCGAGGAAGTCGATCCCGTCCCGGACCACGTTCGTCTCGACGTGCGGAACACTCTGCGCGGCGTCGACAAGGATCTTCGCGCCGACGGCGTGGGCCCGTTCCGCCAGGAGCCCGACGGGATTGAGCGTCCCCAGGACGTTCGACATCCCGGTGACCGCCAGGAGCTTGGTCTTCTTCGTCAGGACGGCGTCGAGCTGGGACAGGTCGAGCCGGCCATCGGCCGTCAGGGGGATGAACCGCAGGACCGCGCCGATTTCCTTGGCCAGCATCTGCCAGGGGACGAGGTTGGCGTGGTGCTCCATCTCGTTCAGGAGGATCTCGTCTCCCGCCGAGAGCATCTTCTTTCCGTAGGCGTGCGCGGCGAGGTTGATCGACATCGTCGTGCCGCTGGTGAAGATCACCTCGTCGGACGAGGCGGCTCCGATCAGCCGGGCCACCTTGTCGCGGGATTCCTCCAGCCCTTCGTCGACGAGCGCCCCGAACCGGTACACGCCGCGATAGGCGTTGGCGTAGTACTTCTCGTAAACCTCCCGCTCCTTGTCGATCACCACCTGCGGCTTCTGGGCCGAGGCGCCGGTGTCGAGATAGGTGACCGGCAGCCCCTCGGGATGCTTGCGGCTGGGGAGCCTCTGCTGCAGCGCGGGAAAGTCGGCCCGGATCGCTTCGACGTCATACGCCCGGCGAGCCGGCGGAGAGGATTCGGCGGTGGTCGCTTCGATCGTCATGGCATGCTCCTCGCCGCCGCGTTCAAGCGTGGGCAGCGATCTCCCGCACCCGCTTCACCATCCCGAACAGGCCGTTCCGCCGCTGCGGGCTGAGGTGCCGGTCCAGTTCGAGACGCTTGAAGATCCCCGTGATATCGGTCGCCAGGATCTCCGCCGGCGTGTGGTGGTTATAGATGATGGACAGGACGGCAATGAGACCGCTGACGATCATGGCGTCGCTGTTGGCAACAAACTCGACTTCCGGCTCTCCATCGGCACGGCGGTGGATCTCGGCGACGAGCCAGACGTTGCTCTGACAGCCGTGGACCCGGTTCTCCTCCGTGCGGTTCACCGGGTCGAGTTTCGGAAGCTCTTTGCCCAGGTCGATCAGGAAGTCGCATCGCGCCTCCCAGTCCCCCAGGTCGTCAAACTCCTGGATCAGCTCATCGAGGGTCATCGCGGACAAAGTGGACACTACGTTTCCTGAAGGGATTTGCGCGGGACAGAGCTTCGATTCTAAGGAGGGGGCCCTGAATGAAAAGGACCGCTTGACGTTTCTAGGGGGCGGCTTGAGGATGGCCCTCGACCGCCGATCCGTTCCAACTCCTGAGAACAACGCCACTTGGTCCCGACGTCCCCCACTTCATCGGCCGCGCCTCGCATCCCCGTGATCGGTCTTGTCGGAGGGATCGCCGCTGGGAAGAGCGCCGTCGCGCGGGCCCTGGCCCGGCATTGGCGGATCCTGACGCTGGACGCCGATCAATCCGGGCATCGGGCTCTTCATGACGCAGAAATCCGCAGGCGGCTCGTCGAGCGGTTCGGAGAGCGGATCCTCGGGGCCGATGGAGAGGTGAATCGAAAAACACTTGCGCGGGAGGTCTTCGGGCCAACCCCTGAACATCAGCGGAATCGCAGCGACCTCGAACGGATCGTCCATCCGTGGATCCGGGCCGATCTGGAGGCCCAGCTTCGCGAGGCCCGCGCCGCCCCGCAGGTCGACGTGATCCTTCTGGACGCGCCGGTCCTTCTGGAGAGCGGCTGGGACGAGATCTGCGACACGGTGGCGTTCATCGATACGCCGCTCGAAGAGCGGGCGGCGCGGGCGGCAACGCGGGGCTGGTCGCTTGAAGAACTGCAGATGCGGGAGAAGAGCCAGCTGCCACTTGACGAGAAGCGGCGGCGCTCCTCGTTCGTGGTCGACAACGCCGGATCCGTCGAAGCGGCAGCAGGGCAATTCGCGGAAGAACTGCGACAGCGGTTCGCACTTCCTGCCGATACTCGGTAGACCCATCGGCAGTCCTCCGGCATCCAGCCGCGATGTCTGCCGTCAGCTCATGAGACGTCATGGACTCAGGAGATTCCCCGAGCGGTCTGGACCGTCAAAACCAATTGCGGAAATCCGGCCGTTTCTTGAGGAACAGAGGCTCATCCGGTCATTCGGCGCGGATGACGCAAGCCGGAGGGGGACCGGGACATCGCGACGATTTCGGTTTCGACATTTTGCCGAAATCCCTCTGTTATTTTTTCGGTCCGATGATTTAATGGGTTTCGTGAAAGTCAAACCGGCTGGATTGACTTTTGCCGGTCGATTTGACGCCGCCCCCATCCCCCGCCTGGGCTGCGACGAGTCTTCCGCCTGCCTGTGATCCTCATGACTGACGGATCGACAATCGCTCACCATCGACGGTGTCTGGATCATTTTCGCGGCGATGCTGTTGTCGTCATGCGACCGTCTGGAGAGCCTGGTATGGGTATGCTGAAAAAGACGAAGTCGAAGAAGAAAATGAGCACGGAAACTCCAGAGATCCCGACACCGAAGATGAAGAAGTTTGTCCGCCTTCTCCGCTCAGCGGAGTTGCCGCGGTACACCCACGTTCCGGGGTCGGGAACGCCGCATCCGTACCGCGATCCGCGCGGTCACAGCTACAACCAGCGGCCGATGATGCCGCGTCCGCTCCGCGAAGACCGCTGGGCCGAAAGCCGGTCCTATCTGATCGGTCTCGACTTCTTCAACCTGGGCTTCTATTGGGAAGCCCATGATGAGTGGGACCGCCTGTGGAAGGCGTCCGGTCCGGACACCGAAGTCGGCAAGTTCCTCAAGGGACTCGTCAAGCTGGCCGCCGCCGGGATCAAGGTTCGCGAAGAGAGCATCCACGGTGTCCGCCGCCATGCGGCCTCGGCCGGGGAAGTCTTTGCCGACGTGGCCGCCGAGTCGGACCGCGACCAGTTCTGCGGCCTGGACTTCACGCTTCTTCAGTTCGCCGCGGACCGCGCCGCGCAGCTCCGGTATCCCAACGACCTGGAGATCGGCCGTCCGCTCCGCGTCTTCCCGTTCCTACTGATTCCCGAGCCGCTGCCTCTGATGTAAGTGGTTCGAGACTGGCCTCTTTCAATGGGAAGGGGGCGAATGAGGAATGTTCAATGTCACCGACGGTCCGTAAGGGCCGTCGGTTTCTTTTTTGTCGGGTCACGAATGTGCCCTGCTGGCCTCAAGCGGCGCTCTTGCCGGCGCAGCGTCCGTAGCTCAAACCCAACGTGCCACGGCAGCCGGGGTCAAGGGGGCCTCGCCCCCTTGCCGCCGGAGGCACTTCTGTGAGGAACCATGGTAAACCACGGACGTCCGCTTTGTGGAACCGGCGTTGAGGACTCACCGCTCGCTTTGCAATCTCCGCGGGGTTAGTGAGGGGGCCTACGACACGGTGTCCGCGCTTGGACACAATCTCCTTCAGACATCTCTCGACGGTCAGCCTCCGGCGGGCAAAGGGGCGTTGCCCCTCTGCACTCCCCACCAGGGTACCCCTGGACCCGGTCTTTCGCTCGCCCTCACATAAGCGAGGCCTTATTCTGTAGGTCGGTCTCCCGAGGAGGCCGCGACCTGCGTGGAGTGCCCCTGTGCCGACGACCCGCGTCACCGTCTTCGTCCTCGCCGCGTTGTGGACCGGGATGGTTGCGGGGGATGACGCGACGCTGGCCACCCGCGCGGTCGAACTGTTCCGGGCTCGCTGCATCGAATGCCACGGCGCCACCGAGTCGAACGGCGGGTTGCGTCTCGATCGCAAGGCGGGTTTCGAACGGGGCGGAGACAGCGGTTCTCTTCTGAAGGCGTTGCCCGAAACGCCAAGCCTCCTGATCCGCCGGATCACCGCCTCCGCAGCAGACGAGCGAATGCCGCCCGAAGGAAAACCGCTTTCGGAGTCCGAAGTGGAACTCCTGCGGACGTGGCTG
This sequence comes from Planctomyces sp. SH-PL14, assembly GCF_001610835.1. Lineage (NCBI taxonomy): Bacteria > Pseudomonadati > Planctomycetota > Planctomycetia > Planctomycetales > Planctomycetaceae > Planctomyces > Planctomyces sp. SH-PL14. Next base: position 1,142,796 of record NZ_CP011270.1, on the reverse strand, counting down.
GCGGCCGGCGCTCCGTGGCCCGAAGGAACAGCGCCGGCAACCGACGAAGCGCCGCGCACATGGTGGGCCATTCAGCCACTCGTCGCTCCCGCCGTTCCGCCCCGAGCCTTCGAGAACGACCGCTCTCCGATCGACCGGTTCATCAGCGCGCGGCTCGCTGAGAACGGGCTCGGTCCATCTCTCCCGGCGGATCGCCGCACCCTCATTCGCCGCGTCACCGTCAATCTCACGGGACTGGTTCCTTCGTTTGCAGAGGTCGAGGCGTTCGTCGCCGATCCGTCGCCGCTGGCTTACGAGGAACTCGTCGATCGACTGCTGGCATCGCCCGCCTATGGGGAGCGATGGGCGCGGCACTGGCTCGATGTCGTCCACTTCGCGGAGACGCATGGGCATGACCAGGACCGGCCCCGCGATAACGCCTGGCCGTACCGGGATTACGTCATCGAAGCCCTTAATGCGGATGTTTCGTATCCGCAGTTTGCGGCGGAGCAGATCGCGGCCGATGTTCTCGCTCCGGACGATCCGGCGCGGGTCCGCGCTCTCGGCTTCCTTTCCGCCGGTCCGTGGGACGAAAGCTCGCTCCGCGACATCCGCGAGGACACGCTCGACCGGCAGATCGCCCGGTATCTCGACCGGGACGACATCGTGACGAACGTCATGTCGACGTTCACGAGCACGACAGTCCACTGTGCCCGCTGCCACCATCACAAGTTCGATCCAATCTCGCAGGAGGATTACTACGGTCTCCAGGCAGTCTTTGCCGGGACCGGCAAAGGGACGCGGACATTCGACACGACGGCCCAGGCAGCCCGTCGGCGGAGAGAACTCGATGAGCTCGAGCGTGAGCTGAAGGCAGGGACGTTCGCTCTCCCGGAGACACTTCGCGCGGCCCAGGCCACCTGGGAACAGGACCTCCTGACGTACCCGGAAACGTGGACAGTCGTGTCGTCGCTCGACGTCACATCAGCCGGAGGGGCGACGCTCAGCCGGCAGCCGGACGGAAGTATCCTGGCGACCGGGACATCGCCGGAAACCGAGACCTGCACCGTCACCGCGGTGGCATCTGTTGATGGCGTGACAGCGATCCGGCTGGAAGTTCTGCCGGACGATTCGCTGCACCAGCGCGGGCCGGGTCGCCAGGACAACGGCAACCTGCATCTCTCGGAAGTCCGGATCTCGATCCTTCCCGAAGGGGGCGGGGCCGAAGTCGCAGTCCCCATCAAGACCGCGAAGGCGGACTTCGACCAGGCGGGATGGGACATCACACGGGCGATCGACGGAAACCCTCAGACCGCCTGGGGGATCTATCCGGAAGTCGGAAAGCCCCACGCGGCAGTCTTCGAACTGGAGAACGTTCCCGAGATTCGCGGGACCTGGAAGATCGTCCTCGACCAGCAGCATGGGGGACGGCACACGCTCGGCCGGTTCCGTCTGTCCATGACCTCGGCCCGGACCCCATCGCTGACGATGGCGGTCCATGTCGCGAATCCGCAGACGCTGCGAAAGCCCCGCGCCGAGCGGTCGGCGGAGGAGCAGCGGGAACTCGACCGCGTCTTTCTGCATGAACATCTCGCGCGCGAACGGGCCCGGCTCCCCGAACTGGCGAAGGTCTACAGCGGATCCGGCGCGTTCCTCGCCGACGGCAGCCATCGCCCCTCCGAAGCGCCGCGTCCCGTCCATCTGCTGCAGCGGGGAGAGATCACTCGTCCGCTGAAGGAGATCGGACCAGGATCGCTCTCCTGCCTCGGAGAATTGCCCGCGCGGTTTGAACTCCCGGCTGGCGCGAACGAAGCCGAGAGGCGGGCGGCGCTCGCCCGGTGGATGACCAATCAGGACAACCCGCTGTTCTGGCGATCGATCGCGAACCGGGTCTGGCACTACCACTTCGGCAAGGGGCTCGTCGAGACACCGAATGACTTCGGAAAGATGGGGGGCGTCCTGAGCCATCCAGAGCTGCTCGACTGGCTGGCGCTCCGTCTGCGCGACAGCGGCGGTTCGCTCAAATCCCTCCATCGCGAGATCGTCCTCAGCCGGACCTACCGGCAGGCGGTGACGCACGATCCGCGGGCGACGGCGATGGATGCCGACAACCGGCTCCTGTGGCGGATGAACCGCACGCGCCTCGACGCCGAGGTGATCCGCGACTCGCTCCTGCGGCTCACGAGCCGCCTCAACGACCGGATGGGGGGACCGTCCGACCGGCAGTTTGTCATGTCTCCAGGGATCCACGTCACTCCGAAGGTCGATTACGTGGCGTTCCTGCCGGACGATCCGACGAACACCCGCCGCTCGATCTATCGCTTTCTGTTCCGGACGCTCCCCGATCCGCTGATGGAGTCGATGGACTGCCCCGCCGGCGACCAGCTCGCCCCCGTCCGGACGGAGTCGATCACGGCCCTGCAGGCCTTCACGCTGCTCAACAATCCTTTCGTGACGCGGCACAGCTCGCTGCTGGCCGACCGACTCGCGGTTGTCGCTACAACCGGTCTGCCGACCACCGTCGAGATCCAGACGGCCCAGGCCTTCCGTGAGATCCTCCTTCGCGAGCCGACCGCGCCCGAGCAGACGGACTTTGCCTCCTACACGGCGCGACACGGTCTGGCGAACCTCTGCCGGTTGCTGCTGAACAGCAACGAGTTCCTGTACGTCGAGTGACCGGCGGTGCCATCGCCCCGTCCTCTCCCTCCTGAGGTTGTCCCCCATGTATCCAGGTGAGGAACTCCAATCACGACGGTCGTTTCTCCAGCGGTCGGCCGGGGGACTGGGGATCGTTCCGTTGGCGATGCTCCTCGGCCAGGAGACGTTTGGTCCGGTGGCTTCGGCAGCCGATGGTCACACCGGACCGGGGATGCATCATCCCCCCAAAGTAAAGCGGGTCATCCAGCTATTCATGAACGGAGGTGCCAGTCCAATGGACACCTTCGACTACAAGCCGGAGCTCGAGAAGCGACACGATCAGCCGTTCGATCCCGGCGAAGGGATCCGGGTCGAGGCGGCCACGAGCGCGCCCGGCAAGCTCATGAAGTCGCCGTTCCCGTTCCGCCAGTACGGGGAGTGCGGCCGGTGGGTCAGCAGCGTCTTTCCCCACGTCGCGCAGCATGTCGACGAGTTGGCGTTCCTGATGGCGATGGAGTCGAAGACGAACGTCCATGGTCCGGGGAGCTACCTCATGAATACGGGGTTCCTCCTGCCGGGGTTTCCGAGCCTCGGGGCGTGGGTCTCGTACGGGCTCGGTTCCCTGTCAGAGAACCTGCCGACGTTCGTGGTCCTGCCCGACCCCGGGGGGCTCCCGTACAATCAGAAGGGAAACTTCTCGTCAGGGTTCCTCCCCGTGGCCCACACGGCGACGACGATCAACACCGCCAGCGAAGTCCCGATCAACGACCTCAAAGCCCCCTCGTCCGCCGGGTACATCACGTCCGACAGCGAACGGGAGACGCAGACGCTCCTGCGGTCTCTAAATGAACATCATCGGGCCGAGCATCCCGGCGACACGCGTCTCGATGCCCGGATCGCGAGTTACGAGCTCGCCGCGCGGATGCAGCTTTCAGCGCCCGAGGCGTTCAATCTCTCCGGCGAATCGGAGGCGACGCACCGCCTCTACGGGACACAGGATCCGGTGACGGCAGACTTCGGCAAGCGGTGCCTGCTCTCGCGGCGGCTGATTGAGCGAGGCGTCCGGTTCGTCCAGGTCTGGAGCGGCGCGGGGGGACCGTCGAACAACTGGGACAACCACACCGACATCATCACTGAGCTGCCGAAGATGGCGAATGCGACGGACCGTCCCGTCGCCGCGCTCCTGGCGGACCTTCGGCAGCGGGGACTTCTCGAAGACACGCTCGTCCTGTGGAACACGGAATTCGGGCGGATGCCGTTCACGCAGGGGGCAACCGGCCGGGACCACAACGGCGGAACGTTTGTCGGATGGATGGCGGGGGGCGGCGTGCGAGGCGGAGCGGCTTACGGAGAGAGCGACCCGTGGGCTTGGAAGACTGCGGCGAACAAAGCGACCACGTACGACTTTCACGCCACGGTGCTGCATCTCCTGGGGATCGACCACGAGCGTCTGACGTACCGACACAACGGCGCGAACCGCCGCCTCACCGACGTCCACGGCCACGTCATCCATGACGTCCTGGGCTAAGTCCCGGAGGTTAAACACCAAGACACCAAGGAGGCACCAGGAACACCAAGGAAGAGAACTCGCGGCTGAAAGCCTTTGTGCTCTTGGTGAAATCTTGGTGCCTTGGTGTTTAACAACACCCGCCCAAGTTTCTCTGAGCTGCCGCCCGCAGGCTCGGCCCGCTCAGTCGTCCTTCAGTTCATTGATCCGCTGTTGCCAGAAGGCGGGATCGTTGAGGACGGGATCGATCGGGGGGCCGCCGCTCGGCTCTTCGGCCGGCATCCGGTGAGCGCGCCGGTTCGGAGAGGGCCGCGCGTTGATCTCGGTCTGTGCAGTCGGCTTCGTCTTGCCGGCCGGTTTTCCCGTCTTCGTCGGCGGTTCAACCGTGGGAGGTTCGGGCTCGCCGAGCTGCTCGACTTCGATATCGCCGAACTCCTTGAGCCAGTCGTCGACGTTCGACGTTTCGGGCTTGCTGACGGCTGGCGCCTCGCTCGGCCGAGGCGCAGGCGCCGGACGTAGCGGCGCCGGGCCGGAGCCCTTCGCAGACTTTGGCGTGATGATGTGGACCCCCTCTGGTTTCTCCGGGGGGCGGCGGTGCTGACGTTCGTCGAGCTCGTCGAGGAACTTGGGGCTGTCGAGAAACTTGGCGTGCCGGCGGCGGGCTGCCTTCTGGATCCGGTGGTCGCTGGAGATCACCCGCAGCGAATGCGGAAAGCGGTGCTCCGCGATGAGCTGTTCGATAAGGTCGTCCGCCTCGTGACCACGGTCGGCGTACCGGATCCGGATTCCCTCGACAAGATCCTCGCGGCTCCCGACTTCGGGCGCTTCCTTGGCGTCAAAGACAATCAGCGTCCCCTGACGTTCAGAGGGCTGCAGGGCCTGCGAGACCCGTTTGATGAGGCGGTGCCGCCACCGTTCGAGTTCACCGGGCCGCGCCACCTTCTTCGCAATCCCGGCGGCGTGCATCAGGTTGTAGCCGTCGATCAGCAGTTCCGGCGACATGGGCCGTCATTTATCAGGGGCGTTGTCGATCCGCCGCACCGCGGAGACCAGAATGCCCGTCCGCGAACTCAGCTTTCCGGCGCGGAGACTTTAGTCGTCCGCCACTTCGGCCATCGACCACAGTCCCACGACCCCATTTCCGGGGGGGAAGGCTACCTCACATACACCTGGTAAGATACTTAGGGCTGCTCGTTTCCGCCTGACCCGGTTCATACGGTCCCACCGCACATAAGGTAGCCTTCTCCACCGGCGGGAAACCCTACTGTAGCCCTGTCCCTCCTGATGTCCAGCCACGAGGGTGGAAATTGGAGCGCCGGCGAGCGATCTTGGACGATTCCTCCGTCCGCATCACCCGGACCGCGTCCGAAGTCGTTCCGCTGAAAGAGCTGGCGTTGACCGAGCCCCACCGAGAGCCGCAAAACCCGCCCGCCGGGCCCTCCGCCACCGCTGCCCCTCCCCCTTCCGACACCTTCGTCGCGGAGACGGGCCGGCTGCGGTTTCAATCGAAGCAACGGGTGCGGACGCCGGTCGACTACAAGCGGGTCTACGACCTGCGGCACTCGGTCCGGGACGACTGCTTTCTGGTCTTCACGGCGTGGAACGGGCTCGAGGTCTCGCGCCTCGGGACGAGCGTCTCGCGGAAGGTCGGGAACTCGGTGGTCCGGCATGCGTGGAAGCGGCGGATCCGCGAGACCTTTCGTCTCCTGCAGCACGAAATCCCGGCGGGGCTCGACCTCGTCATCGTACCGTCCGCCCGAGAGATCCCGGACGCGCCGCGGGCCGGCGCCTCCCTGAAACGGCTTCTTGAACGGGCGGTCCGCCGCTGGCCGCGGCCCGTCGCAGCGGAGACAGCACCCGCAGTTTCTGCCGAATACCGTCCCGAATCCGACCGACTCTAACGGGAACATTACGAATCCGGGTGAGGCTCAGGATCCGGTCTTCAGGGCTGATCGTAAGCACGCATATCTTTTCCTCAGCTCCCACGGCGGGGCAACGGCTTCGGACAGCGTTCGTCTGACCGGGATCGTGCGGACATCCATGATTCGCTTCGTTGTTTTTGTCGTTGCAGCCCTGTCTCTCGGCGGCGTCCCCCTCATGGCGGGTGAGCCGATCGATGAGGCCTTCGTCAATGCGTATGACGATGCGTGGCGGACCCAGGTGATGGACGGGCCCCTGGCCCCGATCCCGTCAACGGGCGGACCGCCCGCTGTGATCTCCGAAGGGCCTCCGATTTACGAGTCGGTCCCGATCTATACTCCGGCTCCCGGGGCGCCGGCCTTTCTCGAAAACTACTGCGGGCCGGACGACTGGACGTGGCAGCTCCTTCCTCAAGGGGTCTTGTATCACACCTACTGGGCGAGCGCCGCGGAGCCGCGGTTGTCGACGCAGGTCGTGGACGAGCGCGGGAACGGGCCCTACGTCGACTCGCACATCGGAGCGAGGCTGGGGCTCTTTCGGTTCGGGGCGAAGGACCGTCCGGAGGGATGGCAGTTCGATATCCTCGGCGGCGCGAAACTGCGGCAGAACATCGGAGAGGAACTCGACGTTGAGGCGGTCGACTTCCGGTATGACCTGCTGCTGACGCATGCCTACGGCCCGCACCGCTGGAAGTTCGGCTTCTATCACGTCAGCTCGCACACGGGAGACGAGTTCCTCCTCAAGAACCCGGGGTATCCGCGGCTCAACTACTTCCGCGACACGTTCGTGATGGGGTACTCGTATTACGTCATCCCCGAGCTGCGGCTGTACGGGGAAGTCGGCTACGCGGTTCATCGCGATGTCTCGCAGCCGCTCGAGATCCAGTTCGGGATCGACTACGGCCCGGCGTACAAGACCGGCCCGCAGGGGGCGCCGTTCATTGCCTTGAACGGTCATCTCCGCGAGGAGCAGAACTTCGGCGGGAACTTTGCGATGCAGGCGGGCTGGGCGTGGAAGTCCGACCGGTTCAACGACGGCATCCTGCGAACCGGGCTCTATCTTTACGACGGTGCGAGCCCGCAGTTCTCGTTTTATCAGCGCTATGAGCGGCAGGTCGGTATCGGCCTCTGGTACGACTACTGATCGCCCCGCCTCCTCGAACCGGATCCTTGCCGGCACGGCTCCCATAGCTCAAACCCAACGTGCCACAGCCGCCTGGGGTCAAGGGGGCCACGCCCCCTTGCCGCCGGAGGCGCTCCTGTGAGGAACCGTGGTACACAACGGACGTCCCCTTTGTGGGACCGGCGTTGAGGACTCGTCGCTCGCCCTGCAATCCCCGCTGGTTGGTGAGGGGGCATCCGGCACGTCGTCCGCGTTTGGACACTCACTCCTTCAGACATCTCTCGTCGGCCAGGCCTCCGGCGGGCAAGAGGGCGTTGCCCCCTTGCATCCCCCACCAGGGTGCCCCTGGACCCGGTGAGGCCAGCGGCGTTGGGGGATCCTCAGAAGTACTTCTCGAGGCGTCGCCGGCTGGCGCGATCGAGTTCGTTCACGTCGAGAATCCGGTAACGGATGCCGCTCGAGTCGATGATGACCGTCCCCCGCTCACCGAGCTCCCGGATACTCTCATCTCCTTCGACGCGGAAGCTCGCGCGGCCCCGATCGGTCTCGACCTCCCAGTCGATCCCATAGTCGGCGCGGTGGATGTTGTAGATCTGCAGAATCCGCGGGCTGAACTCGCGGCGCGCGAGCTCCTGGTCGAGCAGCGTCCGGACCGACGTCGGGAGCATCGCCGGGTCCTTGATCAGGACCAGCTCCCGCCCCTGCCGGTCGCGGATCGAGACCCATCGCTCGGGGGACGAGAGCGGGAACGCGCGGACCGGCGTGACGTTCTCGATCCGCTCGTCATCGGGACCGACGTAGATCAGACGGGCATAGGCGTCGACTTCGAGCGAGAAGAGCGGAATCGACGATGTGACGCCGGCAGTCGGAAGCATGCGGTCACCGTATACGGAGGTGGGCCAGCGAAAGGAACGTGAGACAGAGGCGAGGGTGAATGAACGCTATTCGAGGAAGTGGACCGGCTTCTCCAGGCCGCCGAAGTCTCCGCTCGCCATCGCCACCTGGGCTTCGTGGAGCCGTCGATAAGTCCCCTCCCGCTGGAGGAGTTCCTCGTGCGGGCCGATCTCGGTCACCCGTCCCTGTTCCAGGACGACGAGGCGGTTCGCCTTCTGGAGGGTGCTCAGGCGGTGGGCGATGGCGATCGTCGTCCGCCCCTGGATCAGGTTCTCGAGAGCGAGCTGAATCTCGCGCTCGGTCTCGGTGTCGACGGCGGAGGTCGCTTCGTCGAGAATCAGGATCGCCGGGTCGATGAGGAGCGCGCGGGCGATGCTGATCCGCTGCCGCTCCCCGCCGGAAAGCTGCTGGCCCCGCTCGCCGACGAACGAGTCGTAACCGTCCGGGAGGCGGAGGATGAAGTCGTGGGCCCGGGCGGCCTTGGCGGCGGCGATGATCTCCTCGCGCGTCGCGTCGGGGCGGCCGTAGGCGATGTTCTCCGAGATCGTGCCGTAGAACAGGAACGACTCCTGGAGGACGAGCCCGATGTTCTTGCGGTACGCCGTGACGTCGATGTCCTTGAGGTTGATTCCGTCGACAAAGATCCCCCCGTCCGAGACGTCGTAGAACCGGCAGACGAGATTCACGAGCGTCGATTTCCCCGCGCCGCTGGGGCCAACGAAGCCGACCATCTCGCCGGGGGCGATCTTGAGACTGACGTTCTTGATGATCTGCCGGTTGCCGTAGCGGAAGCAGATGTCCCGAAGCTCGATTTCCCCTTCGAGGCGTCCCACCCGGACCGGATTGCGGGCGGTCGGGACGTCCGGGGTCATGTCCATGACCTCGAAGACGCGGTGGGCGCTCGCCGCGGCTCGTTGAACGGCGGCCAGCATCCGGCTCATCGATTCGAGACGGGAGTAGAAGCGGCTGATGTAGGCCACGAACGCCGTCAGGACGCCGACCGTGATCCGTTCCGAGAAGACTCCCCACGCTCCGGCTGCCCAGACGGTCAAGAGTCCGATGTCGGTCAGCAGAACGATCACGGGGCCGAAGAACGACCAGGTCCGGTTGACGCGGTCATTGGCCGCCAGGACGCGGTTGTTCGCCTTGCGGAACCGCTCGATCTCGTGCTGCTCCTGCGCGAACGCTTTCACGACGCGGATCCCGGGGATGGCGTCGGCAAGATGGCTCGTCATTTCGCCCCAGGCGCGGGTTCCGGCGGCAAAGCCGCCGCGGAGGCTTTCGCGGACGCGGTGGACGAGCCAGGCGATCACGGGGAGCGGAGCGAGCGTGATCAGGGCCAGGACCGGGTCGATCGTCGCTAGGATGACGGCCATCAGGATGACCATCAGGACGTCGCTGACGAAGTCGATCAGGTTGACCGAGAGGAAGTAGCAGATGCGATCGGTATCGGTCCCGACGCGGGCGACGAGATCCCCCGTCCGGTGGCCGCCGAAAAACGACAGCGACAGGTGCTGCAGGTGCGAAAATGTCCGGTTCCGCAGCTCGGCGCTGATCCGCTCGCTGACCCACGCCAGCACGTACGTCCGCCCCCAGCCCAGGATCCACGCCATGAGGGCCGCCAGGAACAGCCCGCTCAAATACCAGACAACCAGCCAGCGGTTGATGTCTTGCCCGCTCTGGAACGGAATCAGCACGTCGTCCAGGAGCGGCATCGTCAGGTACGGCGGAATCAGTCCCGCGGCGGTCGCCGAGAGAGTCAGGACCAGGCCGAGGACGATCATGCCGGTCCACGGCCGGGCAAACTTGAGCAGCCGCAGCATCGACCGCCCCGGCTGCGGCGCGGGGGTGTCGGAGTCGCTCGAAAGCGTGCAGCGGGGGCAGGCGGTTTCGTCGGGGGGGATCGGGAGATGGCAGGTCGGGCAGATCTGCTCATCGCTCGGCGACTGCGGGTTGCGCAGCGCGGCGAGGGCATGGGCAAACTTTTCCGCGTCGCGGGCTAGCGCGGCGGTGACGAAGAACTGGGCCAGGAGCCCGTCCGAGCCGACGACGTCGAGGGCGCTGATCGGCCCTCGCTCATCCAATTTCAAGGTTGCGATCTGCGCCAGCGGCCAGGAGGACTCCGGTTCAAGGTCCGGCCCCGTCAGATGCAGCAGCCGCTCGTTTGTGAGAATGAGCTGGCTCGGGACGAAGCGGAGCTGCGTATTCAGGTTGAGCGGGAGGCTTGCGCGGAGCGTCTCTTCCTTGGGCAGAAGTTCCCCGAGGCGGCGGTCGAGCGTTGAAGAAATTTCAGCCAAGGTCAGGTAAGTCGTTGTTTATCAATGAGATGCTGCCACGCCATGGCCGCCGGAGACCAGCGCGACGCAATCTATTGCCGGCGGGCGGGTTAAACAATGGGAGTCGGATTCCGGCCGCCGCGGTCTGGGCCCGGACGCGGCCTTCATGACTCCAAAATGGAACAGGTGATGCAGATGGGGAGACCTTTATCAGCCCCCGGGTGGAGTCCAGTCAGGATTCTGGAGAGAAACACTGGAGTTCCACCACGACTCGACAATAATAGGCGTCGCACACGGGTGCGAATCTTGATGAGTACGGCCATGGTCGCCGGGACATCAGGCTCGTGCCTGCCGAAGACTCTGACGATGTCGAAGCGACCGTCCCGGAGAGGACGTGGGATACGGCAAGATGACGCTTTGACAAATCTGGAGCGACACTTTTTCCGATGTGATTGCGGGAAACGTGTCTCCAGCCCTGGCAGCCGGGAGAGGTGGAACGAATTCACCCCGGTCCCGCACTTGAGGTGATCGAAGTTTGAAACAACTTCAAGTCTGCCTGCTTTCCGTCAAGTGCTGACGCAATCGCCGGGTCTTCCGTGACCGGCAGTTTCCCACGGAACGACTTCGTTGATCGATACAACGGTGTGACTGAGGACAGTATGGAAATCCGCAAAGTGCTCGCCTTGCGGGGTCCAAACATCTGGGCAAATTTTCCCGTACTCGAAGCATGGGTGGATTTGCAGGAACTGAAGGACAGCCCGTCGGATTCGCTCCCGGGTTTCAATGAACGGGTCATGGCGTGGCTGCCGTCCATGATCGAACATCGCTGCAGCGTGGGCGAACGGGGCGGCTTCTTTGAGCGCCTCCGCCGCGGGACCTGGATGGGCCACATCCTCGAGCACGTGACGCTCGAACTCCAGACGCTGGCCGGGAACGAAGTCGGATTCGGCCGCGCCCGCGAAAGCAATGAAGAAGGCGTTTACAAAGTCGCGATCGAATTTCACGAAGAGAAGCTCGGCCGCGAGGCGCTGCAGACCGGTCTGCGGCTCTGCCTGGCGGCGGTCTACGATCGCCCGTTCGACATCGTCGAAGAAATCGCCCGCCTGCGGGACCTGGTGCAGGACGTCTGCCTCGGCCCGAGCACGAAGTCGATCGTCGACGCCGCCGTGAAGCGGGGGATTCCGTATCGCCGGCTGAACGACGAAAGCCTGATCCAGTTCGGCCACGGCGTCCACCAGCGGCGGATCCGCGCCGCCGAGACCGACCGGACGAGCGCCATCGGCGAAGCGATTGCCCAGGACAAGGAACTGACCCGCCGTCTGCTGGCGGAAGTCGGCGTCCCGGTTCCGCAAGGGGAGCCGGTGTTCAGCGAGACCGAAGCGTGGGAGACGGCGCAGGACATCGGCCTGCCGGTCGTCGTCAAGCCGCAGGACGGCAACCAGGGGCGGGGCGTCGCCCTCAACCTGACAACCGAAGAGCAGGTCCGTCAGGCGTACCGGAACGCCCGCGAGGAGAGCTCGAAGGTCCTCGTCGAGCAGTACGTCGCGGGGGGGGATTACCGCCTCCTCGTCATCAACGGCAAGCTGATCGCCGCCGCCAAGCGCGAACCGGCCCAGCTCATCGGTGACGGCGCCCACACGATTTCCGACCTGATCGATATCGCCAACGCCGATCCGCGCCGCGGGGACTATCACGCCACCCCGCTCAGCAAGCTCAAGCTCGACTCGATCGCCACCGCGGTCCTGGCGGAGCAGGGGATGACGGCGGAATCGGTTCCAGAGCGGGGCCAGGTCGTCCTGATCCGCCGCAACGCGAACCTCAGCACCGGCGGGACCGCCGCCGATGTGACCGATGAGGTCCATCCGGAGATCGCCGCCCGTGCCGTCGAAGCGGCCGGAGTCGTCGGTCTCGATGTCGCCGGGATCGATCTCGTGGCGACCTCCGTCTCCGTGCCGCTCGAGCAGTCGGGGGGACGGTTCGTCGAGGTCAACGCGGCCCCGGGGCTGCGGATGCACGTCTTCCCGTCGTCGGGGACCCCCCGGCCGGTCGGCGAAGCGTTCATCGATATGATGTTCCCGAACAACCAGGCGGGCCGGATTCCGGTCGTCGCCGTCACCGGCGTCAACGGGAAAACGACGACCACGCGGTTCATCGCCCACATCCTGCGGGGGACGAACAAGTGCGTCGGGTTCACCTGCACCGACGGGATCACGATCGGCGATCGGCGGATCGATGTCGGCGACTGCAGCGGGCCCAAGAGCGCCCGCGCCGTCTTGGCGAATCCCAAGGTCGAGATGGCGGTTCTCGAAACCGCCCGCGGGGGGATCCTCCGCGAAGGTCTCGGCTTTGACCGCTGCGACATCGCCGTCGTCACGAACATCGGCGAAGGGGACCACCTCGGCCTCAACGACATCGATACGCTCGAGAAACTGGCGAAGGTCAAACGCTGCATCGTCGATGTGGTGGCCACGACCGGCTACGCGATCCTGAACGCCGCCGATCCGCTTGTCGTCGAGATGGCTCCGAAGTGCCCTGGTAGCGTGATCTTCTTTGCCCGCTCGGGCGAGAACGAGGTCATTGCCGAGCACCGCCGCAAGGGGGGCCGTGCGGTCTACACCCGTGACAACACGGTGGTCCTGGCGACCGGCGATCACGAGATCAACCTGATGTCCCTCGACCGTGTGCCGCTGACGCACGCCGGCCGCATCGGGTTCCAGGTCGAGAACACCCTCTCGGCGATCGCCGCCGCGTGGGGGCTGGGGATCCCGGCCGAGCTGATCCGGATCCGGGCGGAGAACTTCATCCCGACGTTCGACCAGAACCCGGGACGGTTCAACATCCTCGACATCAACGGCGCGACCGTCGTCATCGACTACGGCCACAACTCGTCGGCCCTGATCGCTCTCGTCGATGCCATCCAGGGGTTCCCTCACCGCAAGCGGGCGATCGTCTACTCGACCGCCGGCGACCGGCGGGACCAAGACCTCGTCCGGCAGGGGGAGATCCTCAAGACGAACTTCGACCGCGTGGTCCTCTATGAAGGGGACTACTGCCGCGGCCGCGAACCGGGCGAGATCATCAAGCTGATCTCGCAGGGGATCGGCGAAGGGGGCCGGACGACGAAGGTCTGCCAGGTCCAGGGGGCGCTCGCCGCGTGCGAGCTGGCTCTCTCGAAGCTCGACCCCGAAGAACTGATGGTGATCCAGGCGGACGTCGTCGACGAGACGGTCGAATATCTGCGGCAGCGGTACGGCGTGCATCTGCCGGTCCCGCTCCAGCAGCGGACCCGGCAGTAACGTCGGATGTCCTGATCGAACGATGAGCGGGAAGCGATGAGGGGGCGATGAGCCCCCTCTCCAAGAACAAAAGGCCTGGTGTCGCGGCGAGCGTTGGCTCGCCTGAACACCAGGCCTTGTTCGTTTCAGAGCCCCGTTCGTTCAGGAACGCGGGGCCGGCAATCGCGACGGCTCAGGCGGCGCGGCGGCCCGCGAGGGAGAGGATGTTGTCTTCGGCGTCGACCTGCTGGAAGCGGACCCCTTCGACGAACGCTTCGAAGACCTGCATGTCGAGGGCCGAGGCGGTTTCATCGTGCGGATGGAACTGCACGCCGAGGCACCACCAGTTGTCTTCGATCGACTCGTACGCTTCGACGACGCCGTCCATCGCGGTCGCCGAGACGCGGAACGACGGGGCGACCTGGTCGATCCCCATGTGGTGATCGCTGTTGACGCGGATTTCGCCCGGGCCGTAGATCGTGTCCATCTTGGTGCCGGGGACGATCTCGATGACGTGCCGCAGGCAGGCTTCGACGGTGTCGCGGTGGGAGAGGGACTTGAGGACGTCGTCCGGCAGGTACTGGAAGACGGTGCCGCCGGCCATCAGGTTGAGGGTGACCATCCCCATACCGATGGCGAGGGTCGGGACCTTCATCTCGTAGACCATCTTGGCGAGGCGGCGGTCGAACTCTTCGCGGCGGGGGGGCATCGGGCGGGTGACCGGATGCGGGTCCATTCCGAGGCGGGTCGGATCGAGATCGAGCTTGCAGCCGGAGAGGACCACGCCGTCGAGGCGGGAGAGGACCTGGCGAAGGTCGTTCGGATCGGCGACCGGCGGGAGGAGGACCGGGATGCCGCCGGCGGCGGTCACGCAGTCGAAGTAGCCGGCATGGGACCAGGCGAAGGGGTAAGCGTTGCCTTTGGCGGGACGGAAATCCGCGTTGATACCGATGAGTGGCTTGGAGTTCATGTCTTGCCTTCCCTGAGTGTAAGCCCGCTCCCTCATGGGGCGGTCGTCACGAGTGATTGCGGCGTTCCGTCAAATCGATGCGAACGCGATGGTCAGAGAGTCGAGCGCGGACGGGCGGCCGTGGAGGCCGGATTCGCGCCGAGAGCACACGAGGATCTGGTGATTCGCCATTCCAGATCGTGATCCGCGGCAGCTGGATTCCGTGCGGATCCCAGAGTCATTGCGGACCATTGAGCACCCCTCCCTGGTATCGCCAGACCAATCCATTGGTCGGCATCGACCGTAGCCGGGACTGGCTACGCGCCGTTTGGTTTCGTCGGTGCGGCAATTTCTGCCGGCCGTCGAACCACGGGGCAAAGACTAAGAGGCGGTTTGCGGGTTGTAAAGGAATTCATCGATCTTGTGTCAGAACTCGCGTTGACATGGACAGCGGGCTCTACATCTGGTGGTTGGGTGTCAAACCGCGTCCTGGCCGGCACGACGTTATTTGCTCAAACCCGATGTGCGACGGCAGCCGGGGTCAAGGGGGTCACCCCTTGCCGCCGGAGGCGCTTCCATGAGGAACCGTGGGACACAACGGACGGCCGTTTTGTGGCATCCGCGTTGAGGACTCCTTCAAACCACACCGCTCGCTTTGCAAGCCCCGAGTGTAGAGGTGGGGGGCATACGGCACGTTGTCCGCGCTTGGATACTCACTCCTTCAGACATCTCTCGACGGCCAGGCCTCCGGCGGGCAAAGGGCCAAAAAACAACACAGGCCCCTTACCAGGAGTACCCCCTGGACCCCAGTCAGCCAGGCACATTGGGGGGCCATCCGGTGACACGCCCGTAAGCTCACCTGCTTCCACGTCTGTCAAGAACGGATCGGAAAAAGTTTTCGAGACAATCTTTCCGATGAATGAATCGCGAGCTAACTTTGGAAGAAGGAAAGGAATATGGAGCCGGCGACCCTGTCGACTTCATGACTTTCCAGACAGATCTGTGTCCGCTCCGGCTTGGAACCGGACAGACACCGCGTCATCTGTCGCAAACCGATGGTCGGGAGTCCACAAGCCCCCGCCCGCCGGCAAGGGTGGTCCGATTCGCAGGCGGCGCATGATCGATCAACAATGCGAAATCCCGCAGCGGAGCGTCTATGAAAGCGCTCGCTTCGAAGCGTGGAAACACAAGTGGATCGAGAGCGAGAAGGCCCGGCATGACTGCGGCTGTTCGGCGCTCTACGAGTGGAACCGGCACTACTGGATCAAGTTCGTCCGGCACTGCCTGTTCGAGCACATGAGCGGAGTCACCTTCTACCGGGAATTCGGCCCGGTCTACTTCCGCCTCATGGACTTCATCCCCCGCCACGATCCCTGTTGTTTCGATTTCGTGATCAAGCAGTTCACGCAGGAGCGGTGGGACAACCTCTGCTTCGTCACCAAGTCCGCCCAGTACGGCTTTACGTTCGACCGCCTGAAGCCGGTCCTCGAAAAGCTCCCGGTCAACGAAACCCGCCTGCCGCCCCCCCACTGGGAATAACGCGGGCGTCACTCAGACGGCGGAATCTCCGCCAGTGCTTCAGATCAAGACGCCGACGAGCGCGCGGCGCAGGGCTGTCCCCGGACTCTAGAAACCAGGGACGAGACAAGACCGTCCCGACGAGACTGTCCAGCCTCGACACAGGACGAACACGAGGCGGGCCGCGACAGAACCTCGCTGACCACCTGGCCTCAACCTCTTCCGGCGCCTCTCGCCGAACGCAGACTACTTCGAGCCGCTGAGGAAGCCGAACAGCCGCCGCTTGGGCTTCTCGATCGGGCTCGCCGTCCCCCCCTCGGTCACCGAGTTCGCGTCGATCAGGCCGGCCAGCGCCTCGATCGCTTTGGTGACCCGGGCCCGCGGCGCCTGCTCGATGAGCGGCACACCGTTGTTGCGGGACTCCACGATCGTGGCGTACTCGTTGGGGACCTGCGCGAAGATCTCACGCCCGATCGTGTCGAGCGCCTTGTTGAGACTGATCTGCGCGTCCTCGAGACCCATCCGGTTGACGATGATCTTCGTCTTTTCCGCCATCCCGCGTTCTTCGAGGAACTGCGTGATACGGACGACGTTCCGCAGGCACGGCAGGTCAAGCTGCGTGATGACGAGGACCGTGTCGGAGACCTCCATCGCCGCCAGGTCGACGGGCGTGAACGTCTTGCTGACGTCCATGATGAGGTGCGAGAACGTCGCCTTGAGGAGCGCGATCACCCGCTGGAGCTGGTCCGGCGTCACCGGCGGCCGTTCCTCCATGTGGATCGGCCGCGGCAGCAGGAAGCAGCCGCTCGAGTGCTGCGTCAGCGACCGCTTGAGGAGCGAGTAGTCGAGCCGCGAGATGTTCTCGGCCACGTCCTGGATCGTGTAGTCGGGAATGATGTCGAGCCACACGTCCGCGTCGCCCAGGGCGAGATCGAGGTCGATCACCGCCACGCTGTTTTCCTTGTTGCGGGAGAGGATGCAGCCCAGGTTGGTGGCCAGAGCCGTACAACCAACGCCCCCGCTCGCCCCGACGATCGTGACCACACGGCTCCCCCGAGCCTTGCCCCCCGACTTGCCCCCACCGGTCAGTTGCAACCGGTCGAGTGCGGCCATGAAATCGTCGAGACGGAGCGGGGCGCTGAGGAATTCCTTGGCACCGTTCCGCATCGCCTGCAGGATCAGGCTTCCTTCCTGACTTCGGCTCACCACCAGCACGCTGCAGCTCGGAACCTCCTGGCTCACCTGGGCCACGAGCGCCAGGGCCCGCGGCGGATCGTTGTCGAGCGAGATCAGCGCAATGTCCGGCTTGGTCTGGTTCACCAGGTCCGTGAAGAAGTCGTACCGCGAACACTCGGCCTCGAGCCAGAGGGTGTCGATCCCCAGGAGGAGATTCTTCACCGACGCACGGGTGCCGTCATTGGGGTCGACGATCGCCAGTCGAACTACCGCGTTCATGTCCTCAGTCCCTCACTGGCCCCGTCGTTCCGACATCCGTTCGCTCTGCTCGCGACGTTCCTCTCCCGGCCAACTCGATCTGATCATCGGGGCCGCCGAGCAACGTCACGGTGGAGAGCCCTTCCGCGGGCCGATCAACCCCGGCATGGCTCTGGACGACGGGCGGGTCTCCGTAGAGCGCGATTCCTTTTCAGTCGTCTTCTTGGTGTTCCTGGCGTCCGTCCGACGACCCGGGAAGGGGTTCGTCATCTCCCCGATGGGGATCGCCTGGCTGCGGTTGGCCGAAACACCCGATCCCGACGTCCGTTCGATCAGGGCCGGCCCCTGGGCGGCGGGGTCCTCGGCGTCGGCCGAGGTCGGGGGATTGGCGGCCGGCGGAGCCGGGATCACTTCTTCACCCGAGGGGATCGGAGCCGCGGCTTCGGGAGAGACCGGCGGGGCGGCGACCGGAGCGGCGAGCGGCGGAGCACCGTAGGGAGCCGGGCCGGGGGCGGGCATCGCGCCCGGAACCGGGCAGGCCCCGTCCGGGCAGTCCGGACCGTAGTACGGGACCTCCAGCATGCCGTCGGCATAGAGCTCGATGTCGGTCGGGTCGTCGGAGTTGTAGCCGATCCCTGGGAACGGGACCTGGCAGGCCTGCATCGGCGCCGCCATGTGCGGCGTCACGAGAATCAGGAGCTCGGTCTCGCCCCATTCGAAGTTGGTCCGGCGGAAGGCCGCCCCGACCCACGGCAGCTCGCCGAAGAAGGGGAGCTTGTTCGTCGTTCCGACTTTCCGGCGCGAGATCAGCCCGCCGATCATCAGCGTCTCGCCGAACCGCATCTCGACCTGCGTGTTGACCCGGCGGGTCACGATGCCGGGGACGACGAAGCCGTTCACGCTGACCGCGTTCTGCACGTCCCGCTCGCTCACTTCCGGCGCGATGTCCAGCCGGAGCCGGCCGTTGCCGAGGACGATCGGGACCGCTTCCATCCGGACGCCGAACTCGCGGAACTGGATCGTCGTCGTCCCGACGCTGCCGGGGACGAGGACCGGGAACTCACCGCCGGAGAGCATCGTGGCGGGGCGGCCGCTGTTGACGACGAGGACCGGCTCGGCCAGGACCTTGGCCAGGTTTTCGGTGCGGAGGGCGTCGACGAACGCCTGGAAGAAGCCGTTGGTGCCGGTGACGGCGAACTGGACGGCCGAGTTCGTGATCCCCTGGGCTCCCACGATGGGGGCCGGAATCTGTCCCGGCGCGATGGCGGCGTTGGTGAGCGGCGCGAGGGCCCCCGGAGCGCTGTGCACGTAGAAGTTCTGGCCGACGCCCAGCCAGTTGATTCCCATCCGCTGCAGCCGCGACCGCTGGACTTCCAGCACCTTGACGTGGAGCTGGACCTGCGTGACGCCGCCCACCTGCATCTGGTTGTGGACGTTGGCGTAGAACTGCTTGGCGACCGCGATCATCTGCGGGATGCGGTCCGGTTCCGTGACCCACCCGCGGAGGACGACGCTGTCCCGCAGCGCGATGACTTCGATCGCGGATCCGGGGAACAGCCGCTCCATGTAGGCCTGCAGCTCGCGGACGTCCGCCTCGACGAAGACGTCGACCGTGTAGGCGTTGTCGAACTCATCGACGAGCGTGATCGAGGTGGCACCGGGGGCTTTGGCGAAGACGAGAACCCGGTTCGAAGCGAGTGCCGTGACTTCCAGCGTCTCTTCGTTGAAGTCCTTGACGACGGTGATCCGGTTCGGAAGCTCCAAGACCCGCGACTGGAGCTGGATGATGCTGATCCGGGACTTCTGTTGAGCGATCGTAAAGACGTGCTCGCCGCCGCGCACATCGGCGGCGTTGGCCGGCGCCGAGGTGGGTCTGACGCCCCCGGCCCCTTCCAGGGAAGGGGGGGGCTGCGGTTGCGGCGGAAGAGGCTCCTGCGCGTATGCGGTGTGCATGAGTCCCCACGTCGACAGCGCGCAGGCCGCCAATCCGCGTGAGACCTTCCGGAAGAGTGAGGTTCGCATCCATGCACCTCGAACACGACGGGGGCTCGGGATGGAGGACGTCGTTTGGACGTCCCCCTTCCCGAGCCGGCAACCTTTGTTTCTCCGCTCCCCCGGATCTTCCGGGAGAGGGCCGCCTCACTTGGTCCGCATGAGCTGATTCAGCCATCCGGAGAGCGAGGGCTCCTGCTTCTTGGTATCCGTCACCGTGACTGCGGCGACGGAGCTTCCTTTATAAATCTTGACGGTCCAGGCGTTCGGATCGACCGGCGGCGGGACCGGTGCGACAGTGGCGGCCGGCGCTCCGCTGCCGGCGGCCGGGTCGGCCGTCTGGTTCTGCTGGACGAAGTCCTGGACCGACTGCGGATTGTCCGCGCCGACCTTGGGCTCTTCGATCGGTCCTTCCGGAACGATGTCCGATGGCGCTGTCGACACCATCGATTCCCCCGACGAGTCGTCGATCGCGAACATCTGGGCGTCGCTGCCGATCGAATCGTTGAGTTCCTCCAGGAGGGACTCATCCACCCGCTTGGCGTTCACGACCTCGTCGTCCAGCGGATTCCGCATGAACAGCGAGAGCGTTCCCTTCGCCTGCGCCAGCTTGACGTACGGCACCTGCTCCGGTGTGAGGAGCAGGGAGACGTTCTTGATCGATTCCTTCTTGGCGTCCTTCGCATCCACCCCGTTCTGCTGGGTCTTCGATTCGCAGGCGAAGACTTCGCACGCTTCGAGGAGCACCTTGGTTTCCATCTTGGTCGTCCGGGCGGCGGCTCCGGACTTTGCCGCTGTCTTCTTGAACGTCACGTAGACGTCGACCTTGTCCCCCGGATTCAGCATCCCGCTGTGGGAGATCGAGGAGTCCGCCTGGATCGTCATCACCCGCATCCCCTTGGGGATCTGGTTCGAGGTGCCGTACCCCTGACCTTTCTCGTGGAGCTTCTTCTGGTTGATGACGTCGCCGGCCAGAACGGCCACCTTGAGTGCCCGTTCTTCATAATGTTCGGGGAGGGAGATGGCGTCCCGCGGAGCCGCCGCGGCGGACATCTCCTTCAGAACGACATCGTCCTTGGTCAGGGGAACTCCAGGCTTGAGATCGTGGGCCGCAACAAACACCTTGCGGGTCTCGATCTGTCCGGGCTTTGCTCCGCTCATTGCCTGCTGGACGCCCATCATGGCGACGAGGCCGCACACCAGGGCGACGGCCAGCAGCATCAACGCTTTGGGTTTCATGGTGGTCTCCGGAATGGTGGGGGAACCCTCCCCCGCGCACGCCGGGCCGATAGGGGAAACATCGGCACCGGGCGGAGCGCTGCTTCAATTTATGACGGTTGTGACGATTCGATTGCCTGTAGCGGTTTTGACGACTGCCTCATCTTCTCCATCTTGACAGCCCCGTTTTCACGGAGCGGAAGAGAGAGGGAGAAAGTCGCGTCCGCCACGGGAAATCGTTGAGGGCGGGGTGGGAGCGAGCGAAGGCCGGGCAAGGGAGGGGGCGCCTCCGCTGCGTCCGGCCATCGATCGAGTGCGCAGTCAGCGGCGGCGAACCGAGTTCGCCGCCGCCGGATGTTTCGAATCAGCGGTTGCCGCTGCGATTACATCATGTCCATGTAGAGGAAGTAGCCGAGGGCGGCGACGCAGATGGGAATGCCGTAGGGGAGGAGGAGCATGTTGGGCTTCCGCTGAGCGGCGTTCTCCGCGATCTGCCGGGGATCCTTCACCGTCTTGAGCTCGTGGAGGATCATCGCGCAGTTGCCGAGGTGCTTCCGCCAGGTGCCCTGGTAGATCGCCATGGCCGCGCCCATGATCCCGCCGACGATGTAGGTGACGATGGCGGTGTTCCAGGTGATCGGGCCGCCGAGCCAGGCGCCGATGCCGGCCATCAGCTTGACGTCGCCCGCGCCCATTCCGCCGATGGCGTAGAGCGGGAGGAGGGTCATGAGTCCCACGCCGATGCCGATCAGCGAGAGCTGAGTTCCGGCCCAGCCGCCGGCGACCATGTTGTAGAGCAGGCCGCTCAGCACCATCGGGAAGGTGATCCAGTTCGGGACCTTGAGTTGCTTGCCGTCAATCCAGGCCGCGACGATCAGCGTCACCGCAACCAGCTTGACCTGCCAGTGTTCGAAGAGGAGGGTCGACAAGTCCATTTTTGTATCCGGGCCTTTAACGACGAGGGGTGTCGAGGAGTGTCTGGGAGCGGGCAATCGGAGAGCAGGGGGTCATCCGACAACGCGACCGAAGAGGACCAACGCGACGAGCGCGAAGGGGAACATCTGCAGCAACATCTGGGGGTCAAACTGGAGCCAGAAGGGCATCATGGCAGGTCTCCGGTCCGTCGTGTGTGTTTCGTGCGTGTGCGACGCTGGGGAGCGCGCAAGGAAAAGCTGGCGAAGACCCGGGCCATACCCGCCCGGTGTCTTCGCCAGTTGTCTTCCGATCAGGATTACGGAGCCGGCGTGGCGAGCTCGTCGGCGATGTCCTGGAACCGGCCGCTGGCGTTCGTACCGACGGCACGAATCGCCACGAGGCAGACGATGACGATGAGGGCGAGCATGACCGCGTATTCAACAGCCGTCGGTCCGTCTTCGCTCTTGAGGAACTTCTGAACGCTCAGGGCAAACTTCTTCATTTTTCTGTCCTATAGAATTTGCGCGGGGATCAGCCGCACGACTAAGGACCGGCGGCGACTGTCACTCGCAGTCGCTTCTTCCGATCCCGATTCCCGAAGAGGTCATCCCGCTTTCGCGAGGTGGGGGTTCCGCCGTGGCCTTGGGCTCACTGGCGGAACGTCACAAACCTAGATCGCGCTGGCGGAAGGGCAAATTTCCCTTGTGCAGATTTCGCAAACTTTCCGGACCGTGGACTTTGGGCAACACATTCACGTCCGGTCGTAGCTCTCCGGCCGGTTGTGAGGCCGAACAGTCGGCCCATTCTGAGCAGGCCGTTTCTCCGGTGCCGGCCGCATCGCCGGCATAGTCCCTGTCAAAGCGCCCCGGTTGCCCGATTGGCCGTGCCCACGGGGCAATGGCCGGAGCCCCGGCGGCCTCCCTGACGATCCATTGCAGCATCGGGGGCACCCAACGCTGCCCCCCACCGAACACAGAGGAATCCCATGCGTCGTCTTGTCATTCTCGCCGTTGCGATCGTCGTCGTTGCGGCCAGCGTCACCCCTGTCCAGGCCGCCCGCCGTTCCGGTGTCTATCGCTCCAGCCAGCGGACGGGCGTCTTCGCCCGCCTGATGGAGCTCGAGCGCCGCAAGAACGAGATGCTCTTCGGCCGCTAGGAGGTTTTCCCGGCGGCGGCCCACCCTCGGCGAATCCGCTGAGGCGACGAAGAGAGCCGCTGCCGGTGTAACCTGAGCGACTCGCAGGCTCATCGCGAGCAGGCGATGGCGGACTCGCGCCGCCGAGAGTGGGAGTCCCTTGTCGAGAAAAGGGACGCGGCCGGCGCGAGCGTCGCGCATCAGACGAGTCAACGAAAAGGCGGCCCTGGGCGAACCCGGGGCCTGCCTTTTTCGTTTTCGTCGGCTTCGCGTTCGTCGGTGACGAGGCGCCCATCGACTCTAGCGCCTCGCTGCGGGAAGCCGCCTGCTCCCGTGGCGAAGAACCGAACGCCGGTGCGGCCCTGTTCCACCCGTCACGAGCGCGTTGGGTGTCAGGGCGCGCCTGCCTCGATCGCGGGAAGATCGCTCGCCTCGGATGAGGGCGGCGTGGCCCATCATCCGTTGTGCGAGACCCGCAATTCGCCACCACCACCTCCCGGTGGTCCCGTATGATTTCTGAATCGCTCTGCCTGCGGAGCGGAGTGCCGAAATCGCCTGCCGTTTCCATTCCTCCCAGTTGCCCAAGAGCTCCATGTCCCGCTCGAAGCTGGAGCCCCGATTGTCTCTCTGGCTCGACCGGTTCCAGGCGCGGCACGCGCGGCGGGCCTGGTGGGCAGGGATCCTGACGGCCGTGGTCGCCCTGCTGATCTGGCTGCTCGCGTTCTGGTTCGTCCGCCTCGTGCTCTGGGGAGGACTGGGGCGCGTGCTCACGGCGGACTGGATGCTGTCGCTGGCCGCCCTCGGCGTTCTGCTTGGCCTGACCCGGATCCAGACGCTGGCCAACAGGCAGCAACTGGACGAGATGGAGTGCCGTTCTCCGGTCGTCGCCAAGGCGATGCGAAAGGGATCCTGGGTTTCCGGCGATGTCTTCCTGGCGCTGCTCGGTCCGCGGGACTGGCCCTATCTGGTGCGGCTCGCCGCGACTCCCGTTCTCCTGGGGCCGCGGCTCTCCCGTTTTGCGGACGATCTGCTGAAGCGGTCCGCGTTGGCGGCGGAGATGGACGTTCCCGCCTGCACGCGAATCGTGGCGGAGCTCCTCCGTCGGGATCGGAAGCTTCGGCTGGAGGAACTGGAGTCGATTCAGCCGGAGGGGGACTGGAGCCAATTGCTACAGCAGGTGACGTTGATCGACGGCATCCTGATTCGCGGAAGCGACGATCCGCTGTTGTCGATTTCGGATTCCCGGCGGGCCAGATTGACCCGCGAGCTCGAGCAGATGCCACAGCCGGTGGTCGATGAAACAACAGCGCGCTCTCCAATCGACCAATCGGCCGCGTCTGATTCGTCCACCGAAGCCGGCGCCTCCTGAGTCTCGGAGTGCCGGGAAATGTGAAGCCTGGGCGGTTTGCCAGGAGAATGAGGCGACGTTCGCTCGTGGAACGTGTGCAATCAGGGACAGAGAAATCCCTAGGGCGCAAATAAAAAAGCCGGTTGAAGGGAGCGCGAGCGGGCTAGATTTCGGCTCGACCTTCAACCGGCTTTGGATCGCATTGACCGTAAAACGTTCAAGGCGAAATGTGGAACCGAGCTCAAGCTTTGGTTCCGAAGAACCGCGGCGATCTCAGGTCTTGTAAACCGTTTTGCAATGGCCGTGCCGAACTGTACCGGGTCTTTTGCAATCGGTCCGGCCGCCTCGAATGCTGCCGAAAAGGAACATCTGTCGATGGTGGCGGAGTGCATCAGGACGCCGTTCCTTCCTGTGGCGTGATGCAGCGGAGTCGCATCGAAGGGGCGGACCACGGCCGGAGGCCGACGGGTCGAGAGAGGCCTCTGAACCGTGACGCCCCGAAGACACCGAGGGCGAACGATGCGGGACAAGGGAGTGGAGGCGGAGGAAAGGCACGTTCGCCCACCCTTCCCGGATGGCGGAGCCCTCGGCCCGTCTCGCGTTCACCCGGCTTGAAGGTCTTTGCTGGTGTCTGAGACTCGTCGTGTTTCCCTCTCCGCTTCGCTTGGGAAGCTCGCGACGTTCTCGCCATGGGCAGCGTGGCTCACGCGACCCGGGCTGGCTAAACTTCCGGGCTTTCCCTGCCGGCAGAAGCCCACGCGGCTTTTGCCGCGTCCCCTTGTGAGAATGCGTTCGATGTCCGTTCCCCCCGTCGAGAATCTGCGTCCCTGGTTTATCGCGACCCGCGATCTGGAGCAGGAACTCGGTGGAGCCCAGCTGGACTGGGGGGCGTACTTCGGCAACGGCAACCCCGTGGAGCTCGACGTCGGCTCCGGGCGGGGGCTCTTTCTTCACACCGCCAGCGGAGCGAATCCCCAGACGAACTACATGGGGCTGGAGATCGACTTCAAGGAAGGCCGGCGGGCGGCGAAGCGGCTTCAGCGCGGAGATCGGACAAACGCCCGGGTGGTCGGCGGAGACGCTCACTATGTTCTCCGGCACCTGGTCCGTCCGCAGTCCGTCGCGGCGGTCCACGTCTACTTCCCCGATCCGTGGTGGAAGAAGAAGCATCGCCGCCGCCGGGTCTTCACCGATGCCTTCGTCGACCTCGCAGTCCAGGCGCTGGTCCCCCGCGGCTGTCTCCACTCGTGGACGGACGTCGCCGAGTACTTCGAAGTCATCTCGGGCCTGATGAATAACGACCCCCGCTTCGAAGCGCTCCCGACTCCGGCGGAGCGGTCCCCCGAGCACGACATGGACTATCTGACCAGCTTCGAGCGGAAGGCGCGCAAGCTCGGAACGCAGATCCATCGCGGGATCTGGCAGCTCAAGTAGCCGCGGGGGCGAGTCCGCGTCTTGGCTGGAAGAGCTAAACACCAAGACACCAAGGCGGCACTAAGGACACAAAGAAGAGAAGGCCAAGGCAGCTCTCTCACGACCTTCGCCGTGCTGGCGAAGGTGGGTTGCAGGAGGCCGGGAGGGCGAAGCTCCTGCTGAGCCGCGATGGTTCGCAGACGCGTACCCTCTCGCTTTGGCCTCCCACCGCCGGTCCTGAAGAAACGACCCCAGCCACTACGGTTTCGCGGGGGCGATGGGGCCCGTTCTCCATCGCCGCGGCTCGGCTGGAGCCTCGCCCTCCCGAAGCCGCGACCTCGAACGATGCGGCTCGCTGAATCATCCCCGTCGGAGTCTTCCACCGATTTTCGGGACACACACACCGCTCTTAGCCCTTGGTGTTCTTGGTGCCACCTTGGTGCCTTGGTGTTTAACCTCCTCCGGACGACTTGAGCCAATCTCTGCGTTTCGCCTGAGATTCCCGGAGATTTCTGCCGATTTCTTGCAAGTTCTGCAATTCCCCCCGGATTTTGACTCAAGTTTCTCCAGTCACGTTGACCGTCCCGGCGGACCGCCGTAATTTCCCGCCCGCCGAACGCAAGTCGGCTCCCTTCTCAATCTCATCGTTTGACCTGCCGCGAGCCTCCCGACACCGCACTCTGGTGCCCCGGATGCTCCCCTGGTCCGGCCGACTCGATCGGCCGGACACCCACCTCCCGTCACACTTCCCGTCGAAAGGATTCCATTATGAAGCGCGTGACCCTCTCCCTCATCGGCACCCTCCTCCTCGTTTCCAGCTCGGGTTGCTGCTGCGGTCTGTTCGGCCACGGCGCCGGCTACGGCGGCGGTGGATGCAGCCCGTGCGGACCGTGCGGAGCCTCTTACGCTCCGAGCCCGTGCGGCGCCGGCGGTTGCTCGCCGTTCGCCCAGGGAGCTTACGCCACCGGCAGCACCATGAGCGCTGCCTTCCCGTCTTCGACGACCTTCGCCGTCGCTCCGACGCCGACGACGACCGCCGCCATCAACCCGCTCCCGACCTACTAAAGAGGCCGGGAGGCGCCATGACGGGTGGCGCGCCCCGACGCTTCGCTTCCGCCATCGCGGCGGCCGTGCGAAGATTCAGGGCGTGTCACTCTCTCGGCCTTCCTGGGAGCTCCGATCGATCGGTGGTTCTGCGGCCCCAAGAGCTGTGTCGAACGCCGTTTCGTCCGAGTCTCATTCGTCCTCTTCCTCGCCCCGATGCCTCCGACCGAGCCGCCACCGCGGATTGCCGAGCTGATCTCCGCGCAGGAGATCGCGCGGACCGTGGAGTCGATCGGCCGGCAGATCGCGTCGGATTACGCGGGGCGTCCGCTCACGATCCTGGGGGTCCTTTCGGGGAGTCTCATGTTCGTCGCGGACCTGATGCGGCGGATCGATATCCCGCATCAGCTCGGCCTGCTCCAGGCCTCGAGCTATCGGGGCACTGCCACGCGCCCTGAGGAACTCATTCTCAACGTCGAGTTCCTCCCGCCGATCGCGGGCCGGCATGTCCTTCTGGTCGACGACATCCTCGACACGGGCCGCACGCTCGAGGCGCTGATCGCCCTGCTGACCCGCATGGACTGCGCGTCGGTCGACTCCGCCGTCCTGTTGTGGAAGCGATGTCGGACGGTCACGGCGGTCCGGCCGCGGTACGTCGGCTTCGAGATTCCGGACGAGTTCGTCGTGGGTTACGGGCTCGACTTTGCGGGGGACTACCGGCATCTGCCGTACATCGGCGCGGTGCAGGACGAGCCTGCGATTCAGGCATCGTAGAACCGTTTCGTCGCGGTCCTGCTTTACGGCGCTCTTTTCAGTCCGGTACAGTCTTTGCGTACTTTGTGTCCCCGCAGTGCTTTGCGCGGCGGTCCTTTGAGGACGCAACCCCGTTCGACTGTGGGAGGTCCCATGTGGAGGCAGGCTTGGTCCACGTTGGGAGTGCTTTGTTTTTTGCTCGTCAATTCGCTGTTCGCCCAGGGAGTCCCTGAGGCGCCCAATCCCGGTCAGCGTCCGAATACGCAGACGTCGGCCCCGGCGCAGGAGCATCCGCTCCTTCCGGCGATCGCTCTCGTGAAGGATCGTTGCATCACGGCGTTGAGCAAGGTTCAAGACTACGAGGCAACATTTACAAAGCGGGAGCTGATCCAGGGGAAGCTGCTGACGCAGGTGATGTTCATCCGACTGCGGGAGCAGCCCTTCAGCGTGTATCTCCGTTACGGCGGCGAGCAGGAGGGGCGGGAGATCCTGTACCTGCACGGGCAGAACAACAATCAGCTCCTGGCTCATGAGGGGAGCGGGTTCCTTTCCGCGTTCGGGACGGTGCCGCTGGATCCCAAGGGGGACCAGGCGATGTCGGAGAACCACTATCCCGTCACGCATATCGGGATGCGGAACCTGGTGAATCAGATTCTGGACCAGTGGGAGATCGAGACGAAGTTTGGCGAGATCGACGTCAAGTATTTTCCGAATGCGAAGCTGGGTGAGCGGGAGTGCGAGGTGATCGAGAGTTTTCATCCGCATCCGCGGCGGGACTTCCGGTTCCATGTGACGCGGGTGTTCATCGAGAAGTCGACGGGCTTCCCGATCCGGATTGAGAACTATGGTTTCCCGACGCAGGCGAATGCGGCTCCTCCGCTTTCTGAGGAGTACACGTACACCAATGTGAAGGTGAATGTCGGGTTGCAGGACAAGCATTTCGACCGCGGCAACAAGGAATACAAGTTCTAACCGGGGAAGGCCAACACCGGGTCCAGGGGGACCCTGGTCAGGGGGTGCAGGGGGGCCTGTATTGTTTTCTTGGCCCCTTGCCCGCCGGAGGCTTGGCCGTCGAGAGATGTCTGAAGGAGCGTGTGTCCAGGCGCGGACAACGTGCCGGATGCCCTTTCACCTATTCCGCGGGGATTGCCAAGCCAGCGGTGTCGATCGAGGGAATCTTCATGGCGGGGCCCACAAAGCGGACGTCCGTTGCTGACCACGGTTCCTCATCGAAATGCCTCCGGCGGCAAGGGGGTGAGACCCCCTTGACCCCAGCGGCCATGGCAAGTTGGGTTTGAGGTAACAGAGCCGCACTGGCAAGTCCGGTTTGGAGAACGTCGCACCCGTGTGCGAAGCCCACCCGCCCGGTATCATCCATTCGCCTCGTCCCGCGGAGCAAACTCACCTCCACCCCCAAGTTCGGTCGTACCAGGTGCCCGTGTGTCTGCAGCCACCCTCCTCGTCATCCAGGGGCCTGACCAGGGGCGACAATTCGAAATCCACGATCCACCCGCCTGGATCGGCCGCGGCGCCACCAACGAAGTCCGCATTCTCGACACCGAAGTCTCCCGCTCCCACGCACTCCTCGTCCAGAAGGACGAAGGAGACTGGCTCCTTCGCGACGCCGGCAGCTCCAACGGCACCTACGTCAACGGCCAGCCCATCAAGGAACACGGCCTCGTCAACGGCGACCAGATCCAGGTCGGCCGCACCATCTTTCTCTTCCGCGGCGTCGCCTCCCCCTTCCCCCGCCGCCGCGTCGCCGAGCAGATCAACCTCCTCCGCCGCGAAGAAGAAGGGGACCGCTCCCGCATCGTCGGCCAGCTCCCCGCCTCCAAACTCATCGCCCCCAATCGGGCCCACGCCGGCGCCAACCTCCAGCTCCTCTACAAGATCTCCGAGGAAGCGGTCCGCCCTTCCGTCCCCCTCGACCAGCTCCTCCAGCGGATCCTCGACCTGACGCTCCAGGCTCTCGGAGCCGACCGAGGCTGCATGCTCGTCGCGGACAGCCGCACCGACCGCATCGAACCCCGCGTCATCAGCCACCGCCCCGGCGTCGACGTCGCCCAGAAGATGCCGATCTCGACCAGCATCGTCGAGTACGTCATCCGCCACGGCATCGGCGTCCTCACGACCGACGCCCAGCACGACTCCCGCTTCAACGAAGGGCACAGCATCCTTCAATCCGGCATCCGCGAAGCGATGTGCGTCCCGATGCAGGGCCGCTACGAGCTGATGGGAGTGATCTACGTCGACACCACGACCGTCGAAACTCCGCTCGTCCCCGGCCGCGCCCTCCAGCGGTTCAACGAAGATGTCCTGAACCTGCTGGCCGCCATCGGCCGGCAGTCCGCCCTGGCCGTCGAAAACAACCGGTACCAGGAATCGCTCGTGAAGGCGGAACGACTGGCGGCGGTCGGAACGACCATCGCTACGCTGAGCCACCACGTCAAAAACATCCTGCAGGGGATCCGCGGCGGCAGCTACCTGATCGATATGGGCCTCAACGAGGAGAACAACGACGTCGTCCGGAAGGGGTGGCGGATCCTCGAACGGAACCAGGACCGGATCTACAACCTCGTGATGGACATGCTGACGTTCAGCAAGGAACGGCAGCCCAAGCTGGAGCCGGCCAACGTCAACCAGACGGTCGGCGAGGTCGTCGAACTGATGCAGGGGCGGGCCGAGGAGTCCCGGATTCGGCTGAGTTACCTACCGGACCCGGCGATGCCCATCTCCCAGTTCGACGCCGAGGGGATCCACCGCGCGGTGCTGAACCTCGTCGGCAACGCGCTCGACGCCCTCGAAGGGAGCGACCACGGTGAGGTCGCCCTGCGGACGGCGTACGACCCGGTGCAGGAGCGGATCGTCGTTGACGTGAAGGACAACGGACCGGGGATCGAACCGAGTGAGCTGCCGCGGCTGTTCAACGTGTTCGAGTCGACCAAGGGAGGAAAGGGGACGGGGCTCGGCCTCGCCGTCACGCAGAAGATCCTGCGGGAGCACGGCGGCGAGCTGACCGTCGACACGCGGCCCGGACAGGGGTGCCTGTTCCGGCTGACCTGGCCGCGGATCGAAGACGAGGTCGACGCGCCGGCGGCGACGACCGAGTTCCCCGAGCGGCAGTCGCTCTCCGGCAGCTGATTCTCCCGAGCCCCCACACCAGCCCGAAGCGCAAGCGAGGGACGAAACGGAGCCTCCCTCGCTTGCGCTTCGGGCTGGTGACGTTTGTCCCGTCCCCGCAAAATCCACCGATATCTTCGAAGTTGAATCTCGTCCCCACATGGCAACACACGCGGTCATCTGTCGGCAGGTCGTCAAGGAATTCGGAAGCGGGGAGACCCGCGTTCAGGCGCTGCGGGGGATCGACGTCGACATCGAGTTCGGAGAGATGACGCTTCTCGTTGGCCCCAGCGGATGCGGCAAGACGACTTTGATCTCGATCATGGCGGGTCTGCTGGAACCGACGAGCGGCGAGGTCGAGCTCCTCGGTGAGCATCTCGAGTCGATGCGCGGAAAGCGGCTCGTCGAATTCCGGGGGCAGAACATCGGCTTCGTCTTCCAGCAGTACAACCTCCTCCCCTCCCTGACCGCGGCCGAAAACGCGGCGGTTCCGCTCCTGATCCGCAACGTCCGCCGCAGCGAGGCGGTCGAGCGGGCCGGGGAGATGCTCGCCGCGGTCGGCCTGGGGGAGAAGCGGAAGGCGATGCCCTCCCAGCTTTCGGGAGGCCAGCAGCAGCGGGTGGCGATCGCCCGGGCGCTAGTCAACGAGCCTAAGCTGCTCGTCTGCGACGAGCCGACCGCGGCGCTCGACGCGAAGTCGGGCCGGACGGTGATGGAGCTGATCCGCCGGACGGCGATCGGCCCCGGCCGGGCGGTGATCGTCGTGACCCACGACAGCCGCGTCTACGACTTTGGCGACCGGATCGTCTCGATGGCGGACGGGCGGGTCGAGTCCGACGAGGCGATCGACCGCGGCAAGGCCGTGGCCCCGCACTGACCGGCGCTCCCTCCGTGGCACAACAGGTGCATACGGAGATGCCTATGGGAGACCGGACCCGGTAGGCGTTTCCTCGAATCGGCGCCGACGGATATGATAGGCGGTCCGCACCTCTGCCTTCATGGAAGCCGCATATGCGTTCGATTGTGGAACGGACTTTGTGTTCGGCCCGTCTTCTCCCGACGTCGCTTTCGCCGTGGATCGTTCTGGGGGTGCTGATGGTCACCGCAGCCTCCGCCACCGCCGCCGAGACATCGGGACGGAAAGAGAACCGGCTCGCAAAGTCGAACAGCCCCTACCTCCTGCTCCACGCCAGGAATCCCGTGGACTGGTATCCCTGGGGGCCGGAAGCCCTGGAGCGGGCCAAGACGGAGAACAAGCCGATCTTCCTCTCGATCGGCTACAGCAGTTGCTTCTGGTGCCACGTCATGGAACGGCTCGTCTTCGAGAACGAGACGATCGCCGCCTACATGAACGAGCACTTCGTCAACATCAAGGTCGACCGCGAAGAGCGGCCGGACCTCGATGAGATCTACATGCTCTCGCTGCAGGTCTACTTCTCCGCGATCCGCTCCGGGCAGGGAGCGGGATGGCCCCTCTCGATGTTCCTCACCCCAGACGGCCGCCCCTTTGCCGGTGGAACCTACTTTCCGCCGGAGGACAAGAACGGTCAGGCGGGCTTCGGCAAGGTCCTGAAGCAGGTCCACGAAGTCTGGGAAAAGCACCCGGACCAGATCCGCAACACGGCCGATCTCGTCACGAAGGAAGTCCAGCGGCTTTCGAAGCCGCAGCTGAATCTGGAGGCCGCCGCCATCTCCGGCGAACTCGTCGAGGCGGGACTCCGCGACATCCTGGCTGCGTACGACAAGGAGCACGGCGGTCTCGACTACTCCGGCGCCGATCCCGAGGCGTCCAAGTTCCCGGTCCCGACCCGGCTCGAATTCCTGCAGACGATGTCGCAGAGCCCGAGCGCCAACCCGGAGATCCTGGCGGCGCTCGATCACACGCTTGAGCGGATCGCCGCGGGGGGAATCCACGATCATCTCGGCGGCGGGTTCCATCGCTACAGCACCGACCGGGAGTGGCGCGTCCCGCACTTCGAGAAGATGCTCTACGACAACGCCCTCCTGGCGGACGTCTATGTCGTGGCCTATCAGCGGACCAGCCGTCGGACGTACCGGCAGGTGGTCGAGTCGACGCTCGACTTCATCCTGCGGGACATGACCGACCCGGCGGGCGGGTTCTATTCGGCCCTCGATGCAGAGACCGACGGCGTCGAAGGACGCTACTACGTCTGGTCCCGCGACGAAGTGAACCAGATCCTCGGAGCGGACGACGGCCGCCTGTTCATCGCCGCCTACGGCATGGACGAGCCGCAGTCGTTCGAGCCGGGAGCGGTCCTGTTCCTCCCGCGGACGCTGGCGGACACCGCCGACCACCTCCAGATGCCGGTCCAGGACCTCGAGGACCGGCTCGTCGCATCCCGCAAGAAGCTCCTCGAAGCCCGGCAGAAGCGCTCGCCGCTCCTCCGCGATGACAAGGTCCTGACGGGCTGGAACGGACTCATGATCCGGGCCCTGGCCCGCGCGGGGAAGACGCTGCGACGGAAGGACTACCTCGACGCCGCCGAGAAGGGGGCGCAGTTCGTCCTGACCCAGATGAAGGACAAGAACGGCCGGCTCCTCCACTCGTGGCGCGGCGGCCAGGTGAATCTCGCCGCCTACGTCGATGACTATGCCGGACTCACGGCCGGCCTCATCGCGCTCCATGACGCCACCGGAGACGAGCGGTGGCTCGAAAACGCCACACGCCTGACCGACGAGCAGCAGCGGCTCTTCTGGGACAACGACGGCAAGGGCTTTTTCCTGACCGCCGCCGACCAGGAGCAGCTCCTCGCCCGGCCCAAGAACGCCTTTGATTCCGTCGTTCCCTCGGGGAACAGCCTCTCGGTGCGGAACCTCGTGCGGCTCCGTCAGCTGACCGGCGATGTCCGTTATGCCCGGGCGGCGGACGAGACGGTCCGGGCCTTTGCCGGCGTCATCCAGACCGGCCCGTCGGGGTACTCGACGCTCCTGCTCGGACTGCATGAGCTTCTGGCAACGGCGGGTGCCCAGCCGGCGGCCGCCGGTCCGGTCGCCGGACTCTTCAGCGCTCCCCCGATGACGTTCGCCGATCCCGACGAGCCCCAAACGCCGGCCTCCGCCCCCATGCCGCAGACGCTGGCGGCCGCTCCGAAGACGGCTCCCGCCCCGAAAACGGAAGCGGCCCCGCAGGCCGCCGATCCTGACGCCCCTCCCGTTTCGTTCGCCGCCGCCACGGACGAAAACGCCAAGAAGCATCCGCTCCTGGCTGCCAAGGGCTACCTCGCTGCCGACGGACTCGTGGCTGGCCGGGCCAACCCAGTGGCGGTCGTCCTCGACGTCAAGGAGGAGTGGCACATCAACGCCAACCCGCCCCGTCCCAAGCAGATGAAGGCGACGGAGCTGACGGGCAAGTTCTCTGCCGAGTCCACGCTGAAGGGGGTCGTCTACCCGAAAGGGCACGACTTCGCCCTCGAAGGCTTCGATGAGCCTCTCTCGGTCTACGAGGGACAGGTCGTGCTGATCGGGACGATCGACGTCCCCGCTTCGGCCGCCGGGAAAGAGGAGTCGGTCACGCTCAGCATCCGCTATCAGGCGTGCAACAAC
Source organism: Planctomyces sp. SH-PL14 (assembly GCF_001610835.1). Classification (NCBI taxonomy): domain Bacteria; kingdom Pseudomonadati; phylum Planctomycetota; class Planctomycetia; order Planctomycetales; family Planctomycetaceae; genus Planctomyces; species Planctomyces sp. SH-PL14. The sequence continues at coordinate 1,108,780 of NZ_CP011270.1, read as the reverse complement.
GAGACGTGCCAGCGGCCCACGACGCTGGAAATCTCCGGGAAGGTCAAGGTCCTTCCGGCCGGCTCTCAGCCAAAGTTCATCAACCGGCGGCTGTTCGAGCCCGCAGGCGATAAGTAGGATGCAGTCCCGCAGCCGCTTGATGCTGCGGCTCGTTGCATTGAATTGGACTGGCCGGCATGTTGTGTCCGTTCTGCCGCAAAGGCGAAACCAAGGTTGTCGACTCGCGCGGCAGCCAGGAGTTCGTCATTCGCCGTCGGCGGGAATGTCTGGACTGCGGTCGCCGCTTCACGACCTACGAGAAGATCGAAGAGTCGCCGGTCACCGTCATTAAAAAGGACGGCACGCGGATCCCCTTCGACCGGCAGAAGATTCTCGCGGGTGTTGAAAAAGCCTGTTACAAGCGCCCGATCAGCCCCGAGCAGATCGAGCGGATCGTCGCCGACGTCGAGCGGAATGTTTACGAGAACTTCGACCGCGAAGTTCCGTCCCGCTACGTCGGCGAGCAGGTCATGAACCTGCTGCGCCTGACCGATCAGGTCGCCTACGTCCGATTCGCCTCCGTTTATCGATCGTTCCAGGACGTCAACGACTTCGTCCAGGAGCTCCAGCCGATGCTCCAGAACCGCCAGCGCCGCGAGCGATAGAGCTGGTCCCGGCAGTTCGGCGATTGCTTGTTCGCGAAAGTCTCCCGTGGATTGGAGCAAGCTGCATTAAGACTTGGCTTTCCCGCTCGTCCGAATGCGAATTCCCGCCGCTGGCAATCGATCGGCCGCCGCGAACTTGTTGAATCCCCACGCCGTCGTTACGACGAAGACTGGAAGGTGCTCGTTCCATCCTGAATTGAGAGGAACGACGGAGAAGTCATGCCGCAGGTCACGTCCGGGAAGAAACGTCAGCTCGTCATCGTGGGGGGAGGGTTCGCGGGGATCAACGCCGCCCGATCCCTGGCGAAGTCGCCCGACCTCGAGATCACGCTGATCGATCGGCAGAACCACCATCTCTTTCAGCCGCTCCTCTACCAGGTGGCGATGGCGGGGCTCAGCCCGGCCGACATCGCCGCGCCGATCCGCGCGATGCTCTCGTCCCAGAAGAACTGCCGCGTCATCCAGGGAGAAGTGACCGGCGTCGATCTCGTTCAGAAACTCGTCCAGTCGGACGCCGGCCCCCTCCCCTTCGATTACCTGCTGATCGCCTGCGGCGCCCGGCACTCGTACTTCGGCCGCGAGGAGTGGGAAGAGTTCGCGCCGGGGCTCAAGACCCTCGAGCAGGCGACGGAAATCCGGCGGCGGGTCCTCACGGCGTTCGAGACCGCCGAGCGAAGCACCGACCCCGAAGAGCAGCGGCGGCTTCTGACCTTTGTCGTTGTCGGCGGTGGCCCCACCGGCGTCGAGCTCGCCGGGGCGATCGGGGAAATGTCCCGCTTCACACTTGCCAAGGATTTTCGTCGGATCGAGCCCCGCTCCGCGCGGATCGTCCTCATCGAGGCCGGGCCGCGGATCCTTCCGATGTTCTCGGAAACGCTCGCCGCCCGGGCCATGCGGGACCTGGAGCAGCTCGGGGCCCAGGTCTGGACGAACGCCAAGGTCACGTCTGTCGATGCTCACGGGGTTCAGGTCGGCGCTGAGCGTCTCAACTCCGAGACGGTCCTGTGGGCGGCGGGAGTCGTCGCGGCACCGCTCTCACGAGCCCTGGGGCTACCGCTGGACCGGGCCGGACGGATCGTCGTCGAGCCGGACCTGAGCGTGGCCGGACACCCGAACATTTTCGCGGGGGGCGATATCGCCTCGTTCTCCCATCAGACCGGCACACCGCTCCCCGGCGTCGCCCCCGTGGCGATGCAGGCGGGACGGCAGATCGCCCGGAACATCCTGAACGACGTGGAGGGGAAGCCGCGAGAGTCCTTTCGTTACGTCGACAAGGGGCAGATGGCGACGATCGGCCGGAGCCGGGCCATCGTGGCGGTCGGACGCTTTGAGAAAGCGGGATTCCTGGCGTGGGTGATGTGGCTCGTGATCCACATCTACTACCTGACGGGATTCAAGAACCGGATCCTCGTCGTCATCAGCTGGGCCTGGTCCTACCTGACGTTCAACCGCGGAGCGCGGCTCATCGTCCGCCGGGACTGGCGAATGTTCCGAAAGCCCTCGGCCGCCGCGGCCCCCTCGGGGGAGTCCGTTCCGCCGAGCACCGGGGCGGCGTGAAGCGGGTCACGCCGATCGCAGGCCCTGTGTCCGAGAGCGAATAGGTTACTGCTGCAGGAGAACCGGGCCGCGTTCGCCATCGGCGCGGCCGATCGCGGTGGGGGCCCCAGCCCCCTGCATCGGAAACGCCTCGACCGTCGTGCGGACGAGCTTCTTTTGCCGAAACTCGTGATGGCCGGTCGTCATGACGGTCATGTCGACGGCGCGTTCAACATACGACCGCTGCGGCAGGCCTGAATCGCGGTAGATCGCGCAGTCCCCCTGCAGGGCACCGCCGGTGACCGTCACGCGGACGCCCGCCTTTTCCTGCTTCACGTCGTTGATCGTGGTCGACGGCGTGATCGTGCCGCGGATGTCGACGACCGCCATGCTGTCGTTGAGGTCCTTGAGCGTATAAGACTGCAGGAGCTTCATCGGGACCGGGCGGCCGATGTGCCGCGTCCGCTCCCAGGAGTCTCCCGGCGAGATCGAGCGGCCGTACGGCAGGAGCCCGATCGTGTTGTCGACGAAGTCCGAGATCCCGTTCTCGTCGGAAGCCGCTTCCATATTAAGCATCTGCTGGACGCGGTCCGCTTCCGAGACCCCCGCCATGCACCGCTCGAGGAATTCCTTGAAGCCGGCGACGTCGACGATCTGGTTCTCCTTGCCGATCCAGAACGAGAACCCGTCCTTCACCATATTGTGATAGGGGAGGGCCAGGACCGGAACCGGCGTCACCGGCTGCATCGAGTCGTAGTCGATCCGCTGCCCTTCGCTCCCCTGCGAGAACCGGACCCGCTCATACCGGACGGCGAGCCGCGTCCCCTTCTCGGAGACGTCCTCGACGGTCAGGCCCAGGAGCATTTCGATGCGGGCCGTGACGACCTGATTCGTGCCGTCCGGGGATGCCTGCTGGAGGGAGGTGTCGACGGTCTTCCGCAGGCCGAACCGCTCGCCGGTCTTGAGCCGCAGCTCCAGCGAGACATGCGGAGCGTCTTCGGCCTTTTTCTTCTTGCGGGACTTCGGAGCGTCTCCCTTGTCCGCTTCCTGCATCCAGTCGGGCAGCGGCTGCGCGCCGGCCTGTTCATCCTTGGACTGGTTGCAGGCGGAGGTCGCCAGGAGCAGGCCCAGCGACAACGCAAGCAGGTGGCGAGAGCGCCGCATCATGATCCCCCTCCGTGGGCGCGACCCGTTCTTCAGGCCGCTTCGGTCTGCACATCGTCCGCCGACTCGAAGCCTTCGCCCATTTCGTCGTAGACGAGGGAGAAGATTTCGTCGGCCGCGGCGCTGAGGTGGGCCCGGATGTTCTCGCTCGAGACGGACTGCATCAGCTCTTCGATCGCCGCGATGACGCGGTCGACCTCGTCGCTCGTGATCTCTTCGTACTCGTCCGCGTTGTACGTGACGCGGGCTTCCAGATCCTGGTCTTCGAATTGCTCAGCCATCGTCGCCTCCATGCTGGATCGCTGCTGCCTGAATCGCGCTACGTCTTCTTCTTGCCGGGTTTTCCCTTGGCGGGCTTCGCTGGGGCGGGCGTCGAAGCGGACTTCGAAGCCGCGGCCCCTTTCTTCTTCCCTTGGAAGATCCGATCCCATCCCGAGGAAAATTTGTCGTTGGATCCGGTGTGAACCGTGTATCCGGTCATGGCAGGAAGACTCGCGCGATTTCGGGCCAGATCCTTCCTTCAAGACTTCGCTCCGCGTCCAGGCGGAACGGCTCTCCGGAATTTACCGCCGGTTCCCAACAGGAGCTACGCGACTTACCGGAGGAAAATGCCGCTCTGCAAAATTTACCAGCCAGGGGCGAGGCCCCTGGACCTGGTGGCCGTGGCACGATGGGTTTGAGGGAGCAGCGTCCGTCCGGCGAGGGCGGTGTTTGAGCGAATGACTGGAAGGTACCCCCGCGAACGGGAGTTCCTTGCGCAAGTCGATGCCCGTCGCCGACCGGGGCCAGGGGCACGACCTTCGAGAACCATCGGAAGCAGCTGGTGTCCGAGTGCGGGCCAGCGACGCGTTAAACGTGCCGCAAGGCTTCAATCGGATCGAGCCGCGCGGCCGAGCGGGCCGGGTAGACCCCGAAGATCAGGCCGGTAAAAACGCTGAACCCGAAGGCGACGGGGAGGCTCCAGACGGCGATCTGCGGCGTCATTCCGAGGAACAGCTTGCCGAAGTCCGACGTCGCAGCCCCCGGATCGAGGATGTACGCCTCCAGGAACATCTTGATCCCCTGGAAGGCAAGCGGCGTCGCCAGTCCCAGCAGGAGTCCCACCGCTCCGCCGGAGCCCGAGAGCACGATCGTTTCGACGAGGAACTGCCGGGTGATGTCCCGGCGGCGGGCGCCCAGCGCGCGACGCACGCCGATCTCGCGGGTCCGCTCGGTCACGGTCGCGAGCATGATGTTCATGATCCCGATCCCGCCGACCACCAGGCTGATCCCGGCGATCGACCCCAGGACGATGTTGAAGATGTTCCGGATCTGGTCCGCCTGCTTGAGCAGTTCCAGCGGAACGACGACGTCATAGTCCCGCCGCGGGTGTGCCCGGTGCAGCGTTTCCCGCACGACTTCGGCGGTGGCGATGACGTCATTGGGGGACTTGAGCCGCATCGTGACCTGGTCGTAAACCACCGACTTGGCGCTGAAGTTGCCGGCCGTGAAGCTCGTGTAGACAAATCCCGTGTTGATCCGCGACTGGAAGGTGTCGAGCGGCATGTAGACGTCGCGGTTGTAGTCCTGGGCCGACAGGCTCCCGCCAATGCCGGCCGAGGCGGTGCGGGTCCGGGTCACGCCGATGACCGTGTAGGCCCGGGCCCCCACGAGCACGCTCTGGCCCAGCGGATCCGAGATGGGAAACAGGTCCAGGGCGGTGTCGGCCCCCAGGACGACGACGTTCGCCAGCTGGCTGATGTCGCGGTCGGTAATGAACCGCCCCTGCTGCAGCTCCAGCACGTTGACGATCTGGTATCCGGCTGAGCAGCCGACGACCCGGGCGTTGCAGACCCGGTCCTGCCGCCGGATCTCCATCAGTTCCTCGCGCATCGGGACGAAATCGAGGACCGTCGGCAGCGTCTCCGAAAGGATCCGGTAGTCCTGGAGCGTGAGGCCGTACCGCAGCACCTGGGACCTGCCGCCGGGACTGGAGCTCGACGAGGGATCGTCGGGGGGCTTCACGCTGCGGACGATGATGTTGGTCGCCCCGAGCTGCAGCACCTGCGCTTCCGCCTGCCGGCTGGCCCCTTCGCCGATCGCCAGCATGGCGATTACGGAGAAGACCCCGAAGACGATCCCCAGCATCGTGAGCCCGGACCGCAGCTTGTGCAGCATCAGGCTCTTGAGCGCCAGCCGAATCGTCCGGAATCGGGACGACGGCAGCGGCATGTCGTGGAGAGCGTCCGTCAGTGAGTTCATGGCGGGGCCGGCGGGGCGCGGGCGGCTTCCGGTGGTGGTGGGGTCGTCGGGGCGGGGAACGGGAGGCAGGACGGCGGCGGGCGGAATCTTGCGTCCGGAGCGTTTCCGGCTTGTCCTCGGATTCCCCAATCGAGAATACTCCTTGGCGCGCTTCGCGTCACGGGGACAAAAGGTTTCGGGAATGGAAAGATCATTGGATCTCAAGCTGGCGGCAATCCACGCCGATCCCAGCGGAGCGCGCGACTTCATCCTGGCGGATGCCAAGGACGCCGACATGGCGTTCGGCATCGGGGCCCCGGGGCTTTCCCCGGAGCGCCACGACCAGGAGCTCAAATACAAGACCCTCGCCGAGTACCGGGACCAGATCCGGCAGGTGATCCGCCAGGGGGTGGTCGACATCGTCCTGATGTCGGTCAGCACCAGCGAGCAGCTCACCCTCCGTGAGGGGCTGTTCGAGAATTCCTCGATCACCCCCGCGATCCGGGCCAACGACGCCACCGATGTCCACGTTTTTCGCGGGAGCCGCATCGGCGCCGAGCCCGCCCGGCCGTTCCGGACGGCGCTGCTCGACCACGCCCAGTGCGGGCATCTTGACTGCGCCCCCGAGGAGCGGCCGCGAGGGGCGAGCCTCGGCCTCTACTCGCTGACGTTCAACAACGACCTGAAGCTCGATCTCGCGACGCTGGAAGCCTACAACGACTTCCGGGCCGAAGCGGAGCGGAAGGGCTTCCGGCACTTCATGGAGATCTTCAACCCCAACGTCGCCGGGGCCGTGAGCGATGAGCTGCGGCCGCAGTTTATCAACGACGTGATCGCCCGGACCCTCGCCGGCGTGGCGACCGCCGGCCGGCCGGTGTTCCTCAAGATCGCCTACCAGGGCCCGAAGGCAATGGAGGAGCTGGTCGCCTATGACCCGCATCTCATCGTCGGGGTGCTGGGTGGGGCGGCGGGGACGACGCTCGACGCCTTCACGCTGCTGCACGAGGCCCAGAAGCATGGCGCCCGGGCGGCGCTCTTCGGCCGGAAGATCAACCAGGCGGAGAACCAGCTCGCCTTCATCGAGTTCCTGCGGCATATCGCCGACGGCCTCATCGAACCGGAAGAGGCGGTCCGGGCGTACCACGCCGTGTTGGAGAAACTGAAGATCCGCCCCCACTGGCCGCTGGAGGAAGACCTGACGCTCCAGACGAACGTCACCAGCTACGCCGGAAGCGAGAAGGTGACGAGCGTTCCGAAGAAGCCGGCCGGCGCCGCGTCGACGGCCGCCGGCTCGACGGATCTTTCCAAGATGACTTCCGAAGAGCGGGCGGCCTATCACCGCACGCGGATCCAGAAGATGTTCGGCGCGTGATTGTAGTGCGGTTCTCCGAACCGCATCGTTGCGACACGGAGTGTCGCGCCACTATGGCGCGAGCTGCTTGTTGACGGTCTTGATGATCCGCTCCTCGACCTCTTCGTTCCACGGAGAGGGGTGGCCGTAGTACAGCATCGCGCCGCCCCCTTCGTAGCCCCCTTCCTTGAGGACCCGCAGGGAGGGGATGTAGGCCATGACGTCGTTGGCGTAGCCGGCGACCCACAGCGGCCGGTCCGGGTGCTCCTTCTTGATCCGCAGCGCGAAGTCGACCACCACCTCGCCGCCGAGCGTCGTCCAGGTCGGACCGTTGCCGAGCGTCCAGGTCTGGACCGGGTACGGATAGGAGTCCTCCAGCTTCCCCTGAGCATCGAGCTGTTTCAGGAGGAACTTGGCTCGGGAGACTTCGAACTTGTTCGACGACTTGAGCTGCTCCTCGACTTCGCTCCGTCCCGGAATGTGGGCGAAGTGGAGCGGGATCTCGTCGTAATGGACGGTGAGGGGACCGGAGACGACGGCGGCCGGAGTGGCGGCCAGCACGTCCTCGACGGCCGTGGCGAGCTTCTTGCCGTACTCCTTCGCCAGGGCGACGGTCCGCCGCGGGAGGGGGTTCTGGTCTGCACCGCACCCGGCCCAGAAGAGGGCGACTGTTCCCGGGTGGGCCGCTTCGAGGTCCATCATGGCGAAGCCGGGATAGTCCGCGCACCAGTTGTAGAAGCCGAGCGTTGTGGCGTGGCAGGCGTAGCCGAAGAGGACCGCCCGGAGTTTGTCGCCGGAGGTGACGCGAAGGACCGGGACGGCGTGGTCGACGGGGCCTTTCAGCGCATCCCCTTTCGCCCGGATCTCGGGGACTTCCGGCTCCTTGTTGTTCCTGCGGTTCACTGCGAAGTCAGTCGATCCGGAGCCGTAGCTGATGTCGGCGGGGGAGAGGTCTTTCGCTGCCTCTTCCGCGAGCGCGACCGTTTTCCGGATCAGTCCGGCGGTGTAGTTGCGGACCTTGGCGTGGTCCTCTTCACCGAGCGTGTACATCGCCATCAGGTTCGTGCCGACGACGGGGCCGCAGTGGGTGTGGGAGCAGAGGAGAGCGACCTGTCCCGGCGTCAGTTTCAGGGACTTTTCGATCCCGGACTTGATGAGGACGGAGGTCTCGCGGTCGAGGCCGACGAGGTCGAGCGTGATGGCGAGGATCTGGTGTCCTTCGCCGTCATCCAGGAGGAGGGCTTTGGCCCAGAGGTCTGTTTCTTTTCCTTCGGCGACGTGGTCGCGGCCGCCGTAGCCGGACATCCACATCGGCTGCTCGGGCGTGATGACGGTCCTGGCGACCCCGGCTTTCCAGCCTGCTTCGGCGGGGGAAAAGCCAATCCAGAGGAGAGCCACGGCCGGTGCCAGCCAAAGCGGAAACTTCATGCGTTCCTCGAAGTGAATCGATGAGGGAAATGGCGGCGCGGTCGCATCATAGCACGCTGATGCGATGACGAAACCGGAGGGACTTTCTCGAAGACCGCTCTTGCCGGCGCGACGTTATTTCCTCAAACCCAACGTGCTATGGCAGCCGGGGTCAATGGGCCCAAAAACAACACAGGCCCGCTTGCCGCCGGAGGCGCTTCCATGAGGAACCGTGGTAGGTAACGGGCGTCCCCTTTGTGGAACCGGCGCTGAAGACTCACCGCTCGTTCTGGAATCCCCGCGGGTTGGTCAGAGGGCATCCGACACGGTGCCCGCGTTTGGAGACACGATCCTTCAGACATCTCTCGACGAGAGGGCCTCCGGCGGGCAAGAGGGCCAAGAAAACAACACCGGCCCCCTTGCATCCCCCACCAGGGGTAGCCCCCTGGACCCCGGTGATTTAGCGGATCGTTCCTTGCGGCAGGTCCAGCACGTGCGCCACCGCCAGGCTGTTGCCGAACCGCTTGAAATCCTTAAACGTCCAGACCACCTGCTTCTCCCGCGTCACTTCCACCAGCTGCGGATTCTCCGGCCCCGCATGACAGTTCCCAAAGATCACATTCCCATTCGGCAACGCATGCAGCGTCGTCACCCACCCGAGCGTAATCCCCGGCAACTCCTTCTGCTCCACACTCCACACCGTCTTCCCCTCCGGCGTCACCTCAATCACCCGGTTCCCATTCCCACACGCAATCAGCGTGTTCCCATTCTTGAGCCGCAGCGCCCCAAAAACCTCGGTCCCGTGCCCCTCGGGACCGTGCCCATCGCTCCGAGGCCGGCCCGCGAGATCGAGACGGTACGTCCAGACGATCTTCCCGGTCGGGTCATACTCGTGAACGCACCCATCCCCCTCCTGGCAGACCAGGTAGTTCCCCCCATCCAGCTTGCGGACCATCCGCGTGTCCCGGTGCGGATGCGGATGCTCGACCTTCAGCGGCACCTCCCGGACAATCTTCCCCTCCGGGCTGACTTCCACGATCCGCCGGTTTCCCGACTCGGCCACCATCGTGTTCCCGTCCGCCAGCCGCTGGAACGCATGCACCTCGACGCCGCCGGTGTAACCCTCCTTCGGCTTCGCGTCGTACTGCCAGACGACCTTCTTGTCCGGCGTCATCTCCACCACCCGCGTGCCCCCCGTGTGGAGCAGAAAGTTCCCGCTGGGAAGGAGATGGATGTCGTGCGAGTTGTGCCGGCACTCCACCTCCCAGCCGGTCGAGCCGTCCGCCTCAACAAGGACGATATGGCCCTTGTCCTGGGCCAGGACGCGGTGAGCGGGGGCCTCGGCAAGAACGGGCGATCCGCACGACAACAGTACAAGAGCGATGGCGATGAGCAGCGACACGCGAGGTCTCCAGAGCGCTTGGGAAAGGATCAACGGAGAGTCGCAGTCTACGACGACGGCGCCCCGCGCGGGAATTCACCGCAGGGTGATCCGCCTGAATGCCCCACGCACCCCACTCGCGGCCGAAGCCCAACGGTGGAGGAAGAGGGCGGCCGAACAACAGGGAATCGCCGCGATCAAGGAAGGCGTGACAGGGGAACGAGCCCGAGTTAAACGTCACCATGACGGCGGGATGTCAACCGGTTCATCGCCACGAGGTGACAGCAACGCCTTCAACACCTCCGGAGCCGTCCCGGGCGAGATCACCCGAACGGCTCCATCGGCAAATGCGGCGTAGGCGACGCCCCCACCGCCGGGGTGATAGCTCGAGAGCAGACTGTTCGACATCCCTTCGCTTGGCCCAGGGCCATTGACGTCGGGGCGAGCCTCGGTGACATCGACGTCCCGCGGCTGCGTCCACACCACCTGCCGCCCACAGCTTTCCACAATCACGACAGTGTTCGACGTACCATCCGTGATCTCACGGATCGCCGGCCCCACGCTCCGCTCCCCGAACAGAGTTCCGGCGCCCGTGGGAAGAAGGTAGTCGGAGTAAAACCGTCCCTCCTCATCCTGCGGCCGGCGGTTGCTGGGGCATCGATAGAACGGGACAAAGGTCGTGGCCACCGGCCTGTTCACGGCGGCATCCCACGCGCTGTCGTTGTCGTACCGGGATCGAAGGTCCTGTTCGCCGAGCCACGGAAGAAGTTCGACCCGCCAGGTACGCGGAGGTTCCCCTTCGCCTGCGAACGCAGGTGAGGGAAACGCACGGAACTTCGACTCGTAGTTGTAGAACGCGTAGCCCAGCTGTTTCAGGTTGTTTCTGCATGTGCTGAGGCGACTCGCCTCCGGATGATGGCTCAAGGTGGGAAGAAGCATCATGAAGAACACTAATCCCGACGCACCTCCCGAGCAGATCGCCGTAGCCCACGACCACGTCCGTCGTCGAGCGCCGCCGTAGAGGACCGTCGGAGGAGCGATCCAGCCGACAACAAGAACCGAAAGGCCGAGCGGCGGCAGCCAGGGCCGGAGGACCGTCAGGTCGGTCTGTTGATACTCCAACGAGAGGACAAGTCCGATCGGAAACGCGGTCCAGAAAACCCATTCCCATCGAAACACGCGGCGCCATGGCAGGAACACCAGTCCGGCGATCGCCAGCCCCAATGCCAGAAAGAAGAGCCCCAGCACGACCTTCTCGTTCAGCGGGATCGGCGTCAGCGGCGGAAAGGGATGCATCAGACAGCCCGATTCGAAACCGGTTTCGTGGAAACACCGTGTGGAGGGAAACTACGGCCCGTCGTCGCTCCCCAGCAAACGGAATTCGCCCCTTTCGGACGATTCCATCGCGTCCTGGTCTGAACTCGCCACGCGAGCGCGCGCCGGTGTACGCTACTCATCGGCCTTCGACCAGCGCGCATCATTCTTATGCAGACTCGACCGCACCGCCGACTTCCCCCCGCCTGTCGGCGCCCGGGGACCGCGATGGTCGAGATGATCCTCGTGCTTCCGATGCTGCTGATCTTCGTTGCGATGATCACGCTCGTCGGAACGACCGGCTCGTGGCGGGTGCGGGCGCATGCCAACGCCCGGCAGGGGGCCATGCGGGCGGTCTGGCCCCGGACGACCGGAAGCGATCCGAACCCCATCGACTGGCCGCGAGGGGACGCCTCAATCCAGAGAGTCGGCGGAAACGACATTTCTCCACAGGACCCCTATGCGGTGCACACGGCGGTGCGCGGGCCGGTCTACCTGCCGACCGGCGGTGGGGGGGGCGGTACTTTGCGTGTCGACAGCCAGGTGATGGATCCGCGGGGCGGGATCGCGAATGGCCGGGCGCAGATCGACCGGGCTCCGGCGCTGTGGGGCCGCAGCGGGTTTCGGACGCGGATGGTCCGGGACTTTCCCATCCTGGGCAACGCCTCGGAAGCGGGCAACGGGGCCCGGTGGGGACGCGCGCTGTACGGCATCCGCTTTGACTGAGAGGTCGCGGTCGTCAGAGGCCCCAGGCCCGTGACGGCGGCGGACTTCCCGTCCCGGTCGCCGCATCTCTCGGTCCGCTATCCCACGTTCCGGTAAGAGTTTCCGGCATCTCGGGCCCGTTCCGGTCAATCAGATCGTTCCGTTCCGTCAGATTCCGTTTGACCCGAAACACAGGCGACCTACCTTTGCGGAGAGCGGAAAACCGGGACTCTTTTTGACAAGGAACGGACGACTTCATGGCTACGGTCAGACGACCGAAAGCGACCGAAGAACGTGCCCTGATCAGCACGACATCCATTCTCATTTTGAGTGGATTTCTGATCGGGGTGACGGTCGGCAAGCTCGTCGCGGATGATCTGTCGCCCTACGTCCTTGCTTGTGGTCTCGCGGGACTTCTGGCTTACATTGCTCTCGATATTGCTGCCACGCGGCGTGAGGAAGAAGCGGCCGAGGAAGAGATCCGTTACATGCATGGCCGGCTGGACCGGCACGTCATGTCGATCAATACGGCCGGCAACGGTTCGGTTCCCCCGCTGTCTCAGGATCCGGATCCGCCGTCTCTCGACGCGATTCTGTTGAACCTGAGTGCGGTCACGGGAACGCAGCACTCGATCTCCAGCGACACAGTCCAGTCACCGAGCTGACCTCTCACCATCACCGGGTCCAGGGGCACCCTGGTGGGGGATGCAAGGGGGCAACGCCCCTTTGCCCGCCGGAGGCCTGGCCGTCGAGAGATGTCTGAAGGAGAGCGTGTCCAAACGCGGACACTGTGCCGGATGCCCCTTCACCAACCCGCGGGGATTGCAAACCCAGCGGTGTGGATTGAGGGAGTCCTCATAGCTGGCTTCCCAAAGCGGGCGTCCGTTACTTACCACGGTTCCTCATGGAAGTGCCTCCGGCGGCAAGGGGTTGCCCCCTTGACCCCGGTGGCCGTGGAACGATGGGTTTGAGCTGACGACGCTGCGCCGGCAAGGACGGTGTTCGCGCCGACTCAGATCTTGTTGAGAGCGTGGCTCATCCCGGCGATCAAATCGGCCGGATGCTCGATCCCGACCGACACCCGGATCGTCCGCTCCGAAATCCCCGCCGCACGACGCGCTTCCAGCGTCATCGACGCGTGCGACATCGTCTCCGGATACTCCACCAACGATTCCACACCGCCCAGCGACTCCGCAAGCTGGAACAGCTGCAGGTTATTGAGCACCCGCTCCGCCTCCGGACGCCCCCCCTTCACGTCAAAGCTCAGCATCGCCCCGAATCCCTTCTGCTGGGACTTGGCGAGCGCGTGCTGCGGATGGGTTTCAAGACCCGGGTAGTAAACCCGCTCCACCTTGGGATGCTTGTCCAGGAACCGGGCCAGCTCGATCGCCCCCTTCTGGTGCGCTTCCATCCGCGGCCCGAGCGTCTTGATCCCGCGCAGAACCAGCCAGGCGTCAAACGGAGAACACCCCTGGCCGATCGCGTTGACGATATAGGCAACCCGCTCCGACCGCTCCTTGTCCCGCGTCACAACCGCCCCGCCGACCACGTCCGAGTGACCGTTGAGGTACTTCGTGGTCGAGTGGACCACCACGTCGACCCCCAGCTCCATCGGCCGCTGCAGGTACGGCGAGAGGAACGTGTTGTCGGCGATCGTGGTGAGGCCGGCCTGCTTCGCAATCCCGCAGATCCCGGCAATGTCGACCACGCGGAGCAGCGGATTGCTCGGGGTCTCGATCCAGATCCCCTTCGTGTTCGGCTTGATCGCCTTGCGGACGTTGTCGAGGTCCTGCATGTCGACGAACGAAAACTCCAGCCCCTGCTCCGTCAGGACGCTGTAGAACAGACGGAACGTGCCGCCGTAGATGTCGTGTCCGGTGATGATGTGGTCACCCGGCTTGAACAGGAACATCGCTGAGTGAATCGCCGACATCCCGGTGGCCGTCGCCCGGCAGTCCGTTCCCCCTTCCAGCGAAGCAATGTTCTCTTCCAGAGCCCGGCGGGTCGGGTTGCCGCTGCGGGTGTAATCGAACCCGCGGTGCGTCGTCAGGTTGTCCCAGTAGAACGTCGACGACGTATAGATCGGCGTCGTGCAGCTGTTGAACGTGCCGTCCTTGTTGACGCCGACATGCACGCACCGGGTCTGGAAATCCATCGACTGCGAGTCTGACATTGCGAAGAGCCTTTTTTCCGCTGACAAGGAAGGTCGAAGAGTGTAACCCCGTTTCGGATGCAGGACAAACTTCCGCGATGTTGGATACCGCCAATTCACTGATTCCTCCAAATCGAGATTTCGGCTTGTAGGGGTGAGGCGGCGGGAGATAATGGAGTGGCTCGGCGCCGCATCGGGGCCGTCTGAAGGAGTGGGTGGGGGTTTTCCATGAAGTCGGTCTGGTTTGGGCTGTTTCTTGTGGCCAGCGGCTGGGTCTCCAGTGGAGGGGCCGTTCAAGCGGCGGAAGAGGCGAAGCCGGCGAATATCGTCCCGGTCTTCACTCTGTCGGGGAGCGTGAAGGAGACCGCTCTGCCGGATGATCCGATCTTCGGAGCCATCGGCACCGAATCGCTTCGTAGCCTCGTCTCCCGTGTCGACAAGGCCCGCGAAGACAAGAGCGTCAAAGGGGTCGTGATCCTGATGAGCGGCGCCTCCCTCGGGACGGCTCAGCTCGAAGAGTTCCGGGCGGCGCTCGACCGCCTCAAGAAGGACGGCAAGCCGGTCTTCGCCCACTCGGACGACCTCAAGTTCGGCGGCTTCGCCCTCGTGAGCGGGGCCAAGCGCGTCAGCGTCTCCCCGACGGGCGACGTGTGGGTCACCGGCCTCTATGGGGAGCAACTGTTCCTCCGCGGTCTCCTCGACCGCCTGGGAGTCGAGCCCGACTTCCTGACCTGCGGAGACTACAAGAGCGCCGGCGAGATGTTCATGCGGACCTCGTCCAGCCCTGAAGCCAAGAAGATGCACGACTGGATGTTCGACAGCCTGTTCGAACGCTTCGTCGAGATGATCGCCACCGGCCGCGGCGTGCCGGCCGAGAAGGCCCGCAACTGGGTCGCCCAGGGACTCTTCTCCGCTGAAGCGGCCAAGGAAGCGGGGCTGATCGATGCCATCGAGGACCGTTATGAGTTCTCGAACGCCGTCCGGGCCGAGCTCGGTGGGACGATCAAGTTCGACCGCTCCTACGCCAAGAACAAAGGCCAGCAGATCGACCTCAACAACCCGTTCGCGGCCCTGCAGCTCTGGGCTCAGATCCTCGAGGGGCCCAAGGTCAAGAAGTCGAACAAGGACGCCATCGCGATCGTCCACGTCGACGGGCCGATCATGACCGGCAAGGCCGATCC
Organism: Planctomyces sp. SH-PL14; assembly: GCF_001610835.1. NCBI lineage: Bacteria > Pseudomonadati > Planctomycetota > Planctomycetia > Planctomycetales > Planctomycetaceae > Planctomyces > Planctomyces sp. SH-PL14. Next base: position 1,093,725 of record NZ_CP011270.1, on the reverse strand, counting down.
GTCTTCGCCGTTCTCGGCCATGGAAGAAGGAGCCTACAGCGAGACGATCCGCAAGGCGCTCGACAAGGTCGCCGAGGACAGCAAGGTCAAGGGAGTCGTCCTCCGCGTCACCTCGCCGGGGGGATCGGTCGTCGCCAGCGAGATCATTCTCCGCGCCACCGAGCGCGTGAAGGCCAAGAAGCCGGTCGTCGTCTCGATGGGAGACGTCGCGGCGAGCGGCGGGTACTACGTCTCCTGCCGCAGCGAGAAGATCTACGCCGATCCGACGACGATCACGGGATCGATCGGCGTCATCTCCGGTAAGCTCGCGACCGCCAAGATGTGGAGCCAGTTCGGCATCAACTTCGAAGCGAACAAGCGGGGTGAGAAGGCCGGCATCCTCAGCGGCGGGGCGAAGTTCACCGAAGTCGAGCGGAAGGAACTGCAGGGCTGGATGGACGAAGTCTACGGCCAGTTCAAGAAGCACGTGACCGACGGCCGCGGCGACAAGCTCAAGAAGCCGATCGACGAGATCGCCGGCGGTCGCGTCTACACCGGCCGGCAGGCGCTGGAGCTCGGCCTCGTCGACGAGCTCGGCGGTCTGAACGAAGCGATCGCCTACGTCGCCAACAAGACCGGCGTGAAGGACTACGAAATCCGCAGCCTGCCGCAGTCGAAGGGACTGTTCGAGGAACTCCTCGGCGACCTGACCGGCAGCTCCTCGAAGGAAGAGGAGAAGACCCTCTCGATCGAGACGGCCCCGCGGCGTTCCTCGTTCGAGATGTCGCTCAAGGCGCTCGGCCCCGCGGTCGACGGTTTTGATCCGGCCCGGATGAAGTTGATCCGCCAGGCGATCCGTTACATCGACCTGATGCAGCAGGAACAGATCATGATGGTCAGCCCGCTGTTCCATATGGAACTGTAAGGACGTTTTCCGTCGGCAGTTCTCCGTTGTGTCCAACAGCCCAGGGCCGCCCGCGTAGCGGGCAGCCCTGGGTTTCGTTGTAATCAGCGGTGTCGATCTCGTTCCTTCCGAAAGAGCGGAGTGAACGGCTCGCGAGATGCCTCTGACCTTCAGCCTTAAGCCTTCCGCCTTAAGTCTCCCCTTATGCTGAGCGACTTCCTCAAGATCGGCGATCGCATTTCGGTGCTCCCCGTGATTCACGGAAGCGGCGATTTCGCGGTCGAGGTCCGGCGGGTCATGCTGGCCCACAAATTCGACTGCCTCGCGGTCCCGCTTCCGCCGTCGTTTCAGGCGGCGGTCGAAGGGGCGATGGAGCACCTGCCGACGGTTTCCATCGTCGTGCAGGAGGAGGTCTCGGGGCCGATGGCGCGGGAGTGGACGCCGGAGTCGGAACGTGAAGAAGAGGGGGACGGTGGCGCGAGTACGGCGCGGGCGAGCTACGTTCCGATCGATCCCTGCCAGCCGGTGATCGCCGCCCTGCGGATCGCCCGCCAGGAGCGGATGCGGCGGGCCTTCATCGACCTCGAAACCGATGACTTTCAGCCGGCGACCGGCCTTCTGCCGGATGCCTATGCGCTGAAGAAAGTCGCCGTCGACCAGTTCGCAGCATCGGTCCTCCCGGCGATCCCCCGCCCCGCCGCCGGCACCCAGCAGGAGCAGCGGGTCCGCTTCATGGCAGCGCGGCTCCGGGAGCTGGAGAAGAAGAACAAGTCGATCCTGCTCGTCTGCTCGGTCCTCGACTGGCCCTGGATCCGCGAGGCGTTTCAGGAACGCCTTCCCACGGAGGACGTCGAAGAAGCCGCAGCCGAGGAGCCCCAGGCGTACCGGGTGAAGTCATCGACGCTCCTGTTTCTCCTGGGCGAGCTTCCGTTCATCGTCGGGCTCTATGAACGGGCCCGGTTCGAGCTCGAGGATGACGAGAACCTTTCGATCGACGGAGTGAAGGAGCTGCTCCTCGCCTCGCGGGACCGGTACAAGGCGGACCTCAAGCAGCGGGCCCGCCGGATCTCGCCGCAGCTTCTGCGGACGTACCTCAAGTACGTGCGGAACCTGTCGCTGATCGAGCGGCGGTTCACACCCGATCTCTACACGCTGATCGTCGCTGCCCAGCAGATGGCGGGGGACCAGTTCGCCATCCATCTCGCCGAGACCGCCCGCGAGTATCCGTATGACGAGTGGAACCCGCTCGACGAGTTCGAGATGTCGATCGGTCGGGGCAAGTTTCCGGACGGGACGATCGCGGACATGAAGTCGCGGCTTCCCGGGCCGCCGGTCGTGTGGCGGACGTGCCAGCTCAACCGTCGGCCGCCGAAGATCGATCAGCAGAAGTGGCAGACGATGTGGAATCCGTTCCGGCAGTGCAGCTGGCCGCCGGAGGACATTGCGATCGAGCGGTTCCGGACGCACGTCAAGGACCATGCGCTGCAGATCCTGGGGCACGACCTGGCGCGGATCGAGAAGTTCTCGACGAGTCTCAAGGACGGGCTGGATATCCGGGAGACGCTGCGGAACTGGCATACGGGGGACCTGTATGTGAAGGTCCTGCCGCCGAGCCGGGGGAATCTGGACTGCGTCATCATGCTGTTCGATTCGCCGGCCGATCCGCGGGAGTATCCGTGGCGGATCACGTGGCATGCGGAGAGCCATGACGAGTCGACGCTGTCGTTCTTTGCGACGCATTACCGCGGCGAGATCGTGGGCCCGGGGATTGCGCATGCGGTGTATGGGGGAGCGATGTTTCTCTTCCCGCCGCGGGATGTGTTCGATATCTGGCGGGATTCGCGGTTTGATGCGGCGGACACGCTGGAGGAGCGGATGCTGCTGGCGGCGTTCCATTATTCGACGGAGAAGCACATCGCGGTTTTGTCCGAGGCTCCGCCGGGGGCGGTGTGGCGTCGGCTGGCGAAGAAGCATGGGAAGAAGCTGGTGCATGTGCCGCTGGCGCATTTCAGCCAGGAGACGATCCAGCAGTTGCGGATGTTCCATGTGTTGAATGGTCAGCAGGTTCGGAGTTATGCGGAGCACTTCATCCGCAAAGGTTAACGGAGTCCCCGACATCATTTTTCACCCGGGTCCAGGGGGTGCCCCTGGTGGGGAGTGCAGAGGGGCAACGCCCCTTTGCCCGCCGGAGGCTGTCTCGTCGAGAGATGTCTGAAGGAGTCCGTGTCCAAGCGCGGACACCGTGCCGGATGCCCTCTCACCAACCCGCGGGGATTACAAAGCGAGTGAGGGAGTCCTCAACGCCGGTTCCACAAAGGGGACGCCCGTTGCTTACCAAGGTTCCTCACAGGAGTGCCTCCGGCGGCAAGGGGTCGAAACCCCTTGACCCCAGGCTGCCGTGGCACGTTGGGTTTGAGCTATGAGAATCCGTCCGGCAAGGACGCGGTTTGGGCCACGTTGTACGAACGGCGCGCGAAGCGCCATCATGCCCCATCGTCCAACGTCGCCCCCAGCCCAGCCCCGTCCCGGAGCCCCCAGTGCCGCCCCTCGCCAATCCCTCCGCGGTGGCCTACCTCCTCTTCGACGTCGAAGCCATCGCCGACTCCAAACTCGTCGGCGACGTCCGCTACCCCAAAGACAACCTCGCTCCGGCCGACGCCCTCACCCGCTATCGCGCGGAGCTCATGGAACAGAACGGCAAGGACATCCTCCCCGCCACGTTCATGCTCCCCTGCTCAGTCGCGGTGGCGAAGGTCTCCGGCGACTTCCGGCTGATCGACGTCGTCACGCTCGACGACCCCAAGTACCGCCCGCACGTTATCACCCGCACGTTCTGGCAGGGATGGAAACACTACAACCGGCCGGTTCTCGTCACCTTCAATGGCCGCGGCTATGACCTCCCCGTGCTCGAACTGGCCGCCTTCCGCTACGGCTACTCGATCCCCGAGTGGTTCAACGTCAACGCCATCTCCTACGAGCAGTCACGCAACCGCTACAACATCAACTCGCACATCGACCTGCTGGATACAATCTCGAACTTCGGCGCCTACCGCGTCACCGGCGGCCTCAACCTGCTGGCAACCCTGATCGGCAAGCCGGGCAAGACGTCGATCGACGGCTCGAAGGTCCAGGACATGTACGACACCGGACAGGTCAAGGAGATCAACGACTACTGCCGCTGCGACGTCCTCGACACCTACTTCGTCTTCCTCCGGACACGGGTCCTCCTCGGCCGCCTCTCGCTCGACGACGAGCAGAAACTCGTCGACGAAGCCCGCGCCTGGCTCGACCAGCAGTCCGAGCAGCACCCGGCCTACAAGCACTACCTCGAACACTGGGGGGACTGGCAGCCCCCCGTCGACTGAGCCCGGGTTTCGCCCGCGGTCACTGACCGATCTTACTGGCCAATCTTCTCGACCTGCTTGAGCAGCGCTGTCCGGGGATCTCCCTCGGCGGCGTCGACCACGGTCACTTTCGCCCCGGTCGAGAGCGCCGCGACCGCCTGCGGGACGTCGAGCGTCTTGAGCACGTTCAGGAGCGCGGGGCCGGTCATGTGCGACTCCGGCAGTCCGGTCAGGCGGACCTCGTCCGCATCGGCTTCGAAGAGCGCCGCGTAGAGAGCCCAGACCGACGCGTCCCCTTCGCCGTCGATCTGCAGCGTGTACTTCCGGTCGCCCATGATCTCGCGGATCGCGGTCACGGCCCGCCGGACGTCCCAGGTCCGGGCGGAGTTGTCGGTCTCGCCGAGGAGGTAGAACCGCCGCCGGATGTGCGTCTCTTTCTTCTTGTCCTGATTCCACTGCGTCGGCCCGATCCCCCGCGGAGCGAGCCAGAAGTGGATTGCCTCATCCGTCACGTCCGCTCCCCAGGGAGACTTCCCCCAGGCGGGCTCCGCCAGAACATGGAGGACCACTTTCGATTCGGGCGCCTTCACGCTCTCCGGCTTCGCCGTCATCCGCAGGCCGAGCCGGTACGGCGTCTGGCTGTTGAACTCATACTCGGTCTCGACCGCCCCGGGCGAACTTCCGGCGGAGAGCTGCTTGAGGTAGAGCCCCTCGACGTCATCCCCCTTCGGCCAGGCCCGGAATGTCTTGGCGATGAGCGCTTCCTTCCAACCGCGGACGAGCGAATCCCACTCGGCACGCGAACCGGGGACGGCCGGGGCCTTCGCCATCGCGACGAACTGCTCGTGAATCTTCGTGTTGATCTCGTCGGACGGGTTCTGATCGAAGACTCGCAGCTCCTCCGGCGTGAGGAGCTTCAGCTCAGCGGGGAGGACGGGCCGGTCGACCTTCTTGAGGAACCGGTCGAACCAGACCATCGCGTGAACACGAAGCTCCTGCGTGTCCTTGTGGCCCCCTTCGGTGATCTCGAGGCCCAGGGAGTTCGGTTTCTGAAGGGTCCGGAAGACGTCGCGAGTTGCGGTGTAGGTGTGGACCACCCCTTCCAGCGGGAAGATCGGGTCTTTGTCCGTGTTGGCCAGCAGCAGCGCCCGTGGGGCGATCATCGCCGCCAGCATCGGGTAGTCCCACCGGTACGTGTTGACCATGTACATGCAGTCGCAGTGACCTTCCACACAGTTCTGGACGACGTGGTCGTCCAGGTCCGTGATCCCTGCCACCGGGACGGCGCACTGGATCCGCGGATCGACCGCCGCCGAGTACCAGCTGTAGGCCCCGCCCCCCGAACGGCCCGTCACGCCGAACCGGGTCTTGTCGACCTCCGGCCGGGTTTCGAGATAGTCGAGCGCCCGGATGCAGTTCCACGCCTCGACGCCGGCCGGGGTGTAGCCGCGGGAGACCCACCACCACATCCCCAGGTTGTGCGTGCCGTGGTGCAGGGCCTCGATCTCGCCGAGCTGAATGCTGTCGATGATGAGACACACATACCCGTGCCGGGCGAACCAGACGCCGTGATGGTGGTAGTGGGTCTTGTTGCCGTAGCTGACGTCGCCGACCTTCACCTTGCCGTGCCCACAGACGTACAGGATCGCCGGGAGCGGCTCCTTTACCTCTTTGGGCCGGTACAGATTTCCGGTGACGTAGAGGTGCGGCGAGGACTGAAAGTGGACGTTCTCGACGATGAAGTCGCCGTGCTCGGCGGTCTTCGTGACGACCGGATTCAGCGGCGTCCGCTCCGGAAGCGGCTCGATCCCGAGCATTTCGCGAAGTTGCCGGCGATACGCCTCCGACTCGGCGGACCAATGGGCCGACCGCAGCCGGCGCTCGCTGTCCCGGGCGATTTCGGCGGTCCGGATCGCGAAGTACCGCTGCAGGAGGCCGTCCCCTGCGGCGGTGGGGGAGGCCGGAGGAGGCGCGGGCTCGGCGGCCGAGAGACCTCCGCAGAAACAGAGCCATCCCAGAAGCAGGGCGGGAACAGTCCGCATGACGGAACTCCAGACGAGGATTGAGTCAGCGCCGGCTCATCCCTGAGACACCGGCAATTTATTGTTCCCAACAGTCGTCGGCCACTCTAGAATCCGGGCTTCTGACGGGGGACGCTGACTGTCTTCCGGGCGACCTACGAGCGAAATGGTTTATGTCGAGCTTCATCTTCACGAGTGAATCGGTCAGCAGCGGGCATCCGGACAAGGTCTCGGACCAGGTCTCGGACGGTGTCCTGGACGCCCTCCTCGCTCAGGATCCGCGGTCCCGCGTCGCCTGCGAAACCCTCTGCACCACCGACTTCGTCTGCCTGGCGGGTGAAATCACCAGCACCGGCAAGGTCGACTACGCCGCCGTTGCCCGGGACGTCATCAAGCAGATCGGCTACACGAGCGACGACATCGGCTTCAACGCCTCCACCTGCGAAGTCCTCGTCAAGCTGCACTCGCAGAGCCCGGACATCGCCATGGGTGTCGATCGGGACGGTGCCGGCGACCAGGGTCTGATGTTCGGCTACGCCTGCGACCAGACGCAGGAATACATGCCGCTGCCGATCGCTCTCTCGCACCGCATTCTGAACCGCCTTACCGACCTGCGGCAGTCGGGCGACGTCAAGTGGCTGCGGCCCGACGCCAAGAGCCAGGTCTCGGTCCAGTACAAGGACGGCAAGGCGGTCGGGATCACCGCCGTCGTCGTCTCGACGCAGCACACCCCCGAGGTCGAGAACAAGACGATCTCGGACTACATCATCGGCAACGTCATCAAGGAAACGGTTCCGGCCGCTCTCCTGTCCGACAAGACCGCTTACCACATCAATCCGACGGGTCGGTTCGTCGTCGGCGGTCCGCACGGGGACTGCGGCCTGACCGGCCGGAAGATCATCGTCGACACCTACGGCGGCTGGGGCCGTCACGGGGGTGGGGCGTTCAGCGGTAAGGATCCGACGAAGGTCGACCGTAGCGCCGCCTACATGGCCCGCTACGTCGCCAAGAACATCGTTGCCGCCGGTCTCGCCAAGGAGTGCGAGATCCAGCTCGCTTACGCGATCGGCGTGGCCGACCCGGTCAGCATCCGCGTGGACACCCGCGGCTCCAGCGTCGTGGCGGAAGAGAAGCTCGAAAAGGCGGTCCGGGACGTCTTCCCGCTGACGCCGCTCGGGATCATCAACCACCTGCAGCTCCGCCGCCCGATCTACCGCAAGACCGCCTCGGGCGGACACTTCGGCCGCAGCGAGAAGGAATTCTCCTGGGAAGCGACGGACAAGGCCGGTGCCCTCCGCGAAGCGGTTGGCGTCTCCGGCGGCGCTCCGGCTCCGCAGTTCCAGTTCTAAGTTGGATCGCGTCCCGGCCGCGGCGGAGCCTCGGCCGTGGCCGGCACGTTCGACCCGTGGAATGGAATCCACAATGTCCAAGTCGATCAAGGCGCTCCTGGCGCTCAACCTGACAACGGCCGCTTTCCTTGTGGGAGCGGTCGTTTTTTCACGCGCCCTGGCCGGGGCGAACCTGGGGCCCGGGATCGTCGGCACCGGCTGGCGCGTGCTTGCGATGCTGCTCGCCGGCGGGCTGGCTCTGGGGGCGTGGCGGCTGACCTGGGAGGAGCGGGTTCGCCCGTTCGACACGGTGACACGCCTCGCATCGGCGCTGGGACTGGTCTCCGCACCGATGCTGATGATGTGTGTCGCGATGGCCCCAGGAGCAACGTCCTTCGGTATCGCCTGTTCCGTCCTGATGCTTACCGCCGGGAGTGCCGTTGCCGGCGCTTCGGCCATCCGCTCGCTTCTCGACGAGATCGGTGCTGAGCTGACGACCGAGGCGCCGAAATCTGCAACGACGCAGCTCCACCCTATGGCAGCACCCGCTTCCGGCGCGGCCTTGAGCGGCCAGGATGACCAGAACGCGGCTTCCCGCCGGGAACGGGTGCAGAACTGGAGCCGGTCCGTCGTTGATGGCGTGGAGACGATCGAGGCGGAGGTGACGGCGGCGTTTGCGGCGGGGGAACGGCAGACGCTGATTCACCTGCCGGTGCAGCCGGCCCTGTCCTTTACGCCGCGTGTCGAGTGCGAGCCGGTGGATGACGGGGCTGCGGAAGAGATCGAGATTGATGCCGAACTGGTGACGACGTTCGGCGTTCGGCTCCGTGTCCGCCGCTCGGGGGGGACGGCCAAGGCGGCGCAGGTGCGGATTGCTGTGATGCTCACGCCGCCGGAGAGTTCGGCCAACGCGGCGTAAGCTCGCTTAAACCGTGTCCTGGCCGGCACAGTTTCCATAGCTCAAACCCAACGTGCCACGGCAGTCGGGGTCAAGGGGGCAACCCCTTGCCGCCGGAGGCACTCCTGTGCGGAACCGTTGTATGCAACGGACGTCCCCTTTGTGGTGCCAGCATTGAGGACTCCCTCACACCACGCCGCTCGCTTTGCAATCGCCGCGGGTTGGTGAGGGACAGACGACACGTTATCCGCGTTTGGATACCCACTCCTTCAGACATCTCTCGACGGTCAGGCCTCCGGCGGGCAAGGGGCCAAGAAAACAACACAGGCCCCTCTGCACTCCCCACCAGGGTGCCCCTGGACCTGGTTCATCTGGACGCTGGCCGCCCCTGGTTTTGCAGGCTTTTGACCGTCTGCTATCCTCCTCGCGCGGACCGGCAGACGACGGAGATGCCGGCCCACGAGTCCTGTCAGGACCGTGATCACAGGACTCCTCAGTCGACATCGCCGGGAAAGCTTTCATGGCTCAGATCAACGCGGGTGATTTTCGGAAGGGAATCAAGGTCATCATCGAAGGGAAACCCTACGACATGGTGTCCTGCGAATTCGTCAAGCCGGGCAAAGGACAGGCCCTCTACCGCACCCGCAACCGCAACCTCCTCACCGGCCAGGTCCTCGAGATCACCTACCGCAGCGGTGACAGCCTCGAAGCGGCCGACGTCCGCACCAACGACGGCATGTACTCGTACTTCGACGGTTCAAACTACATCTTCATGGACAACGACTCGTTCGAGCAGGTCGGCCTGTCCGCCGCCGTCTGCGCCGACCAGATGAAGTACATCAAGGACGCCACCCCCTGCAGCCTCCTGTACTGGAACGAGCAGCTCATCGGCGTCACCCCCCCCCAGCACATCATCCTCGAAGTGACCTACAGCGAACCCGCCGCCCGCGGGAACACCGCGAACAACGTCACCAAGGGAGCCACGGTCGAAACCGGCGGCGACATCCAGGTCCCGGCCTTCATCAACGCTGGCGACAAGATCAAGATCGACACGGCGACCGGCGAATACCTCGGCCGGGTCAACAGCTGATCCCGGTCGGCCGGGGTGCCCGGCGGCCGATCGACAGAATCCCACGGACGGACGGTTGAGGCTCGGCCTGCCGTCCGTCACGCTTTGGCGGCCGGCTTGTCCGCCCCGCCCGCTTCTTCTACCCGTTCAACCGATTCTTCACCCCCGCGCGTTCAGGTGATTCGATGGCCGAATACTTCCCCAGCGTTTCGAAGATCGAGTACGAAGGTCCGAAGTCCAGAAACCCGCTGGCCTTCAAGCACTACAACCCGGACGAGGTGATCGAAGGGCAGACGATGCGGGATCTGTTCCGCTTCAGCGTCTGCTACTGGCACACGTTCCGCGGCACCGGGACCGACCCGTTCGGCTCGGCGACCCTCCAGCGTCCGTGGGATGACGGCTCGGACTCGATCCCGAACGCCCTCAAGCGGGTCGATGTCGCCTTCGAGTTCATGCAGAAGCTCCAGGCACCGTTCTACTGCTGGCATGACCGGGACATCTCCCCGGAAGGCTCGAGCCTGAAGGAGTCGAACAAGAACCTCGACGAGATCGCCAAGAAGCTCAAGGACAAGCAGGGGGAAACCGGCATCAAGCTCCTGTGGGGGACCGCCAACCTCTTCAGCAACCCGCGGTTCATGCACGGCGCGGCGACCAGCTGCAACGCCGACGTGTTCGCTTTCGCGGCCGCGCAGGTCAAGAAGGCGATCGAGGTGACCTATGACCTTGGCGGCGAAAACTACGTCTTCTGGGGGGGCCGCGAGGGGTACCACAACCTCCTGAACACCGACATGAAGCGGGAAACCGATCACCTCGCCCGGTTCATGCACATGGCGCATGACCACGCGAAGTCGATCGGCTTCAAGGGGCAGTTCCTGTTCGAGCCCAAGCCCAAGGAGCCGACGAAGCACCAGTACGACTTCGACGCCGCCACGTGCCTCAACTTCATCGGTCGCAACGGGCTCGACGGGATCGTGAAGCTCAACATCGAGACGAACCACGCCACGCTGGCGGGGCACTCGATGATGCATGAGCTGGAAGTCGCCCGGATCCATAATGCCCTCGGCTCGATCGACGCCAACACCGGCGACGCGCTCCTGGGCTGGGACACCGACCAGTTCCCGACCGACATCTACCTCACGACGCAGATGATGCTCGTGATCCTGAAGCAGAACGGCCTCGGTTCCGGCGGGACGAACTTCGACGCCAAGGTCCGCCGTGAGAGCTTTGAGCCGATCGACCTGTTCCACGCCCATGTCGGCGGGATGGATGCGTTCGCCCGCGGGGCCAAGATTGCGGCGGCGATCCGTAAGGATGGGGTCCTCGACCAGTTCGTCTCCAACCGGTACCGCAGCTTCGACAGCGGGATCGGAGCGCAGATTGAAAGTGGCAAGGCGAGCTTTGCCGACTGTGAGCGGTACATGCTCGAGAAGGGCGAGATCACCGGCAACGAGTCGGGCCGGCAGGAATACCTTGAGAACCTGATCAACGACTACATGTAAGGTCGCTCCGGTCGCGACTGAGCATGGCGCAGTCCTTAAGAACCGGGGTCCAGGGGGTACCCCTGGTGGGGGATGCAAGGGGGCGAAGCCCTCTTGCCCGCCGGAGGCCTGGCCGTCGAGAGATGTCTGAAGGAGTGCGTGTCCGAACGCGGATAGCCTGCCGGATGCCCCCACATCAACCCGTGGGGAATCCTGAAGCGAGGGGTGAGTCCTCAACGCCGGTACCACAAAGTGGACGTCCATTGCGTCCCAAGGTTCCTCATGGAAGCGCCTCCGGCGGCAAGGGGGTGAGACCCCCTTGACCCCGGCTGCCTTGGAACGTTGGGTTTGAGCTATGAGAACCCGTCTGGCCAGGACGCGGTTCAAGCCAGTTCCCTTCCTCGGCAAACGAAAAAATGGCGGTCGGCCACAGCTCATCGAGCGGGCCGATCGCCATTTTCGTTTGAAGAGACGAAGTCGATTACTTCTCGACCTTCTCAATCGTGTCGGCCTTCTTCTCGCCGGCGTCTTCGATCGCATCCGCCTTCTTCTCGCCGGCGGACTCAATCGCGTCCGCCTTGTTCTCGGCGCTGTCCGTCTTGGCGTTCCCCAAGGCGTCCTTCCCGGCCGCATTGCGGACGGCATCCGCTTCGCCCTGGCTCTGCTTCCGGACGGTTTCCGCCTGCTGCTGCGACGAATCGCGAACCGCATCCGCCTTCATGTCAGCCGGGGACTTCTCACAGCCCGCGAAGCCGAGGACCGCACACGAAACGACAACTCCCATGGACCGCAACATTGTTCTCTCCCCTTGTTCGAATACGGTTTCACGCCGCCGGACGGGCGGTCGAGCTAGCCAACGACGTTGGCCGTGTCCGAAGGCTCTTACGCATTCGTTATGCCGAGCGAGCGAAACCCGCTTCGCAGTCGGTTTTGCGGGCCGGAAAGGGCGGAATTGTGAATGCGAAGCGCGCACGGCGACGCCGCATCGGTCAGCAGTGGGCGGGGCGTCGCCAAAAAGAGTGCCCGCGACCGCGGTTCAGCGAGTTTTCCGGTCCGCCAGGCGGGGACGCTCCGGTTCGATGTGCCGCGCGTGGTGCTCGACGACGATCGCCACCGTCCGCCGCTCCGTGCCGCTGGCGTTCGTTCCGACGACCGGGAACATCGAGCGGCCGTCGATCAGCGGGAACCGGGCTTCGAACTCGCCGCCCGCGTCCACGGCGACCGGCTCATCGTCGATCGTGATCCTCGCTCCGGCGGAGGTCTTACCGTGGATGCAGAGCTCGCACTGCACGGCGATCGACGCGGGACCGCTCTCGATCGCCGTCTGCGGGGGAGTGTCGTGGTGGTTCCCCCCGTTCGGGGCGCTCGATCCGGATGCGGTCCGGATCAGGGCGGAATGGGCGATCACGGTGATCTCGTCGGCCGACGTCCCCATCCCGAGCTCGAGCTGATAGTAGCAGCCCGGATTCTCGACCTGGACCTGCCAGAGCGTGGCATCGGCCGGGAGCGCGAGCGTCTTGAGCCGCCGCCGCGAGGCCACGGAAACTTCCGGGTCCCCGCATTCGTAGACGATCAGGAAAAGGGCCGTCCCGCGGCGGCGAGCGCTCCCGTTGGCCAGAGGGCGATGCTCCATCTGCGGCGTGAGACGCCAGCGAGCGGTGAGCCAGTGGGGACTTGCGACGTCGACCGCGAGCACGCCGTTCTCACGGTTCCGCTGCAGCTCGTCCAAAAGCTCCACCCGCGTAAGCGTCTTCCATTCGACAATCCCCGCGCTCCGGGCGAGCTGCGCCAGGCGCGTGCGGGGAAGTTCGCGGAGTTCCTGGGGAGACAAATCGCGTCTCCTGCTGGATGCAGGGCTCCGACCAATTCCCGGCGAGCGCAGGGACCAGGGGGAGCACTTTGTTGTTCGGAAAGGAAACCGTGACGGGAGGGCTCCGGACCGGCCCGCGCTGACGATTGCCGCGCGGTCCCGTTCACAGGGGCCGGGGTTGATTATTCCGACTGCGAGTGCCATCTTCAATCCGACCGCGAGTCCGCGTTCGGGATGAACAGGACCGCCGCCGCGGGCCGGCTCTCCGGCCGCGGACGCGATGATTGAAGTGACGCCCCACGGATGAAGCCGACATGGCCCAGCGCCCTCCCCGCAGCCGCCCCAACGTCTCGGAAATGGATCCGATGCCGACGGAGCAGGTCGCGGTGCACGATCGCACGAACGATCTCGTCGCCGACCTGCATCTGACGGCGGACAAGCTCGTCAGAGACCATGCGGTGACGGGGGACGTGAAGATCATCTCCCGCGCGGCCAAGGAGCTGCGGTACGCCTTCAAGGTCTTCACCCCGTACCGGACGAACCGCAAGGTCTCGATCTTCGGCTCGGCGCGGATGAAGCCGGACCACCCGTCGTTCGTTCAGGCGGTCGAGTGCGGCCGGCTGTTCGGCAAGCAGGGCTGGTACATCGTCACCGGCGCCGGCGGCGGGATCATGGAGGCGGCGCACATCGGGTGCGGCCGCGAGAAGGCGATGGGGCTCAACATCATGCTCCCCTTCGAGCAGGACGCGAACCCCGTCATCAACGACGACCCCAAACTCGTCAACTTCAAGTACTTCTTCACCCGCAAGCTGCTGTTCGTGAAGGAAGTCCACGCCATCGTGATCTTCCCCGGCGGCTTCGGGACGCACGATGAGTGCTTCGAGACGATCACCCTGATCCAGACCGGCAAGCGGGACCTGATGCCGATCGTCCTCGTCGACCAGCCGGGAGGGGACTACTGGAAGGACTGGGTGACCTACGTCCGCAAACACCTGCTCGACACGTCTCTCATCTCGCCGGAGGACATGTCGCTCTTTACGGTGGTCAGCGATCCGCAGGATGCGGTCGACGAAGTCCTGCGGTTCTACACCGTCTACAACAGCATGCGGTACATCCGCGAGAAACTCTACCTGCGGCTGCACGTCGAGCCGACGCCGGGACTGCTGGCCCTGCTGAACTCCGAGTTCCAGGACATCCTCGTGACCGGGATCATCGAGACGGTCCCGCCGCATCCGATGGAGGCGAACGACGCCCACCTGGCCGACCTCCACCGGATCTCGCTGCACTTCAACCGCCGCAGCTTCGGGCGGCTGCGGCAGATGATCAACTTCATCAATGCGGAGCTGATGGACCAGGACGCTCCGTGACGTCCCGCGCGGCGGACATCGTCCGGAACGTCTCCTCCAGCCGCCGCAGTTCGCCGGCCCACTCCGGGATCGGTGTTTCCATCGACACGATCCGGACGTGGGGGAACCCGGCCGGAAGACAAGCAGCCCACGGGGTGTGCGAGACATAGAGGACCGGGACGTCCCGCGGAGGAGCGACGACGGGGGCTCCCGAGGCGGAGAGCGGATCCGCATGCACGACCAGAATGTCCGCGCCGGCGCTCTCCTGAACCGAGTGCGCCGGGCGGGCTTCCAGACCGCAATCGCTCAGGACCTCGACGCAGAGGCCGGTCAACGGAGCGTCAAAGCCGACGACTCCCACCCGGAGCGTCGGCCCCGCCGCGAGGGGTTCCGGACGGCAGAGGAACGCAAACGCCTCGGCGCGGTCCGCCGTCAGCGGCAGCGGCGCCGCCCCTTCCAATAGAGAGTCGAGTTCGGCGGCCAGACGGGCAGGGAACTCAGCTGCGGTCGCCCAGACGGCGACGACCGGCAGGTGCCGATTGCGGATCACGCTCTCGCACCAGGCTCCCCCCACGATGAGGATCGGCGCGCCGGGAAAGCCTCCGACGAGCCGCTCCAGCTCGCGCTCCTGGTACCGGTCGGGATGCTCGACCGACCAGACGACCAGATCGATCGCCTCGGCGCCCCCCGTTCTCCCGGGGGACTCTTCGGCGAGCCGCAGCCCCGGCCGCCGGGCGGCTTCCCGCTGGAGCGCCGCGTCCGCCTCCGGCGGCAGCGTTCCGAAGCAATGCAGACGGACAGACAGCATCCGAACGCCAGTCCATGAAAAAAGGGCCGGGAGAAAACTCCCGGCCCCGGTCGATTCCAGTTTCGCGTTGGCGGATCGTGTTCACGATCCCCGGCGACGGAAAGCTCGGTCTTACTTCTTGAACAGTCCGCTGGTCGTGCCCGACGATTCCTTCTGAGCGTTGACGCGGTCCGGGGTGTACTTGCCCGAGACCCGTCCGCTGGAAGTCCGGTCGCCGAGCGGCTCGTTGATCCCCGTGCTGCGGGCTCCCGCCTTGAGGTTGAACGGGCGGTTCTCGCCGGGGCGATACAGCCGCTGCTGCGGTTCGATCCCCATCATCGCCAGGAAGTCCTGGAGGTTGATGACGCGGACGCCGTTTTCCGTCGCTTCGTCGACGAGAGCCTTGTGCTCGGTCAGGACCCGCTTGATCTGATCCTGCTTTTCATCCTGGCCGGGGAACAGCGTCGGGTCTTCCATCGGGCCGACGACGAGGAACTTCGACCGCGGGGTCAGCTTCGAGTCGGCGGGCTCCCGCACTCCTTCTTCGTTGACGAGGACTTCGATGTGGGCCCGGGCCGAGGCGAGGCGGTCTTCGAGCATCTTGCGGTCGTAAGTGCCGTCGCCGTCAAAGTCGATCCGTCCGACGAACGAGAACCACTGCTCCTGGCCGTGATGCCACACCGGCGAGTAGATCGGGTCTTCGTCGGCGATCGGCCGGCGGAGGTCTTCGCTGATGATTCGGGCCTTGGAGCGGTGCGGCCCCAGGATCTCGGTCACTTCGATCTTGGCCTTGATGTCCTTCTGCGTCCGGGAGACCCCGGTGTTGTCCTTCACGTAGACGGCGAACGTCGTCTGCGGGCGGAGGTTGTCGAGCGAACCGAGGTTCAGCCACACGACGTGGTTCTCGGGATCGACTCCCGTAACCCGTCCGTCCGGCGTTTCGAAGTTCGGATCGAGAACGTCCTGGAGCTGCTTGCGGTAGAAGTTGACCGTCTGCTTCAGCGTCGTGATCCGCTTCTCGAAGTCTTCTTTCGTGCGGACGAGCTCGTCGCGGAGCTGCTCCTTTTCGATCGTTTCCCGCCGCAGCGCTTCGTCCGCCTGCTGAATCGCCTGGTCCTTGACCTTGTGCTGCTCTTCCGACTGCGTGATGTTCTGCTGCAGGTCGGCTTCGCTCTTGGTCTTGGAGGTCAGGGCTTCGTCAACGCGGGCCTGGTTCTGGGCGTTGACCGCCTGCAGGGCGACGTTCAGGTCTTCCTTGTCCTTGCGGAGCTTCTTGAGCTCGGCGTCCTGCGTGGCGAACCGCGTGGCGAAATCGTTGAGGGCGGCGGTCACGTGCGGCGTGGCGGCCGGGTTGTTCTCCGCGGCCAGGCTGCCGACGCGGCGCATCAGGTTGACGACGTCGGAGATGACGGTGTTGGCCTTCGACGGATCGGCCATCGTGCCGACTTCCGGCTGGGCGTTGCCGAGGAGCTGCTTGAGCTCCTGGACGTCCTGGTTGGCCCGGGTCGCCGCGGCGTCGGAGGCGGACTTCCCTTCATTGGCCGTCTTGAGCTGCCCCTGGACCTGCCGCAGGTCCTTGAAGACCATGTACCAGCCGCCGCCGCAAACGGCGGCGATCAGAAAGAACACGATTGCAACAAAGTGGATAGCTTCCGGCTTCTTGGACGGAGCTGCCATGGCGAATGCCTTCGAAAGGATGTGGCTGTCCGCAACCGGAGGCCGCGGTGAAAAAAGCACCGCAACCGGAGGTTGCCACGAAACACGCCGTCCCCGCCTTGGGACAATCAAGCTCTCATGTTGTCGGTCGTCACGAGAGCGGGCTTGACCGGTGAATGAGCAGTCCCGTCAACGTGCACGACCGTCACGACCGCGCGATACGAAACCACTGTTCAGGTCAGTGTACGCAGCCCAGGGCCCGAGTCAATAATTTCCCTAAGTCCCAGAGCAAACGGCCCGGGCGATGTCCGCCGGTTCCGTATGAGGCGTTTATAGCGAATAGGGCCGGTCCCTTCGCGCCGACCGGTTGCACCCAAGTGGCGGGCGTCGAGCGGTCGGCCGGGGACGGCGGAAGCACTGCCGGAAGAGGGCGCCGGCGGATTCGGCCCGGAGACGGGAGGGGGCGATGCCGGTCTCAGTTGGCCGTGGTGACGGCCGCGTTGGTGACCCGCTCCGCCTTGTCGATCACGTAGACCGGCTTCCCGCGGTAGTCCGCCTGGGCTCCGGAGAATTCGCCGGTGACGAAGACGACGTCCCCATCCTTGAGCGTCGCCAGATCCGGGTGGTCGGCGATCGTGACGCAGCCGACGAGTTCGTCCGTCGCATCGGGAGCGTCGCTGTAGACCAGGGACCAGCACTTGGCCGATTTCTCGTAGCTGATGATCCCCCGCATCCACTTATAGCCGTCGGCGTCGTAGGCAAAGGGACGGACCTCGCCGCTGACCGGAATGACCGGCTTTTCGAGCTTGATGGGCTGCGTGCTCTCGTTGAGCATCTCCTCCGCGAGGGCGGCCCCCGCGGCGGGACTGATGGTGTTGATCGGCATCGGTGTCCGCGCGGCAAACGGATTGCCTCCCCCGAGATCGCCTCCGAGGGGGACCGTCGAGTTCGCCGCCGCCGGAGCGGCAAAGGGAGCTTCCGCGACCATCTCCCGCTGACGCGGCGGCTGGAATGAGGCGCTCGGTTCGCTGGGGAAGGGGACTGGCATGTTGCCGCCCCCCGCCGGCGGACTGTACATCGGCGCGGCGCCGCCGTTCGGTTCCCGGACGGGTTCCAGACGCGTCGATCCGCCCGACGGGGCGAACGTGCCACCGGCCGGGGCCGGGGTGCTGCGATAGGGATCGGGAGTCGGGGCGAGTCCGCCGCCGGGAATCGTGCTTCCGCCTGGGATGGTCGAGCCGGGCGGGTAGGTGCCGGGGACGTAGCTCGGGCCGGGCGTCAGGGTCTGAACCGGGGTCCCGTAGGGCTGCATGTACGGCTGCCCGCCGTAAGTGCCGTAGGGGGAACTATATCCGTACGGATTGGAACCGGGACCATGGCAGCCCATCGGCAGGGCGAGCAGGGCAAGGAGAGACCAGCGGAGGGAGACCATGGTTGACATCCTGTCGGACCAGAGGCCCATGTCGGCCGGGCGGCGGTTTCCTCGCCACGGGCCGAATGGACGGCGCTGCGCACAAAGAGCCTGACAGTGCCAGAACGACTCGTCGGGGCTCCATCCGCGCGGCGAAATCTGCCGGATTGGACCGCCTCCGTTTAAATGTGTCCAGATCGGTTTCGGCGGATGCTGCCGGTCCGCCGCCGCGTTGCCATTTCGCCCCGAATCGCGGCCCCGAGACGAGGCAATCGAACTTGGCAGCCCTCATGACGTTACATATACTCCCGGACCCACTTTGCCTGGTGGTGTAACGGTTAGCACGAATGATTCTGAATCATTTAGTCGGGGTTCGAATCCCTGCCGGGCAATTCTCGTAACGGCGACCGATCTGACGGTCGCCGTTTTCTTTTGCGCGGCGCGAAGCGGCCGACGTTCTGGCAAATCCTTTCCCCGGCTGGACATGAAGCCCGGGACGCCGCGGCTGGACCGTGGCGGTCGGCTCAGTCCGCCCCACCGGTTGCCGATCGCGTTGTCACTCCGCACTCCGTCAGGAACGCCCGCAGTTCCGAGACGTACGCCTGGGCGTTGGCAAACAGGATCGAGTTGTGGTTCCCGTGCGGCAGGAGCGCGAGACGCTTACGGGAACCGCCGGCCCAGGCATGCAGCTTCCGGGCGTGCCACGGCTCGACGAGGACGTCCCCCTCCGAGTGCAGGACGAGGACCGGCCCCTGATACCCGGCCAGCTTTCGCTCGTGATCGAAGTCGCGGGAGAGGGCCTCGGCCAGATCCGTCGGGGTTCGGCCGATCTGCCGCATCCGGTCCTCGAGCCGCCAGAGGGCCGCCAGTTCCGCGATGCCGCTCTCCAGGACAAGGCCCGCCAGATCCGGCAGCCGCCGCGCGAGCTCAATGGTGTAGAGGCTCCCCAATGACCGGCCGAAGGCGACGATCCGGTCGGCCGGCACTCCCATCGCCCGCACGATCTGCTCGCCGTCCGGCAGCATCCCGGTCAGCGTCGGCTCGCCGCCGGAGCCGCCATAGCCGCGGTACTCGGCAAAGCAGACATTGACTCCGGAGTCGATGAACAGGTCCGCCAGCAGCCGATCGCATTCGGCCGCCAGTTCGCCGTTCCCGTGAAAGTAGAGCACCCAGCCAGCGTGCGGGTCGACGGTCTGGACAAAGCAGCCGAGCTCGCACGGTCCGACGTTGATCCACCGCGTCGGCTCCGCGGTCTGCGGCCGCGGATGGAAGGCCCGTTCGGACACCACGGGATGGTCAAGCGGCGAGGGCTCGCTCATATCGTCGGCGGGATCCGCCCCTCCTCAAGGACCGTTCCTCCCGCCAGGCCATCGGCGGTCAGAGAATGGCTCGCAACGTCTCTAGCAGTGTATCGATCTGCGGATCGGTGCCGATCGTAATCCGCAGTCCATCGAGGACGGTCCCGGGCTCCGCGCCGTCGAACCGCATGTACCGCACGAGAATCTTGCGGGCCTTCAGCTGTTCGTAGAGCTCCCGGTGTCCGCCTGAAGGACGCGTCGTCCAGACGAAGTTCGCCTGGCTGTCGACGACCTCGAACCCCAGCCCGCGGAGCGCCGCCGTCAGCCGGCTCCGCGTCGCCAGGATCTTCGCCCGGTTCTGTTTCATCCAGTCCTGGTCGCGGAGGGCCGCCTCGGCTGCCGCCAGCGACAAGGCGTCGCAGTTGTAGCTGTCTTTCACCTTCCGCATCCCGGCGATCAGGTCCGGATGGGCCACGGCGAACCCGAACCGCAGTCCGGCGAGGCTGTAGGACTTGCTGAACGTCCGCGTCGCGATCATCCGCCGCCCGTGGTCCCCCTTCAGAAGCTCCATCTGGTGCGGCTGGTCGGCGAAGTCGCCGTAGGCCTCGTCGAGGATGAGCAGACCCTTCGGCGGGATGAGTCCCAGCATCGTCTCATCCGACCAGCGGTTGCCGGAGGGAGAGTTGGGATTCGGCGAGAAGAGAAGTTTCGTCCGCTCCAGAATGCTCCGCGAGACACCGGGGTTCCACGACCAGTCGGGATTCAACCGGATCCGCTCGTGCCGGGCCCCCTGCAGGTCCGCGAGGGTCTCGTAGAGGATGTAGCTCGGGTACGGATAGGCGATCAGTTCCCCCGGATCGACGAACGTCCGGACGAGGATCGTCAGGATCTCGTCGCTGCCGTTGCCGGGAAGGATCCAGTCCGGATCGAGGCCGAACAACTCGGCGGCCGCCTTGCGGAACGACGTCCCGAGCGGATCGGGATAGATATGGAGCCGCCGGGCCGCAGCCGCCGTCGCCTCCGCCACCTGCGGCGAGGGAGGGTACGGGTTCTCGTTCGTGTTCAGCTTGACCCAGCCCGCGTCCTGGGGCTGTTCGCCGGGAACGTATCCGGCGATGCGATCGACATCCGGGCGAAAGAGCGACACGGCAGAACTGGATGGGAAAAGGGAGGGATTCGGAACAGGACGGATCGACCAACCGCGTCGGGGGGCCGACACGATGTGGAGCCATCGTCAGCGGATTCTGACGCTCACGGCGAAACCCACAACGCTGAGCGTCTACTGCCCGTCGACCACGTTGAACTGGGCGGCGGAGTCGGCCGGTTTCCGGACTTCGAGCTTGAGGAACGGCGAAGCCCGCTTGGCGGTCTCGACCCGCAGGACGATCGAGTGCCGGCCGGGGGTGAGTTCGAGCGGCGTCGACAGGTCGGGATGCTCGTTCCCGTCGACCCAGACGAGAACGCCGTCGGCCGAGTCGAGGGCGACCTCCACCGGACCCGCCTCGACGACGTCGAGTTCGCCCTTCAGGTAAACGAACGCCGATTCGCTGACCCGAGCCGCGTCCGCCAGCGGAAGCTTCCCGCTCGTCGTCGCGTAGATCGGCACCCAGTTGTCGGCGTCGAGGATCCGCACTTTGAAGGTGTTCGTATCCGGGATCTCGGCGCCAAGGGAGTCCGCCTTCGCGAAGACCCGCCACCGCTGCATCCGGGCGGTCGAGCGGACCTCATACTCGCCGGGCCGTCCCAGCATCGACAGGAACTTGACGAGGTCGATGATCTCCCCCTTCGTCATCAGCGAGGGGAGTCCCTTCGGCATCAGCGACTTTCCCTCGATCTCCTCGTCGATGTCGGCGAGGGGAATCGCGATCTCCCGGCCGTCGGCGTTCTTAAGCTTCAGCTCCGAGTCGCTCCGGTCGGCGACGATCCCGCTGAACGTCTGCCCGTCGACGGTGATGACGGTCTTGGAGATGTAGGCCTCCTTGATCGCCTGGTCGGGATCGAACACGGAATGGACGAGGTACTCCATGGGCGAACTCGCACCGATCCCGCTCAGGTCCGGCCCCACCTGCCCCCCCGCCTTGCTGACGGCGTGGCACTTCATGCAGCTCAGATCGCTCCGGCGGAACACCTGCTCTCCCCGGCCGGCATCGCCGTGCTTCTCGACTTCGGCCATCAGGGCAGCCGCTTCGTCCTTGGAGAGAGGCTTCGGATTCGTCTCGATCCCCGCCAGCTTGCCGAGGACCGCCTGGAGACCGGCATCGCTCCGGCCGACGGCATACATGTGCCGCAGGCAGAGCTTGGCGGTGTCGGTCGAAGGGGGCCGCGACTCGAGCGCCGCGGCGAGCTTCTCCGGCCCCCCCTGTCGTCCCAGGAACGCATCCATCAGCCGGGCGGGATCGTCCCGTTCTTTTGCCGAAAGAAGGACGTCGGTTGCCAGCTTGACCGCGGCATCGAGGTCCTGCTGGGCGAGGGCCGCGACAGCCAGGCTCCGCACCGCGAACGGCTGGTCGGCGGCAGTCAGCGCGACGGTCGTCTTCTTCGAGAACTCGGGCCCCAGCGCCGTGAGCGACGCCAGCGCCGCCTCGCGGAGAGCGGTCGAGGAATCGGTTGCGACCGCCAGATCGTGGAGCGGGCCGGCCGCGCTCGTCACCTTCCACAGGCCGGCGAGCCGGATCGCCGCCAGCTGGAGCTTCGAGTTCTGGGCCTTGCCGGGAGCCAGGAGCGTCGCGATTCCGTCGCGATGGTCCGCCGGCTGGAGCTTGCGGGTCGTGGCGGCGGTCGCCAAGCCTTCGAGCATCTGGACCTTGACCGCCGGAGCGAACTTGTCCGAGGTCAGGACCTGATCGAGCAGGAACGCGAGGTCGTGCTCGTTCCCCCGCTCGCCGATCATCTTGATGATCGTTCCGAGGTTCTTCTCCGGCACCCGCCCGCTCTGGAGGAGCTTCAGAACGGAGCCGACCGCGCTCGGAGGGGCATCCGCCCCGCGGAGGCTCATCGGGAGGAGGAGGGCGAACGCCAGGGTCAACGCAAAAGCACGCATTCGTCACAAACCAATCCGGCGCCGGGCCTCGCTGCCGATCGCCACGGAAATTCTGCCGCCGGTTCCTCCCGCACTTCGCAGGGAGAGAGTCCGCCGGGCGGAGCAAACCATCGTTTCTACCGTACCGCCCCCCGGAATTCTATCGCCCGGCGTCCGAAGCGGGTGGGGAGGGCGTACCCGTCGGCAGCGACACGCCCGCCGGCAGTTCCCCCGGCCCGCCGAGGCCGTTCCGGTGCCGGTAGATCCGGCAGCCCATCGAGTTCAGCTCGAAGACGCGGCACGTCGAAGGCCGCCACTCATAGAAGCGGCAGCCGCGGGACTCGGGATCGAACCACACGCAGGTCCGGTCGCTCCCCGTCTCCCCCGCGTCGCGGCGAACGAGAAAGTCATCGAGAAGCCGCAGCGCCTCGGCCGGCAGCGATTGAAGCCGTTCCCAGTCCTCGGCGAACGACGGATCCTGCGCAAAGTCCGGCCGGGTCCGGAGGGCGACATAATCCGGCGGCGCCTCCTGCTCGAGACAGCACGCCCCGCACCCATCGCACGATTCGATGACGGGAAGCCCCTCGACGGGATCAGTGAACGGCACGGGCGGGACGCAGGAGGAGAGAGGAGTTGAACACCAAGACACCAAGGAGGCACGAAGATCACAAAGAAGAGGGAGATTGAGAAGGGCTGTGACGTTCCTCGCTGAGCCAGACAGGGAGCCATTCGTTCACGAACGCCCGACGGTCCAGCGGTCTCGGCTTCACCTTTCTCCTCTTCGTGTCCTTGGTGCCTCCTTGGTGTCTTGGTGTTTAACCTTCTAAGCCGACCGAGGAACCTGCACGTGCTGCCCGCACTTGGAGCAGTTCAGCATCCGGCCGCGGTAGCTCGACTGGACCCGCAGGTTCTTGCCGCACTCGGGGCAGGCGAAGCTGATGACCTCGTGCGTGTCAGTCGCGCCCAGGTGATGCTTCGCCCACAGGGCATTCGCGACGTCGTGAATGGACTTCACGAGTTCGTCGGGATCGTACGGCTTGGTCATGTAGCCGTCCGCGCCGACCCGCCGCGCCAGATCGCGGGAGTCGTCCATGTCGATCGCCGTGAGCATCATCACCGGGATCGTGTCCGACTGGGACTTCATCCATTCGCAGATCTCGAAGCCCGAGACCTCGTGCGGCAGGATCACGTCCATCAGGACGAAGTCCGGCTTGTGCATCGTGAACGCGGCCCGCGCCTGGCCGCCGTCGCGGGCCAGATCGACCGCGAATTTCTTCTGTCCCAGGAACGTCTTGAGGAAGTCCGCTTCGGCCCGGTCGTCTTCCACGACGAGGATCCGGTTCACAATGACTTCGGTAATTGCGTGCGACGACATGACGTGAGTCCGCGGAGCGCAATGGGGGTGCGGAGGGCGTCTTCAGAATAGCGTCGCTCCGAATCGCGTCCTATCGGAGATTGCGCGCTGCCCGTTTTTTTGCGGCGGGGACCCCCTCCGGGTTGGTTCGTCTGCGAAATAATCGGCCCTTCGCCGCTTCGGTTTTCCGGGACTCGGCCGGGATGCGGGCCGTTTGACTTGTGAACTCCATTTGCACGCTCATCATGCGGAGCACACCGCCGGCCGCCGGTGTCCGTCTCCCCCTCGATTTGCGTGCATGTCCCAGCCGCTGAACATCGCCGACCGTCTGCGAAACTCCGCCCGCCAGTGGCCCACGGCGCGGGCCGTCGTCTGCCCCGCCGGCCGGGACTGGATGGGGCGGCGGACCTATTCGCAGTTCACGTTCGCCCAGCTCGACCAGGAGAGCGACCGCATCGCCCGCGGCCTGAAGGACTGGGGGGTCCCGGCCGGTTCGCGGCTCGTCCTGATGGTCCGCCCGAGCCTGGAGTTCATCGCCCTGACGTTCGGCCTGTTCAAGGCCGGGATGGTGATGGTCCTCGTCGACCCCGGGATGGGGAAGACGAACATCCTTCACTGCCTGGAAGAGGTCGATCCGCAGGGCTTCGTGGCGATTCCGGTCGTTCACGCGATCCGGATGTGGAACTGGCGGCGGTTTCCGAACGCCCGCTGGAACGTCTCCGTCGGTCCGCGGGTCCCCGGGGCGATGAAGTCGTATTGCGCCCTCCTCGGCCGCGAGTGGAGTCGAACGCCGATCGCCGAGACCCGCTCCACCGATCCCGCGGCAATCATCTTCACCAGCGGCAGCACCGGCGCGCCGAAGGGGGTCCAGTTCGAGCACGGGATGTTCAACGCCCAGGTCGACCTGATCCGGGACTTCTACAACATTCAGCCGGGCGAAGTGGACCTCCCGGGTTTTCCGCCGTTCGCCCTGTTCAACGCGGCGATGGGCGTGACGACCGTCATCCCCGACATGGACCCGACGCGCCCGGCGCAGGTCGATCCGCTCAAGATCCTGGAGGCGATCCGCGACAACGGCGTGACGCAGTCCTTCGGCTCGCCCGCCTTCTGGAACCGGATCGGCCGCTACTGCGACGAGCATGGCATCAAGCTCCCGACGATCCGCCGCGGCCTTTCGGCGGGGGGCCCGGTCCCGAACCACGTCCTCGACCGGATGACCCGGACCTTCAGCCGCGAGGGGGCAGACCTCCACACCCCCTACGGAGCGACCGAGAGCCTCCCGGTCGCCTCGATTGGCGGGAACGAAGTCCTGCACCGCACCGCCTTCCGCACCCGCGAAGGGGGGGGAACCTGTGTCGGCCGCGTCTTCCCGGGGATCGACGCCCGGATCATCGCCGAGACCGCAGGCCCCATCGGCTCCATCGAGGAAGCACGGATTCTCCCTCCGGGCCAGATCGGCGAGATCATCGTCCGCGGCCCGTCCGTGACGCGCGAATACTTCCAGCGTCCCGAGGCAACGCGGCTGGCGAAGATCCCCGACGGCGACCGCTTCTGGCACCGGATCGGCGATGTGGGCTATCTGGACGACGAAGGGCTCCTCTGGTTCTGCGGCCGGAAGGCACACATCGTCGAGACGGACGGAGGAAAGATGTACTCCGTCTGCTGCGAGGCGATCTTCGAGAACCATCCCGACGTCTATCGCTGCGCCCTGGTCGGGATCGGTCCCAAGCCGCATCAACTGCCGGTGATCGTCGTTGAGCCGGAACCCGGACAGTTCCCCCGCGACCCGGCCGCCACAGAGACCTTCGCGCGCGAACTGTTGGAGCTGGGCAAGGCGAACCCGCTGACCGCTTCCATCGACAAGTTCCTGTTCCACGAATCGCTCCCCGTCGATACGCGGCATAACGTCAAAATCAACCGCGAGTTGCTGGCCCAGTGGGCCGAGACGCAGCGGGCGAAAATGGGTCTCTGACGGCCATCTTCCCGATGGATCTTGGCCCCGCCGCGACCGCTGTTTCGACAAGTCTTCCGCGGGGTTGACCGTTTTTCCTCTCTTACGAACAATCCCCCGACCTGTTTGAAGGGGGGAGGCCGCTGCGCAAATCCTCTTCATTCAAGGGAGTCAGCCCTTCGGCTTGACGGCGTGACCGGACAACTGCCGGAGACAGATCACGCGATGGAACAGGGAGAGCACGCCGGACGTGACGGACACGGGCGTGTCTCAGAGAAGGATCAGCCTCAATGGACCCGTTGCGAATGGCACGAACCTCTCCGATGGAGACGCAGAACAGCGGGGACTACACCCGCACGCGGCAGATGACAATCGGGGACCTGCTGCTGGAAAACCGGATCATCTTTCTGGACGGGCCGATCCATGACGCGATGGCCAACCTGATCGTCATGAAGATGCTGTTCCTCCAGACGGAGAACCGGCGCCAGGACATCCTTCTGTACGTGAATTCGCCCGGCGGCTCGGTCACGGCGACCCTGGCGATTTACGATACGATGCGGTTCCTGGAGTGCGACGTCGCGACCTACTGCGTCGGGCTCGCCGCGAGCGGCGCGGCGGTGCTTGTCGCTGGCGGGACCAAGGGGAAGCGGTTCATTCTTCCGCACGCCAAGATGATGATCCACCAGCCCTACGGGCAGGTGGGCGGGCAGGTCTCCGATATCGAGATCCAAGCCCAGGAAATCATCGATACCCGCGAAGTCCTCAACAAGATCCTCTCCGAGCACACCGGGCAGCCGATCGAACGGATCGCCAAGGACACCGAGCGCGACCGCTATCTGCACGCCCTGCAGTCCAAGGAATACGGCCTCGTCGACGAGATCGTCACCCGGCCCGAGAAGAAGAAGGTCTAGGGACGAGGGACCAGGGCGGGGGATTCTCCCTCCTGGTCTCCTCGAATGTTGCGTGCTGTTTGTTCCCTCTTGCCCCTAGCCCCTAATCCCTAGACCCTCGACCAAACCATGACCACTCTCGTTCCCTACGTCATCGAAAAGTCCGGCCGCGAAGAGCGGGCCATGGACATCTACAGCCGGCTCCTCAAGGACCGGATCATCTTCCTGGGGAGCCAGGTCACCGACCAGGTCTCCAACGCCATCGTGGCCCAGCTGCTCTTCCTGCAGTTCGACGACCCGAAGGCGGACATCCACATGTACATCAACTCGCCGGGGGGCTCGGTTACCGCCGGTCTCGCGATGTACGACACGATGCAGTACATCACCTGCGACGTGGCGACCTACTGCATCGGCCAGGCGGCCAGCATGGGAGCCTTGCTGCTGACCGCCGGAGCCCCGGGCAAGCGGCATTCTCTGCCGAACTCCCGGATCATGATCCACCAGCCCCTCGCGGGGATGGAAGGGACCGCTCTCGAGCTTGAGATCCATGCCAAGGAGCTCATCAAGATGAAGCGGAAACTCAATGAAATCATGATCAAGCACACGGGAAAGACCGTGGAGCAGATCGAAAAGGACACCGACCGCGACAACTTCATGTCCGCCGAGGAAGCGGTGGAATACAAGCTCATCGACAAGGTCCTGGACCGCCTTCCGCACCCGCTGCCGGGCGCCCAGGCGTAGTTGCTCTTTGCCCGTTTCAGAAAACCTGAGACACTTCGGGGGCTATCGTTCTTCGGAACGAGGCCCCCGATTCGTTTCCAGACCGCGAGGATGGCGTTCTGATGATTGGCGGCAGGACAGGGACGTCCGCACAGCGCAGCGATCGCGACCGGCGACGCTCCGCGCCCGTATGGCTGGTGCTGACCTCCGCCGCGCTCGCGTCCGCCGCTCTCTCCTCCTCCGGCTGCGCCAGCCGCGGCAACGTCGAAGCGCTCGAAGCCCAGCTTCGCCAGACCCAGGACAGCCTGCGGCACTCCGAGCAGCGGATGGCCAAGGTCCAGTCAGAACTCGACCTCGCCCACCGCGAGAAGGAAGTTCTTCGGCAGCAGATGACGGCCGCCAACGGCCCTTCGTCCAGCGGCCTCCCGGAACAGACACAGGCTCTGGCCCGGATCTCCGGCCTCTCGATCAACAGGCTCATGTCCGGCGGCAAGGACCAGGACGGCGATCAGGCCGATGAAGCCCTCCAGCTCATCGTCGCCCCGCACGACGCCGACGGCGACCTCGTGAAGGTCGCCGGCCAGATGGAGATCGAGGCCTACGACATGTCCCGCACGGGCGAGGACAAGCGGGTCGGCCGCTGGGTCTTCGACTCCGGCGAGGCCCGCAAGCACTGGCACAGCGGCTTCCTGAGCTCCGGCTTCCAGTTTCATCTCCCCTGGGAACAGACCCCGGGCGGGAAGGAAATCCTCGTCCACGCCCGGCTCGTGACGTCCGACGGCCGCCAGTTCGACACGAACCAGACGATCAACGTCCGCCCCGGCCTCGCCGCCGCCCCGGGCCGGATTGTCCCTCCCGCTCAACTTCAGCAGGTGAGCCAGGCGAAGCTTGCGCCGCTGTCTGCCATGCCCCGCCGTTCGCGGGTCACAACGCCGGACGAAGTTCAGACAGTCTCGGTCGAGGCCGGTCCCGTGAGCGTCGGCCGCGCCCAGCTCGACTTCCTCGAGGACGTCACGGTCGAGGACATCGACGCCAAGCCCGCTCTCGGCGCGAAGCCCTCCCCCTGGGCCAGTAAAGACACGTCTCCGACCGCCGCGCCTGAAGGCGACGCCCGTCCGGTCCCGCCGCCGCGCGACGTCGAGCCGGATCCGGCTCCGGCCGCGCCCCCTTCGACCGCCCCCTGGAAGAAGGCCCCTGCCGAAGCCTCCGCCCCTCCCAGGGTCGCCCCTGCGAAGGACGCCAAGCCGCTTGCCCCCGTCGGCGAGACCCGCCCCTTCCCGCGCGGTCTCTCGACGACCTCCGATAACTGGACCGACGAAACGATCCCGGTCCTCCGCTGATGGCCGTTGGAGTTCACGCTTCAGCGCGCCGCTCCCCGTGCCCGCCCACCAGGGTCCGCCCTGAACCGGGTGCATTCGCTGGATGGTGGTCGGTCAACGAGGGAGGGGTCACTTGTCCCGCTGTCTCGAACCGCGTCCTTGCCGGCGCGACTCTGCTCGCTCAATCCCAACGTGCCACGGCCACTGGGGGTCAAGGGGGGCAACCCCCTTGCCGCCGGAGGCAGTCCTGTGAGGAACCGCTGTAAGCAACGGACGTCCCCTTTGTGTTCCAGCATTGAGGACTCCATCACATTACACCGCTCGCTCTGGGATCCCAGCGGTTTGGTGAGGGGGCATACGACACGCTGTCCGAGCTTGGATATTCACTCCTTCAGACATCTCTCGACGGCCAGGCCTCCGGCGGGCAAAGGGGCGTTGCCCCTCTGCACTCCCCACCAGGGGTGCCCCTGGACCCGGTAAAGAGCTGGTGGGGTTGCTCAGCGACGTTGGAACGATCACCCTGCGTTGATGCGTCGCGCTCGGTCGTCCGGTGTTACTGAGGAGTCGTTCGTGCATCCGTCATCCCGCTTCCAACTCAACCGTCGTTCCCTCCTGCTCTCCGGAGCCGGCGCCGTCTCCGCCGCCCTCCTCCCCGGAACGAAGGCCCAGGGAGCCGAAGCGGCCAAACCAACCATCGTCCTCCCCCCCGTCGGCAAGCGGATCCTGATCTCCTGCAAGCTCGGGATGATCGCCAAGAAAGACGGCGACCGGGCGCTGAACCTGGTCGAACGCCTCAAGATGGCCGGCGACGCCGGATTCGACGGCGTCGACTTCGACGAAGCCGGCTCCTTCACCCCCGAAGAAGCCCGCGCCGCGGTCCAGGAGTCCGGGGTCTTCTGCCACAACGCCATCAACCACGCCCACTGGCAGCAGCGGCTGACGAGCGCCAAGGAAGAGGAGCGGGCCAAAGGGGTCGCCAACATCGAGCACTGCATCCGCGTCGCCCACGCCATCGGCGGCAGCGGCGTCCTGATCGTCATCGGCCGCGGTGACGACGGTCCCGCCGACGAGATCGACGAACGGGCTCGCACGGAAATCAAAAAGCTCCTCCCCCTCGCCGCCGCTCTCGGCCAGCCGATCCTGTTCGAAAACGTCTGGAACAAGATGCACTACGACCACGACTCTCCCCCCGAGCAGTCGCCGGAGCGGTTCATCAAGTTCGTCGACAGCTTCAACAGCCCGTGGGTCGGGATGTACTACGACATCGGCAACCACTGGAAGTACGGCCAGCCGCGGGAATGGCTGCGAGCCTTCGGTCACCGGGCGGTCAAGCTCGACGTCAAAGGCTTCAGCCGGGCCAAGAGCAAGTTCGTCGACATCACCTCGGAAGAAGATGACCTCCCCTGGAACGAAGTCCGGGAAGGGCTCCAGGAGATTGGCTTCACCGGCTGGACCACGGCCGAAGTCGGCGGCGGCGGCCTCGAACGGCTAACGACCGTCCGCAAGCAGATGCAGAAGGCTTTCGGCCTGACATCGCCGGAGCCCTCTCTCTAGATCTCTGATCTGTGTCCATCCGTGTTCATCTGTGGCTGATCCCTTCGGATTCGCCGCAGATGACCGCGGGATGTGGCGTTCTCGCCGAGCGAGGCGGCAACCTCGCCTCACCCATACATCTGCGCCAGATCGCGGATCGCCTCGAGCGCCTCTTCCAGCTCCGGGACTTGGACGCCGGCCTCCCGTCCCCCCCGGTCGCACCGCGCCAGGGTCACGAGCTCCTCGTAGTCCGGATGCTCCCGCAACCGTCGGTGCGCCCGGGCTCCGATCGTCCCATCGAGAATCTTCTGGGCCTCCATGTGGTGTTCGATGAACCACTTTGTCCGGTCCGTAATGAACCCGTCGAGCGCCTGAAGCCCCGACTGGACGTGGTCCTCCGGATCGATCGCCTTCCCGATGTCGTGCAGCAGCGCCGCCAGCAGGAACTCCTCGTCGTACGGCAGCTCGTCAGCAGCGAGGTCATACACCTGCAGGCTGTGGTAGAGCGCGTCCCCCTCGGGGTGATACTTCCGGTGCTGCTTCACCGACGCCAGCGGAACGAGCAGCGCGCGGTACATCTCGAACCGATCGAGCTGCCCCTCGACCTCATCGAGCCCGTCGAGCGCAATGTCCGGGTACGTCTCTTTCAGAAACTCCTCGAACTCCGGCAGGCTCGCCCGTTCGATGGCCTTCCCGGTAATGGAACTCTTGAAGACGTACCCCAGCTTGTCCGGCGAATACACGGTCAGCTCGGTCTCGAACTCCCCCGCCACATGGACGTGGGTGTAGAGCGCCTCCTCGCCGTTCTTGCGGATGTGCTTGTGCGAGACCTCATAGGAGAGCCCCGCCTCGTCGAGCGCCCCGGCGATCGCCTCGACCGTGCTGGCGAAGACGTGCAGGTCGATGTCGCTCCCCTGCCGGATATGCCCGGTCAGGACGCTCCCGATCAGCCGCGGCCGGTACTTGTGCAGGAGCCGCATCATCCGCAGTGCGGCGAGCCGCATGTCGCGGAGTTTGTCGAACCGCGACTCCCCTTCGTACAGCGCCGCGAATCGCAGGATCTCGTCCCGGATCTCGGCGTTGGACGGCAGATCGCGGGTCTTGACCCAGCCGCCGCAGATTTTCTTGCCTGCCCGCATCTTGGCCCGAAAATATTCGGATTCCTGGCGGGTATACATCAGCCGGGCGGCCTCGAACACGATCTGCCGCCGCAGTTTCTCATTCGTCATCTCAATGCGTCTCGGAGGACGCAGGGATCGAGGAAGTTGGCGAAAGTATAGCACTTCGCGTTCACGTTGGAACGGCCGATTTCGTAGCAGCCAGCGTCCCGCTGGACCGGGTGGCCGTGGCACACGGGGTGACGCAATGGAAGTCTGGTCGGCAAGAACACGAGTCCGCCAGGGAACAACAAGCCGTTCGCAGAGCTGGATCTCCGCTCCGCGCCTCGGCGGGCTTCTCCCGGCCCTCGCCTTCACGGCACTCCTGCTGAGCTCAAGGCCGTCCGCCGCCGCGGACTGGCCCTCCTACCGCGGCCCGAACCTCGACGGCATTGTCCCGGGCGAAACCATCCCCTCCACGTGGCCGTCGGGCGGGCCTCCGATCGTCTGGAACCGCTACCTGGGACAGGGCTATTCCAGCATCACGATCGTCAACGGCCGGGGATACACCCTCTACCAGTCCGCCTTCCAGCAGCATCTGTTGTGCTTCGACATCCGCGGCGGCGAAACGCTGTGGGAGACCTCGTTCGGTCCGACGTACGAGCAGCTCGGACTCTACCCCGGCCCCCGCTCCACCCCCGCCGCGGCCGACGGCAAGCTGCTCTTCGTCTCCCCTGACACCGTCCTGCACTGTGCCGACATCCGCAACGGGCGCGAGCTCTGGACGGTCGACCTCGGAGAGAAGTTCCAGGGGAAGGGGACCGAGTTCGGTTACTCCGCCTCCCCGCTCGTCCGCGGCAGGAAGGTGATCGTCCCGGTTGGCGGAGAGGGGGCCGCGGTCGTCGCCTTCGACCTCGCCAGCGGAGAGGTGGTCTGGAAATCCGGGTCGGTCCAGGCGAGCTACGCCTCCTGCCTCCCGATCCGCCTCGAAGGCCGCGACCTGATCGCCACTTCGATGCGGAACCACCTCCTCCTCCACGATCCCGACACCGGCCGGATCCTGCTGCAGCACCAGATCTCGGAGGGATACGACGAACACTCCATCCCGCCGCTCTACGCCGAGCCGATCCTGATCGTCGCCGCCCCGTTCCGGGCCGGCGCCACGGCGCTGACGCTCTCCATCAAGCCGGGTGACGATCCCCAGCCGGCCAACTGGAGCCTCCGCGGGGACCATCGCTGGCACACCCGCGCGTTCTCCAATGACGTCGCCGCGAGCGTCATCGTCGACGGCGCGCTCTACGGCTTTGACCTCCGGGACCAGCAGGCCAAAGCCCACCGCCCCTCGCGCGGCACCTTCCGCTGCCTCGACGTGTCGTCGGGCGAAGTCCTCTGGTCCTCCGAGCTCCCCGGGCACGCGGGGGTCCTCGCCGCCGATGGAAAGCTGATCCTGTTCAACGACGCCGGCGAGCTGATCCTCCTCCGCGCCGATCGCACCCGATACGTCGAGCTTGGCCGAACCACGGTCTTTCAGGACGAGATCTGCTGGACCGCCCCCGCTCTCAGCGGCGGCCGTCTCTACCTGCGAACCCAGTCCCGCCTCGCCGCCGTCGACCTCGCGCAGCATTCCACTTCACAGACATCCTCCCGGGCCACCACGGCCGCGGCCCCCTCTCCGAGACCCGTATGGAGTCGGTTCCGCCTCGGAACGTTCCTCGGCGGCGAGCGAGAACACCCTTTCATGCGCCCGGAGCGAGACGAGCTGTGGGACTGGTACCGGGCCTCGGTCCTGTTCGTCTGGCTGCCCGCCTCAGTCCTCGCGATGCTGGCCCGTCTCTGCCGTCGCAAGTCCCCTTTCAGTGCCACGGATCCGCCGGCCGAAGCGGATCTCTCCGCCAACCGCTCGACCCCCGGCTTGACGGAACCGCTCCTCTGGATCGTTCTCGGCCTGTCGGTCACGCCGATCCTCAACGTCCGCCAGGAAGCGTTCACCTTCACCTGGCCCGCCGCCCTCTACGGCGGTCTCCTGCTCGTCGTCGCCGCGAACCGCTGCTCCAGCGGACTCCTCCGCCGCGCATGCGATCTCGGCTTCCTGGGCCTCTGCCTCTTCTACTTCGCCGCGCTGCGGTCGCAGAGCCTGCCCCACGAGTGGGCTTTCCTCCTCGGCCTGATTCCCGCCGCCCCGTTCGCCTGGCTCTGGGCCCGTCTCGACCGCTCAACGCGAACTGGCAGAATTCTCAGCCCGCTGGCAACGCTCGCGGGATTCACGGCCCTCTTCTGCGCGGCACCGCTCTGGCCCTACCTCCACTGACAGCGCACAAGGGGGCGGGGGGGCGGGTCGAAATCGGTCAGGGGGCCGCGGGAGCAGGCCCCGGTCCCGCCGGGCGCGGCGTCCCGGACGCGGGCCGAGTCTTCGTCCGCTTCTCCGCCGGAACCAGCCGGTCGAGGATCCCGTTCACGAACTGCGGCGACTGATCGTTGCCGAACTTCCGCGCCAGCTCAATCGCCTCGTTGAGGACCACCGGGTGCGGCGTCTCGGTCTGGAGAAGCTCGAACGCCCCCAGCCGGAGGACGTTGCGGTCGGTCGCCGCCATCCGGGAGAGCGACCAGTTCTCGGCGACGGCCGTGATCTTCTCATCCAGCATGTCGCGGAACTTGAGAACGCCGCCAAAGAGCTGCTTGGCGAAGTTCGCGGTCTTCTCGTCGCCGATCTGCTCGTCGATCATCCCAAAGACCGTCGGCGTCGCCACATCAGGGTTCAGGTCCACCTGATACAGCATCTGGACGACGACTTCCCGGGCTTTGCTGCGACGCGACATGCGAACGAAATCTCACGGTCTCCCCCCGCACTGGGGCCTCCGGCACTCTCGCCGGGCCCACGGGGAACACGCCATTCTAGCGACTTCGCGAGGCGCCCGCATGCCGCTTTTGCCAAACTCGGCCCCGCGGGCCTCGACACGCATCGCCGCTCACCCGGCCGGAGACTCGGGCCGGGCATTGTGCGTCGTGACGTCGAGGTCCTCGACCAGCCCCCGCCGCCGCAGGGACCGGGCCACCAGCCCGCACGCGAGGGCCCACGCCATCCCCGCCGCCCAGCCGGCCAGGACGTCAGTCGGATAGTGGACGCCCATATAGACCCGGCTGCACCCCACCAGAAACGTCATCAGGAGGGCGACGATGAAGAAGTACGCCTTGAGACGCAGGGAGTCGACAAACTGCCCCAGCAGCAGCCCCAGCGTCAGAAATACGGCGGACGACATCATGGCGTGTCCGCTGGGGAAGGAGCTGGTGTGGACGATCGACAGATGGGGGACGAGCTGCGGCCGCGGGCGATCGAAGAACGATTTCAGAACGAGACTGACGACCGTCCCCCCCAACGTTGATCCCACGACGAGCGCCATCGCCGCATACATCCGCTGCAGCCACAGAAATCCGGCCACGATCGCCGTCAGAAGGAACAGGAACCCGACGCCCCCCAGCGCCGTGACATCCCGCCCCATTTCGGAAAGCCATGCCGGTCCGATCGGGACGGCCGGATCATTCGCCCGGCGGAGGGCCTGCACTGCCCACTCATCAAAGCGGAGGGTCTCCCCCTCGCTGACCGCATCCGCGATCCAGATGAAGAACAGGACCGCGCCCACGACCGCCATCGCCGTCGCCAGCACATTGAATTCGTACTGACCGAGATGCTCGATCGCTTTCCGGATCCCCCGCGCGACGGGGGACAGGACACCTCGAAGCGAGGGACGCGGCGGCGGCGGATCGTCAATCGGCAAGGGAACGCTCAAGGATCGGGAAACACAAGCGAGCGATCTTCTGCCAACCCGCCCCTGCCATCAAGGCGAATCCCCCACCGTCCGAGACGCGCCGAACGCTCCCGCGCGCCGATCGACTTCCGAGTTCCGCCGACGGCTCAGACGCCGCGTCCCGGGAGGGCGAGGCTCCAGCCGAGCCGCAACGGTGGCACCCGCGGCCGATCCCCCCTCGACACGGCGCCGGGGATCCCCCTCTCTCCGCGTCTTCTCGGTGTCCTCCGTTCTTCGGTGTTTCAAAACTCTTCGGGGGGAAGAAAACACAGAGGCACAGAGATCACGGAGAAGTGAGGGGGCACTCAACGCCGAGTCGCGCTCGCCCTGGACCTACTGGGCGAGTGACATCGAGTCGCGCAATGAACCCCCGTCCCCTGGGCCCGCCTTCCGACATTCCCTCGAACACCGCACTCGCCGGACGGACTCCGCGACCTCAAACCCATCGTGCCACGGCAGCCCGGTCCAGCGGGACGCTGGTGGCTTTAGCGGAAGTTAAGGCCTTGGAAGTGTTTAAAAGGCCGTTCACCAGCGTCCCGCAGCGTGCTAGGATGGCCCAACGCGGGAAACTGAACACGCCATTCAGGCAGGTCTCCGTCCCGCCGCACCGCCGCCACCTCCCCGTCGCCGGGCGGCCACAGATCACCTATGCAACAGCGAGAAAAACTCCTGCTGGCCGGACTGCTCACAGTCGGCGGCCTCTGGTTCGCCAAGGACACGTTCAAAGCCCTCTTTGTCACCCCGCTTTCGGAACGGGCCGAGCAGATTACCTCGCTGACTCAGGAAGTGAGCGACAAGGGGGTGAGCGAAGTCCAGCTGATGAAGGCTCAGGCCCGCCTCAAAGGCTACAAGCGGCAAAGCCTCCCCCCCAACCCGCAGGACGCCCACCGCCTTTACCTGGAATGGATCACGGACATCGCCCAGATCGCCGGGCTCTCCGACCTCAAGATCACCATCAACAGCCAGCAGGCGGTCGAAAACACCTTCGTCACCATCCCGGTCACCATCGTCGGTGAAGCGACGACGGAGCAGGTCCTCCGCTTCGTCCGGCTTTTTGAGTCGGCCGACCTCCTGCACCGCCTCGCCAAGTTCCACGCCGTCAGTCCCAGCAGCGACGGCGATCCCCGGCTGACCGTCACGATCGGTGCCGAAGGCCTGGCGATGCGGGATGCCAAACCCCGCTCGCGGCTTTTTCCGCTGGCCACGCTCGCATCCGACCTCGACGCCCGGGGAACGACGCTGCAGGTGTCGGACGCCAAAGAGTTCACGCTGAAGCCGCCGTTCCTGGTCCGGTCCGGCCATGAGTTCCTCCA
The DNA here is from genome assembly GCF_001610835.1 of Planctomyces sp. SH-PL14. NCBI lineage: Bacteria > Pseudomonadati > Planctomycetota > Planctomycetia > Planctomycetales > Planctomycetaceae > Planctomyces > Planctomyces sp. SH-PL14. The sequence continues at coordinate 1,057,397 of NZ_CP011270.1, read as the reverse complement.
CGTGACGGCCGTCGAAGGCAACACCTGGACGGTCGAACGGGGCGTCGATCAGACGATCGCGCAGGAGCACATCGAAGGCTCCTCGGTGGAATTGTTTCCGATCCGGCCGCCGTCGCAGGACGGGGAAGACCCCCGTTCGATCCTCGCCCGGCTCGGCGCGGGGCGGTTCTTCGCCAAGCCGCAGCCCCCGGTGGTCTACCGCCCGCGGTTTGCGTCGATCTCCGACCAGCGGGCCACTCGCGGCGTCCCGTACACGTACACTTTCAAGGTCGAAGGCTGGAACCCCGCCTTCGGCAAGCCGGTCTTCGAACTGGGCGACGGCACACCGGAAGGGATGAAGCTCGACCCGGCGACCGGAGCCGTGACCTGGACCCCGCCGACGACGCTGAAGCTCGGCCCGGTTGCCCTCACCGCGGTGGCCCGCCCGTCGAACAACAACGGCGATCCGATCTCGACCAAGTTCACCCTCGAAGTCCGTCCGGACAACCACGCCCCCACGCTGGTGGTCCCCCAGGCGGTCACGGTCTACCTCGGACGGAACGCGACGATCGAGCTCAAGGGAGCGGACGTCGACCTGCCGGACGATCGGCTGACCTACGCCTTCGAAGGGGACGCCCCCGCCGGTGCCCGGATCGACTCCCGGACGGGACGCATCGACTGGCTCGCTCCGCCGGAAACCGAGCTCGGGAGCAAGACGTTTAACGTGGCCGTCTCGGACAACGGCGATCCGGCGCTCAAAGCGACCGCTGTCCTGAACGTGAAGTTCGAGGACGATGCCGCCGCCTACACCTATCTCGTCGGCTGCCTGGCCGAGGGAGACGGGAAAGGGGAGGCGATCCTCCACGATCGGACCACCAATCAGACCCTCCGCCTGCATCCCGGCGACCTGATCCGCCGGGCGGACCTGGAACTGGTCGTGCTGAACGTCCAGCCGGGGGACATGGTCTTCGCCAGCGGACCGGACGTGTTCCGTCTCGATTTCGGGAAGCCGCTGCGGCAGGCGGAACGTCTCCCCCCGCCTCGCCAGCCCGCACCGAGCACTCCCGCTCCGGCGGCCGCGGTCTCCTCGCCGACGGCGGCGGAACCGGGCAGCGGCACGCCCAAGTGATCGCCGGCCGGGCCGATCGACCTCCGGGGGATTGAACTATTCCCCCCCGGTGAAACAATGCGGGAACGAACCCCCTCCGGGAACCTGTTTCCCGCATCGTCCCCGAAAAGCCTGTGATGAGTGATCTTTCCACCTCCACGCATTCTGTCGACGCCGCGCTGGAGGCCCTGCGGGCGGGCAAAATGGTGATCGTTCTCGACGCCCAGGAGCGGGAGAACGAGGGGGATCTGATCTGCGCCGCGCAGTCGATCACGCCCGAGCAGGTCAATTTCATGCTGCGACAGGGGGCCGGCGTCCTCTGCGCCCCGCTGACGACGGAAGTCGCGGCCCGGCTCCAGCTCACGCCGATCGTCGAGCAGGACCGGAATACCTCGGCCCATCAGACCCCGTTCCTGATCCCGGTCGACCACGCGAACAGCGGGACCGGCGTGAGCGCCCTCTCCCGCGCGATGACGCTGACGAGCCTTGCCCATCCGCGGTCGGTTGCCGATGACTTCGTCCGTCCCGGACACATCAACCCGCTGCTCGCCCGCGACGGCGGCGTCCTCCGCCGCGCCGGCCACACGGAAGCGACGGTGGACCTCATGCGGCTCGCCGGGCTGACGCCGGTCGGCTGCCTGATCGAGATCTGCAGCCAGCGCGGCGACGGGATGGCGGATATCGACGAGCTGCGGGAGTTCTCCGCCAAGCACTCGATCCCGATGATCTCAATCGCCGACATCATCCAGTACCGGCGGACGCGGGAGCGGCTGATCCACCGCGAGGCGGACGTGCCGATCCCGACGGAGCTCTACGGCACGCCGCGGTTCATCGCCTACGGGGTGGAGCACGACGACCAGGAGCCGCTGGCCCTCGTCTGGGGGGACCTGACGTCGGTCGAGGCCCCGCTCGTCCGGATGCACTCCTCCTGCTTCACCGGCGACATCCTCGGCTCGCTCCGCTGCGACTGCGGCGACCAGCTCCACATGGCGATGTCGATGATCACGGAGGAAGGAACCGGCGCCGTCGTCTACCTGCCGCAGGAAGGGCGGGGGATCGGCCTCGTCTCGAAGCTCAAGGCGTACCAGCTCCAGGACCAGGGGCTCGACACCGTCGAGGCGAACCACCGGCTCGGGTTCAAGGCGGACCTCCGGGACTACATGGTGGGCCTGCAGATCCTCAAGGACCTGGGTTTGTCGAAGGTCCGGATCCTGACGAACAACCCCAAGAAGACCGAAGCCTTCGAGCAGTGGGTCGACCTCAAGGTGGTCGGCCAGGTTCCGATCGTCGCGCCGTCGAATCCGCATCGCGACCGCTACATGGAGACGAAGCGGCAGAAGATGGGACACCTGTTGCCCCCTGCCTCCGGTTCGCCCCCGTGCTGTGGCGGAGGACACGCCGGGCCGGAGTCCGGTGATCCGGCGAAGTAGAGGACCTGTTCGTTGTCGCACGGCGCCGAGACATTCCTACCGCCGCCAGGATCAGCGGGCTGACGCCCGCCGCCCGCCCGAGATCGTCATTGAGTTCCCCGCCATGACCGCGCCGTCCCGAGAGGTATCGACCGCCGTCAACGGGCTCTTGGTGCTCGGCGTCGGGGCGATCTTTGTGGGAATTCCGGCGGTCGTGATCGGGCTGTTCCAGTCGCCTCGCGTCGCAATGGCCGGCGCCGGATACGCGGTCCTCGGGACGTTTTCCGCGCTCTCTGCCCGGGCGCTTCATCGGCGGCTCAACGTCCGGTTCGGCATCGTGGTCGTCCTGCTGTTTCTCGGGGCCATGGCGATACGGTTCGCGTTCTACCCCGTGCTGTTTCCGCTGGCGCTGATCGAGGGAGTCCTCGGCCTCCTGGCCTTCGTCTCCCTGCTGCAACTGACCTCCCTGCTCCGCCTCACCTCGGCCGATTCCTCCTCCCATGAATAATGTCGTCCTGGCCATGACCGGCGCCAGCGGAGCCGTCTACGGAGTCCGCCTGCTCGAAGTCTTGTTGGCGGCGGGGCGGAACGTGCACCTCGTCATCAGTCCCGCGGCGACGCAGGTGCTGGCTCACGAGCTCGGCCTGAAGGTCGATCTCGATCATTTTGTGCCGGAGCAGCTTCTTCCCGATCCGCACGCCCAGGTCGATCCCCAGCTGCAGCTCCTCCGGTCGCGAAGCGGCCCGCAGGCAAGCTCCATCTTCAGCGATTCCGACGTGCAGCCGGGCCGGCTGACGTACCACCGCTACCAGGACTACAACGCCGGCATCGCCAGCGGGTCGTTCCCCACGGCCGGCATGGTCGTCTGCCCCTGTTCGATGGGGACCCTCGCGTGCCTCGCCAACGGGATGTCGCAGAACCTGATTCACCGGGCGGCGGATGTCCATCTCAAGGAGCGACGGAAGCTGATCGTCGTCCCCCGCGAGACGCCGCTCGGGAGCATCCAGCTCGAAAACATGAAGCGTCTTGTCGACGCCGGCGCGGTCGTGCTCCCCGCGATGCCGGCGTTCTATCACCAGCCGCTGACGATCCATGACCTGATCGATTTCGTTGTGAGCCGGATCTGTGACCAGCTCGGCGTTCCGGTTGACCTCGTCAAGCGCTGGGGCCAGCCGTGAACGCGCCGTCGGACGCGCCTCCGCCGGCCAACATCGGAGTGAAGGCCGCCGCCCAACCGGCCGGTGGAGTGTGGTCCCGCTGGTCTTCGCGGCTGATCGGTCTGTTTACGCTGGCGCTCATCGTCTCCACCTGGCCGATGTGGTGGGCTTCCGGCGATTACCCGTGCATCCTGTTCTTCGACGTTCTGCAGAGCGTTCCGCGAAGCGTCGATCGCGTGCTGGCCGTTGGTCTGTGTGCGTCCGCGGCGGTGCTGGTGCTGGGCGGCTCCCGCTGCGGGCGTTTTGCCTGGGGCGGATACCTCATCGCCCTGGGAGGCTTGTGCCTCCTCGACCAACACCGCTTCCAACCGTGGGCCTGGCTCTTCTGGCTGGAAGCGGCGGCCATCGCGAGCCTCGGCCCCCGGCAATCGCAGCCCGCGATCCGGTGGCTCGTCATCAGTCTTTACGTCTGGTCGGCGGCATCCAAACTCGACGTCTCATTCCTTCAAGAACGCGGTCCGTGGCTGCTGGGGGGGCTCCTGCAGGGCCTGGGGCTCGAGCCGGCGATGATTCCAGCGGCCAAGCTCCAGCGACTGGCGTGGCTCCTGCCGATCGGCGAACTCGTGACCGCCGCCGCTCTCTCGGTCCCTTCCACGCGCCGCTACGGCGTGTGGCTCGCGACCGCCCTGCACACCGCCCTCCTCATCGCCCTCGGTCCACTCGGGCACAACCACCATGCGGGCGTCCTGCTCTGGAACCTGTTCTTTCTCTGCCAGAATCCGATTCTCTTCGGTTCTCGGCTGGATGATCGGGCCGCGGACCAGGACCGAGGGGTGAGCATCGCGACCGTCGTTGGCCGGGGTCTGCTGTTCACCGCCATCGTGGCGCCGGCGCTGGAGCCGCTCGGTCTCTACGATCACTGGCCCGCCTGGTCGGTCTACTCGGATCGGCCCGAGATCGTGCGGGTTTCGATTCGCGATCAGGACCGGGACCATCTCCCCGCCGGGCTGACGGCATCCCCGCCCGCCCCTCTCTCGGACTGGTGCGACATCCGGTGGGATGACTGGAGCTTTCGCACCCGTCGCTGTCCGGTCTATCCCCAGGGCCGCTACCGCCTCGCCCTCGCCCGGTGGCTGGCGGGCCGCCTTCCGGCCGGCACTCCGGTCCGCGTGCTCGTGGAATCGACGCCGGACCGATGGACTGGAAAGCGAGCGCGGGTCGAGTTTCCGGACAGGGAAGCCCTCGAAAACGCTCTCAAACGCTTCTGGTTAGGAACAGCAAGCCGCTGACCGCGCGGGCCTTTGCGAATTCCGCCCGCCGAATGTCGATCTGGAGAAGCGGGGGAAACTTTGCCGACGGCAACTTCTTTGACGAGGCCGCGTCCTGGCGAACGGGTGAAGTCGCCGACGGGGGGAATCTTGCCGGCCGATTCGGACGATACCAGTAGGGATGCCGGCGCTTCGGTCAAGACGGCCGGACCCGGCAGTGCGGCGAGCGGAAGCGGCGTAGCGAGGGCGGAGAGACTATGGAACGAAGCATCAACGTGCTGGCCCTCATGAAGGACGGAGAGCGCTTCATCTTCCTGTACGACGAACAGAGCACGCCGCAACTGCTTCAGACCCTTGGACGTTACGCCGCCGATCCGGAAATGAGCTTCAGCTGGTATGATGCGGCCGTCCTCAGCCAGAAGGTTCGTCGGCTGAAGGAATCGCAGGAGCGTACGACTCCCGACGTCCGGCGGTCCGCCTGATCCGATCTGGCTGGCCCCTTCGACGGGATTCCCGATGCCCGGTCCGATCGACGGACGGCATCACGCCAGGGAGACGGCCCGTGCAGAGTGAAATCAACGCGTTCCTTCGTTATCTGAAGAACGAACGCAACTCGTCCGAGATGACGACGAAGTCCTACCACGAGGACTTCCAGAGTTTTCTCGACTATCTGACGGACCGCGTCGGCGCGGTCCCCCCGGCGACGGAGATCGATATCCCGGTCCTCCGCGGGTACGTGCAGTACCTTCACGAGTGCCAGTACGCCCGGACGACGATCGCCCGCCGCCTGGCCTGCCTGCGGAGCTTCTTCCGGTTCACGACCCGCGAGGGGATGACCGCCACCAATCCGGCCAAGGCGCTCCGGACCCCCCGCGTCGGCCGCAAACTGCCGCACTTCCTGACGAACGAGCAGATCGTCCAGCTCCTGGAGGCCCCCCCGGCGAACTCGATCGCCGGGATGCGGGACCGGGCGATGCTGGAGACTCTCTACTCGGCCGGCCTCCGCGTCGCCGAACTTGTCGGCCTCGACGTCCGGAGCTGGGACCGCAGCGCGAACATCCTGCGAGTCTTCGGTAAGGGGAAGAAGGAGCGGATCGCCCCCATCGGCAAGTACGCCGCCAAGGCGCTCTCCCGCTGGGTCGAAGTCCGCGTCCCGTCCCCCAAGGCGAAGGCCAAGGACGCCGACGCGATGTTCCTCAACAAGTTCGGTACGCGGCTCACGACCCGCAGCGTCGGGCGGATGCTGGAGCTGTACCTTCAGCAGACGGGGCTCGACCAGATCACGTCGCCCCACACGCTTCGGCATACGTTCGCGACGCACATGCTCGACGGCGGCGCGGACCTCCGCAGCGTGCAGGAGCTCCTGGGGCACAAGAGCCTGACGACGACCCAGATCTACACCCACGTCAGCACGCGGCGGATGCGCGAGACCTACGAGCACGCCCACCCGCACGCGGCGGGCAACATCGAGTCGTAACCCCCGGATGCTTGGCCGCGACGAAGATCCTCGCACCCGCTCAGGAGCGAGGCGCCGCGGACTCGAGCTCCCGCTTCACGAGTGGTCCCAGGTCCCGCATCGCCTGCCCCCGCGTCAGGACCGCTTTGGCTCCCGCCTGCTGAGCGGCGTCGAGCAGGCCGACCTTCACATGCGGTCCGAAGGCGATCAGCGGGCGGCCGGAGCCGGCGAGGGCCGCAATCGCCTCGATCGCTCCCGCAGTCTCCAGGTCGAAAACCGCCGCCCCACAGTCCGCTTCGAGCGACGCGGGCGGAGCAAAGGCGGTCTGGACGTCGACTCCCGCCTGGCGGATCGCCGATGCGAACTGGGACGAGGAAAAGAGGTCGCTGCTGACGAACAGACACTTCATGGTGCGATCAACGCGTGAGGTGCGGCGAGCCGGGGACTACGGGCTCGGAGGAAGAGGAGGAGGGGAGGGGGCAAAGTAGCCTGAGAGCTGCGGAACCTGGCTCGCGGCGGTCCAGCCGCTGAGGGTCGGCGACCAGACGAGCGTTTGCGGCGAGACCTGTCCTGCCTGGACCGCCTGGATCAGCTGCTCGGTCCCGTACGGTCCCTGGCTCTGGCCGTTGACCGCCACGTGCCACACGGTCTGCGGCGGGGGAGGAGGAGCCATCGGAGCCCCGCCGCTCGCCTGTCCCATGCGGTTGGCCATCGCCATGCCGACGCCGAGTCCCAACCCTTCGGCCGCTCCGCCGCCGGCCGGGTTCTGGGCCGCTTCGAGGATCGCCTTCCCCATCTGGAACTGCTGGTACTTCGCGACGTCGCCAACGACCCCCATGCTGGTTCGAGTATCGAGGGCCCTCTCGACTTCCTCGGGGAAGGAGACGTTCACAATGTTGAGCAGCGGGATGTCGAGTCCGTACTCGTCGTCCACCCGTTCCAGCGCCGCTTTCCGGAGCTGTTCACCGAGTTCGCGATAGTTGGCCGAGAGGTCGAGGGCGCTGATCTTCGACTTGGCGACGAGGTCGGCGAAGGCGGAGCTGATGATCGACCGCATCAGCTCGTTGATCTCATCGACCTGGAAGGAGCTGTCGGTGCCGATCAGTTCCTTGAGGAGGATCTTGGGGTCCTGGGCCTTGAGCGTGTAGGTCCCGAAGGCTCGCAGGCGGATCGGACCGAAGTCCGCGTCCCGCAGCATGATCGGATTCGGCGTTCCCCACTTGAGGTCGGTGATCTGCCGCGTGGTGACGAAATACACCTCGGCCCGGAAGGGGCTGTTGAAGCCGTATTTCCAGCCCTGGAGGGTGCCGAGGATCGGGAGGTTGTCAGTCTTGAGTTCGAAGTGGCCGGGCTCGAAGGTGTCGGCGATTTCTCCGCGGTGGACGAAGACGGCCATCTGTCCGGGGCGGACGATGAGCTGGGCTCCGTTCTTGATCTCGTTCTGGTATCGGGGGAACCGCCAGGCGAGCGTGTGCCGGGAGTCATCGACCCATTCGATGATGTCGATCAGTTCGCCGCGAAGTTTGTCGAGCAGACCCATGGGGCACCTGAGAGGGCACGAGAGTGGAGGTGGGGGGGATTCTATCTGTCGGGGTGGGTTCGCACCAATCTGTGTGGGGAGAGGCTGGAGGCTGAAGGTGAAAGGTAGAGGGGCGGACGATGCGACCGCCTTCCTGACCGGGTCCAGGGGGACCCTGGTGGGGGGATGCAAGGGGGGCCACGCCCCTCTTGCCCGCCGGAGGCCCTCTCGTCGAGAGATGTCTGAAGGAGAGCGTGTCCAAGCGCGGACGACGTGTCGTATGCCCCCACATCAACCCGCGGGGATTGCAAAGCGAGCGTGGAGTCCTCAACGCTGGTACCACAAAGGGGACTTCCGTTGTGTACCACGGTTCCTCACAGGAGTGCCTCCGGCGGCAAGGGGGTGCCCCCTTGACCCCGGCTGCCGTCGCACGTTGGGTTTGAGCTATGGGAACCGTGCCGGCAAGGACGCGGTTGACGCCCGATTGTTCCTTCTCCCCTCGATCCATAGAATCGACAGGTCGCTCCGGCGTTTCGGATCGGATCCCGACACCGGCGAGCGAGGCTCCTGCGGAACGGCAATGACGGAAGGAAAACAAGCGCCCGACGGCTCACTGGAAATCCACCTGCTCGGACTCGTGGATTTCGACGCCGCCCTTGCGCTTCAGGAACGACTCGTCTTCGACCTCTCCGGCCGAACCGACCACACCGGCGCCCTCCTGATCTGCGAACACCCGCCGATCGTTACCCTCGGGGCCGACGCGAGCTCCGCCGACCTCCTCCGCGAGCCCGCCGAACTCGCCCGCGACGGCATCGACACCCGCTGGCTCGGACGCGGCGGCGGCGCCTGCTGCCACGCCCCCGGCCAACTCGCCCTCTACTGCCTCCTCCCCGTCGACCGGCTGGGGATCACCCTCTCGACCTTCCGCAACAACCTGGAAGAGGCCTGCATCGCCGCCTGCCGCGACGTCCACGTCCCGGCCCGGCAACTGGCCTCGACCCCCGGCGTCTGGGGACGGGCCGGGCAACTTGCCGTGACCGGAATCGCCTACAAGAACGGCGTCACGTTCCACGGCCTGTTCCTGAACGTCGCCACCGATCCCTCGTTCCTGTCCGTCTGCCGGTCCAGTCCCGCGGACGATCCCTCGACCTCCATGCAGGCCCAGCTTCTCCAGCGGATTCCAATGAACCGCGTCCGGGAAGCCCTCCTGCGGCACGTCCAGAACCTGTTCGGCTACACCGAATCTCACATCTACACCGGACACCCGCTCCTGCGGCGGACGTCCAGAAAAGTCTGCCTGCATGTTTGAGCTGCCGATCCTCTCGAATTCCTCCGCCGCCAGCCCGCTCCTCCCGGTCCTCGATCCCACGGAATCGATGCCGACGGAGAAGCGCCGCCGCCTCCCGCCGTGGCTCAAGCGTCCCCTGCCGTCGGCGGAAATGACGTTCACGAGCAGCGTCATCGACGACCTGCGGCTCGAGACCGTCTGCGAAAGCGCCAAGTGCCCCAACCGCAACGAGTGCTGGTCGCAGAAAACGGCCACGTTCATGATCCTGGGGAACGTCTGCACCCGCCCGTGCGGCTTCTGCTCCGTCCCCCGCGGCAAGACCGAGCAGGTCGAACACGATGAGCCCGAGCGGGTTGCCGAAGCGGCCCTGCGGCTGGGACTCAAGTACGTCGTCATCACCTGCGTCACCCGCGACGACCTGCCGGACGGCGGGGCGGACCACTTCTACAAGTGCGTCCTCGCGGTGCGTGAGAAGACGGGGGCCCAGGTCGAAGTCCTGACGTCGGACTTCCTCGGGAACCGGGCCGCCATCTCGCGGGTCGTGGAAGCCCGGCCGGACGTGTTTAACCACAACACGGAAACGGTCCCTCGCCTCTACAACCGGGTCCGCCGCAACGCGGAGTACCAGCGGACGCTCGACCTCTTGAAGCAGGTCAAGGACGAGGCGCCCGACATGGCGACCAAGAGTGGCCTGATGCTCGGCCTCGGCGAGACGATGGACGAAGTCCTGGAAGTCGCCGCCGACCTCCGCGGCGTCGGCTGCGACATGCTGACCCTGGGCCAGTACCTCCAGCCGACCCCGAACAACCTCCCCGTGGAACGCTACGTTCCGCCGGAGGAGTTCGACTTGATCGGCGAGCAGTGCCGCAAGCTCGGCTTCACCATGGTCGCCAGCGGCCCCTTCGTCCGGTCGAGCTACCACGCCGGGGAGATGGCGGTCGCCGAAGGGCATGTACGGATGTAAACGACGCCCCGTCGTTCCCCGCGGCCGTTGTGCCGGTTGTAGCGGTTGCGCGGAAGCGAGCGCGGCGATGAGGAGAGACGACGCCTCCTCGTCCAAAAATGTGACGCGTTGTAATGCGGCATCGTCCGGCGCACCTACGTTTGCGGCATCATCCGCCGCCGTCTGGAGCCGAATATGTCGCGTGATCCGTGGAGCCGTCCGACCCTGGAAGATTTGCGTGCCATCCTGGAGTCGATCGGGAAGTCCCCCGTCCAGCATGGACGGGAAGCCGAGCGTCTCGAACTCTCGGTCCCCGCCGAAATCCAGACCAGCCGCGGCAACACGATCGCCTCCATGACCCGTGAAATCAGCCGCACGGGGATCGGCCTCGTGCATCGCGGCAGCGTCTCGCCCGGCCAGGTGAAGGTCCGGATGGCGAGCGAGACCCGCGAATTCGAATACGACGTTCAGATCGAGTGGTGCCAGCCGTGTGAAAACGGCATGTTCATCAGCGGCGGCCGCTTCCTGGGCCAGCGGACGACGAACAAAGTCTGATTGACGACTGCCGACGCGGCAAAAACGAAGACGCGGCAGTGCCGGAGGAGAAATCGGCACCGCCGCGCCTCACGCGGGAAAGGGTTTTCGCAGGCCGCTGTCGGCCCGATCCTTCGGGATCCGCTACTTCTGTGACAGCGACGTCGGGCTCACGCTGCTCTTGGCCGCTGCGGCCAGTTTCTTGTCGGCCGCCTCCTTGGACTTGGCTTTGGCGGCCGCCAGCTTCGACGCGATCGCCCGTGACCGGGCCGACTTCCGGGCTTCCGTCGCTTCAGCCGTCTTCGCGTTCTGCTCCGCGACGGTCTTCTGATATTCGGCCATCTGGGCCTGCTGGATCTGCGCCTGCCGGGCCTGCTGCATCGCCATGAGTTGCTGGTTGAGCATCGCCTGCTGAGCCACCATCTGGGCCTGCAACGCCCCGGCCTGCCCCATGCCGGCTCCGGCCCCGGTCGCGCCCGCCATCGTTCCACCACCGCCGCCCGCCATTCCCTGGCACTGCTGGGCGTGGACGCTGGGGGCCGCGACTCCTAGGGCGACCACGGCTGCCAGGCCAAAGATCAGGGATCGACCGCGGCGAATGTGTCTGTTCATGACGGGACTCCATCAAAACGAGGGGATTGCCCCGGCGGCGCGGAGCATCCGGCCGTCGATCGGGCGTAGGTGAAACAGCGATGCGGCGGATGACTCTCGATGCGGCGATTGTTAACCGCCGGGCATCGCCTGCGAGGCTGGGGAGCGTTCCACCGTCGCGTTGTTCTCTGCCTGCACTTCAGAACTACGCAAAGCCGCGGCGAAGTTTTGCGGATGTTTTCAAAGCGGCCGGATCCCGCTGACTCGAACCGCGTCCTTGCCGGCACGGCTCTGATAGCTCAAACCCAATGTGCCACGGCCGCTGGGGTCAAGGGGGCCTCGCCCCCTTGCCGCCGGAGGCATTTTCGTTGTGGAACCGTGGGACACAACGGGCGTCCCCTTTGTGGTCACGGCGTTGAGGACTCCCTCACACCTCACCGCAGGCTTTGTAATCCCCGCGGGTTGGTGAGGGGGCATACGACACGTTGTCCGCGCTTGGACACGTACTCCTTCAGACATCTCTCGACGAGACGGCCTCCGGCGGGCAAAGGGGCGTTGCCCCTCTGCACTCCCCACCAGGGGGGGCCCCCTGGACCCCGGTGGGCAAGCGATGTCGCCGCACACTTGGGAACGCGCAAGCCCCGCTCCCCGCGGAATCGGCTTCTCCACGAGTGACCGCGCTGCTATACGTCCGTCGTAGCTGAAAACGGAGTCTCAGGGCCTTTGGCCCGAAGGAGTTCAGGAGCATGCACGGAGCGCCGCGGATGGAGAGAGCAACCGCTCATTCGAGGACGCATCTCGTCACGCGTCGCCACGGGATCGCCTCCGCGACGGCCGCGATCCTGACGGTCTTCGCGGGCACCTTCGCCGCGGCGGAGCCGGTCAAACTCGAGCAGCCCTACACCGACAAGCGGCCCTTCTCCGCCCAGATCAAGGTCCAGTCAAGCGGCCATCTCTTCACGAGCCGCTCCGGCGGACAGAGCGAGCGGCACACCATGACCGCCGCCGCGACCTACGAGTTCATCGAGCGGCGGCTCCCCCCCGGTGGACGGGATGCCCAGGCGCTACGGGCCGTCCGGGACTTCCAGGCCGCCCGGATGGAGATGCTCGTCAGCGACAAGCGGACCACCTCCGAACTCCTGCCGATGGAACGGATCATCATCTCCTCCGGCCAGCTCGAAGGAGTCAGCGCCTACTCCCCCACGACGCTCCTCTCCCGCGACAGCCTCGACCTCCTGGAACTTCCCGCCGATCCCCTGATCCTGACCGCCCTCCTCCCCGCCGAGCCGGTGGAAGTGGGGGCGGAGTGGACGCCTCCTGAGTGGGTCTCACAGATGTTCGCCGCTGTCGAAGCGGTCGAAAAAGTCGAGGCCTCGTGCAAGCTGGAGAACGTCGATGCCGGGGTCGCCCGGATCAGCGTCCGCAACCACGTCCGCGGCCAGCGTCTCGGCGCGAACACCGACGTCAAGATCGTCGGCACGTTCGACTTCGATACGAAAGAGAACGCCGTGAGCGGTGCGGCTCTCCTGTACGAAACCAAGTCGACGATCGGAACGATCACCCCCGGGATCGACGGCAAGCTCGACGTGACGCTCGTGCGTCGTGTCGCGGAAGCACCGGGCCGCCTGGCCGACACCGTCCTGGAGCAGATCCCGGTCCAGGCTCCGGCCGTCGCCGAACAGCTCGTCTTCCACGCCGCCCCCTGGAACGCCCGGCTGCGGCATGACCGGAACTGGCACGTCTTCCAGGCGGTTCTCGAAGGCTCGCAGCAGGTCGTCATCCTGCGGCGGATCGACCGGGGGAGCCTCGTCTGCCAGTGCAACGTCACCAACCTTCCCGCCGCTCCCGCCGGCCAGCACGCCCCGCAGGAGCAGTTCGATAAGGACATCGAGCGCTCGCTTGGAGCCCGCTTCAAGCAGTTCGGCAGAAAGCAGGTCGTCCCGACCGAGAACGGCCGGTTCATCTACCGCGTCGAAGCGGAGGGGATGGCGGAGATCACGGGAAACAAGGGGGCGGTCGAGATCCCGATGACCTGGATCTACTACCTGATCGCCGACCCGTCCGGACGGCAGATGTCGTTCGTCTTCGCCGTCGAGACCTCCCTTCTTCCGCAGATGGAGGGGAGCGACCTGGAGATGGTGAAGGGAGTCCAGTTCCTGGCGCCGCGCTGATGGACCGCTGACCGCGATCCGCTGCGACGTTCCCGACGCTCACCCTTCGACGCTCAACGCCCCATGTCCGACGCGAATTCCTCCGAAGTCTCCAACGAGCCTCTCCCGACCTCCTTTGGTCGGTGCGCCCGCCGAGTACTGGGGGTCCTGATCGAGAAGGGCTTCACGACGCCGGACCAGTATCCGCTGACGTTGAAAGCGGCGACATCGGGGTGCAACCAGAAGAACAACCGGGACCCCGTCACGAACTACCCGGAGGAGGCGATCGAGGAGGCTCTCGACGAGCTTCGCGGCATGGGGCTGGTGGCGACGGTCCACACCGACGGTGGCCGGACCGAGCGCTTCCGCCACTACGTCCGCAAGCGGATTGCGATCTCCGAAGAGCAGCTGGCGATTCTGGGGGAACTGCTTCTACGCGGACGCCAGCAGGTTGGCGAGCTTCGTGCTCGGGCGAGCCGGATGTATGCCATTGAGTCTCTCGAAGACCTCCGGCGCGAGCTCAAGGGAATGCAGGATCAGGGGTGGATCCAGACCAACGGGCCGCTGGATCGCCGCGGAGTCGAGCTGGATCACACGTTCTATGAGGAGACTGAGAACCGGCGGATGACGTATCAGGAGGAAGGGCCGGTGGAGCGGACTTCGTCTCCAGCGCCCGCTGCGGCTCCTTCTCCGGTGGCCCCTGCTCCCCGCTCTGCGGATGTCGAGTCTCTCAAGGACCGGATCGCGGATCTGGAATCGCGGTTGGCGGAAGTTGAGGATCAGCTGGCCCGTCTACGGTCTTCGCTGGGTGCATAAACCCACCGCGTCCTTGCCGGCACGGCTATGCCGGCTCGAGCCCAACGTGCCACGGCAACCGGGGTCAAGGGGGCCTCGCCCCCTTGCCGCCGGAGGCACTTCCATGAGGAACCGTGGGACACAACGGACGTCCCCTTTGTGGAACCGGCGTTGAGGACTCCCTCAAACCAAACCGCTTGCTTTGCAATCCCCGCGTCTTCAATGTGGGGGCATACGACACGGTGTCCGCGTTTGGACACGCCCACCTACAGATATCTCTCGACGGCCAGGCCTCCGGCGGGCAAGAGGCATTCTGCCCCCTGCACCCCCTGACCAGGGTGCCCCTGGACCCGGTGGACCTAAGGCGCCTCCACCAATGGCAACGGGCTGTCCCCGAACCGACAGCCGTGTACGATGAAAGGATTACCGGGTCGACACCCCAAACGTCCTCCCGGCCTCGTCCCGTCAACCAGCGAGCCTTCCGGATGTTGCAATCGGTCTGGAGCTTCGGTTTCGTCTCGTGCCTTGCCGCCTGTCTATCACTCCGCGCCGCCCGCGGAGACGACCTCTCCTACAGCCGCGACGTCCGACCGATCCTCGCCGCCAACTGCTTCGCCTGCCACGGCCCCGATGACTCCGGACGCGCCGCAGACCTCCGGCTCGACACCTTCGACGGCGCAACCGCCCCCCACGACGGCACGCCGGCAATCGTTCCCGGAAAACCCGACCAGAGCGAACTCGTCCGCCGGATCCTCACCGCCGACGCCGACGAACAGATGCCCCCGCCCGACTCCCACAAGCACCTGACCGATCGCCAGAAGGAAATCCTGAAACGCTGGGTCACCGAAGGAGCCACCTACCAGCAACACTGGGCTTTCCTGCCGCCGCGCCGCCCACCAGTCCCGACAACCCGAAGCCCGGATTCCGTCCGAAATCCGATCGACCGCTTCATCCTCGCGACGCTTGAGGCATCCCGTCTCACGCTGTCACCAGAGGCCCCCGCCGAAACGCTCGTTCGGCGACTCTATCTCGACCTCATCGGCCTTCCCCCCTCTCCGGCGGAAGTCGATGCCTACCTCGCAGACCCCCGGCCGGACCGCTACGAGCGGCTTGTCGACGCGCTGCTCGCATCGCCCCACTACGGAGAGCGCTGGGGACGCAAGTGGCTCGATCTCGCCCGTTACGCGGACACGAACGGCTACGAGAAAGACCGCCCCCGCAGTATGTGGCCGTACCGCGACTGGGTCGTCCGGTCACTCAACGCGGACATGCCGTTCTCACAGTTCACCGTCGAGCAGCTCGCCGGCGACATGCTCCCCGATCCCACCCGCGATCAGCTCATCGCGACCGGCTTCCACCGCAACACGATGCTGAATGAGGAAGGCGGAATCGACCCCCTCGAGTTCCGCTTCCACGCCATGACCGACCGGGTCGCCACGACCGGAACGACCTGGCTGGCCCTGACCCTCGGCTGCGTCCAGTGCCACACCCACAAGTACGACCCGATCCGCCACTCCGAGTATTACGGGCTGATGGCGTTCCTCAACAACGCCGACGAGCCGGAGATCGACCTCGTCGACTCCGCCGATCAGCAGAAGACAGCGGAGCGTGAGCAGAAGGCGCAGGACCTGTTGAAGACCCTTCCGTCCCAATGGCCGGTCACGGATCCGCCCAACTGGACCGCGCCGCGGCCCGTCGACGCCTTTGCCACGATCAGTACGCTCGGCACCCTCCGGGATGACCAGTCCGTCGCCCTGCCAGCGGGCACGCCCGTTCCAGACTCAGCCACGTTCGTCTACGAGTTCGAAGGCCGCGTCGATCAGATCGAGCTGCTCGCTCCCCTAGACGATGCCCTCCCTAGTCACGGTCCGGGCCGAGGGCCCAACGGACAGCTCTCGGTCGCCGAACTCTCCGTCGAGTTTGCTCCGAAGCCTCCCGCTGAGCGGTCCGGTACAGAGCCCGTCTGGCAGCCGGTCAAGATCGAGAGCGCGACGGCGGACACCTCGCCCGCGGGCTCACCGGTGGCCCACGCCTTCGACGGAAAGCCGGAAACCGCCTGGACGGTCCCGGGGGCAAAGGACGCAAAGGCCCAGACAGCAGTCTTTCGTCTGGCGGCAGCCGGAGCCGGGAAGGAATCGGGACGCTGGCGGATCCGCGTCTCGGCCGGAACGAAGCCACAAGAGATGCCGGGCCGCCTCCGCTTTCGGTTCGCCGCCGACGTGATTCGGACGCCGGAAGAACTCGCGAAGGAGCGAGCACAGCGGCTCGACCGGGCGGCTGGCGAGTGGTTGGCCGCCCGCCGGGCCTCGACGGTCGCCTGGACCACGCTCGTTCCGCGCTCGGCGAAGTCGAACCTGCCGCTGCTGACGATTCTCAATGACGGCTCCGTCCTGGCCTCCGGCGATATCACGAAGGACGACACCTACGATGTCGAATTCGCCGAGATCCCGGCCGGCGTCACCGCAATCCGACTGGAAGCCCTGCCGCACGACAGCCTCCCCGCTCACGGCCCGGGACTGGCCTACTACGAAGGCCCCAAAGGAGACTTCTACCTCGGCGAGTTTCAGCTCCTGCGGGAGGGCCAGCCGCTCAAGCTGGCGAGTGCCACCGAGAGCTACGCCAAGAATCACTTCGGCTCCCTGAAGACCTCTGCCTCGCTGACGCTCGACGGCAATCCGCAGTCCGGCTGGACCTGTGCCGGCCGCCCCGGCGAGCGGCACACGGCGGTCTACGTCCTGGAAGCGCCCACGGCGACGTCCGGCCCAGCCACGGTCCGAATGCGGTTCGGCCGACACTTCGCCGCCTCCCTGGGACGGTTCCGACTGTCGGCCACCACGCACGCCGGCGGTGCCGTCGCCCAGGACCTCACGCCGCGGCAGGAAGAACTCCTGCGAATGCCCGCCGAGCAACTCACCGCAACCGAGCAGGACGAACTCCGGAACGCCTTCCTGATGCAGGCCCCGGAACTCGCTGAGCGGACGAAAGCAATCCGCGACCTGCAGCGGCCCAGCACCGTGACGACAGCCCTCGTCTTCCGCGAGCGTCCAACGGACCAGCCGCGGCCGACGCACCGCCACGACCGGGGCGAATTCCTTCAGCCCAAGGAGACCGTCGCCGCCGGGCTTCCGGAGATCCTCCGTAGCGAGAGCGGCCCCGTCCCCGCGAACCGCCGCGAGTTCGCCGAATGGCTCGTCTCGCGGCGCAATCCGCTGACCGCCCGCGTCGTCGCCAACCGGCAGTGGGCCGCTCTGTTCGGCCAGGGTCTGGTCCGCTCGACAGGAGACTTCGGAGTCCAGGGGGACGTCCCGACCCATCCGGAGCTGCTCGACTGGCTCGCCGTCGAACTGATGGACTCCGGCTGGTCCCTCAAGTCCCTGCACCGACTCATCGTGACGAGCGCGACCTACCGCCAGTCATCCGCCGTCTCGTCGGAACTGCTCGCCCTCGACCCGCAGAACCGGCTTCTCGCCCGAGCCCCGCGGCTCCGCGTCGAGGCGGAAGCGATCCGGGACATCTCGCTCGAAATCAGCGGCTTGCTCTCCGACACGATGGACGGTCCGCCCGTCTACCCACCGCAGCCCGACGGAGTCGTGGACGTCGCCTACGGCAAGAACGACTGGAAGGTGAGCGAGGGACAGAGCCGCGTTCGCCGCGGCCTCTACACCTTCCTGAAGCGAACGGCGCCGTTCGCCATGCTGACCACGTTCGACGGCCCGACCGGCGAAAGCTGCGTCGCCCAGCGGGAGACCTCCAATACACCGCTCCAGGCCCTGACGCTCCTCAACGATCCCGCGATCAACGAGGCGGCGGGAAAGATCGGGACGCGGCTCGCCGGCGAATCTCGCTCCGACTCGGACCGGCTCCGCGACCTGTTCCGCCACTGCACAACACGCGTCCCGTCGGGACTCGAACTCAGCCGACTGACCCAGTTCGTCGGGATCGAACGGGACCGGGCCCGCCAGAACAAGGATCATTCGGAACAGGCCCGGGAAGTCGAGGTCTGGACCGCCGTCGCCCGAGCCCTCCTGAACCTGGATGAAACGGTCATGCGGAACTAGGAATCGCAGGCGATTGGAAGAGTCTCTTATCTGTGTGCATCTGTGTTCATCTGTGGCTAAAAGGACAGGAGCCACAGGTGAACACAGATCAACACAGATGGGAGGAGCCGAGGGGGCGGTTGACACGCCAATGAAGAGATCGCGCGGGAAGTGAGAGACGAAATGACGGAATGGACCCAACAGACAACGGTCGCCCGGCGATGGTTCCTGCAGCAGTGCGGCGTCGGGCTCGGCAGGATCGGGCTGGCGACGCTCCTGGCCCAGGACGGGCTCCGCTCCTCCTCCGCGTCCGCGGCTCCTACTGCCCCAGGCGCCGGACCGTTCGCACCCCGGCCGAGCCACTTCCCCGGCCCGGCGCGGGCCGTGATTCACCTGTTCATGGCCGGAGCCCCGTCGCACATCGACCTCTTCGACCGCAAGCCCGAGCTCATCAAGCACGACGGCAAGCCGCTCCCGCCATCCGTCTACGGTGACCAGCGCTACGCCTTCATTCGCCCCGACGCCGCCGTCATGGCTCCGCGGTTCCCATTTTCGAAGTACGGCGAATGCGGAATGGAACTCGGCTCCCCCCTGCCGTACCTCGGGAGCGTGGCGGACGATGTCTGCCTCCTGCGGGCGGTCTCGACGGACCAGTTCAACCACGCCCCGGCGCAGCTCCTGTTCAACACGGGGTTCGCCCAGCCCGGCCGGGCGTCGATCGGCTCGTGGGTCACCTACGGCCTCGGCTGTGAGACGCAGAACCTTCCGGCGTTCGTCGTCATGAGCACGGGGAGCGGGATCAGCGGCGGCTCGGCCAACTGGTCGAGCGGCTTCCTCCCCACCGTCTACACCGGCGTCCGGCTGCGGAACCAGGGAGACCCGATCCTCAACGTCGCGAACCCGCCCGGGATCGATGCCGGCCGCCAGCGGAACACCCTGGACCTCGTCCGCGACCTGAACCGGATCCAGCTCGACGAGATGGCCGACCCCGAGATCGCAACCCGCATCAACTCCTACGAGATGGCCTTCCGGCTGCAGACGAGCGCACCGGAGCTGATGAACCTCGCCAGCGAGAGCGAGGCGACGCTCAAGGCGTACGGCTGCGACGGAAAGGAACCGGCCTTCGCCAAGGCGTGCCTGACGGCGCGGCGGATGGTCGAACGCGGGGTGCGGTTCGTCAACATCTACCACGAAGGGTGGGACGCCCACAGCGACCTCCTCGGCAACCACACGAACAACTGCCGGAAGACCGACCAGGCGTGCGCCGCCCTCGTGGCCGACCTCAAGGAGCGGGGCCTCCTCGATTCCACCCTCGTCATCTGGGGGGGCGAGTTCGGACGGACCCCGATGGTCCAGACCGATCCCTCGCTCGGGACCAGCCTCGGTCGGGACCACCATCCGCAGGCCTTCTCGATGTGGATGGCGGGCGGCGGGGTCAAGGGGGGGCTCACCTACGGTGAGACGGATGATTTCGGTTTTCACGCCGTCGACAGAAAGGTCCACGTCCACGACCTGCAGGCGACGATCCTGCACTGCCTGGGCCTCGACCACACGCGGCTCACGTTCCCGTTGCGGGGGCTCGATTTCCGGCTGACGGGCGTCGAGCCGCACGCTCCGGTGCGGGAGATCCTGGCCTGAGAATGGCTCTCACGAGGTGGTCCCGTCGCGGCACCTGACGGACATGTAAGACAGGGAGGGCGGGGCGTTTCGCGGCCGGAAAAACCGGGGATTGGAATACAGAAATGTTGATGGGTTGATTAGATTGTTGGTTGATTCGAAACGGTCAAACCTTCCTGCCTGCGAGAGTTATGAGCGCTCAGACTTTTGCTGCCCTGCTGGCGATCGGCCTGTGCGCCGTCGCGGACGCGGCTCCCGTCATCCGCTGGGAATTCGGCCAGGAAGAGACCTCGCGGATCAAGCCGGTCGGCGGCGTCCATCGCGACGTCCCCGGACCGCGGGCCCCGGAGTTTCCGGACTTCGAGACCGGCAACCTCGCCGTCAAATTCGATGGCAAGGGATCGCGGTACGAGTTCGCCGATCCGGGAACCAAGAGCCCGTTCGACTTCGAGAACGGCGACGCGATCACGATCGAGGCCTGGGTCCGGGTCGACGACATCCGCCCGGATGAAAACGTCTACGTCATCGGCAAGGGACGGACCTGGTCCAAGGACTATCCGCGGGATAACCAGAACTGGGCCCTCCGCCTCCGCGAGCAGAAGGGGCAGCTCTGCGTCAGCTTCCTCTTCGCGACTCCCCCGGCTGCCGGCGCCGCGAAGTCCGACTCCCACTGGCACCGCTGGACGACGACCGAAGGCTTTTCGTCCTCGACCGGCTGGCACCACGTCGCCGCCACGTACAAGTTCGGCGAGCCCGAAAGCGTTCGCGGCTGGATCGACGGCAAGTCGCTGAAAGGAGCCTGGGATATGGGGGGGCCGACCAAGGCCGCTCCCGTGACCGATGACGACGCGATCTGGATCGCTTCGTCGATGGGAGGCTCCGACGGAAACAGCCTCCGCGGGTTCCTCGACGGCGTGGCCCTGCACCGCGAAGTTCTCGAAGACGACGTCCTCAAGAACCGCTTCCGCCGCACCGGCGGTCCCGTCGTGGTCCAGCCGGCTCCGGAAGTCGCTCCCGAGATGGGAGAGATTCCGCCGGGCAAGGTTCTGGTCACGATGCACGAAGGTCTGCCGGCCCACAACCGCTGGCTGAACGAGAACGAAAAGCTCCCCGAGGAAACGCTCCGCTGGCAGGGGAACGATTTCCTCCTCCCCCGCCTGCCGCGGCGGTATGACTCCTGGGGGATCCGCGACGGCTGGAAGGCCCCGGTCCTGACCCGGCTGGCTGCCGATGTGCAGCTCCCGGCGGGAAGCCACCGGATCGTCCTCCGGGCCCGCGGATTGAGCCGCCTGTGGGTCAACGGCGAGATCGTCACCCGCACGAAGCCGATCTCCGGTTCGAGCGACGGCCACCAGCCGGTCAAACCGATCCTTCCGCCACCGCTCCCGGGGCTCCGCTCCGCCGGCTACGAGATGCAGGAATCGTTCGGTGAAGTCCAGGCGAGCGCCGATGGTCGCTGCCGGATCGTCGTGGAAACGCTCGTCGGCGGTAAGAACTTCCGCGCGGAGCCGGGAGAACTGCTCGTCGCCGTTCAATCACCCGACGGCAAGAGCTTCCAGCTGCTGCAGCCGGTCGACGCGACCGTCCCGGCTGTCCCTCTGACGGATGACGCCGTCCAGCGGGCGCTCGTCCGCGTTCAGGGGTCGCTCACGGCCTTCGATGACGATACGCGGCAGAGCCTCGCCGCCACCCAGGACGCGTTCTGGAACAAGCGGCACGCGATCGCCCGCGAATGGACCGAGCACCAGCCGAAGCTGGACGTCCCGGCCGGCGGGAAGCATCCCGTCGACGCCTTCCTGAACGCCAAGATCGAGAAGGCGCTCGCCGCCACGGCACAGGCCTCTCTCGACGAAGCCCGGGCCTTCCACGGCAAGGTCCTGCCGATCCTCAGCGCGAACTGCTTCCGCTGCCACGGCGACAAGGAGACCGGCGGCCTGCGGCTCAACAGCCGCGAGGCGGCCCTCAAGGCGGGGGACTCGGAGCTGCCGGCGATCGTTCCCGGCGATCTCACCCGCAGCCACCTCATCGACCGGATCCGCAGCAAGGACGAAGGGGAGCGGATGCCCCCCACGGCCGAAGGGCTGAAGGCCGAAGAGATCGCAATCCTCGAAGACTGGGTCAAGAAGGGAGCCCCCTGGCCGGCCCCGCCGGTCACGAAGGAGGAGGTCACTGCGCCTCCCATCGTCGCGGACGCCGCTTTCCTCCGTCGCGCCTATCTCGACACGGTCGGGGTCCCGCCGACCGAGGCGGAAGCTCGGGCATTCCTCGACGACACATCGGCCGACAAGCGGACGGCGCTGGTCGACCGGCTGCTGCAGGACGACCGCTGGGCCGACCACTGGGTCAGCTACTGGCAGGAGGTCCTGGCCGAGAACCCGAACATGCTTAAGCCGAGCCTCAACAACAGCGGCCCGTTCCGCTGGTATCTCCATGAGGCCCTGCAGGACAACAAGGCGTTCGACCGGATCGTCACCGAGCTCATTCTCCTCCGGGGGAGCGAGCGGGAAGGGGGAGCCGCCGGCTTCGGTCTCGCGGCCGACAACGACGCCCCGTTCGCCGCGAAGGGGCACATCGTCGCCACGGCGTTCCTGGGGATTGAGCTCCAGTGCGCCCGCTGCCACGACTCCCCGTACCACAGCACAAAGCAGAAAGACCTGTACTCCCTCGCCGCGATGATGGAGCGGAAGACCGTCACGGTCCCCCCCACCAGCACCGTCCCGGCCGGCTTCTTCGAAAAGAAGGACCGCGAGTCGCTGATCAAGGTGACGCTCCAGCCGAAGGAGGCGATCGCTCCGACCTGGCCGTTCGCCGCGACCACCGGGTGCGCGGACGATCCGAGCCTCGATCCCCTGATGAAGAAGCCGGATGACTCGCGCGAGCGGCTCGCCACGCTCATCACCGCGCCGCAGAACGTCCGGTTCGCCAACGTGCTGGTGAACCGGGTCTGGCGGCGGCTGATTGGCGCCGGATTCGTCGAGCCCGCGCACGACTGGGAAGGCCATGCGGCCAGCCATCCGGAACTCATGACTTGGCTCTCCCGCGAGTTCGTGTCGAGCGGCTACGACCTCAAGCAACTGGCCCGGCTCATCATGACGTCGGACCTCTACCAGCGCGAGGCCCGCGGCGCGAACCGGACCGCGGAGCCGGAACTGCGGTTCTTCGCCGCCCCGGAGCAGCGGCGGCTCACGGCCGAGCAGGTGCTCGATTCGCTCTACGCCGCCTCCGGCAAGACGATCGACGTCGAGGAGATCACCTTCGATCCCGACGGACGCCGCCCGCCCAACACGATGATCTCGCTCGGCGTCCCGAAGCGGGCCTGGGAATTCGCCAGCCTCTCGAACGAACGCGACCGGCCGAGCCTCAGCCTGCCGAAGGCTCAGGCAGTGGCCGACGTCCTCGAGGCCTTCGGCTGGACCGGCTCCCGGCAGAGCCCGCGGACCGATCGCGAGACCGATCCCAACGTCCTGCAGCCGGGCGTGCTGGCGAACAGCACCGTCTCGGTCTGGATCACGCGGGCGTCGTACCAGAGCGAACTGGCGGCCCTGGCTCTCGAGGCTTCATCTCCCGAGCAACTCGTCGATTCGATCTTCCTGCGGTTCCTGACCCGCCGGCCGACCGCCGAAGAGAAGGCCCCCTTCGTGGCCGCCCTCGCCGAGGGCTTCGCGCAGCGGCGGGTTCCCGATGCCCAGGTGAAGGTGCCGCAGCCGCCGGTCGCTCTCGCGCCGGTGACGTGGTCCAACCACCTCGTCTCCGAGGCCAACAGCATTCAGATCGAGGCGGAGAAGCGGTCGCGGCAGGGGCCGCCCGTCGATCCCCGCCTCGTCCCCGCCTGGCGCGAAGTCTACGAGGACTTCGTCTGGAGCGTGATCAATACCCGCGAATTCGTCTGGCTCCCCTGAGAATCTGTTCGGAAATGTTGGTGTCAGTGCGGAATCGAATGCTCATGGCACCGCATACCCCAATCGAGCGGGCGTCGACCAACGTTCCGAACAGCAAAAGAGTACCGCGCTCATGACTGATTTTTCCCGACGGGACTTTCTCGCCGCGTCGGCCGCCACCGCGGCCCTCGGCGCCCTGGCCCAGCCGCTCACCGCCGACCAGGCCGCTTCGCCGACCCTCCTCAAGGGGAAGGCGGAGCATGTCATTTCGATCTGGCTCGGCGGCGGCATGGGGCAGATCGACACGTTCGATCCGAAGCGCCGCGGCGACCCGGTCAAGAAGGTCGCCGGCTCGTACTACGACAGCGTCGACACCGCCGTCCAGGGGGTCCAGGTCTGCGAACACCTCAGGCGGCTTGCTCCCCTGATGGACCGCGTGACGGCGGTTCGGACCGTCCACCACGAGGTGATCGACGAGCACGCCGCCGCGACGAACCGGATGCACACCGGCCGGCCGGTGAGCGGAACCGTGGTCTATCCGTCGCTCGGCTCGGCCGTCGCCCACGAGCGCGGCGCGGCTCAGGACGGCGCTCCCCCGTACGTCCTGATCGGCTACCCCAACGTCACCCGCGGCCCAGGCTTCCTCGGTTCAAAGGATGGATATCTCTACCTCACCGACACGAGCCAGGGCCCGGCCGGACTCTCCCGGCCGGACGGGATCACGCCGGATCGCCAGTCGCGGCGGGAGGCGTTCCTGACCGCCCTCCGCGACCGCCAGCCGAAGGACGCCGAGACGGTCCTTCGCGACTACGACGCTGCCATCGACCAGAGCCTCAAGCTCAGCGGTCCGGAGTTCACCCGCAGCTTCCGGCTGGAAGAGGAGCCGAGCGATCTCCGCAACCGCTACGGCGGGGAGTTCGGCCAGCGGCTGCTGCTTTCCCGCCGCCTCATCGAGCGGGGGGTGCGGTTCCTCGAAGTCTCGCACAACCTGAACTTCCTCAACGGAACCGGCTGGGACGTCCACAACGGCGGCATCCTGAAGCAGCACGAGCTGATCGCGGAGCTCGACCAGGCGATGTCGTCGCTGATCCTCGACCTCGAGGAGAAGAAGCTCCTCGACAAGACGGTCATCGTCATCACCAGCGAGTTCGGCCGGCCGCCGGAGTTCGACGGGGGCGGAGGCCGCGGGCATCAGGGGACCTGCTTCACCTGCGTCCTGGCGGGGGGCGGACTCAGGCACCGCGGCGCGTTCGGCGAGACCGACGAGCTGTCGAAGAAGATCGTCTCCGACTCCGTCTCGGTTCCGGATTTCTTCGCCACGATCCACGCGGCGCTCGGGATCGACTACACGAAGAACCTGTACGACGGCGACCGCCCGGTGCCGATCACGGACCGCGGGCAGCCGATCGCGGCCCTCTTCGGCTAGAATGATTTGGTCTGAGACGAGTCCGGTGTTCCGTTTGATGGTAGTGGCGTCTTCATGGTGACAGCGAGTTCCCGGCCGCATCCCGCCGAGGCGGCGGCCTTCATTGCCAATCCCAAGCGCGCGAGCTGGCACGACCAGACGCTGTGGTTCGTCCGGTCAAAGCGGGACCGCGCAGCGAGCACGATTCCCGAGTGGGAGGAACTCCGCCAGGCCGCCTCACAGATCAAGCAGCACACGCTCGCCAACCTGGGCGATCTGCTGGAGCAGTTCGAGCGGAACGCCCAGGCCCGCGGGGCGGTGGTCCATTGGGCCCGCGACGCCGCCGAGCACAACGAGATCGTCCTCCGCCTGCTCCAGGAGCACGGCGCGAAAAAGATCGTCAAAAGCAAGTCGATGCTGACGGAGGAGTGCCACCTCAATCCGTTCCTCGAGCGGAACGGGATCGAGGTGGTGGACACCGACCTCGGCGAATGGATCGTGCAGCTTCGCAAGGAGCCGCCGAGCCACATCGTGATGCCGGCGATCCACACGAAGCGGGAGGAGATCGGCGAGCTCTTCCACGAGCACATCGGCACCGAGAAGGGGGCGACCGATCCGCTGTATCTGACGCGGGCGGCCCGCAAGGAGCTGCGGCAGAAGTTCCTCAACGCCGATGCGGGGCTGACCGGGGTCAACTTCGCCATCGCGGAGACCGGGGGCTTCGTCGTCTGCACGAACGAGGGGAACGCGGACCTCGGGACGTCGCTGCCGAAGCTCCACATCGCCTGCATGGGGATCGAGAAGCTGATCCCGAAGGCGGCGGACCTGGGGGTGTTCCTCCGGCTCCTCGCCCGCTCGGCGACCGGGCAGCCGATCACGACCTATTCGACGCACTTCCACGGGCCTCGGAATCCCGAGTGCGAGCTGCACATTGTCCTCGTCGACAACGGCCGGAGCGACATCCTGTCGACTGACGAGTTCCGCCGCTCACTCAACTGCATCCGCTGCGGGGCGTGCATGAACACATGCCCCGTGTATCGCCGCAGCGGGGGGCACAGCTACCACAACACCGTCCCTGGGCCGATCGGCTCGATCCTGGGGGCGGCTTCGGACGCGAAGAAGCACTACTCGCTGCCGCATGCGTGCTCCCTGTGCGGGTCGTGCAGTGATGTCTGCCCGGTGAAGATCGACCTGCATTCGCAGCTCTACACCTGGCGGAACAAGCTCGTCCTCAAGAACCTGCTGCCGGAGTCGAAGAAGGCGGGGATGAAGGCCGCCTCCGCGATCTTCTCGCATCCGTGGCTCTACCGGCTGCTGGGACGGGCGGCGCGGTTCTGGGTCCCCAAGCTTCCCCGGTTCCTCGTCTACAACCCGCTCAATCCGTGGGGAAAGCAGCGGGAGCTGCCGGAGTTTCCGAAGACGAGTTTTCGCGAGCGGATGGCGGTGCGGAAGTCCGCGGCCTCCGGCGCTGCTCCAACGGCGAACGGTCACGAAACGTCATCCTCGTCCTCGCATCACTGATCCACAGAGTGTGTTCTGCGGGAGAAGCGTGGTTTGTCTGGGGAGTGCATTCGTTCTGCGTCTTTGCCGGCACAACTCCGTTGGCTCAAACCATCGTGCAATGGCCACGGGGGATTAGGGGGCAATTCTCTTGCCGCCGGAGGCGCTTTGATGAGGAACCGTGGGAAACAACGGACGTCCGCTTTGTGGAACCGAAGCCCGAGGACTCCCTCACACCAGGCCGCTGGCTTTGCAATCCCTGTGGTTGGGTGAGGGGGCATCCGGCACTTTTTCCGCGCTTGGACACGGCGCGCTTCAGACAGGGCCCGACGAGACGGCCTCCGGCGGGCAATGTGGCGTGGCCCCCTTGCATCCCCCACCACGGTGCCTCTGGACCCGGCTCTTGGCCAGGCGATGGCGTCCTTGTGGTTCACAAAATATCGCGAGATGCTCAGTCTTCGGCTCCGTAGTCGCAGTGGCGGCCCACAACCAGGCGGTTCCGATCAGCCGCTCGCCAGATCGTCGATCGAGAACGTCCCGTCGTGCAGGGCGGTGGAAATCATCGCGTAGTCGACCGGAATCCGCCGAAGCTGTTCGAGGTCGGCGGCCCTGCGGATTCCTCCCCCGGTGATGATCGCGGCACCGGCAAAGTCCGGATGATCGCGGAGGAGCTGGCAGACGCCCCCGGTCGTGACGCCGCGGCGGCAGCCGACGCTCGACAGGTCGAGGACGATGAACGAACCGACGCCCGCGGCGCGAACGCGCCTGGCGGTGTCGAACAGGAACCGCGGCCACGCTCCCAGTCTTCGCTTCAGCATCCGGCCCCCCAACGTATCCAGGCTGAACGTCACGCGGTCCGCTCCGATCGCCCGGACGATCTCGACCAGCCGCGCCGGCGACCGACAGGACTCGAGTCCGACGACCACCCGGTGCGCTCCCGTTCGCGCGGCTTCAGCGGCCCGTTCAGCCCTCGAAACGCCAGCGTCGAGCCAGAGCCGGAAGCCGTCTTCGACGAGTCCCCGCGCCAGGTCCCATTGCGGGTCGTCCTCGAGAATGGCATCGAGGTCGGCGACATACAGATCCGTGGTGCCGCAGCGCTTCGCCACCGCCCTCGCCACCGCCCGGGGAGAGGCGGACGATGTCAGCCGGGATTCGATCGGACGGTACTCGCTCCGCCGGCCGGCCACGGCGTGGACGACATCTCCGTGCTTCAGGTCAAGGACGGGCAGGATTTTCATAGTAGCCCTCTCGCTCCCGCGAGAGGAGCGGGCGGAACCGGCGGCGGCCACGACACCCGACCGCCGCCGTCACGATCGGCGGACGCGACCCGGGGTCGCGGTCTCGACGAGGCCGGGCGGCAGAGCATGACCGCACCGCGCAGTCGCTTGCAACCCTGGGAATCGATCGGCCAAACTCCAGGCCGAGAGGATTGTCTCAATCCCGGATCCGCTCTTCCTATCCCCGCTCGAGGATGTCTCATGGTTACGACGGCTCAGGCCCGCGTCGCTCCTCCGAAGATCAAGCTGACGAAACTGTTCATCAACAACGAGTGGGTCGAGTCTTCGTCGAAGAAGTCGTTCGAAACCTACAACCCCGCCACCGGCGAAGTCATCGCCTCGGTCTCCGAGGGCAGCGGAGATGACGTCGACCGGGCGGTCAAGGCGGCCCGGCGGGCTCTCGAAGCGGGACCGTGGGCGACGATGGACGCTGCCGACCGCGGCCGGATCCTGTTCAAGCTCGCCGACGCCGTTGAGGCGAACCTCGAGGAGCTGGCGACGCTCGAATCGTTCAACTGCGGCAAGACGATCACCGACTCCCGCGGCGACATCCAGGGGGTCGCGAACACCCTCCGCTACTACGGCGGCTGGGCCGACAAGCTCGAAGGCCGCACCATTCCGGTCCGCGGCAGTTTTCTCTCCTACACGCTGCGGCAGCCGGTCGGGGTTGTCGGCCAGATCATTCCCTGGAATTTCCCGCTCCTGATGATGGCGTGGAAGCTCGGGCCGGCGCTCGCCTGCGGCAACACGGTCGTCATGAAGCCGGCGGAGCAGACACCGCTGACCGCGCTGCGGATGGCGGAGCTGGCGGCCGAAGCGGGGCTTCCCGCGGGCGTGCTCAACATCGTCAACGGCTTCGGTGAGACCGCCGGCGCCGCGCTGTGCAGCCATCCGGACGTCGACAAGATCGCCTTCACGGGGCACGTCGACACCGCCAAGATCATTCAGAAGGCAACCGCGGACTCGCTTAAGCGGACGAGCTACGAGCTCGGCGGTAAGAGCCCGAACGTTGTCTTCGCCGACGCGAACATCGACGAAGCGGTGGCTGGCGCGTTCCACGCGATCTACTTCCACGGCGGACAGTGCTGTACGGCGGGGAGCCGGCTGTTTGTCGAAGACAAGATCCGCGAGGAGTTTGTCGGCAAGCTCGCCGCCAAGGCCCGTGAGCGGCGGATCGGCGACCCGCTCGACTCCGCGACGCAGCAGGGTCCGCAGGTGTCGCAGGAGCAGCTCGACAAGATCATGGGCTATGTCGACATCGGCCAGAAGCAGGGGGCCAAGCTGGTCTCCGGCGGCAAGAAGGCGGGGGAGCGGGGGTTCTTCGTCGAGCCGACGATCTTTGACGGCGTGAAGGACGACATGGCGATCGCCAAGGATGAGATTTTTGGCCCCGTGGTCAGTGTCTTGCCGTTCAAGAGTGCCGAAGAGGTCTTCACCCGGGCGAATCAGACGTACTACGGCCTGGCCGCCGCGATCTGGACGAAGGACATCGACAAGGCTCACCTTTATGCCAAGCACGTGAAGGCGGGGACGGTGTGGGTCAACTGTTACCACATTGTGGACAGCAGCACGCCGTTTGGCGGGTTCAAGATGTCTGGTCATGGGCGTGAGAACGGTGAAGCGGCGCTGGAGTTGTACACGGAGCTCAAGACCGTGACGGTTAAGCTCGGGTAGTCGACTTCTCGCAGTAGCGACTGGTGGCGGCCGCGAGCCTACTCGCGGCCGCTTTTTTTATGCCGGGTGCAACATCACCCCGGGTCCAGGGGCACCCTGGTGGGGAGTGCAGAGGGGCCTGTGTTGTTTTCTTGGCCCTTTGCCCGCCGGAGGCCTGGCCGTCGAGGGATGTCTGAAGGAGGACGTGTCCAAACGCGGACACCGTGCCGGATGCGCCTTCAGCAACCCGCGGGGGTTCCAGAGCGAGCGGTGAGTCCTCATAGCCGGTACCACAAAGGGGACATCCGCTGCGTCCCACGGCTCCGCGACGAAAATGCCTCCGGCGGCAAGGGGGTGAGACCCCCTTGACCCCAGTCTGCCGTCGCACGTTGGGTTTGAGCTATCCGAGCCGTGCCGGCATGGACGCGGTTCGAAACAGCCGCTCAGCAACGATGCCAAGTTCCCCGTATCCGCCCAGCCCGACACCACGCTTCGATCTTCACGCGACGCCACCTAGAATACCCGCTTTCGAACAGCAAAGTCCGATCGGGAAGCGAGTCGCGCGGCATGTCTGCACAATACATCATGACCATTGAGGGTCTCACCCGGATGTACGACGAGGAAGTCGTCCTCGACAACATCTGGCTCGCCTTCTACCCCGGAGCCAAAATCGGCGTCATCGGCGGCAACGGAGCAGGGAAAAGTACCCTCCTCAAAATCATGGCCGGCGAAGACAAGGACTTCATGGGGACCTGCCGCCCCGCCAAGGGAATCCGCGTCGGCTACTTCGCCCAGGAACCGAAACTCGATCCCAAGAAGACGGTTGAGGAGTGCGTCCAGGAAGGGGTCGCCGAATCCCGCGCCATCCTCGACCGCTACAACCAGATCAACGAAAAACTCTGCGAACCGCTCGAACCGGCGGAGATGGAAAAACTCCTCGAAGAACAGACCCGCGTCCAGGACACCATCGACCACCAGAACCTCTGGGACATCGACCGCACCGTCGAAATCGCCAGCGACGCCATGCGCCTGCCGCCGCCAGACGCGCTGATCGAAAACCTCTCCGGGGGTGAGAAACGCCGCGTCGCCCTCTGCCAGCTCCTCCTCCAGAAGCCCGACCTCCTCCTCCTGGACGAACCCACGAACCACCTCGACGCGGAGTCGGTCGGCTGGCTCGAAAAGTTCCTCGAAGAGTTCCCGGGGACCGTCGTGGCCATCACCCACGACCGGTACTTCCTCGACAACGTTGCCAAGTGGATCCTCGAACTCGACCGCGGCAAGGGACATCCGTTCGAAGGGAACTACACCTCCTGGATGGAGCAGAAGCAGGCCCGCCTCGCCGTCGAAGAGAAGCGGGAGTCCAAGCGACAGAAGCTGCTGAAGCGCGAACTGGAGTGGGTCCGGATGTCGCCCAAGGCCCAGGCGACAAAGAACAAGGCCCGTCTGCAACGGTTCGAAGAACTCCAGGCCCAGCAGTACGATAGTCGCGACGACGCCGCTGACATCCAGATCCCGGTCACAAAGCCGCTGGGTGAACTGGTCGTCCGGGCGGAGAAAATCTCCAAGGCGTTCGGCGACCGGCTGCTGTTCGAAAACCTGAGCTTCGACCTCCCTCGCGGGGGGATCGTCGGCGTGATCGGGCCGAACGGGGCGGGCAAGACGACCCTGTTCAAGATGATCATGGGACAGGAGCAGCCGACGTCGGGCTCGCTCCGGATCGGCGACAGCGTGGACTTGGCGTTCGTCGACCAGTTCCGCGACGCCCTTAGCGGAACGAAGACCGTCTACGAAGAAATCTCCGGCGGCGACGACATGCTGGAGATCGGCAAGGCCAAGATCCACGCCCGGTCGTATTGCGGTCGGTTCAACTTCAAAGGCTCCGACCAGCAGAAGTTCGTCCGCGACCTCTCCGGAGGGGAACGGAACCGCGTGCACCTGGCAAAGCTCCTCCGGTCCGGCGGCAACTTGATCCTCCTCGACGAACCGACGAACGACCTCGACGTCGACACGCTCCGGTCGCTCGAAGAAGGTCTCGCCAACTTCGGCGGCTGCGCCATGGTCAGCTCCCACGACCGCTGGTTCCTCGACCGGATCGCGACTCACATCCTCGCCTTTGAAGGGGACAGCCGCGTCGTGTACTTCGAGGGGAACTACAAGATGTACGAGATCCAGCGCCACGAGCGGCTCGGCATCGACGCCGACACCCCGCACCGGATCAAGTACCGTCCGCTGACGCGGTAACCCCTGCCGCGGCAGGTCACTCCTTCCGAAAGGTCCTTCGCCATGCCTCTCCGGCTCGCGGCGGTGCTGCTCTCGCTGGTCCTGACCTGCCTCGCGGCGACAGCCGCACCGGCCGCCGACGAGAAGGGGATCGGTGACTTCCCGAAGCTCAACGCCCAGACGGACTGGCCCTGGTGGCGGGGACCGTCGCGGAACGGCGTCGCCACCGAGACACCGGTGCCGACGAAGTTCGGCGACGGCGAGAACATGCTCTGGAAGGCAGCGGTCCCCGGTCGTGGACACTCGTCGCCGACGGTCGTCGGCAACCGGATCTACCTGACGACCGCCTATGAAAAGGAAGAGCGGCACGCCGTCCTGGCGCTTGACCGGGCCACCGGCAAGGAGCTGTGGCAGGTCGACGTCAACAAGGGGGCCTTCCCCGAGAACAACCACGCCAAGAACACTGAGGCGACCCCGACGATCGCCTGCGACGGCGAGCGGCTCTTCGCGACGTTCTACCACCACGACCAGGTCGCCGCCGTCGCGCTCGATCTCGACGGGAACATCCTCTGGAAGAAGAAGGTCGCGGCGTTTCGTCCGAAGAAGTACGAGTACGGCTACGCCCCCTCGCCGCTGATCTACCAGGGGACGGTCATCATCGCCTCGGAGTACGACGGCGAGAGCTTCATCACGGCCCTCGACCGCAAGACTGGCAAGCAGGCGTGGCGGAGCAAGCGGTTGCCGCTCATGTCGTTCTCCTCGCCTGTCGTCGGCAACGTGGCGGGGAAGGACCAGCTCCTCATCAGCGGGCAGGAGTTCGTCGCCTCGTACGACCCGCACAGCGGCAAGCCGAACTGGGCCACGAAGGGGACGACCTTCGCCACCTGCGGGACGATGGTCTGGGAGGGGGACACCGTCTTCGCCAGCGGCGGCTTTCCGAAGTCCGAGACGATCGCGATCCGGGCGGACGGTTCGAACACCGTCCTGTGGTCGAACAACCAGAAGCTCTACGAGCAGTCGCTGCTCGTCCACGACGGCCACCTGTACGGCCTGAACGGAAACGGCGTCCTGTTTTGCTGGCACGGCGAAACGGGCAAGGAGCAATGGAAACAGCGCCTCTCCGGCCCGGTCAGCGCCTCGCCCGTCCTGGCGGGCGGCAACATCTACTGGGCGAACGAAGCGGGGACGATGTACGTCTTTCGGCCCAATCCCGAGAAGTTCGAGCTCGTCGCCGAGAACACGATCGGCAAGTCAGCCTTCGCCAGCCCGGCCATCTGCGGCGGCCAGATCTTCCTGCGAGTCGGCGACGGCGAAGGGCCGGGACGTCAGGAGTGGCTCTATTGCTTCGGGCTGACGAAGACGGCCTCGCGGCAGCAGTAGGCTCAGGTCACTTGGTCGCGGCTGCCGGCACTTCTGCGGGCTCGTTCTCGTGTTGCGCCGCAAGTCCTTCGTAGTGTGCCCAGAGTTTCTGAATCGTCAACGCTCGTTCTTCTTCAGAGTCTTGGGAGGAGTAGACGACGTCGTCAACGAAGGACGACATCGTTCTGGCAACAACGTCTCGCAGTTCCAGATCGTCGGACAGATAGACCGCCGGCCGCCGATCGTCCAGAAACGGCTTCAGAAGCAGTATTCGGCTATCCGATTCGTCGTCGATGTCTTCACAGACAGCGGCGACTCGCGCCGGAGATCGAGTCTTCAGGTATTGCTCAGTAATGGCCAGAGACTGGTCGGGGAATCTCGCTGAAACGGCGCGGAGGACGCCCAGTTCCTCTGCCTTGTCGGGGGGGAAGTCATCGAGCCAGGCGACCGCCCGCTCCAGCAATCGACCATCGTTCTCCTTCGCCACAGCTCCCATTGCCGCAACCAGGTAGGCTCCCTGGTTTGTTGTCAGAGCGAGCTCCTCAAGTCGCTTTCGAACTCCCTCGTCACGGGATGTCGCGCAGGCAACCAGGATCGACAGATCGCTTGGGAGGTCGTCGAAGACATCGGGCTTGAGTCGGTCAATGGCCCGTGTCAGCAGATCAGGATAGCCGCGATTCGCGAGGCACCGGAGACATGCTGCAGCGATCGTGTTGTTCTCCGGTTCGCTCTCAAGCAGGCCCGCTACCATGTTGCCGATCGCACGGCTTCGATCGTGGGTCAGGGACGCGATGAACTCAGATCGGCTTTCACTCGTCGTGTCCGATTCGAGAGACCGGTCGTAGGAATCCCGGCCGATGACCTCCCCGAACACATCCACCAGAACCTCACGGGCTACCTCTGCCGCTTGAGCGTCCTCGGCACCAGCAGAGATCCGCCGCTCAAGCGCTTCGTGCCACAGCTCTCGCTGGAGCCCGCGACTGTATGTCTCGTTGCGACTCAGGAGATAGTCAGTGACTCGCTTCCGTCTCGTCTCCCGGTCCCCTTCCGTGAACAGACTGTCCTGACAGAAGTCACGAATATCCGCGCGTGAGTAGTACGGCCGACGAAGCTCGTCGAGAACGGCGGGCTCAACAGCCTCCGGGTGGTAATAGGCCAGGCGATAGTAGGCTCCGCGCTGCCGTTCGGCCGAGTCGGGCGCTCGAAGGTCGCGGAGCAGCGACTCGCGGTGTCCCTCACTGGAGATTCCGCCCCACGATTTCTTGAGATGGGCCCGTATCACGGCGGACCGTCCCGGCGACACGACGCTGCAGTGCATGCATGCTTGAAAGACACAACCATACTCCCGATTGACAATCTGCCCCAGGACCTCAAAGCACAGGTCGCCAACAGTCAAATTCAGGCCGTTAAGCGGCTCATTCGAGTCGGGAACGGACGACAGCCGCTTGCCTTCTCGCAACGGTCTATCGATCCCCGACCGACTGTTCATGTCGACATAATCGGAAAGGTAAACCCTTCCGAATGGCCCGACGCCAGTTGGCCGATCGTCGTCAAGGTGCGCCAGTAAGAGCGGAATCGCGGCCGGACCGAGCTTGATCAGCTTCAAGGCGGGATCGCCTTCGTTCTCAGCTCCTCCTGACGGTGGTTCGTGATCCTCCCTCAACGGGAGAAAGTCCGTTGCCGGCTCTACTCCCCATGCCAGGAAGTTGAACAAGCCAGTGGGAGCGATTGTCGACTCTCGCGCGACCAACTGGTCGATCCACTTCTCAACGTCGTCCCCTCCGATCGCACGGTGTGGCAGAAGGACGATCAGGAAGCTCACAGCCACCACAGCGGCAAGGCGACTGGCGGCAGCCCACGCGGAGCCAACGAATTTGAGTCGAATCACTCGCGGCAACCAGTTCGTTTCCATGGCGTGGTCCTCAGCAGAGCTCCCCCATCCGGGCGAGGTCCTTGTTCATCAAGTGGCAGTCGACGCCGCTGCGGAGGCGGCCTCGACACTCGTTGACGATCGTTCGTAGCCGCTTTGAATCTCACTCGTCCGCGACAGGGACGTCGATGGCCGCCTCGTCGAGCGCGGTCGTTCGCAAGTCGCGGCAGTGTTGCTTGAGCTTCTCGATGACTTCGGGGCCAGGCTCTTCCAGCCCATCGACAGCGTCCTCTAGATCCGGGATCGTTTTGGCCATCGAGTACGCCACCATGCCCGCAACCGTACGACCCTTGACGTACTCCCCTCTGTCGTCCAAGTAGGCCTCGAGGAGCAGGAATCTCCGATCGGTCGGACGCGCGAGATCCTCGCAGACGTTCCAAATTCGATTGATCGCCCCGTCCTTCAGGTATTCGGCCGTCAAGGGCAAGGACTCGTTCGGGTAGCGAGCCACGATGGCCGACAACACGCCCTCTCTGTCGACTTCATCCTTACGCAGAGCGCTGAGCAGAAGCCTCCCGTGCGCGATCACGGCCGGCCCGTCACCCGAATCAAAGGCGTCCAGAGCCTTCACAAAGAAAGTGCCGTTGTCCGTTGCGATCGCGAATCGGCGCAGCCTTTCGCGGACCGGCGGATCATGCGACGTGGCGCAGGCCGCGACGACGGCCACGTCAAAGTGGTTCGATACCACCCCGCGAGGATCGACACGCTCCAGACAGCGAATGAGAACGTCGCCGTAACCCCTGTTGGCGAGGCAATGCAGACAGGCCGGAATCAATTCCCCATCGTCATCAGTGGCGGCTTGAAGAATCTCGTTGACGCGATCGCCGATGAGTCGGCTCTGGTCGCGTGTGAGTTGACGGATGAAGTCCGCCTGCTCCGCCCTCGTTGAAAGGGGGTGAGGCGACACGTCCCCGTCGCCTTTTTCTCTGCGGTATGGCGGCTTCTGGAGTTCATCGAGAACCACCCTCTCGACCGCTTCCGGGTAGTAGAAGGCCAGTCGACAATAGGCACCCTGTCGCCGTCGGGGACTATCGGCCAGCTGAAAGTCGGAGACCAAAGATTGGCGATGTCGCTCGCGAGACAGCGCCCCCCACGTCTTCTTCAGATGGTCCCGCATCATCGACGACTGGCCGGGCGAGGAGATGTCATAGTTCATCAACGACCAGATGACACAGTCGTAGTCGCGATTGACGATCTGTCCCAGAACCTCGTAGCAGAGATCGCCGACGGTCAGGCGATAGCCATCGCGCGCTGGCGATCGGGGCTCTGGTGCAACGAAAGACGTCTCTTCCCAGAGCGGGATGTCCGATCTCGACTTCGTATTCCAGTCGAGCGATTTCTGAAAGCATCGGACCGAGAATGGTCCGATCTCCGTCGGTCGCTTGTCGTCCAGATGAGCGACAAGGGCAGGAACCGCGTCTGCTCCCAGACGAATCAGTGCAAGAACGGCGTCGTCCTTTGGGACGACATCCCCCGCTTTCACAGTCGTTCTGTCTGCGAGAGGAAGGAAGTCGGTCGGATGCCGACTTCTTCCACTGAGCACGACATAACTGCGGTCGGAGGCAAGCGTCCGCTCTCTCGTAACAAGCTGATCGACGAGAGCGCTTGCGCGGCGGTCTATCTCCGGGTCGCCGGCGACCGCGATGAGGCCTGGCCGGTCGATGGCGATGATGAGGAAGCAACACCAGGCAACGAGTTGAGAAGCACGCGGACAGCGGACGTGCCGCAAGCGTCTCCTCCACAGGTTCGCCGTCATGCCGGTCTCCTCAGCAGAGTTCCCCGATCCGGGCCAGGTAGTTGTTCATCAGGTGGCAGTCGACGCCGCTGCGGAGGCGGCCCCAGCATTCATCGACGATCGTGGCGTTCAGGAGCCCGTCCTGGGTTTTCTGGGCGAGTTCCTGCATCACGCCCGCGGCGACGCCGCTGGCCGCGGCCGCTTTCAGCATCACTTCCATCTGGCAGTGGTTGTATTCGTTGCTGAACAGGCTCACCGTCGGCAGGAGGGGGACCATGTCCCGCTCGTCGACGAAGCGGAAGACTTTGTTCGGGAAGGTCTTCGCGTAGGCCGCCGAGGCCGCTTCGTTCCCGATCATCGGGGCGCCGAAGGTGTAGACGACATGGATCGGGATGAACTGCCGCTGGAGCCGCCAGGCGGCGACGAGGGCGAGAGCACCGCCGAGGCTGTGACCGGTGACGCAGACGGGACGCCGCTTCTGGGTGTGGAGCGACTTCACTTCGGCGAGCAGGGGAGCCCAGATCTCTTCGAGGGCTTCCAGGAAGCCGCGGTGGAACCGGGCCCCGACGCCCGCCGCAATGAAATCGGTCCCGGCCCGACCGTCCGGGATCACGAGAAAGTTCTTGGCGTTCGTCAGCAGCCAGTCCTTGAACCCGTCGAGCGACGACGGGGACTCCGACCCGCGGAAGGCCAGGACGATCGCGCTGTCGTTGCTGCCGACGTAGACCTGCGTGTTGTCCACGGAGATCAGCTTGGCGGCGAGTCCGAGTTCGCTCTGATACTGGTCCCGGCCGGCCGCTTCTGGCAGATAGGCCAGATCGCAGGCGGTGGCAAAGTACCGGGCGTTCGAATAGTCGCGGCCGGTCGCGGCGAGGTTGAGAGTCAGGGACATGGGGGGGGAGTCCACTGGGGTTGAGAGACAGACGTTGTCCGGTGGGAGAAAGTTCCGGGCGATCCAGCAACTTGACGAGCCGTTACCAGATCGCCATTCGTTCCGGGTTCTCCTGCATCCACTTCTGGAGTCGTTCGGGGGCCACTTTGGCTCCGGTCAGATCGAGCTGCTTCAGTGCCGGGAGCGTTTCGAGGGTCGAGAGGCCTGCATCGGTCACGGAAGTCCGGGCGAGGCGCAGCGTTTCCAGCTTGGAGTTCTTGCGAAGCCGCTGCAGCCCGGCGTCCGTGACCTTGGTGTCGCTCAGGTCCAGCTCCTTGAGACTCGCCAGCGGCTCCAGATACTTAAGCGTGTCGTCCGTGACGTCGGCGTTGGCCATCTGAAGAACGACTGTGTCGGACCGGGCGGCGATGGCGGAGTAGTCGGTCTTGTTCCAGCCGGTCAGCGTGAGGTGCCGCTCGCCGCTGACGACCTGGTCGTATTCGCCGAGGTCAACCGGGACCAGCCGCGTGTAGGCGGCCGGAGCGGTCATGAGCAGGAGACCGAAGAGAATCGTCAGCGCGGCCGGTTTAGTCCGCGGCCAGTGCCGGATGGTGTGCGGCAGGATCATGGCCGGATAGAGGAGCGTCGTAACGACACCCCATCGCAGCGAGACGCGGTAGGCGATGACGAGGAGCCAGACCAGTCCGATGAGAACGATCGGCAGGCCCGTGGTGAACAGAAGCTCAAACAGATCTTCCTTGCGCATCGAGCACCGGCCGAAGGTGTTGCAGAGTCCGTCGCGGGGTACTGTAACACGCTGCAGCCGGAATGCATTGACTGTTGGAGCGGGCTGCTTGGGGGGCATTCGCCGACTGATGGTCGGTCGAGGAGTAAGGCCGATGCTGGCATCTCAAAGCCCGTCCTTGCCGGCACAGCTCTGTTTGCTCAAACCCAATGTGCGACGGCAGCCGGGGTCAAGGGGGCAACCCCTTGCCGCCGGAGGCACTTCCATGAGGAACCATGGGACACAACGGACGTCCCCTTTGTGGGACCAGCTATGAGCACTCCTTCACACCTCACCGCTTGCTTTGCAATCTCCGCGGGTTGGTGGGGGGGCATACGGCACGTTGTCCGCGCTTGGACACGCCCTCCTTCAGATATCTCTCGACGGCCAGGCCTCCGGCGGGCAAAGGGGCGTTGCCCCTCTGCACTCCCCACCAGGGTGCCCCTGGACCCTGGTTCACTCCATCCGTCTGCCGTGCACCACTCACCGAATGCACTCCGCTCCTGGCTGTCCTAACGGGCCGTCGAGACGACCGCTTCCGAAGCGACGGACTTCGGGGCCGCCGGAGCGGGCCGGCTCGCCTTGGCGACGAGATCGCGCGCGGCCTTGAGCTGCGCCGGCTTGAAGTAGGGAGTGTCGGCGGCGGCAGCCTGGTCGTACGTCTTCTTCGCGAGATCGTCCCAGGAGAGTCCGGAGACGGTGTGCCAGGCGGCGGCCTGGACGGTCAGGCGGTCAGAATCGCTGTCGGCCGCGGCACGGCAGATGGCGGCGAGCTCCGGCTTGTCCGAGTACGACTCGGGACGGACCAGGCGATACTGGTTACGGGCGGTCGGGGTGGGCTTGCTGTGTTCGAGGCAGACCGAGGCGAATGGCAGGCGGACCACTTCGCCCGCCGGAATCGAAAAGAGGCCGAGGCCGGCGGAGTTCTGTCCCTGCCCCTGCCCGTTCCCCG
Organism: Planctomyces sp. SH-PL14; assembly: GCF_001610835.1. Classification (NCBI taxonomy): domain Bacteria; kingdom Pseudomonadati; phylum Planctomycetota; class Planctomycetia; order Planctomycetales; family Planctomycetaceae; genus Planctomyces; species Planctomyces sp. SH-PL14. Next base: position 1,017,982 of record NZ_CP011270.1, on the reverse strand, counting down.
CTCCTCCCCCCACGCTCTGGTTGGCTCCGGCCATGCCCATTCCCATGCCGCCGCCATTCCCGTTCCCCTGTCCCTGCTGCTGGCCAAAGCCGTTCCCGCCCTGGACTCCGAGGAAGAACTGCGGGTGGACCTGCACGCCGACGATGGCGTCAGGGAGTTCGACGGTGATGGGCTTGTCAGTCAGATTTCGGATGAAGAGGTTCCCGCCAAATTCGTTCTTCGGGCGGAGTTCCGCGTCGAGGCTCTTGGCGTCGAGACCGTCGAAGAGGCCGACGCGGGGCGCGCTGGGATCGTATTTGGGTTTCGTGATTGGCTTCTTGAACTCGCCGGCGAGGGCGGCGCTTCCCGCGAGGAGGAGGAGAGAGAGTTGAAGAAGTGGCATTCCAAGTCGGCGCATCGCGAGGTCCCCCGGGAGGATGGTCGAAGCCCGTGTCCGGAGCGGACCGGCAGCCTGCCGACCAGATCGATACAGTGAGATACGCAATCGCCGCAGATGGATTAACCGCTACCCGGTCCAGGGCGGGCCCTGGCGGGGGTTGCCACCGTTGCGGCTCGGCGGGAGCCTCGCCCTCCCGCGGGGGCATTGGGGCGGAAACCGCGCCTGCTGTGTCGGCGAGGAGGGTGTCGGAACTCGCTTTACCTCATCGGTGGGGGCGCCTCAGCCCCAGGTGATCATCCGCCCCCCGCACGTTAGGATGCGGGGACCGAAACACACCACGGGGGATTCATGTTCCACATCGTTGCCGCCACCGACGGTTCCGCCTCCGCCCGCGCCGCGCAGGCGGCCATCCAGCGACTCCCCCTGGCTGAGAAACCGGCCGTCCGACTCGTCTCGGTGACCAGCCTTCCGATCCCCATGTCGGAACTGGCGATCGAAGAAGCCCTCCTCGAAGAGGCCCGCACCTACCAGAAGCAGGAAGTCGCCCACCGCGTCGCCGCGGAAGCGGAGGCTCTCCAGCCGATCTGCGACACCGTCACGACCGAACTGCGGATCGGCGATCCTGGGACCGAGATCGTCTCGGCTGCCGAACAGTCCCACGCCGACCTGATCGTCCTCGGCGCCCGCGGAGCCTCGGCCGTCAAGCGGTTTCTCCTGGGGAGCGTCTCCGAGTACGTCTGCCATCACGCGTCGTGTCCCGTCCTCGTAGTCCGGACCGGCGAGCCGGACGAGGCGGCCAAACAGACGATCCCGTTTCAGCGGATCCTGATCGCCGTCGACGGTTCGGACCTCTCCCAGGCGGCCGTCCGCAGCATGGCCGCTCTCCCGCTGGGCGAAGGGGTTCAGGTCCTTGTGCTGTCGGTCCAGTCGACCATCAACCCCTCGCATATGGACATCGTCCAGACGATGGGAGGGCTGTGGAGCAACGAGACGCGGCGGCTCAAGGAGCACGTCGAATGGACGCAGACGGAACTGAAGCGGGTCACGCCGAATGTCACCACCGAGATCGTCGAGGGGGCCCAGATCGCCCACGACATCCTGGAGAAGGCGGAATCGTGGCACGCCGACCTGGTCGTGATCGGCGACCGGGCCCGCAACCCGATCTCGCGGTTTTTCCTCGGAAGCGTCTCGAACAACGTCCTCCGCCACGCCCACTGCTCGGTCTGGGTCCAGAAGCTGAAACACTGACGGATTTTTTCGCTGGATGCAGAGTCCGGGCGCCGTAGACTGTGCGGCCCGCCGTTCCTCACTCCGAGACGCCGTCAATCCCTGGCAACGCCAGCCAGGCATTCGTTCAGGCCGCCGCATGACCCTTCGCATCAACAATCTCCGGCTCCCTGTCGAGGAGTCCGAAGCCGCCATTCCTCGCGAGCTGGCCCGCCGCCTCGGCGTCAAAGCGGAGGAGATCTCCCGCTGGCGGATCCTCCGCAAGAGCCTGGACGCCCGCAGCCGCTACGACCTCCAGTTCGTTTACTCCGCGGTCGCCGACCTGCCGGACGAACCGGGCGTGCTCGGAAAGGTCCGGCGGGATCATGAGATCGTCGCTTACGCCCCCGAGAACTTTGACGATCCAGCTCCCGGCGCGGGTCCGTCCGAGGAGCGGCCGGTCGTCGTCGGCTCCGGCCCGGCGGGACTGCTGGCGGGGTACTACCTCGCGCTCAAGGGGTATCGGCCGATCATTCTCGAACGCGGCGCGCCGGTGAAGGAGCGCGTCCCGGCGATCCGGGCCTTCGACTCCGGCGGGCCGCACGACAACGAGGACAACTATCTGTTCGGCGAAGGGGGAGCGGGCTGCTTCTCCGACGGCAAGCTGACCTGCCGGATGACCGGCAGCGATGTCGACTGGGTCCTGGAGGCCTTCGTGACCTGCGGCGGACGTGAGTCCCTGGTCTACGAACACCGCCCACACCTGGGGAGCAACAAGCTGCCGATGATCTGCCGGAACTTCCGGCGGAAGATCGAGGCCCTCGGCGGCGAGTACCGGTTCCATCACCGCATGGAAGGGATCCAGGTCAGCGAAGGCCGGATCACGGGACTCGAGACATCGAGCGGCCTCCTGCCCTGCCGGCACGTCATCCTCGGCATCGGGCACAGCGCCCGCGATACCTACCAGCGGCTCTACGACCAGGGGGTGCCGTTCCGCCAGAAGGCGTTTCAGCTCGGCCTGCGGATCGAACAGCCGCAGGAGCAGGTGAACCGCTGGAAGTACGGCCATCCGCACTACGCGGAACTCCTCGGCGCCGCGGACTATTCGCTGCAGGCGAAGGGGACGCGGGACCTCTACTCCTTCTGCATGTGTGCCGGCGGGATCGTGATCCCGAGCGTCTCCGAGCCCAATCAGTTCTGCTCGAACGGCATGAGTAACTCGCGGCACGATACGCCCTTCGCCAACAGCGGCCTCATGGTGACGCTCGAGCCGGAGGAGTTCGGGAGCGATCACCCGCTCGCCGGGGTCGAGCTTCAACGGCGCTACGAAGCGGTCGCCTTCGAGCTCGGCCGACGCAACTACGAGTGTCCCATTCAGTCCGCCAAGGATTTTCTGCAGGGACGCTCGCCCGATCCGAACTCGGTCCTGCCTTCCTCCTACGAGCGGGGAACGCGAACGGCGGACCTGTCGGCGGTGCTGCCGCCGGTGGTCGTCGAAGCGATCCGCAAGGGGCTGCCGGTCATGGACCGGAAGTGGCGCGGCGACTTCCTGCGGAACGCGACGCTCGTCGGTCCCGAGATGCGGGGGAGCGCGCCGGTGCGGATCGATCGCGATCTGACGACGCGAGAGACCCCGGGCTTTGCCGGCCTGTATCCCGTCGGCGAAGGGGCGGGGTATGCGGGAGGGATCGTGAGCGCGGCCGTCGACGGCCTGCGGAGCGCGCGGGAGATTGTCCGCCGCTACGCCCCCTGCGGCTAAAGTCCGATCGAAGTTGGGAAACACAGAGGCGCAGTCAACACAGAGAAGTGCCAACCTCCGGAGTGGACATCCTCCGCGAGAGTGCCTGTCCGGTCGTCTTCACTGCTCCGCCGGAAGCCCTGAAGCGTCGAGCATCCCGGCCTTGATCTGTGTCCATCCGTGTTCATCGGTGACGCCGCGCGCGTTTCTTCCTCGGCGTCCTCTGTGCCTCTGTGTTTCAATGCCTCTCCATCGGGCTGCGAAAACACGGAGAACGACGATCGCTCAGCGGCACAGTCGCCGTTCGGTTAGAGGGCCGAGCGGGCAGTCTCGATGAAGGCGCGGGCTCGCGCGGGGTCTTTCTCGCCGCGGCGGACTTCCACGCCGCTGGCCGTGTCGACCCCCCAGGGACGGACGGTCCGGATAGCGTCCGCGATGTTCTCGGGGGTCAGGCCTCCCGCCAGGATCAGCGGCGGCCAGGACGCATCCCAACTCCGCAAGACATCCCACGGACCGACCTCTCCCATGCCGCCGTAGGCTCCATCGACTTTTGGCTCGACGAGGCACCGCCACGGCCGGACTCCCGCCCGCTCGCAGGCCCGGAGATCCTCCGCCACCGGAGCGAGGTCGTTCCCCGCGAGCCGGTAGACCCGGATGAGCTGGAAGAGGCGGAGCGCGGTCAGGTCGTCGACCGTGTAGTCGCCGTGGAGCTGGAGCGTCCGGAGCCCGAGCGCGGTCGCGCTCGACGCGATCTCGGCGGGAGGGGTGTCGACGAAGAGTCCGACCGCCTCAATCGCTTCGGGGAGACGGCGGATGGCGTCCCGAGCCCCGTCGGGGGAAAGATAGCGCGGCGAGGGTTTGTAAAAGTTCAGCCCGACCGCGTCCGGCCAGACCCCGGCGGCGACGACTTCGCTCAGCACCTCGGGACGGTTCCATCCGCAGAGCTTGATCCAGGGGGACGGCGGGGACTGGGGCGTAGGCAAAGGAGGCTGCGACAGAGGACGGGAGACGGGCCGGGAGGCGCTCTCCGGCATTCTTGCAGGAACCGGATCGCGGAGAAGGCCACCTCCGGGTGGTTCCGGAGTGCGGGACGAACGCGAAAGGTAGCGTCGAGAGGAACTCCCCTTTCCGCAGATTTTCGACTCTGTTATGACACAAAGATGCCGGAGTCGTGTTTCGGCGTGCGGAGGTGATGCGCACGCCAGGAACCCCTTTCCGACGGCGGGATGCCGCGGGAAGCGAGACAGGATGATTCGCTCCGGCAACAGGGGAAAGGATGTCCCACATGATCGCCGCCATCTGGAAATCTGCTGCGCTCGCCGGAGTGATTGGAGTCGGTTGCGGCGGCGTCTATTACGTCCAGCGGGACCTGGCGACCACCTCCATCGACCCCGGCAAGTTCGGCGAGCTCGACCCCGGCATTCAAGGGGAGCCAGCCGACGCTCTGACCACCGCGGATCCGGTCGGAATTACCTCCGTTGATATTCCTCCGGCGAAGGCTGAGCTCGGAGAGACCTCGCCCTTGGCCCTTCCCGGAGCGGCCACGCTCGGAAGCGCCGACGAGCCTCCTCCGCAGAACGAAGTCCTCTCCGGCGAACCGGCTTCGGCCGACGCGGAGCCCTCGGACAAGGACCTCCTGGCGGTGGCTGACTCCGCCGGCACCGTGACCGATGCCGGCCTCGACTGGGCTGGCGATCGGAAGGCGAAGGCAAAGGAAATCGCTCCCGCCGCGGCCGTCGTCGGTGAAGAGTCCCTGGCGGTCGCTCCGAAGGACGAGCTCAAGTCCGCCGCCGCCAATGCCGGAAACCCGTGGGCCGATCTCGCCGACACCCCCGCTCCGAAGACGGCCCCCAAGCGGGCTGCCGCCAACTCGGGCGAGGTCATCGACCTCGTGGCCAGCTCCGACGAAGCCGGCCCCGTCGCCGGTGCGGCGGACAACAAGCTCACCGCTCTCCCGTCCGGCCATCCCGGACCGGTCCTGATGGAAGTCCCGGAGAAGTCGGCCCGGCCCCGCCACGTCGCCGAGGATCTGTTCCTGCCCGACATCGGCGGACAGAGCGAGCCGGTCTCCGCGCAGGCCGCCGCCGGCCAGGCCCCCGCTGCCGACGCCCTGGCAGCCGTCCCGCAGGAAATCCAGCAGGTTCAGAACGAACTCCCGGAGATCCGCCCCGCCCGGAGCCGTTCCTCGATTCCGACGGCGAACAACGGTCCGGCGACGCCGGCCCTCTCTCCGGTTCCTGCTCCGGAGCTCGCCAATCCGTTCTCCCAGCGCGACCCCGCGGCCAACGCGGCGGCCGCCGCCCTGCCGACGATTGCACCGTCGGGATCGACCGGAAACTTGACCCGGACCGCCATCGCTCCGCCATCCGAACAGTTCACCCCCGCAGGCGGGCCGATCACTCCGGCCGCCGGTGTGGCCGAGCCGACTCCGGCTGCCGGCCGAGGAAATCCGTTCGCCGGTGACCTCTTCGCTCAGCCCCCCGCCGCGACGCCGGCCAATGCTCCGAACCCGACCGCGGCCCCCGCGGCAGCACAGCCCTTCGGCGCGGCCCCGATGGAGCGGAGCGAGCCGGCTCCCTTCCGGTCCACCATTCCGGGAGCAGGCCCCAAAGCCGTGCCGGTCTCGGAGCCGGGCTTCAGCGGCGGAGCGGCTCCGTTCACCGCGCCGCCATCGGCTCCTCTGAACCCGTCCGCACCTCCGATCCAGGGGAACGAGCCGCAGCCCTTCGGCGGCGCTCCGGTGCCAACTCCCGCTGCCACCCCCTCGGCCTTTCCCGGAAACCGTGGCGCGATCCCCGAGCTGAACTCCATTCCCGGACCGACCCCGGCGACCGCCCCCGCGGCCGCGCCGGCTCCCGCGGCGAATCCTCTGCGGAACGCCCCGCCGGCGACGAACAACGTTTCGGACTTCGGCGGTCTCTTTCCGGCCAACACGCCGGCCCCCGGACCTGGTCCCGGCGCCGCCGAGACGAACCCGAATCCCAACGCGTTCTCACCTGCCGGGACGATGCCTCCCCGCCGCGAGCCGGTCATCGATCTCGTCGGTGACGGCACGGTCGCGACCACCGTCGCCTCCGGACCGCAGCAGCCGGAGATCAAGATCGAGAAGATCGCTCCCGCCGAGGCGGTCGTCGGTGAACCGCTGATTTACGAGATCAAGGTCCGAAACGTCGGCCAGAGCACGGCCCATCGCGTCGTTGTCGAAGACCGCATTCCGCTCGGAGCGACCTGCCAGGGGACGATCCCGCAGGCCGAGACCGCCGACAAGCGGCTCTTCTGGAAGCTCGGCGACATGCGTCCGAGCGAAGAACGGAGCATCAAGGTCAAGCTGACGCCGACGCAGGCGGGCTCGATCGGCAGCGTCGCCACGGTCAACTTCGCGGCGGAAGTCGCCGCCACGACGGTCGTGACCGCTCCGGAGCTCAAGGTCGAACTTCAGGCTCCGAAGCAGATCATCGTGGGTGAGCAGTCGGTGTTCCGCGTCCGCGTGGTCAACTCCGGACAGGGACTCGCCAAGGGAGTCTTCATCCGGGCCCTGCTGCCGAAGGAACTCCAGCATCCGGGCGGGAACGATCTCGAGTACGAGATCGGGAATCTGAGCCCGAAGCAGTCGAAGGACGTCGAGCTGCATGTCGCCGCGACCGCCCAGGGGGTCCTGACTCCCAAGGTGATCGTCTCGACGAACAATCAGGAGCAGGACGCCCGGACCGTCCAGGTCAGCGTGATCGACACGCGGATCAAGGTGGCCCGCACTGGTCCGGCGAAGCGGTTTGTCGGCCGCCCCGCCAGCTACACGAACACCGTCACGAACCAGTCGCTCGACACGCTGCGGGACGTGCAGGTCGTCGAGAATGTGCCTCGCGATCTCGAGCCGACCGGCCGGCTCTCCAGCGGTCAGTGGGACCCGCAGAACCGCACGATCACCTGGCGGATTCCGCAGCTCGCTCCGGGCGAGCACATGGAGCTGCCGATCGACCTGATCCCCAAGAAGCCCGGCACGTTCGACGGCACCCTGCAGGTGGCTGACGCCGGTGGCAACAAGGCGAACATCGCCACGCGGGTCGATGTCGCCGGGTACAGCAATCTCGTGGTCGACGTGGTTCCGGACGGCCCGGTCGCGGTCGGCGAGCAGGTCTCGATGCGGCTCAGTGTCCGCAACCGCGGGACCGCTCCGGCTTCCAACGTTCAGACCGTGTTTGAAGTTCCCGGCCACCTGCGGTTTGTCAACGCCCAGGGGCCGGTCCAGCACCAGGCGGCGGGGAACGTGGTCCACTTCGCGGCCCTCGACGTGATTCCCCCTGGCGGCGAGCAGGAGTTCGACATCGTCCTCGCGGCGGCTGAAGAAGGGAACGCCCGCGTGAAGGTCGATCTCTACAGCGACGATCACAAGAGCGATCCGCTGCATGAAGAAGGGGAAGTCCGGGTCTACCGCGATGGTGGCCGCTGACCGGATTGGCGAGTCCAAAAGCGAAACGGGACGAACGCTCGTGATGAGGTTCGTCCCGTTTGCATTTGTCGGTTCGACCGGCGTCCTTGCCGGCACGGCTCTGCTCCCTCAAACCCAACGTGCTACGGCAGCCTGGGGTCAAGGGGGCCACGCCCCCTTGCCGCCGGAGGCACTTTTATGAGGAACCGTGGTAAACAACGGACGTCCCCTTTGTTGTACCTGCGTTGAAGACTCCCTCAACCCACACCGCTGGCTTTGCAATCCCCGCGGGTTGGTAAAGGGGCACACGGCACGTTGTCCGCGCTTGGACACGCCCTCCTTCAGACATCTCTCGACGAGAGGGCCTCCGGCGGGCAAAGGGCCAAGAAAACAACACAGGCCCCTCTGCACTCCCCACCAGGGTGCCCCTGGACCCGGTAAGGGACGGTTATATTACCGCGCTGCCTTCGTCGACGTCTTGATCCGGCAGATGTACATGTCCGCCGTCATGAACAACGTGCTGCCGTCCGGTCCGCCGAACTTGCAGTTCGCCGTCCGCTCCCCCGTGCTCAGCCGGCCAAGCAGCTTCCCCTCAGGGGTCAGAATCGAAACGCCACCCGGAGCGGTCGCCCAGATGTTCCCCTGAGCATCGACCGCGAGACCGTCCGGCAACCCGGGCCACCCCTTCTTGAAATCGGCGGTGAAGTCGTACAGAACCTTCCCCTCACCGAGCGTGCCGTCTGCCTTGACCGCAAAGGCCTTCACGACCGCCGCGGCGGGATCCGACTGAGCGACGTACAGGGTCTTCTCGTCGGGCGAGAACCCGATGCCGTTAGGCCGCGTCATTTCCTTCGTTAGCAGCGTGACCTTGCCATCCTTGGCCACACGGTACACGCCACAGAAATCGAGCTCCCGGCGCGGATCATCATACTGCTTGGGAAGGCCGTACGGCGGGTCGGTGAAATAGATGTCGCCGCCCGAATGGAACGTGGCGTCGTTAGGGCTGTTGAGCCGCTTCCCTTCGTAGTTGTCGACGAGGGTCCGCTTTCCGCCGCCGGTCGTGATGACCGAGAGCCGGCGGTCGCCATGTTCGCAGCAGACGACCTGTCCCTTGGGATCGAGGATGAGGCCGTTGGAGCCCGGCTCGCCGCCGTACTCGACGACGCCGGTGTAGCCCGCGGGCTTGAGGTAGAGGCTGACCCCTTTGCCCTCGACCCATTTCATGATCGAGTTGCGGGGGATGTCGGAGAAGAGGAGGAAGCCGGGTTCGTTCCCTTTGCCCGGCACCCAGACCGGTCCTTCGGCCCATTCGAAGCCGGAGCCGAGGACTTCGATCTTGGCGTCCTTGGGGAGGAGCTTGTCGACGGCGCCGTCGTGCCGGATGACTTCGCCCAGGATCGGGAAGTTCAGCGTGTCCTGCGCTGTTGCTGCGTTCATACCGAGCGCGGCTGAGAGGACTGTCCCTGCCGTTGCCGCCAACCACCGCCATCGCACCATGGAGCACCTCACGGTTTCGTCTGCTGGAGCCTGCGCCGTGTGGCGAAGGCGTGAGGGGAAGCTATCGGTGTGCGCCGATGGGTTCAAGCAATGGGGACAAAGCATCGACTCAAACATTGTCCCCACCCCACCGGGTCCAGGGGCACCCTGGTGGGGAGTGCAGAGGGGCCTGTGTTGTTTTCTTGGCCCTTTGCCCGCCGGAGGCCTGGCCGTCGAGAGATGTCTGAAGGAGGGCGTGTCCAAACGCGGACACCTTGCCGGATGCGCCTTCACCAACCCGCGGGGATTGCAAAGCAAGCGGTGTGTCGTGAAGGAGTCCTCATCGCTGGTTCTACATTGGGTTTGAGCCAGCAGAGTCGTGCCGACGAGGACGCGGTTCCAGCTCAGGCCTCAGCGACACGCCTTAAGGAACGCCACTAGGTCCGCCAGTTCCTGCTGGGAGAGCTGCTGATCGAGCCCCGCCGGCATGATGGAGACCGTCCCCGGCCGGATCTCTTCGATCTGCGAGCGGGAGACGCGAACCTCCTGATCGGGCTTCACCGTCAGCACGATCTCCTCCGGCGTCTCGCTCTTCACGAGGCCTGAGTGCGTGAGGCCGTCGACGGTCACGATCAGCATCGGCTCATAACTGCGGACGAAGCTCGCGCTCGGGAACAGGATCGCTTCCAGAAGATCGCGTTCGGTCCGGACCTGCCCGATCCGCGTCAGATCGGGCCCGATCTTCCCGCCGCGATAGCCGATGGCGTGACACCCGGTGCAGGCGAGCTTCTGATTGGTGAACACGAGCTGGCCGCGGCGGACATCGCCGCCCGCCTGAGTGAGCGACGCGAGCGTCGTCTCCAGCCGAGCCTTCTGCACGGCGTAGTCGGCGTTGAGTTTCTCCGTCAGGCGGTCAATCTCGGCCACGACAGTCGGACCGCATTTGGCAAATGTCGCCCGCAGGGCATCCCCGCGGAGTGACCGGAACGACTCCGCGGCTTCGGCCCCCTTCAGGACCGCCAGGGCCAGCGCGTCGTCGGTCGTTCCCCCGTAGAGGCCCACGAGCCGGTCGAGTTCCAGAGGCGTCGCTTCCTGGAACAGCGGGATCGCCTTCTGCTTCTGCTCAGGATTCAGAGCCGCCGCGCCCAGGAGCCGAACGGCCCACGACCGGGCGGAGGCGTCGTCACCTGCAGCGGAGGAGACGGTAAGTTCGAAGAGATCAGCGGCGACCGGGCCACTGCCGCCAGGAATCGAGGCCAGCGCTTCGAGCCGGAGGGGCGGGGTGGCCGCGGAGTTTGCAGCCACGGTACGGAGGGCTCCGGCGACACGGCCGATCTGATCCTTGGGGATCGTCAGGCTCCGGACCGCCTCCAGGGAGGGACCGATTCGGTCCGGGCCGCGACCGAGGGCGGTCACGACGGCGTCGATCCACGGAGTCGGCGCCGGCTTCAGGCCGGCGGCAACCATGATTCGCAGGACGAGATCGTGCGTCTTGGACTCGACCGTCGTATCGATCAGCAGGTCGGCCAGCAGCTTCTGGATCGAGGTCGACGGGCAGAGTGCAGCCATGTCCCGGACGAGGTTCGCCGCGTCGGCGTCGGAGAGGTCACGGTGGCGAAGCTGGGCAGAATACCGGGCGACAAGCTGCGGCCCCCACTCGGCGTGACGGGCCACAACCCAGCGGGCCGCATCACGAAGAGACGTGTCACCAGCCGACAACAGAGTGACGACCACGTCGACTGGAAGCTGTTCCGGCGCCCGTTGCTCGATCGCCATCAGGAGAGACTGTTGGACAGTCGGGGCCGCAGTCGGAAGGGCTGCGAGCATCTGCGGGAGATCGCCGCACTCCATCAACGCCAGCGTGTGAGCATGAACCGTTCCCCAGTCCTCCGCCACGACAGACGCCAGCGATGTCAGCAGCGGCTCGGTCGAATTGCCATCGCCGCATTGGGCGAGCGTCTCAGCCGCCGCGCGGCGAACGGCAGGCGAGGGGCTCTTGAGAAGCCCCGCGATGTCCGCCCGGGCTTCCGTGTCTTTCCAGGCCCCGGCCACGTGCAGCGCGATCCGCTGGACCGATGGGTCCGCATGGTGGAGGTGGCCGCGGACGAACGCCCGCGCCGAAGGCTGTTCGATCCACGAAGCGGCCCAGACCGCTTCGCCGGCTGCGGCGGACGACTGCGACGCGAGAGAAGCGAGCGCGGCGGTTCCGGCGTCGCCAGTGGTGCGGAATGCCTGCCGCGCTCGGAGGCGAACCGCTGATCGCGAGTCGGTCAGCCGTTTCGCCAGTTCGACAGGCGACGGGGCGTTCCAGTCGAGTTGCAGACCGCGCGGGTCTGCCGGGACAGCGAGTCCCTTCGGACGGACGCGATAGATCGCGCCAAGGACGTCCGGCTTGCTGAGCTGCGACGTGGGGCAGCAGAGCTTGTACCAGCCCCCGGTGTCGACGATCAGCAGGCTGCCGTCGGCGTCTTCGAGGACATCGGTCGGATGGAAGTCGATGTTGTCCGAGACGACGAAGTCGGACGTCTCGCTGCGGAACGATCCACCCGCTTCGACGACCTTATGACGCGTCACCTTCTTGAGGTTGAAGCAGGCGGCGAAGAGATTGTTGCGGTAGGGCTCATCCCAAGCTGCGGACTCCAGCCGGTGGAGTCCGCACGGGGCGGCGGGGCCGAGATGGTCGAAGACCGGCAGGACGTCGGGGTACGTCCGCGGGTGGCCGTCGAGGACCCCGTGGACCTTGCCGAACAGGCCGCCATAGACGGCGTGGATCAGCCCATCGCGGAACCCGCCGGCGGGCATCTGGAAGAACGTCGTTGTCAGAAACCGCTCGCCGGTCGGGAGGAAAGCGACATCGACCGGGTTGTCCATCCCGCCGGTCATGACCGATTCGATCTTCGAACCATCGGGACGGCAGCGGAGGATGTGCGAGGCCTTGGTCACCAGCGGCGGTTTGCCCGGCCGGTCGTAGGTCTGCTCGGCGAATGCCCCTTTGCACCAGTAAATCCAGCCGTCGGGCCCCAGATACGGGCCGTGAAGGTCGTTGGCGCAGCCGGTGAGCGTCTTCCCCTGGAACCACTCGGTCCGCTCTTCCGCCACGCCGTCGCCATCACGGTCGGTGAACTTCCAGATGCTCGGCGGCGCGGAGACATAGAGCGAGCCGTCGAACCACATCGTCCCTTCGGGAAACATCACCCGGTCGGCAAAGAGCGTCTTCCGGTCGTACCGGCCGTCACCGTCGGAATCGCTCAGCCGGATGATGCGGTGCGTCGGGTCTTTCAACTGCTGCTGGACCGGCTCGTTCGAACCCGACGAATCGGCGACGTAGAGGTGTCCCTGTTCGTCGAAGTCCGCCGTGATCGGCCGCTCGACGAGGTCGGTCGTCGTGACCTGTTCGATCGAAAACCCGTCCGGGATCGAGAACCGGTGGCCGTTGAGCACGACCTCTTCGGCTGAGGTCGTCCGGACAAGCAGAAGAACAGTGGCGAGAAGCATTCCCGCCACGCGAAGAGACCACGACATCGTCATGCGATTCCCACTCGGTTCGACGATCGCCGACGAGCACGCGGCGACGAAACCTGGAATGAACGTCGCATGAGAGTGTGTGGATGCGACGGTGGTCCGTCAACGCCGCCGTTTCGGCTTCGAGCCTCGCGTGCGGGTGCTCCGCGCAAAGAAAAACGGCGGCCGCTGTCTGCGGCCGCCGTGTATGGCTCATCTCGGAGGAGCAAGATGGCTACTTGGCTTCGAAGTCCTTCATCGCGGTGATCAGGGCGTCGACCCCTTCGGCGGGGAAGGCGTTGTAGATGCTCGCCCGCATCCCGCCGACGCTGCGATGCCCCTTGAGGCCGTCCAGCCCGCGCTCCTTGGCGAAGGCGATGAATTTGTCATCGCTCTCCTGGTTCCCCGTGACGAACGTGACGTTCATCAGCGAGCGGGAACCCCCGGCGGCGGTCGCCTTGAAGAGCTTGCTGCCGTCGAGGTAGCTGTAGAGCTTGCCGGCCTTCTCTTCGTTCCGCTTCTGCATCGCCGCCAAGCCGCCCGTGCTCTGGATCCACTTGAAGACCAGGCCCATCACGTAGATCGGGAAGCACGGCGGCGTGTTGTAGCAGGAGTCGTTCTCGGCATGCGTCCGGTACTGGAGCATCGCCGGGATGTCGACGGCGCCCGCCTTCACGAGGTCGTCGCGGATGATGACCAGGGTCACGCCCGCCGGGCCGAGGTTCTTCTGGGCTCCAGCGTAAATCAGGCCGTACTTCGAGACGTCGATCGGCCGGCAGAACATGTCGCTGCTGGTATCGCAGATCAGCGGGGCGTCGGCCGGAGAGGTCGGCTCGGCCGTGAACTGCGTGCCGAAGATCGTGTTGTTCGACGTGAAGTGGACGTACTTCGGCTTGTCGCTGTACGTCGCCTTCTCGGGGATGTAGTTGAAGTTCTTGTCTTTGCTGGTGCAGGCGATGTGGACGTTGCCGTACCGCTTGGCGTCGGAGACTGCCTTCTCGGACCAGGCGCCGGTGACGAGGTAGTCCGCCGTGTCGGTCTTCCCGAGGAAGTTCATCGGGATCATGAAGAACTGGCTCGACGCGCCGCCGGAAAGGAACAGGACCTTGTAGTTGTCCGGAATCCCGCCCAGGGTCCGGCAGGCGGCTTCGGTCTCTTCCAGGACCTTGATGAACGCCTTGCCGCGATGCGAATGCTCCATGACGCCGATGCCGGTCTTGCCGAGCGACAGGAGGTTTTCGCGGGCCTCCTCGAGGACGGGGACGGGGAGAACGGCGGGACCGGCGGAAAAGTTGAAGATGCGCTGCGTCATGGAAGCTCGGTGGGACGGTGGCTGACAACGGGGGCAGGACAGCGCCCCCGGTCGGCCGGTTCGATGGTATATCGGCGTGCGCGAAAGGGCGTCAATCGTCGGGGAGTTGTGCGGCGGCGAACAGATCAACAGAATCGGATCGATCCGTCCCCGTCGCCTCGGAACGGCCGTCCGCCCGCGCGGTGTTCCGGAAATTTCCGACTTTCTCTCATGCTCCGCACTCTCGCTGCGCTGGTTGTCGTTCTTCTCGTCCACGGCCGTGTGCGCGGCGAGGAGGGGCTGCCGGTTCGCACGCTCCCTCGGGACGAGCTTCTGCTGTTTTCCACCCCGTCGGGGAAGCCGGAGCCGGCCAGGACGGCGGAGGACTGGGAGAAGCGGCGGAAGGCGATCCTGACGGCGTTTCAGCAGGTGGCCGGGCCGTTTCCCGGGCTGGAGCGGCGCGTTCCTCTCGACGTGAAGACGCTGTCAGAGGAGGACTGCGGGAGCTATGTGCGGCGGATGATCGAGTACACGTCTGAGCCAAATGGTCGTGTTCCGGCGTTTCTGCTGATTCCGAAGAAGCTGCTCGGCGACGCGGGAACGAAGGCGCCGGCGGTTCTGTGCCTGCATCCGACCGACAATGTGGTCGGCTACAAGGTGGTCGTGGGACTGGGAGGGAAAGCGAACCGGCAGTATGCCAGCGAACTGGCGGAGCGGGGGTACGTCACGCTGGCTCCCAGTTATCCGCTGCTGGCGAACTACCAGCCGGATCTCAAGGGGCTGGGGTGGGAGAGCGGGACGATGAAGGCGATCTGGGATGCTTCGCGGGGGCTGGATCTGCTGGATTCGCTGCCGTTTGTCCGGACCGGGCAGTACGGGGTGATCGGGCATTCGCTGGGGGGGCACAATTCGGTGTTCGCGGCGCTGTTTGACGAGCGGCTGAAGGTGATTGTTTCTTCCTGCGGTCTTGATCAGTTCGTGGACTATTACGGTGGGGTGGAGCGGGTGTGGATGCCGGAGAAGGGGTGGGCGCAGACGCGGTATATGCCGCGGCTGGCGGGGTATCGGGGGAAGGTCGATACGATTCCGTTCGATTTTTCGGAGCTGGTGGCGGCGCTCGCGCCGCGGCATGTTTTCATTTCGGCTCCGCTGCATGATTCGAACTTTCGGCATGACAGTGTGGACCGGGTTGTGGTGGCGGCGCGGCCGGTGTTTGAGTTGTTGAGGGCGGGGGATCGTCTGGAGGTGGCGCATCCGGATTGCGATCACGACTTTCCGAATGAGATCCGTGAGCGGGCGTACGCGTTGTTCGATCGTGTACTGGCGCAGTAGCGCTCACCTTCACCGGGTCCAGGGGCACCCTGGTGGGGAGTGCAGAGGGGCAACGCCCCTTTGCCCGCCGGAGGCCTGGCCGTCGAGAGATGTCTGAAGGAGAGTGTGTCCAAACGCGGACGACGTGCGGTATGCCCCCTCACCTAACCCGCAGGGATTGCGAAGCGAGCTGTGTGATATGAGGGAGTCCACATAGCTGGTACCACAAAGCGGACGTCCGTTGTGTCCCACGGTTCCTCATAGGAGTGCCTCCGGCGGCAAGGGGGCGAGGCCCCCTTGACCCCAGCGGCCGTGGCACAATGGGTTTGAGCGGGCATCACTGTGCCGGCCGGCGCGCTGTTCGAGTTGGCGACGTATCGCCGTCTACCAGTGCTCGACCGGCCCGTTCGGAACACGGATCAACGCCGTCGCCACCGTCATCTCACGCTGGCCATGCCGCTCCGCCACCTCCGCCGCAATCCCGTCAAACTCCTCCCGACTCGTGAACCGCCGCAACCGATCCTCCAGATCCTCCGGAATCCCCAGCCGCGCCCCATACCACGCCGCAAACTTCCGGAACATCAAGCAGCTGTAATCCCCATGCTGCTCCCACATCAGCTCCAGATGCCGCCTTAGAAACCGGACCTGGTCCTCCGGCGTCGGCGTAAACTCCGCATCAGCACCCTCATGCCACGCGCCCAGCCTGCGGAACATCCACGGATCCAGCAGCGCCCCCCGGCCAATCGCCACCGCATCGCAACCGGTGTATTCCCGCATCCGGATCGCGTCCGCCACGGTCACGACATCCCCGTTGCCGATCACCGGAATCGCGTCCACGGCCGCCACAACGTCGCGAATCCCGTCCAGGTCGACCGTCCCGCGAAAGCCCTGCGACCGGGTCCGACCATGAATCGTGATCGCCGCCACGCCCGCCGCCTCGAACTCCCGCGCCAGAGCCGGGGCGGTAATCGTGTTCCGGTCCCACCCCAGCCGCATCTTGACCGTCACCGGGATCTTCACGGCCGCGACCGTATCGGCGACGAGGCGGCAGGCCCCATCCGGATCGCACATGAGCCGCGCCCCGCCCCCCGAGCCCGTCACCTTGGCCATCGGGCAGCCCATGTTGATGTCGACGCCCCGGTAGCCCCGGTCTTCCAGCCACTTCGCCGCGGTAACGACATGCTCCCGCACGCCGCTATAGATCTGGACCGACAGCGGCGTGTCCGCGGGATGCGTCTCGATCAGCTCAAGCGACTTCCGCTTCCCGGAGACGAGCATCGTCGCATGCACAAGATCGGTCGTCGCGAGACCGAGCCCGCCGAGCTCGCGCAGCACGCGGCGAAACGCCAGATGCGTGTAGCCGGCGAGCGGCGCGAGGAAGTAGCGGGTCGGGATCGTCCGCGCCCCGATCGCGATCGGGCCATTCTCCAGCAGTGCGGGAACGGCCGAGTCAGCGGTCGGGGCGGTGAGACCGGCAGTCAGGCTCAATCAGGCCCCCGCCCCCGGGGCGAGCTTGCCGACGGCGTCGTGCGGCGGGCCACCCATCACGTGGTAGCCGCAGTCGACGTGGAGCGTCTCACCCGTGATCGCGCTGGCCATGTCGCTGAGCAGGAACATCCCCGACTTGCCGACTTCATCGGGAACGACGTTCCGCCGCATCGGCGAGAACGCTTCGTAGAGCTTGAGCATCTGGTCGAACTCGCCGACTCCCTGGGAGCTGACGGTCTTCACCGGACCGGCGCTGAGGGCGTTGACGCGGATCCCCTGCGGTCCGAGCTCGCTGGCGCAGTATTCGGTGGCGCTCTCGAGAGCCGACTTGCAGAGTCCCATCAGGTTGTAGCCGGGGATGACCTTTTCGCCGCCCAGGTACGTCAGGCAGAGGATGCTGCCGCCGCTGGGCATCAGGTCCTTCGACCGGCCGCAGAGGGCGATCATGCTGTACGCGCTGATTTCCATCGCCAGCTTGAAGCCGTCGCGGCTGCAGGCGTAGACGGGGCCGACGAGGTCGGCCGGCGGGGCGAAGGCGATGCTGTGGAGAACGAAGTCGATCGTCCCGAACTCTTCCTTGGCCTTGGCGAAGACGGCGTCGAGGTCGGCGTCCTTCGTGACGTCGCACGGCATGAGGAACTTCGTCTTCATGCTGTCGACGAGTTTCTTAACCTTGTTGGCATTCTTGGGGCGGGCGGGGTCCTTGTCGGGCAGGTGGGTGAAGGCCATTTCGGCCCCCTGCTCGTGGAGCTGCTGGGTGATGCGGTAGGCGATCGAGTACTCGTTGGCGATGCCGAAAATGAGCCCGCGTTTGCCGTCAAAGAATCCCATGTCATTGTCCTTCGTAACCGACAGACCCGCCATCGGGGGCGATGGATGTGTCTGCCCCGATGTCATTGCGTTTCAAGGCGATAGAACAATACTGAACGGAGCGTGCCGCGGGCAATATCCAAGATCGGGCGTCCTGGGCCGACGGGTGCGTTTGCGCAGTCCCACCGGGTCCAGGGGCCCCCTGGTGGGGAGTGCAGAGGGGCACCGCCCCTTTGCCCGCCGGAGGCCTGACCGTCGAGAGATGTCTGAAGGAGCACGTGTCCAAACGCGGACACCGTGTCGTATGCCCCCTCACCAACCCGCTGGGATTGCAAAGCCAGCGGTGTGGTGTGAAGGAGTGCTCATAGCTGGTCCCACAAAGGGGACATCCGTTGCTTGCCACGGTTCCTCACCGGAATGCCTCCGGCGGCAAGGGGTTGCCCCCTTGACCCCGGCTGCCGTAGCACGTTGGGTTTGAGCTATGGAAGTCGTGCCGGCAAGCACGCGGTTCGACCACCATTCAGCCCCCCCCCCGTGCCGACGGGTGCCGATTCCGCGAGCCAGTGCGTGGGAGCCGCCCTGTCATTTGGCCGACGAAGGGGCCAACAACTGTTCGACCTTCGATCGCTGCTCACCAGACAGCCCTGACAGAATCGCCGGTCGATCGGCCGCGGGAATCTCTTCAGCCTTGAGCGTCCCTTTCTCCAGCGCCTCCACGAGCGCGGCCTTTCGCGAATCGGACCGCAGCAGAGCACCAATCGCCAGTGAGCGGTTTTTCGGCGTCAGCCCGGGAAACGCTTCGATCAGGAGCGCGGGAACGGCGGGAGAATCGCAATCCGCGAGCCCGCTGACAGCCCCCATCTGCAGCTCCGCGTTCATCCCCTTGCCGAGGTATTTCGCCAGGAGCGGACGAGCCAGCTCCCAATCTCCACACGCGACCATCCGGAGCGCATCATACCGAGTCCCGTTCCGGACCGCCGTCTCCTCCGCCATGCGAAACGACAGGGCGATCGCCTGGTTCCAGCGGGTCCGCAACTCTTCGCGGTCTTTGACCCAGCCGGAAATCTCCTCGGTCGGCCATCGCCCTTCCAGACTGAGGCCATTGATGATTCCCCCGCCAAGAACGACTGCCTGCCAGTCACGGAGCGGCTCGCCCATCTTGGGGAGCGAGGCGTCGAGCAGCCGCGTCAGGACCTGCGGGTCCTTCTGCCGCGCGGCGCCGATCGAGACTCGCCAGATCCATGGGATACGGCGGTACTCCTCGGTGCTGTCGCTCCCGAGCCCGCGGGCCATGGCGGCGACGACTTCGTCCGCATGCGGCAGGCTCGCCTCAACAAAGCGGTCCCGGTCGGCCTTGGGGGTCTGGTCGCTCAGGATCGCTTCAGCGAGCTGAACCGGCGACTGGGGGATCGCGTTCGGCGTCGCCTCCGCCATAGAGGGAGGATTCATTCCGGGCGGGACGAGATAGACGGCCCGCAGGTCCATCAGGGCTCCGCGGATGGCGTCGCCGGCGGGGCGGACAGTGACGGTCTGAGCCCCGGCGGCCAGCGAGACCGTTCCCGCCTTGACCGGCCGGTAGCGGTCCCAGCCGCCGGTCGACGGCATCGCCCCTTCGACGCGTGTCGTTCCCGCAAGAACGGCAAACCGGTTCCCTTCCGCCCCCGGATCGCACGCGGCGTCGAGCCAGACATCGAGGTCCGCGGGCTGGGGGAACTGGACCTGCCAGGCGACGGAGTCGTTCGCTCCGTGCCAGTA
The DNA here is from genome assembly GCF_001610835.1 of Planctomyces sp. SH-PL14. Lineage (NCBI taxonomy): Bacteria > Pseudomonadati > Planctomycetota > Planctomycetia > Planctomycetales > Planctomycetaceae > Planctomyces > Planctomyces sp. SH-PL14. The sequence continues at coordinate 998,601 of NZ_CP011270.1, read as the reverse complement.
GCCGATGTTCTGGAACGGGGCCTCGAAGACGATCTGTTCTCCGTAAATCTCCCCCTTCGTGGCCGGCAGCGACACGGTCCCGTTCGGGGCCGGCTGCACCACGCCGGGATCGTTGCCGGGGAAGGTCTTGCGAACCGGCTTCGACCGCGCGAGGTAGGCCAGGAGGTCGGCCACCTTCTGCGGGTCGAGCTCCTTCTCGAAGCCTTCCGGCATGAGCGATTTTCCGCTGCTGGCGAGCTCGTCGAGATCGGCCCGCAACAACGTGACCCGCTTGTCCTCCTGCGCCTGGAGTGTGATGCTCGATGCCGACTCCGCGACGAGGAGGCCAGTGTGCGTCTGCCCTTCGGTCGTGACCGCCAGGTAGGTGACGTAGCGGCTGTCGACGTTCCGGTTCGGGTCGAGGATTTCCTGGAGGAAGAACGCGGGGGTCTTGGCCGAAAGAGCGGCGAGGTCGGGACCGATGGCGTGCCCCTGGCTGTCGAGGCGGTGGCAGACCGAGCAGGTCTTCGCGAAGACTGCCTGACCGCGCGCGGCATCACCGGACAGCGCGAGGGCCGGCTGATAGGTGTTGAGGACCTTCTGGCGGTCGGCGTTCACCGCGCCCGCCAGGACCTTTTCCGCGCGCGTCGCGATCTCCGCGTTGCCGCCGGTGAGAAGGAGCTGCCGGCGGGGAAGATCGAGCGCGGCCGCGGCGATCCGTCCCTGTTCGATCTCGGCGAGCAGGTGGCTCTGCCACGCGGCGCGGCCGATGAGGAGATCAAGGATCTGGTTCCGGAGCGCCGGAGAGAGCGTGGACCAGCGCTCGGTGAGCCGCTGCGGGACGAGTCGAGAGTCGATCCGGGCCAGCGCCGCGACGGCAGCCGCCTGCACCTTCGGCGCATGCTGCGGCTGCAGCAGTTCGGCGAGGATCTTCAGGTCGGTCTCCTGGCGATCTCGGATGCGTCCCAGCACCCCAATGGCAGCGACACGCTCCGCTTCCGGACGTTGCAGATCCTTGACCGTGCCAAGGGCGCGGTCGATGACCGAGGTGATGCTCGCCTGGGCCGATTCCGGGAGCTTCGACAGGGCGAGATGGCGGCGGTCGAGCGACTCCAGCGCCACCGCCGCCAGAGGACGCTGCCAGGCCTGTTCCTTCTCGATGTTTCCGGGGAACACTTCGCCCACGATCGCGGCGACCTGATCTTCGGGGAGGGCTGCGATGCCGGTGGTCACGAGCGCCCGCAGGAGCGATTCGGTTGGCGTCACGGCGGGATCGCGGAGAGCCGCCTTCAGGACCGCGACGACGTTCCCGGCGCTCAGGCTGCTGGCAATCGCTCCCTGGAGATGCGCCGTGGCACCGCTGCGGGCCGCGAGCTTCGCCAGGGCTTCGGCCGCCGCGGGAGACGGGCTCTGTCCGAGCGCGACCGCGAGTTCGAGCTGGACCTGCGGATCGGGATCGTTCACGCGTTCGGCCAGCGTTTCGACCATCGCGGGCTCAGTGCCGGAGTGCAGTCCGGCAATCCGGACTGCCTGTCGGCGAACGCCGGCGTGCTCGTCGGAACAGGCTCGGACGAGATCAGCGGTCACCAGCGAGCCCAGGCAATCCAATGTGCAGAGCGCCTGCATCCGCGTTTCGGGACGTTTGGCCTCGCGGAGCAGAGTCGCCAGCGCCGCCGCCGCCGCCGCCGGGTCCGGCTTCCACAGGAGAAGCTGCATCGCCATGTCCCGCTGCCAGCCGCTCGGAGAGTCGAGAGCCGCGACGAGTCCGGCGGCGTCGAGCCGGTCGAGACGCGGCCAGCTTCGGGCCGGCTGGTCCGCCGGGCGAACGCGGAAGAGGCGGCCGAGGTCGTACCCCGCGCGGACGTCGAGCTTGGCGAGGTCCGCCTCCGGGATCCACCGCGGATGCTCGATGACGAACCGGGCCATATCGACGACCCACAGCCCGCCGTCCGGTCCCGTGCGGGCCTGCACCGGGCGGAACCAGTTGTTCGTGGAGGCCAGGAACTCCCGTCCCTGCTCCGTGGCCGGACGCTCACCGGCGAAGCTGGCGCCGCGCGGGCTCAGGTGCAGGTGATGGACGACGAGGCTGACCGGTTCGCACGTAAAGACGTCTCCCCGGAAGGCATCGCCAAGGAGATCGTCGCGATACACACCGATGCCGCACGCCGCCGTCGCCCGGCCCCCCTGGCCGGAGAGCTTGAAGAGCTGCACCTTGTCGGTCGCCGAGTGGACCCGGTTCGCTTCGGCATCAGCCGGGAGGGAGACGAAGGCGGCAGGAGGAGCGACGTGCGGGTTGCGGCGGAGATCGTGGTCGGCGAGCGGGTAGTGCCTCGCGAAATTGCTGTTGTCGCAGCCAAACCAGTTCCCCCAGTCGTCGCGGGGACGCCCCTGCTGCGTCCGGCCGGTGGCGGGCTCGAGCTCGCCCGTGTCGGGCTTCATCCGGAAATCGCGATTCCCGAGCCGGACCGGCGGCTTGCCGAACGAGTTCGTGATCTCGCCGCCGAACAGGCCGCACGAGCCGTAGACCCAGCCGTCGAGTCCGTACTCCAGGCTATTGACGCGGGCCTGGAAGTTCTCCGTCCCGAACCCGCTGAACAGCTTGCGGACTTCATCCGCTTTGCCATCACCGTTGGTGTCTTCGGCGTACAGGATGTCCGGAGCAGCGCAAACGAGGACCCCCTTCCGCCAGACCGTCACTCCGGTCGGGAACGGGATCCCTTCGAGGAAGACCGAGGAGCTGTCGAAGTGGCCGTCTCCGTCGCGGTCTTCCAGCATCCGGACCCGTCCGCCGGGCTGGTAGTTTCCGTCGAGTCCCTGCGGATAGTCGTACATCTCGCAGACCCACAGCCGGCCGTCCGGGCCGAAGTCGATTGCGACGGGCGACGTGACGAACGGCTCCGCGGCGACGAGGTCGACCGTCAGACCGGGCAGCGTCTTGAGAGCAAAGAGGGCTGCCTCGGGAGCGGGAGCCCGGCTTCCCTGGGTCTTGGCTGGGTCGACCGGGGGAGCGAAGGCGGCGTCGAGATGGTTGCGGACGGTCCCGATGATCTTGTCTTCGAGACCGGGGGCGAATTTGTTCGGCTGATCGTAGTAGATCATCGCCCCGCCCCCTTCGTAGCCTCCCTGCTGGAGAACCCGCTCGCTGGGGATGTAGCAGGGGGCGGCGTTGGCGTAGGCGTTCGTCCACAGCCGCCGGCCGTCGAGCTCCGCCTTGAGCCGCAGCGCGTACTCCGCCACGACTTCGCCCGGCAGGAAGACCATCGCCAGGTCGTCGCCGAAGGCCCAGGTCGTGATCGGGTAACTGATCTTTGTCCGGAGCGTCTCGCCGCGGTCGAGCTTGGCGACCTGGACGCGGGCGAAGTAGCCGGTCGGGTCCATCCGCATCCCGGTCTGGACGAACTCCTCACGAGTCGGAACCGGAGCAAGATCAAGGTCGATGCGGGTCGTCTTAACCTCCGGGACGCCGGCGATCGGCCGCAGTGGGCCGGCGAGGAGCCGGTCGACGGCCGTCGCGATCTCGACTCCCTGCTGCGAGGCGACGTCGGCGTTGCTGCCGGTTACTCCGGACGAGGGGTTGGAGTCGGCCCCGCAGCCGACGGAGATGAGGGCAAGCGCCCCCGGATGAAGCCGCTCGATGTGCTCCATCGCGTAGCCCGCCCAGTCGCCGCTGATCAGGGGGTCGGAGAGCGTGACACAGTGGCAGGCGTAGTTGACGTAGATCCCCCGCAGTTTCCCGGCAGGATCATGGACAGCCAGCATCGGAACGTCGTGGTCGACCGGTCCGGCGCCGCCCCGCGCGCGGCGGTTGATGGCAAACGACGCCTTCCCGATGCCCCACGACAGCCGCGCCGGCTGGCGGTCCTTGAGCGCCGCGAGGGCGACCCCTTCGAGATGATTCTTGAACTCCGTGGTGTAGCGGTCGATCCGGGCCTGGGCGTCGTCGGGAATCGGCTCGCCGAAGATGTTCGGGGCGACGCCATTGAGCATCGGAGCCGAATGGGTGTGCGTCGCCGTGATCGAGACGCGGGCGGGATCGATCCCGGCCTTCTGTTTGAGCCGCCCCGCGACCTCCTGGACGATCTCGTCCGAGACGCCGAGGGAGTCGGTCGTAATCAGGACCACCGGACGCTCTTCGTCCGTCCCGAGAGCGAGTGCCTTGGCCCAGATCCGCTGCCGGACGCCGGTCGACTCGGACTTCCTAACGAGGAACCCGTTCAGCCGGACCGGGTAAGAAGGAGTGATATCGGCCGCCGCGATCCCCGCGACCGTCGTCGGCTCATCCGCCGCGGCGAGGCCCACGAGCGACATCCATCCGGCGACGATCAGACTCGCCAGGACCGCGCACCGCGGCCAGCGACCGGTCACGGCCGGTCCATCGATCAAACTCATCTTCCGACTCCCATTGTCCAGGCAACGGCTTCGGAGCGCGAGCCTGTTGTAGCGGACGGGCTCCGGCGCCGACACGACGCCGCGGCAACGATCCGCCAACGTCGCGAGTTTCCGCGACGCCGGGAATTCGTTGCTTCGAACGCTCCGGGGAACCTATCATTATCAATTGATGTGTTCCAGGAGGTCTCCATGGGTGGCTGTCGGGCGTTTCGGGAGCAGTGTCGCGTCGACCGTCGCGGGCTCCTCCGGATCGGGATGCTCGGCGCGGGCGGGCTGACGCTCGAACAACTCCTCACCCACGAAGCGGCCCACGGAGCGGCGGCCCGCCGCGACCGGTCGGTCATCATCCTCTGGATGCGCGGCGGCCCGAGCCAGTTCGAGACCTGGGATCCCAAACCGCAGGCCCCGGTCGAGATCCGCGGAGAGTTTTCCCCGATCGACACCGCCGTGCCGGGGATTCAGGTGAGTGAGCACCTGCCGCGGTCGGCGAAGATCATGGACAAATGGTCCATCATCCGGAGCATGCACTATCGCCCCGAGGACGGCCGCCTCGACCACTCGACCGGGGACCAGGTCTGCTTCACCGGCCATCCGCCGGGGCCGATCCCCGACATCAACGTCTCGCCCAGTATCGGTTCGCAGATCAAGCGGCAGCTCCAGTCGCTCAACCCCCAGATGCCGGCCTACGTCATGGTGCCGCGGCATGTCCCCGGGACAAGCCCGGCGTATCTCGGCTCCCGCTGGGACGCCTTCGAGACGCAGGCCGATCCCGCCTCGTCACAGCCATTCGTCGTTCCGAACCTCCGCCTGCTGGAAGCGGTTTCGACCGACCGGATGCAGGACCGTCGGCGGCTGATGGAGAACCTCGATGCTCTGAAGCGCCGAGGCGGCACGGCGTCGATGGACTCCGTCGACGAGTTCCACCGGCAGGCGTCTGAACTGCTCGCGGGGACCGCCGTTCAGAAGGCCTTCGATCTCGATTCCGAGACAGCCGCGGTCCGCCAGCGATATGGGTTCTTCGGACAGTACATGTCCCGCGTCCGGGCTGGCGGCGACGCCCCAAACTGGCCGCAGCGGATGCTCCTGGCCCGGCGGCTCGTCGAGGCGGGGGTGCGGCTGGTGACGGTCGACTGCCGCTGGTGGGACACGCACGAAGACAACTTCTGGTCGCTCCAGAACGGTTTTCTTCCGCGGTGGGACCAGGCCTACTCCGCGCTGATCGAAGACCTCTCCGAGCGCGGGCTGCTGGAGACCACCCTTGTCGTGGCCTGGGGAGAAATGGGCCGAACGCCGCGGATCAACGCTGCCGCCGGCCGGGACCACTGGCCGCAGGTCATGAGCGTCGCCGTCGCCGGGGGCGGAGTGAAAGGGGGCCGCGTCGTCGGCAGCTCCGACCGCAACGGCGCGATCCCGCAGGACAACCCCAAGATCGTCCAGGACATGCTGGCGACGATCTACCGCCACCTCGGCGTCGATGTCACCCGCGAAACCGTCGACCACGCCGGCCGCCCGCACCCGATCCTGCCGTGCGGCGCTCCGATTACGGAGCTTTTCTGAGGAGGATTAAACACCAAGACACAAAGGTTGCACCAAGAACACAAAGGGGAAAGGGGCTAAAGCTGTCAGAGGGAGTGGGACACGAGCCCCTCTCCCTCTCCTTTGTGCCCTTTGTGACTTCCTGGTGTCTTGGTGTTTAACTCTTCGTCCCCTACCGCAGCGTCGCACCAAGCTGCTTCCCGCACGCGTCGATGACGGCGGCGGCGATCGGTTCGACGTCTTCGGTCTGGAGAGTCCGATCGGGCGACCTCAGCGACAGCGAGAGGACGTAGGACTTCTTTCCCGCCGGGATGTGCTTGCCGCGGTACTGCTCGACGAACGAGATCCGCTCGAGCAGCGGGCCGGCGACCGGACGGATCGCCGCTTCGAGCTGCTCCCAGGTGACCGCGTCGTCGAGGAGGAAGTTGAAGTCCCGCTGGATGGCATGGTGCTCGGGGAGCGGCTGGGCCTCGATCACCCACTGGGCCGACTGCACAAGCTGCAGGAAGTCGACTTCGGCGACGGTCAGCGCTTCGCGAAGCTTCAGCGGCTTGAGGGCCGGAGCGTCGCGATGAATCTCCCCCAGCAGACCCCAGGATGCGCCGTTCAGGAGCAGTTCCGCTCCGCGGCCGGGGACGAACTGCGGATGCTCGATCGCGCGGGTTTCCACTTTGGCTCCCGGAGCAAGACGCTGGGCGAGCCGGGTCAGGACGCCCTTGAGGCCAAGCAGGTCGCGTCCCGAGACGAGACCGATGCGGATCGGCTGCGTCTCCGGCTTCTCCGGCGCGGCGCCGAGGAAGACACGGGCGATTTCGAACAGGTCCGCGTCCAGATTCCCCTTCCGCTCGTTCGTCGCCCGGGCGGCAATGAGGCTGGGGATCAGCGTCGTCCGGACCGAGTTCCCGAAGTGACCGGCGTTCTTGTCGATCCGCAGCCGCTCCGGATCGCCGGGACGGTGGAACGTCTCGGCCAGTTCGTCGGTCGTGAAGGAGAACGTCAGCGCCTCGTCGAACCCGGCGGCGTTGAGGAACTCGCACGCGCGGTCGCGGGTCTTCTCCTCGGCGCTCCGCAGGCGGGAGACGACGGGGATCGGCCGGTTCTCGGGGATCTTGTCGTAGCCGGCAACGCGGGCAACCTCTTCAATGAGGTCGATCTCGCGGGTCAGGTCGCGGCGCCACGAGGGGGGACGGAAGGTCGCCTTCTCGTCGGTCGCCTTCCCCATCATCGGCAGGCCAAGGGCCGTCAGGATCCGGCAGCACTCCTCGCGGGGGATGTCGATGCCGAGAATCTTGCGGACGCGGGCGAAGCGGAGCTCGATGCTCGGCGGGTTCCATTCCGGAACGGTGCCGGCGACGACCGGCTCTTCGTAGAGCTCGCCTCCCGCCAGCTTGAGGATCAGCTCGCAGCAGCGACGGCTGGCCCAGTCCATCTGCCGGACGTTGATCCCCCGCTCGAAGCGGTACGACGACGGGCTGTGGAGCTTGAGCGAGCGGGCCGTGGCCCGGACGGAGAGCGGAGAGAAGTTCGCGACTTCGACGAGGACGTTCGTCGTCGCTTCCGTGATTTCGGTCTCCGCCCCTCCCATGACGCCGCCGATCGCCACCGGCCGCTCGGCATCGGCGATGACGCACATCTCGGACGTCACGGGGTAGGTCTGGTGATCGATCGCGACGAGCTTTTCGCCCGGGCGACCACGGCGGACGACGATCTGCTTGCCGCTCAGCTTGTCGAAGTCAAAGGCGTGCAGCGGCTGGCCGCACTCCATGAGGACGTAGTTCGTGATGTCGACGATGTTGTTGACCGGCTTATAGACCTCGAAGGTGCCATCCTTCCGCTTCTTCCGGAAGACGGTCTGCAGCCGGTCGATGAGCCACTGCGGCGAGGGGCCGACCTTGACGTTGCGGATGACGCGGGCGACGTACTGCGGGCAGAGGTCCTCGCACTCGTTCGTCACCGACGTCACCGTGTCGGTCTGCTCGGTCAGCTCCGCGATCTCGGGAGAGGGCATCGAGAAGTCGGAGCCGTAGAGGACGCTGATCTCGCGGGCGATGCCGAGATGCCCGAGCCAGTCGGCCCGGTTGCTCGTGACCTCCAGGTCCATGGCGACGTCGTCCCCCACCTCCTCGATCCACTCACTGTAGAGGCCGGCCAGCGTGAGGCGTTCGCCGACTTCGGCGGGAGCGGCGTCGAACGGGATGTAGTCGCGGAGCCAGTTGCGGCTGACGATCATGAGACCGGTACCTGAAAACGTGACGGGGGTTCCACCCCCGTCGTAAGTGCGCGAATCTTCGGCATCTCGTCCGCGCAAGCGGGCGTAAATGGGCCCCGCAGAATGGCAAAGGGAACGCGAACCTTCAACGATCCCAGTGGTTTGCCGGGTTTTTGGGCTTCGGCACGGGAATGGCTTCCGCCGCTTCATGGCACGCGGCAGATGTGCTCTCGCCCTTGCTGCTGCCCCTTTCCCGCGGATTGGCGTGACGCTCGTGAGCTCCGTCTCCGCGGACCCCCGCCTTCGAGATCTGCTGATCGTGATTATGACGTTGCGGCGCGGACTGTGTTTTCTCGTCCTTTGTCTCTCGGCTTCCGGCTGCGGCGGAGGCACCAAGCCGCCGGCTCCTCCCGAGAACCTTGTTCCGGCGTCGGGAACCGTGAAGCTCGGCGGCAAGCCGACCGCGGGGGTGGCCATCAAGGTCCTCCCGACCGGATCCACGAAGGGGCAGGGGGGCTGGGCGATCTCCGACGCGTCCGGCAACTTCAAGATCATGCACGCGACGCAGAAGGAAGGGATTGAGCCGGGGGACTACCGGGCGGTCTTCTCCCTGTTCATGACCCCCGCCGGCGAACCGCTTCCGCCGAACACCAGCCCCACGATGACGATGTCCGTGCAGGCGATCCCCGCTCCGTGGAGCGACCCCGGCTCCGTCGCGATGGCACAGTCGTTTTCCGTTCCCGCTTCGGGAAAGACCGACATGTCGTTCGAGCTTCCGGCGCCGAAGATTGCCAAGAAATAGCGCCTCGTGAAGCGGCGCCGGCCGTTCGTCGGCCGCGCGGCCCCTGCTCTCGAGATCGAGCTGCCGTCGGGGCGGTGGTCCCCGTTCGAGCGAATCACGTGGCTCCGTGCATTTCCGTTTTCTGACCTGTCCTTCCGAAAGTTCTGTGATGTCGATGCGACGGCGCGGTTTTACGTTGATCGAACTTCTGGTGGTGATCGCGATCATCGCCGTCCTGGTGGCGATCCTGCTGCCCGCGGTGCAGCAGGCGCGGGAAGCGGCGCGGAAGTCGCAGTGCCAGAACAATCTCAAGCAGCTCGGGATCGCGCTCCACAGTTACCTGGAGACCTACCTGGTCTTCCCCTACGCGACCTCCAACACCGGACGGGGGGCCTCGCCGGCCCTCGTCACAAACGCCACGGGGCTGGTTTCCCTGCTCCCCTACATCGACCAGGGACCGCTCTTCAACAAGTACAACCCGAACGAGGCGGCGGGGAACTTCAATCCCGCCGGAGGATATCTCGTCGGCGGAGGAGCCACGGCGACGGGCAACGGAGTCCTGGCGGCGACGCGGATCGCCGCCTACCTCTGTCCCAGCGACGACGGGCCGCAGTTTCATCCGAGCTTCGACGGCAGCTACGGCTGTCTGGCGAACGTCCCGTCGTACCGGACCAGCTACCACTTCAGCGTCGATTACAACACGGCCCTCGGTTACCCCTATGTCTGGTCGGGGCTGGACCGCCTGACCCGCGCCATGTTCGGCGCCTCGTCCGCTTCGACCCCCCGGGACGTGCCGGACGGCCTGAGCAACACCATCGCGATGAGCGAGACGACTCTCGACGTCCACGACGGCAAGACGCCCTCCTGGTCCTGCGCGCAGCACGTCGGGGGCGGGATCTCGTTCTCGGTCAATGACAACGGCCCGATCAACAACTGGTACTGCTGTGTCTGGCAGACTCCGGCGAACACCAACTTCAAGCCCGGCCGCCTGGGCGAATGGGGCTCGCCGGGGAGCACGCACGTCGGCGGCCTGAACGTCGTCCTGGGAGACGGTTCCGTCCGCTTCATCAGCGAGAACCTCGACACCATCACCCGCCAGCGCCTCGGATACGTCGGCGATGGCAAGGCGATCGGCGAGTTCTAAGGCGATACCGCCGGCCCGCAGCCGCAGGCCGTGATCCGCTCCGGCGTCTTCACGGCGATGGATCGACCGGCGTCATGGATTCCGCAGGAGGCACTTTTCCGCAGGAGATTATTGGCGGCTTCGGCAGGGTTCCCCGTCGAAGCCGCCACCGTCCGTCCGACTCTCGCCAGGGTTCAACCGTCCGCCTCCGGCGCGCGGTTCGGGCTCCGGCGAGATTCGATGTTGAGCGTCGTCCTTTCTTCCGGGCGTCGTTTTGACCGCCCGGTTCAACAGTTCCTGTCTCAGGAGTCGTTCATGTTGATTCAGCGGCGCGGGTTCACTCTCATCGAACTGCTCGTTGTGATCGCGATCATCGCGGTTCTGGTGGCGATCCTCCTCCCCGCCGTCCAGCAGGCCCGGGAGGCGGCGAGAAAGTCCCAGTGCCAGAACAATCTCAAGCAGATCGGGATCGCGCTCCACAGCTATCACGAAGCGCACGGCGTCCTCCCCTATGCTTCGGCCGCGCATGGGAACTGTGGTCCCGTCACCACCAATCACACCGGCTGGATCTCGCTGCTCCCCTATGTCGATCAGGGGCCGCTGTTCAACAAGTTCGACATGAACCAGGCGTCCGGCAACTGGAACTGGGGCGGGTTCCCCCTGGCGGGCGGCGGAGTCTCCGGCACGGGGAACGGACCGCTCACCGGCACCCGGCTGGTGACGCTCCTGTGCCCCTCCGATGACGGGAAGGACACGTTTCCCGGTTTCGACGGCAACTATGGGTGCGCGCCGGGGATCCCCTCCTACAAGTCGAGCTACCAGTTCGTCGTGACGAATGGCGGGACCTGGGGCTGCTCGTACTGGGTCAACGAGGCGCTCGACACCCGGTCCATGTTCGGTGTCGGTTCCCGCTGCACGATGCGCGACGTCAAGGACGGGACCAGCAACACGATCGCCGTGGTCGAGAACACCCTGGAAGTCTACGACGGATTCACCGGCTCGTGGGCCTGCGCGCAGCACGTGGGGATCGGCGTGCAGGTTGCCTATCCGCCGAACGGGACGCCGAACAACTGGTACTGCTGCAACTGGCAGACGCCGGCGAACACGAACTTCCGTCCCGGCAAGAGCGGCGAATGGGGCTCGCCGGGGAGCGTCCACACCGGCGGCTACGACGCGGTCATGGCGGACGGCAGCGTGCGGTTCATCAGCGAGAACCTCGACTCGCTGACGCTCAACCGGCTGGGCTGGATGGCGGACGGGAAGGCGATCGGCGAGTTCTAGCGGCCTCCCGCGGTGTCATGGGCGGATCGGCAGCGTTTCACGCCGGTGAAACTTGTCTATGATCCGCCGCATGTCACGCATGCCATCCCTGTCGATGGCCGTCCTGATCTCCGGCGGCGGCACGACTCTTCGCAACTTCACCGACTCGATCCGGCGGCGGGAGCTTCCGGTCCGGATCCCGCTCGTCATCGCCAGCCGCCGCTGTCGCGGCGTCGACCTCTGTCGCGAGCTCGGCCTGCGGTGCGACGTCGTGAGCCGCCGCGAATGCGGGTCGATCGCCGAATTCAGCGACCGGATCTTCCGCCTCGTCCGTGAGGCGGAGTGCGGTCTGGTGACGCTGGCCGGGTTCCTCTCCCGCATCGAGATCCCGACGGATTTCGAGGGGAAGGTGATGAATATCCATCCCGGTCTCATCCCCTCGTTCTGCGGCCAGGGGATGCACGGCCACCACGTCCACGAGGCGGTCCTTGATCGGGGCGTGAAGATCTCGGGCTGTACCGTGCACTTTGCGGACAACGAGTACGACCACGGCCCGATCATCCTCCAGCGGGTCGTGCCGGTCGCCGACGATGACTCTCCCGAGACGCTCGCGGCCCGCGTCTTCCGGGCCGAGTGCGAGGCCTATCCCGCGGCGATCCGGCTGTTCGCCGAGCAGCGTCTCGAGATCTCCGGCAGCCGCGTCCGAATCCGGCCGGCCGGCCATCCCGCGGCGGAACAAACGGCGTCCTGAGCAAATCGGTTCAGGGCCGCAGGAACGGAACCGGGGCGCGGACGAACTGTTCGGAAGTGGAGGAACAGCAGCCGCGTTCCGAGCGAAAAGTGCCCGGCAACAGGAACAGAGAAAGGCGGGCCAGCTCTTCTCCGCTCAACCGCTGCCGGGCAGGTGCTTCGTATCGTCTGCCGCGAGCAACTTCAACAGGCCGGACGCGTTTCTTTCCCGCGATTCACCAAGTCGGCAACCGGCGGTCCAGCCGCGCGGAAAAGGGGAGCGTTTCCGCCGAATTGACTGACCGGCCAGTCACTTCCGGTGGCTTCCACGGACGTGCCGCCGAAGTCGACTTGCTCACGGCATTTCGCGAGCCACATGCCGGGATTCGGAGCCGTTCACGATGGGGGTCTTCGATGCTTCGCCGGAGCGCTCCCGGACGTACTGCGGCACGCCGTAGCCCGGCAGCCGTTCCCGCAGCTGCTCGATGAGGGAGAGCCCTTCACGCTCGTCGACCTCGAAGTGGGCCGCGCCGGCGACGCGGTCGAGCTGATGCAGGTAGTAGGGCATGACGCCCGCGTTGATGAGCTTCCGCGACAGCTCCTCGAGAACCTCGGCGCGATCGTTCACTCCTCGGAGCAGCACCGCCTGGTTGAGCGTCGGGATGCCGGATCGGACGAGCCGGGTGAGGGCATCGCGGCAGTCCCCCTCGATCTCGGCGGGGTGGTTGGCGTGGACGACGAAGATCGGCTGGAGGCGCGTTCCCTGGAGCAGCTGGAGGAAGTCGTCCGTGATCCGGTCGGGAAGGACGATCGGCAGTCGGGAGTGGAACCGGATGCGGGCGAGGTGCGGGATCGCTTCGAGTCGGCTGAGGATCTCGGCGAGGCGCTGGTCGGTGAGCATGAGGGGATCGCCGCCGCTCAGGATGACTTCGTCGATGGAGTCGTCGGCGGCGATGGCTTCGAAGGCGGGCTCCCAGTCGCTCATCCGGCGGGGTTCTTCGCCGTAAGGGTAGTGCCGGCGGAAGCAGTAGCGGCAGTGAACGGCGCAGGCGCCGGTCGTGACCAGGAGGACGCGGCCGGCGTACTTGTGGAGGAGGCCGGGGGCGGAGCGGGCGGCGTGGTCTCCGACGGCGTCGGGCTGGAAGCCAGGGACCTCGTCGTCTTCGGCGGCGAGGGGGAGGACCTGGAGGAGGAGGGGATCGTGGGGGTCCCCGGGGCGCATCCGGGCGAGGTAGCTCTCGGGGACCATGACGGGGAAGTGGCGGGCGGCGGCGCGAGCGGGTTCGCGGAGTGTGTCGGCCAGACCGAGGCGGGTAATGAGGATCTCGGGGTCGCGGATGGCTTGTGCGAGGGAGGCGGCCCAGGGTGCGCGTTCGCGCGGTTCGGTGGGGCTGGAGGCGGGGGGAGTCGCGGCAGTCATGAAGTCATTGGGAGGCAGAGGACGAAGTGGAGCATCGTAGCGGATCGGTCCGCCGCATTTCAGTTCCGCCCCCTCATCCACCGGGTCCAGGGGCACCCTGGTGGGGAGTGCAGAGGGGCAACGCCCCTTTGCCCGCCGGAGGCCGTCTCGCCGGACAATGTCTGAAGGAGTGAGTATCCAAGCGCGGACAACGTGCCGGATGCCCTCTCACCTAACCCACGGGGACTGCGGAGCGAGCGGTGAGTCCTCAACGCCGGTACCACAAAGGGGACATCCGTCGTGTACCACGGTTCCTCACCGGAATGCCTCCGGCGGCAAGGGGGCGTGGCCCCCTTGACCCCGGCTGCCGTCGCACGTTGGGCTTGAGCTATCAACGCCGTGCCGGCAAGGACGTCGCTGGATTCTCATGGAGCCAGCTCGGCGATGAGCGCCATGTACGCCTCCGACACCGCCGGCATCGCGCCCGGCAGACTCGCCACCAGCGTCCCGACCCGATTCGCGAACGTCGCAGCCCGCACCAACGGCCAGCGGTGGAGCTGGGCATACAGATACGCCGCCGTGAACGCGTCCCCCGCGCCGACGGGATCCGGCTTCTCGATCCGCTGCCCGGGAACAGCGGCCGTCTCATCGCCAGCGAGAACCAGGCACCCCTCCGCAGCCCGGGTCACAATCGTCTGCTCGATGCCGTACTCCACGGCCAGGAAGCGATGGAACCCCTCCGCCTGCTCCGCAAACGGACGCGTCGAGTCGACAGGCCGCCCCAGCAGCCCGGCAATGACCGGGACTTCCTCGTGATTGACCTTGATCACGCGGGCATGTCGGATCGACCACTCGACAACGTCGCGGCTGAAATAGGACTGCCGCAGATTGACGTCATACACCCGCAGACAATCGGGCCGTGTCGCCCCCAGCGCCTCCCGCACCGCCTCCCGGGACACCGGAGAGCGCTGCGCCAGCGACCCGAAGCAGACGCCGTCCGCCGACCGCATCAACGTCAGGAGCGCCTCGGTCCCCTCCAGGAAGTCCCACGCGACATCGGCGTGGATCGTGTAGTCCACGCCGCCCGTCGTATTCGTCCGGGCCGTGACGGTGCTCGTCGGATGCACGGGGTCGCGCTGGATGTGATCGACCGCCAGGCCGCAGTCCGCCAGCGCCGCCAGGAGCTCGTCCCCCAGCGGATCGGTCCCGACCCGCGAGGCAACGATCCCGCGGCAGCCGAGCTGATTCGCGTGATAGGCGACATTGGATGGCGCCCCGCCGGTGTGCCGGCCGGTCGGAAAGATGTCCCAGAGCACTTCGCCAAGACCGACGACGACGGGGGGCATGACCTCTCCAGGGAGCCATCGGGCTCAGGCAAGACGCGCGGGCGAGCGGCCTCATTCGAACAGCGCCGCCACCGTTTCTCGATTCAGAGCGAACACTGTCCGGGGAGGGACTCACTCATCCTGATAGCGGACAAGTCCATCCACGATCGTATAGCGGACCCGGCCCCGCATCGTCTGTCCGTGGAACGGCGTGTTGCCGCTCTTCGACCGGAACCGGGACGCATCGACCGTCCAGGCGACATCCGGATCAAAGATCGTCAGGTCGGCATCGGCTCCCGCCTGAAGCGTTCCCTTCGTGATCAGGCCGTACAGCCGCGCGGGACCGATCGTGAACTTCGACAGGAGCTCGCCCCAGGTGAGGTACCCCGGCTCGATTAGCGCCGCCCGGCAGGCGGACAGCGCCGTCTCGAGCCCGATGATCCCGAACGGGACGACATCCAGCTCCCGGGCCTTCTTCTCCGCCGCCACCGGCGTGTGATCCGACGAGATGATCTCGATCGTCCCGTCCTTGAGTCCGGCGATCAGCGCCTCGATGTGCGTCTGCGTACGGAGCGGCGGGTCGAGCTTGTAGTTCGCCCCGTACGAGGTCATGGCCTCGTCGGTCAGCAGCAGGTGGGCGGGCGTCACGTCCGCGCTCACCGCGATCCCCCGGTTGCGGGCCTCGCGCAGCTCGTCGACGCTGCGCCGCGACGAGATCCCGGTCAGGTGAATCCGGCCCCCGGTCAGCTCGGCGAGAGCAATGTCGCGGCGGACCATGATCTCTTCCGCGGCGGTCGGCATCCCGCGGAGTCCGAGGACCGCGGAGTGGAACCCCTCGTTCATCACTCCGCCGGTGACGAGCTCCGGCACCTGCGGATGATGCAGGATCGGCTTGCTCCACATGCTGCAGTACTGCAGCGCCCGCCGCATGACCTCGGCATTCGCCAGCGGCCGCTTGCCATCGGTGAACCCGACCGCCCCGCCGGCGACCAGCTGGCCGATCTCCGCCAGCTCCTGGCCTTCGGTCCCTTTGGTCACCGCACCCAGCGGGAGGACGTTGCAGTGCCCGGCCCGTTCCGCCTGCCGGGCGACGAACTCCGCCGCCGCGCGGGTCTCGACGACCGGCTGCGTATCGGGAAGGCTGGCGATCGTCGTGAAGCCCCCGGCGACCGCGGCCGAGGTCCCCGATTCGATCGTCTCATCCTCTTCGAACCCCGGCTCGCGAAGGGCAACCCGGCAATCGATCCAGCCCGGCGAAACGATCAGGCCGACGGCGTCGATCACCGGACAGTCCGTCACCGGCACCGCCCCCTCGGGGGCGATCAGCCCGTTGCGGACCAGAAGGTCTCCGCGGCGGTCCGTCCCGGAGGAGGGATCGATCAGGCGTCCGTTGCGGATCCAGAGTTCGCTCATGACTTCCAATAGGGCCTTCAGAAACGGAAAGGACTCAGGGCCGAGCCGGCGCTCGCCCAAAACGTCCTCATCCCGACACCGCTTCCTTGAGCAGCGACATGCACGCCATGCGAACGACGAGCCCGTTGCTGACCTGGTTCAGGATCACCGAGTTCGGTCCGTCGGCGACGCTGGGGGTGATCTCGACGCCGCGATTGATCGGGCCGGGAGCGAGCACGACCACGTCCTCCGGAGCCCGGTTCAGACGCTCCTCGGTCATGGCATACAGGTGGGCGTATTCGCTGATCGAGGGGAAGAACGCCCCCCGCTGCCGCTCGAACTGAACCCGCAGCAGGTTGACGCAGTCGGATTCTTCGAGGACATCGTCGAAGTTGTGCCGGATCTCGACGCCGAGCGCCTGGAACTCCGTCGGGACGAGCGTCGGCGGTCCGCACAGGATGACCCGCGCGCCGAGCTTGGTCAGTCCCCAGATGTTCGACCGGGCAACCCGGCTGTGCTTGATGTCGCCGACGAGGGTCACGGTGAGCTTCGAGAAGTCCGGCCCCTTCCGCTCCTGGATCGTGAAGATGTCGAGCAGCCCCTGCGTCGGGTGTTCGTGCGTGCCGTCCCCGGCGTTCAGGACGCTGCACTCGAGGTTGGCCGAGAGCAGCGCGGGGGTCCCCGAGGTGCTGTGACGGACCACCATCTGCTGGACCCCCATCGCCTGGATCGTCAGCGCGGTGTCGAGGAACGTCTCCCCCTTCGTCAGGCTGCTGGTCGAGGCGGTGAAGTCGACGGTGTCGGCCCCCAGACGCTTGGCCGCGAGGCTGAAGCTGGTCTTCGTCCGGGTCGAGGGCTCGAAGAACAGGTTCGCGACCGTGACGCCGCGGAGGTCGTCCAGCTTCTGGCCGCCGGCGCACCGCTCCTTGTAACGGGCCGCCTCGGCGAGAATGGTGCGGATCTCGTCGGCCGAGAGGTCCTGGAGGCCGAGCAAATGGCGTCGCGTCCAGCGGGGACGGTCGACGGAGGGGAGAGTGTGTGGCATAGATTTGCGACGCGGGTGGCCGGATGGTATCGAGGCCGGGGGCAAACTTCAAATTGCCTCAACTGTGCGTAAGTGGCTGATGTGAAGTCTCTTGCGTCGCGGGCTCGAAGAAAAGATCCGCTTTCCGGACGGAAAGCGGCGGAATCTTGTACGAACCCTCGCGGCCGCGCCCACTAATCCAGTGAGAACCCGTTTTCCCGAGCCCGCCGCCGGTCCGAACCGCGGCGCGAAGGAAACTCCGGAGGTGTGCGATGCGACTGACCCTGCGAACCCTGCTGGCCTATCTGGACGACGTCCTCGATCCGACCTCCGCGAAAGACATCGGGCAGCGGATTCAGGAAAACTCCGCCGCCATGGAGCAGGTGGAGCGGATTCGCGCCGTCCTCCGGAAGCGGCGGATCGGCGCCCCCGAGATTGCCGGCCCGGGATCGGGTCCGGATCCGAACATCGTCGCCGAATACCTCGACAACACGCTCACGCCGGAAGCGATCGCCGAGCTGGAAAAGCTCTGCCTCGATTCCGACATGCATCTGGCGGAGGCGGCCGCCTCACACCAGATCCTGTCGATCGTCCTCGGAGAACCGATCGAAGTCCCGGCCACGCTCAAGGAGCGGATGTACGCCGTGGGACACGTCACCCGTTCGATTGAAACGGTCCCCGCGGCCGATGCGGCCCGTTCCGGCGCCGTGGCGGCGGGAACCGCAGCCGGCGCGGGAGTCGTGGCCGCCGGAGCTCCTTCCAGCGCAGCGCGGATTGAGCCGCAGATTCCCGACTATCTCCGCCGGAAACCGTGGGGCTCGCGGATCACCGCCGGGCTGCTCGTGGCCCTCGGCCTCGGCTGGCTGGTCTGGGTTCTCAACGATCAGTCGCTCAAGCCGACGGTTCCCTCCGACGCGCTCGCTCAAGGCGACGTTCCGTCCCCCCCCGCAGAGCCCGCTCCCGGCGAGACCCCCGCTCCGTCCGCCCCGGCCCCCGCCGTCGCGGACGGAAACCTCGTCCCCCCGGTCCCCGACCTGAACGAACCGGCCCCGGCGGTCCCCCCGATGGCGGGGACGACCGCTGTCGTGGCCACCGCCCCGATCGCGAAGCCGTCCGAGATGGCCGCCGCCCCGGCCCCTCCCGTTCCCGCGACGACCCCGGAACCGATGCCTCCCGTCCCCGTGCCGGCCACGACGCCGATGCCGGCTCCCATGCCCGCGGCGACGGTTCCCCCCGCTCCCATGCCGGGAACCGTGCCGGCTCCTCCGGCCCCGATGCCTCCTGTTGCGCCGGCGGTGCCGCCGCTCAAGTTCGCGGACATTCTCTACGGCAGCACGGACGGCGTGGCCCTCCTCCAGCAGGCGGGGGACTGGACGGTCCTGCCGCGGCGGTCGGTCATCCATGCCCAGGAGACGATCGGCGTCCCCGAGCCGTTTGACGCCACCTTCCAGATCGAAGGGGGCAAGCTCGATCTCACCGCGTTCGGCGAGACGGCAGTCCGTTTCTCGCCGTCCACGCCGGCGGTCTCCTTCGGCGTGGTCATCTCGCGAGGAAAAGTCCTGATCACGCGGACGTCGGTCCCGGCCGATCCGCCGGTCAAAATGCAGCTCACCGTCGCCGGACGGGTCTACGAAGTGACGTTCCCGGAAGCCAACACGGTGGTCGGCCTCGACGTCGTTCCTCCGCAGCCGTTCGGCCGGCCCGCCGACGGCATGCCGCTCCCGGTCGCGGGGGGACTCGTCGTCTCCCGCGGCAGCGTGACGGTCCAGCCCGCCGGGGGAGCGGCGGTGGCGATCCGTCCCGACGCCGGGGAGCTGACCTGGATGGAACTGGCGGCCGGCAAGGCCCAGGGGCAGCTCAAGGCCCTTCCGGCCTGGATGGTCCCGGGCGGGATCAAGGTGACGCCGACGCAGAAGCAGTTCGCCCGGTCCTTTGAGAAGGAATTCGCCCTCGAGCAGACGGTCAGTCAGAGCATCCCGGCGGTGTCGAAGTCCGACATCGCCCGGATGGCGGAAGCGGCGGTCCGGACGCTGACCCTGACCGGAAACTACCGCGAGCTCGTCCGGTCCCTGCAGTCGAAGCATGAGGAGGCGCGGATCGCCGCCATCATCGGACTGCGGGAGTGGCTGGCGGAGAACCCGCAGAACGAAGTCCTGCTGACCGAAGAGGTCGGACGGGTGTTCCCCGACAGCGACGTGCCGGGGGTGATCACGCTGCTGTGGGGCTTCCCGCCGCAGGCCGCGCGGGACCCGCAGGCGTCGCGGCAGATCGTTGATGTCCTGACCCATGACGACATCGCGATCCGCGAACTCGGATTCTTCCACCTTGTCACGCTCACCGGCAAGACGTACAGCTATAAGCCAGTGCTTCCCAAGGGGCAGCGGGATGCCGCGTATGCCCGCTGGGAAGAGCATCTCAAGAAGGTCGGAGCCCTCCTGCCTCCTGAGATGCAGTGAAGATATCCTCGCCGGGTGCAGAGACTCCCGGCGAGACGGTGGAGAGATTCGTGTCGGAAAGTCCCCCGCGGGTGTGGCGCGCTCCTCTTGAGAACTATGGCGTCCTGACAAGTCATTCCCTGGCGGATGCGATCCGCACCGCCAGGGCGACCCGGGCGCGGCTGGACGGGAGCGAACTCCGCTGGGGAGCCGGTTCTCTCGGGCTCTTCCGTCGACAAATCCGGACCGAACTCGCCGAACTGTCGAGCGGCGTAATGTCGGGCTGGGGAATTTCCTCCCCGGCCTTCGATCCGGACGCGCCGCTGATCGCAACGGGGCACCAGCCGGAGTTCTTTCACCCGGGTGTCTGGGCCAAGAACATCGCCGCCTCCCGCGTCGCCCGGGCCCTTGAGTCCTCCGCCTGGAACCTGATCGTCGACAACGACCTGCTCGCGCGGGCCGCCGTCGCCGCGCCGGCGGGGACGGTCGAGACGCCGCGGCTCGTCGAGGTTCCGTTCGATACGCCCCACTCCGCAGGCCCCTGGGAAGAGGCGGCGATCCAGTCGCCGGAGACCTTCGCGGCCTTCAACGAAGTAGTGCGGGGCGCGATGCAGCCGTGGGGGATCGATCCCATCGGGCTGCCGTCGCTCGCTGACTCGATGGCACTCAGCGAGAAGAGGCTGGCTCAGGTCGCCGCGAAGGCGCGAATCGAAAGGGAAGCCGCCTGGAACTGCCGCAACCGGGAACTGCCCCTGAGTGTCGTCGGGGACTCGGCCGGTTTCCGCCTCTTCGCCGCGGTCCTGCTCCGTCAGGCGGCGGAGTTTCGAGCTGCCCACAATGCGGCACTCGACCGCTACCGCTGGCGACACAAGGTCCGCAACGCGATGCGGCCGATGCCCGACCTCCAGGTGTGGGAGGGGCGGGTCGAGACCCCGTTCTGGATCTGGAAGGCGGGCGCCACGCACCGCGGCCGGCTGTTCATTCGCTGGCGCGACGGCCGATTCGCGGAAGTCTACCGGGACCAGGAGCGGATCGACGAATGGGACCTTTCGGCCAGCGACGGCCCCGAGGCGATCGCCGAAGCGCTGGGGCGGCTCTCGGCGGCGGGCTGGAAAATCCGGACGCGGGCCCTGACGACGACGCTCTTCGCCCGGCTGTGCCTGTGCGACCTGTTCCTCCACGGCATCGGCGGGGCCCTCTACGACGAAGTGACCGACGACATCCTCCGGACCTGGCTCGGCATTGAACCGCCCCCCTACATGGTCCTGACCGCCACCCTCCGGCTGCCGATCGCCGGGGATTCGTCCCCGACCCTCCCCCGTCCGCACGACCTGCGGTGGCGGCTTCGGGACCAGCAATGGAATCCGGAGCGTTACCTCCCGGACGGCGAAGGCGCGGAGGCGCTCGGGAAAAAACTGGACGTCGTGGAGCGAATGGCCGCCCCGTCGGGGGGCGAAAGAACGAGTTCCGCGCTGGAACTGGCATTTCTGAGGACCGTCTGGCGGTCGCAGGTCGAGTCCTCGGTCCAGGCGGCGCAGGCCGATCTCGCCCGGAGCGAGGCCCGCGAGCTCTCCACGCGGAGGCTCGGAAGCCGGGATTTTGCCTGGCCGCTGCACCCGCGGGCGAATCTGGAACAGTTGTGGGAACGGATCGAGCGGCACCTGGAGAAGTGATCCCCCTCACCGGAGCGAAGTTCCGGCTGTCGGAAAGGTCACGAAGGGGCCGCGGTCTCCAGTCTTTCGAACGGAGACGGCAATTTGTCACCGCACGGCGATGCAAAAACTTGCGTCATTCGGCCTTAAGAAATACAGTCCAAAACAGAGCGCAGGCCGCGACGGCGGGTCCTGCAGTGGCTTCCTCGGTTTCCTGTCCCCCAGGTGATTGACGAGCGAGGCCAGTGCGCCCGGCCTCATTCAGGGATGATGGATCTGGCACGGCTGCGTCGGGAGAAGGGGGACCTAAGGGAGTTTGCCTGTGTATATCGCCGCCTCCACCCGGTGTTTCTGGGATCTGCCGATCTTCGATGCGTGCCAGCAGATCGCCGAGCTGCATTTCGACAAGGTGGAACTCTGGCTCGACAAAGCCGCCACCCACTTTTCCCTGCAGAAGCTGATCAGCGACCCGGAGCGGTTCGCCGTCGAATTCCGCGAACAGACCCGCCTGGCCCCCGTGGCGATCTGCTTCGAAGGGGACCCCGAGATCGTCGCCTTCCCGCTCGTCTGCCGGGCCGCCAAGACGCTGAGGATCACGCAGATCACGATCCCGTCGCCGGTGGTCGGGACGCCGTTCAACATGGAAGTCGACCGGCTGCGGGAGATCGTCCGGATCGCCGTTGCCGAAGGGGTCCGGGTCTCGCTGAAGACCGAAGCCCGTCGTCTGACGGAAGACCCCCACACGGCGGTCGAGCTCTGCCAGTCGGTGAAGGGGCTGGGGATCACCTTCGATCCGAGCTACTTCATGGCCCAGAATCTCGACAAGATTTCCGAACTGGTCGCTCCCTACACGTACCACATGCACCTGCGGGACTCGACCGCCCAGGAACTGCAGACCCAAGTCGGCCTCGGCGAGCTCGACTACGGCAAGCTGATCTCGGTCCTCGAGCGGTACAACTACGACCGCGGCCTGAGCGTCGAACTCCTTCCGGAGAAGACGGCGCCGGACCAGCGGGGCCTGGAAATGCGGAAGCTGCGGATGCTCCTCGACACGCTGCTGTAACGGCCGGTGCGTCGCGGTCAGTCGAAGCGGTGGACCCATCCCGCCGCTTCCAGCGGGCTGACCCGTCCGCTGCGGTCCTGAATCCAGCATCCCTCGCCCGCCTCGATCCGGCCGACCTCCGTCAGCCACGCGAGATCGGGCGAGTTTCGCATCCGGTCGGCGTCTTCCGGTCCGACCGCCAGCAGCAGTTCAAAGTCTTCGCCATCTCCGAGGGCGTGCCGCAGGCGTTCTTCGGCCGGGAACGCGGGATCGACATCGGCGTGGACCGGGATCTGGTCGGCGATGAGCACCGCCCGGACGCCGCTTTCCGTCGCGATATGGCCCAGGTCGGACGAGATTCCGTCGCTGAGATCGATCAGGGCGTGCAGGTCGAACCGCTCGTGAAGGAGCGCAGCCTCGCGCAGTCGCGGCTCGAAGGTCAGGTGCCGTCCCGACGGCAGACTTCCTCCTACGGGACCGGTCACGAACAGCCGGTCCCCAGGCCGCGCCCCCGCCCGACGGACGGGGCCTTTCGCCGACGACTCCCCAAGCAGCGTGACGTTGAGAACGAGCGGCCCGTCCCAGGCGTTCGTGTCCCCCCCGGCAATCGAAACCTCGTACCGCTCGGCCAGCTCGTTCATCCCCTCGTAGAGCCCCTCGGCCAGCCGCCGGCCGCCGCTCTGCGGCAGGGCGAGGCTGATGAAGGCCGCCGTCGGGCGGCCCGCCATCGCCGCGATATCGCTGAGATTCACCCCCAGCGCCTTGCGGCCGATCTGCTGCGGCGTCGCCGTCTCCAGCCGGAAGTGCCGCCCTTCCATCAGCATGTCGGTCGTCACGAGCACCTGCCGCCCCCCCGCCGGGCCGTTCAGGATGGCGGTGTCGTCCCCGATCCCGGTCGCAACAGGCTCGCGAATCTGGGTGTGCTGGCGAATCCAGTCAATCAGGGAGAACTCGTCGCGACTCGGCATCAGTGGGGACCAGGGGAGAGCGAAATTTCTCCTCACAGGTTAGCCGCGGCCGACGCCGAGATCGCCTCCGGGGGTCGGCGTCGGTCCCGAATCTCGCGAATCCACGTCGAGCGCAGGGCCGGAAAGTCCGCATTGTCTCCAAACCCTTCCCGTCAGTAGGATTCCGCCTCATTTCCGTCCGCCGACGAAGGGAGTCCGGGGCGGTCGATGTTCTTCTCCGCCATCAAGAGCGTCTGGAGCTTCTGTTCGGCAGTCCTGCTGCTGGCGCTATTGGTCTGCGCCGCCGAAGTGGGCTTGCGGTGCCGGAAGGTCTCGGAGACGTGCTCCACGGCGGGTCCGGAACGGGTCCACGAAACGCTTCTTGAAGATGTCTGCCGGCCGAGCCGGACGACCTATCTCGAACCGATCCCCGGCAAGCGGCTGCTCCGCGCCCACCCCGATACCGGCCAGGACATCGAGATCCGCCTGAACGATTTCGGCCTCCGCGCGCCGGTCGTCGCCATCCCCAAGCCCGCCGACGTCTACCGCGTCCTGCTCCTCGGCGACGACATGGTCTTCGGCTCGGAGGTCTACACCGACGAGCTCGTCTCCGCGCAGCTCGAGCAGATCCTCAAGTCGACCTCGCCGCGGCGGATCGAAGTCCTCAACGCCGCGATCCCCGGGGGCTGCCCGCTCCAGGCCGCGCTGTGGGTCCGCCACACGCTCCTGTGCCTCCAGCCCGATCTCGTCGTCCATCATTTCGACATGAGCGACATCGCGGACGACTACGCGATGCGGACCTTCGTCCTGATGGGGAAGGACCGCGCCCCCCGGTGTGCAATTCATCCCGGTCTGCAGGAGACCCGCACCGACCTGGCCCGCGGCCTGCGCGAGCATTTCCTGACGATCGAGTGGGCCGAGCTCCAGCTCGCCGAGATCTGGGCCCGGCGATCCTCTCCCCGGACCCGCTCCGACCTGGGCGATCCGCTGAACCGCTACCGCTGGCTCGAAGACACGCCCCCCGACTGGTCGATCCCGATTCAGCACGCGATCGAAGCCCTCGGGCACGTCCGGAAGTCGCTCCCGGAGAACGTCGCCTACGTCGTGACGACCTGCCCCAAGCCGTGGCAGATCTCGGAAGACGCCTGCCCGTCCGTTGAAGTCCGGACCCGTGAAGGGGTCCGCCCCCGCGCCGTCTATGCCAGCCGGCGCCCCTTCGAGCTCGTGAGCGACTTCTGCCAGGAGGCCCAGATCCCGTGCCTCGCCTGCGATGAGGCGTTCCGGCGATCGCAGGAGCCCGAGCGGCTGTATCTCGATCGCTCGCCCGGCCTCTCCGCCGCAGGGCACGCTCTCTATGCCCAGCAGATCGCGGAGTTCGTGGTCCGGCAGGTCCCGGGACCGTGGAGCCGGCCGCATTCCGAAGGCTCCGCCGGGGGCTCGGAGATTCTGAAGGCCGAGTGGGCCGCGCCGGGCCGCGACTGAGAATCCGACTTGGGGAGGTGTTGTTAAACACCAAGGCACCAAGGGGGCACAAAGGGCACGAAGTTTCGTCTCCGGTCTGAGTCCTTTGTGACCGTTGAGCCCGCTTTGACTCTTTGTGTTTCACTCTGCGAAACACTTCCCGGCGAGGCGGCAACGGGTACGATCTTTTACGCACTTGATTGACCGCGCCCCCCCTTTTTTGAGGTACACCGTGCATCTGACTCGCATTGATCTTCCGGAGCCGAAGCGGGCGACCGTGACCCGCATTCTGAACGGGCGGCTGGCCGAGCTGATCGATCTCAAGCTCCAGATCAAGCAGGCCCACTGGAACGTCAAGGGGCCGAACTTCATCTCGCTGCACAAGCTGTTCGACGAATTCGCTGGCGCAGTCGAGGAGCAGATCGACGAGACCGCTGAGCGGATCACCGCCCTGGGGGGAACGGCCGAGGGGACCCTGGCCGCCGTTGCCAGCCGGACGTCGCTGCCGGCCTACAGCGTGACGCTGACGAGCGGACGGGGGCATATCGACGCCTTGGCGAGTGCGATGGCGGCCGTCGGAAAAGTCACGCGGCTGGCGATCGACGAAACTGCCGGCCTGGGTGACGCCGACTCGGCCGATCTGTTGACGGGAATCTCGCGGGAGCTCGACAAGCAGCTGTGGTTCCTGGAAGCCCATCTGCAGTCGCCGGAGTGAGGACCCGTCCTGGCCGGCACAGCTCTGCTCGCTCAAACCCATCGTGCGACGGCAGTCTGGGGTCAAGGGGGGCTGTGTTGTTTTCTTGGCCCCCTTGCCGCCGGAGGCATTTTCGTCGCGGAACCATGGGACACAACGGATGTCCCCTTTGTGGTACCAGCTATGAGGACTCCCTCAATCCACACCGCTCGCTTTGCAATTCCCGCGGGTTGGTGAGTGGGCATCCAGCACGTTGTCCGCGCTTGGATACGTGCTCCTTCAGACATCTCTCGACGGCCAGGCCTCCGGCGGGCAAGAGGGCGTTGCCCCTCTGCACTCCCCACCAGGGGTGCCCCCCTGGACCCCGGTGAGGCGGCACGCTGGTTTCTTGCCGTGCCGGATTTCGCTATACTTCGGGACTTGCGATTTCGTGCCAGCACGCGGCACGCTTCTGATAGAAGTCCCGGGGTTTCCATGTCGGCGAGTCGGAATCTGTTCGAGAAGGTTTGGGATCTGCACACCGTGGGAACTCTCCCCAGCGGACAGACACAACTCTTCATCGGCCTGCACCTCATCCACGAAGTCACCAGCCCCCAAGCCTTCGAAATGCTCCGCGACCGGGGCCTCAAGGTGCTCCACCCGGAACGCACCATCGCCACCGTCGACCACATCGTCCCCACCGACAACCAGGCCCGCCCGTTCCAGGACCTCCTCGCCGAACAGATGATGTCGGCGATCGAGAAGAACTGCCGTGAATTCGGCGTCACCCTCCTCAACATCGACGACAACCGCCAGGGCGTCGTCCACATCGTCGGCCCGGAACAGGGACTCACCCAGCCTGGCATGACGATCGCCTGCGGCGACAGCCACACCTCCACCCACGGCGCCTTCGGAACCATCTCCTTCGGCATCGGCACTTCCCAGGTCGCCTACGTCCTCTCGACGCAGACCCTGGCGATGAACAAGCCCAAGGTCCGCCGGATCACCGTCAACGGCAAACTGGCCAAAGGGGTCTACGCCAAGGACGTCATCCTCCACATCATCCGCAAGCTGGGCGTGAACGGCGGCGTGGGCTACGCCTACGAATACGCCGGCGAAGTCTTCGATCGAATGACGATGGAAGAGCGGATGACCGTCTGCAACATGAGCATCGAGGGGGGAGCCCGCTGCGGCTACTGCAACCCGGACCAGACAACCGTCGACTACCTCCGCGGACGCCCCTTCGCCCCCAAGGGCGAAGAGTTCGACCGGGCCGCCGCCTGGTGGCTCTCGCTCGCCTCCGGCAAGGATGCGAAGTTCGACGATGAAGTCGTCTTCAACGCCGCCGACATCGAGCCGACCGTCACCTGGGGCATCAACCCCGCCCAGTCCGTCGGCGTCTCCGAAGAGATTCCCGCCGTCGTCGCCTTCCCGGCCGACGAACAGCGCGGCGTCAAGGAAGCCCTCGAATACATGGACCTCCACGAGCAGCAGTCGCTCAAGGGGCTCAAGATCGACGTCGCCTTCATCGGCTCATGCACCAACGGCCGGATCTCCGACCTGCGGGAAGCAGCCGCCGTCGTGAAGGGGAAGCGGGTCGCGCCGGGCGTGAAAGCCCTCGTCGTCCCGGGGTCGCAGCTCGTGCGGGTCCAGGCGGACAAGGAAGGTCTCGGAGAGATCTTCGAGGCGGCCGGCTTCGAGTGGCGGGCCGCGGGATGCTCGATGTGCCTCGCCATGAACCCGGACAAGCTCCAGGGCCGCCAGCTCTGCGCTTCGTCCTCGAACCGGAACTTCAAAGGCCGTCAAGGCAGCCCGACCGGCCGGACGCTCCTCATGAGCCCCGCCATGGTCGCCGCCGCGGCGATCAACGGCAGCGTCAGCGACGTCCGCGACCTGATGTAAACCCGCCCTGGGACCACCCGCGCCGCGCGCCTGGGGCGACGATTCACCCGTCGATTCCGCCGCGAGGCCGGCATGGGGCCGCTGTTTGACAATCTGCGGGAATGGCTCCCCCTGATCGGGGGGATGCTGTTCCTTGCGCGGGCCGGGCGGAACTACCTCGACGACTGGCGCGCCGCCGGTCCGGTCCTCGTCGACCTGGGCGGGTTCCCCCTGGCCCGGTTTGCGGGCGGACTGTTCTGCGCGTCCCTCCTCTATCTCGGCTTCCGCTGGCTGAGGAGTCCGATCGGCTGGCTGGGGCTGGGGTTGCTGATCTCGCTTGTCTCCGTGGCCGCGCTGGCCCGGGTGCAGTTCTGTGAGAACGGCGTCTGGCACGGCTTCGGTCTCGTCAACTGGTTCGCGATCTCGGGCCACCGCTGGCAGGGGCACGCGAAACTCGTGCTGGAGGGGCCAGTCGACTGGTCCCTTCCGATCACGGTGTCGGTGCCGAGAAAGGCCCTTCCGGGAGTCAAAGAGGTGCTCCAGGAGAAAGCCCTGCGCGCGGGTTTTGCGGCGGCCGATGATCCCCTGATGGCGGATGGGGACCTGGACGATGAAGTCTCGTTTGACGCTCGCTGAGAGGCGGATATGGGACAGCTGTTCTGGGATCTCCTCCGATGGTGGCCGGTTATTGCCCTTCCAATCGCTCTCATGAACGAAGGCCGGAAGTATGTTCGCGGCTGGCTCGCAGCCGGTTCTGTGATCCACGACGCCGGATATTCCGTTGGGTTTCGATGGATCGCAGCGACGTTCATCGCATCACAGGCATTCATGCTCCGGCAGTTTTCGGCCGGCCCCCTGGCATGGCTGGGATTGGCGATCGTGGTGCTGATAATGCTGCCCATGGCGTTCGGCAGGTTGCAGATCTGCGAGAACGGCGTCTGGCACTACTGCTGGCTTCAGCGATGGACGTTCATTGGTGACTATCGGTGGAACCCGCAAGGAAAGCTCATCCTTTCGATCAACAGACGGTGGTATCGCGACATGGAGATCTCTGTTCCCGCCGCCGCTCAACCACGGATCGAGGCGTTTCTGCGGGAGGTGATCGTGAGAGCGGATGATTGGAATGTCGCTGAGACGCTGGAGTCGTCCGCCGCCGCAGTCCGCGGCGAAAATTGATCTCCTGATGATGTTGGGGCCGAACGAGAACAGGATTTCGACATGGACACTCCCGCGTGGACGATCGTGGATTGGCTCGGAAACACGGTCGTGTTGGCCGCAATTGTTCTGATATGGGGCCAACGCGTTCGTGACTGGCTTCGGGCGGGAGCGATTCTGATCCACTGCGGCGGGCCGACACCGAAGGAATGGCTGATCGCAATCGCTTTCGGCTTGTTCTCAATCGATGTTTGGCGGCGCCGACCTTCCGATTCCCTTGGTGACGCGCTCTCCGCGACGTTTACCGTCTCGCTGATCACCTGGATCCTCCTTCGACGGAATCAGGTCCGCGAGAATGGAGTCTGGTTCGGCGACGTCCTGTTTCCCTGGAGCGCGCTTCGGTCGTACTCGTGGGAGGGGGAACAGAAGCTCGTCTTGGACCCCTTCCAGACGCCTTGGAGGCCGATCGAGTTCCCAGTGCCGGACAACATTCGCGGCGACGTCGATCGCGTTCTGCGGCAGCACGTCAAGATGTCGATGGAGGTGAGCCGAGTGCCCCATGACTGACGCCCGCGATGTGGATGAGAGGAGGGCGGACGGAACGGACGATTCGACTTCCCCTGAACCGACCCTAAACTCCGGTGTCCGACTGTCGCGGTGGACGTCGCGGACGTCCGGGAGATCTTCAATGCCGAATTCGAACCTGCTGGATGCCTCTCGAGGGATCGCCGACTGGATCACCGGCCTCCGCCGTCGGATCCATCAGCACCCGGAGACGGCGTTCGAGGAGTTCGAGACAAGCCGCGTCGTGCGGGAAACCCTCGACTCCCTCGGCATCCCCTACGAACACCCCTTCGCCACGACCGGCGTCCTGGGACGGATCGGAAACGGAAACGGCCCCTGCGTCGCCCTCCGGGCCGACATGGACGCGCTCCCCATCCATGAGGAGTCCGGGGTCCCGTTCGCCAGCCAGGTCCCGGGCAAGATGCACGCCTGCGGCCACGACTGCCACACCGCAATGCTCCTCGGCGCCGCGCGGCTCCTCAAGGAGCGGGAGTCGGAGATCCAGGGGACCGTGAAACTCGTCTTCCAGCCGGCCGAAGAGGGAGAGAACGGCGGCCTCGTCATGTGCAACGAGGGGATCCTCGAAAACCCGAAGGTCGAGCGGGCCTTCGGGCTCCATGTCTGGCCGTATTTGCCCGCCGGAATGATCGCCGGCAAGGCGGGAGTCCTGCTCGCCTCCGTCGACATGTTCGACATCGTCGTGACCGGCCGCGGCGGACACGCCGCGATCCCGCACGCGACGATCGATCCGGTCGCCACGGCGGCGAAGATCGTCTGCGAACTGCAGACAATCGTCTCCCGTGAAGTCGACCCCTTCTCCCCCGCCGTCCTCAGTGTCACCGCGATCCACGGCGGCGAGGCCTTCAACGTGATCCCGGAAACGGTCGCCCTCAGGGGGACGATTCGCGGGCTCACGGTCCCCGTCATGGAACAGCTCCAGCGGCGGATCCGCGAGATCAGCACCGGCGTGGCGGCGGCCAATCGCTGCACCGCCGAAGTGAAATTCGGCGAGACGGTCATTCCGCCGACGGTGAACGACGCCGAGTGCTGGGAGATCACCCGCCGGCTTGGGCAGGAAGTCCTGGGACAGACGAACGTCGCTGACGTGTCGACCGTCATGGGGGGCGAGGATTTTTCCTACATCGCCCAACGGGTGCCGGCGTGCTTCGCCTTCGTGGGTGTGAAGGCGGTCGGCCGCGAGACGTTCGGCCTGCACCACTCCCGATTCAATCCGGACGAAGCGGCCCTCCCGGTCGGAACGGCGATGCACGTCGCCTTTGCGCTCGATGCTCTTGATTCGCTGCGCGGTGGAAGGAACTGAGCGTGTCCCCGTCTGATCTTGATGGAGTCCTGGCGTTCCTCCGCGCGGCGGAGCGGCTCAAAGACACCCTTCGCAGCTCCTACACGTCGTCGGGGCGTCCGGAGAGCGTGGCCGAGCACACGTGGCGGCTGTGCCTGATGGCGGCCCTGCTGCGGGATGAGTTTCCGGGGATCGACTTCAGCAGGCTGATCCGGATCTGCGTGGTCCACGATCTTGGCGAGGCGATCCGGGGGGATATCCCGGCGATTTATCAGGACACCGCGGTGCCGAAGTCCGCGGATGAGCGGAACGACCTGGTGACGCTGACCGCGCCGCTGCCGCCGCGGCTGCGGGACGAGGTTTTGGCTCTGTGGGACGAGTACGAGGCGGCGGCGACGCCGGAGGCCAAGGTGGCGAAGGCGCTGGATAAGCTAGAGACGATCTTGCAGCACAACCAGGGGAAAAACCCGGCGGATTTTGATTACGCGTTCAATCTTGGTTATGGGCAGCGGTACACGAGCGGACATCCGCTGATCGAAGCGATCCGGGTGGTGCTGGACGAAGAGACGCGTCAACGCGCCGCCCGATAGTCGACGCTCACCCCAAACCGGGTCCAGGGGCACCCTGGTGGGGGATGCAAGGGGGCAACGCCCTCTTGCCCGCCGGAGGCCTGGCCGTCGAGAGATGTCTGAAGGAGATCGTGTCCAAGCGCGGACACCGTGTCGGATTCCCCCTCACCAATCCGCGGGGATTGGAAAGCGAGCGGTGAGTCTTCAACGCCGGTCACACAAAGGGGACATCCGGTGTGTCCCATGGTTCCTCAACAGAAATGCCTCCGGCGGCAAGGGGGCGAGGCCCCCTTGACCCCGGCTGCCGTCGCACGTTGGGTTTGAGCAATGGGAGCTGCGCCGGCAAGGACGGGGCTCACGGCCTCACCCATCACGACGGAAACCGCTCGACGTGCACTTCGCCATTCCGGCCGAAGTATTGCACCTGCCGACCGGTGATCTGCACGAAGTAGCCGACGCACCCAGCGGCCATCGTCTTGCGGACAAAATCGAGATAGCTGTGCTCATTCCGCTGGCTCTGGCGGACCGCCGCTTCGACCTCGGCGGTAGAGAACGGAACGGCGGTCTCGTGGTCCGGATGCGGGACCGGAACAACCAGCGACTCGCCGTTTGCGAGATAGTACGTCGTCTCCTGCCGGCTATAGTCGGCGTGATACCGTTCGACCCCCTGGCTGGCGAGCCGGCCGATGATCTCGGGAAACGTGAGCGTCCCGGTCAGCGACCCCGCGGCACACTCGCGCATCGCCGCTTCCTGTTCGTTGTTCATCGCAGTCCTCATGGCTCCTCGGAATGGAATGTCAGTCCACCGGCAGGTCTTTCCAGCCATGACGGCGGACGATGTCTCGGAGCTGACCCACCAGGGCGGCACTCTCTTCGGGGGACAGATGGCCGAAGAACTCACGGTCGTTCTCATCGGCCAACCGGGCCAGGACCGGAACCAGCTTGCCTCCGGCAGCCGTCACGGCCACCGTCTGCCGACGCCGATCGTCCCCGGCCGCCGTCCGCTCTACGAGCTCCTTCTGGCAAAGCCGCTCGACGAGTTTCGACACCGTTCCCCGCGTCATCCCGAGCGTCTCGGCCAACTGACTCGGACTGATCCCCGGCATCTCATACAGCTCGCGCAGCAGGACCCACTCGGCGACGGTCACGCCCTGCGTCTCAACCTTCTGCATGAACGCGTGAGAGACATGGTTCGAGACAAACCGCAGCCAGTAACCGACATGGTCGTCGAGTCGGCTGACCGATTTCCTGGATGCCATGTTTCCGCCCTCGGCAAAACGGTTGCCTAGGAAACTATATTCACTCAAGCAAGCGTGTCAACGGGCATCTGGAAACCACGATCGCCTCACAAACATCACCGGGATGGTGTTGTTCGCGTATGTGTGAAATTTGAGAATTGACGACCGAAAACCGCGTCAGACGCGGCCGATGTCGTACGGCGAAAGCACGCCGAGTTCCCGCCGGATGCGGTCACGTTCGCGGTCAACCTGCTCTGGAGTCGCTCCCAAGTCGCGAAGCACGACTTCCGTCATCGCCAGCCCGACCTCCCCCTCGCCGGAGAGCACGAAGTCCGCCCCCGCCTTCTGGAGCGAGGGATTGTCTCGGAGATACGTCGTGCGGGCGATGACCTTGATCCGCCGGTTCAGCTCGCGTGCGGCCCGGATGATCTCGGGAGTCGTGGCCATCCCGGCAGCACTGAGGATCAACGTCTCCGCGTGTGGCACCCCCGCCTCGATCAGCGTGTCCCGGCTGCTCGCCTCGCCATAAACCGCGCGAATCCCCGCGTTCCGCAGCGACCGCACGGTCTCCAGGTTCATCTCAATCACGCAAGGGATGACCTCATTCTCGGCCAGGAGCCGGGTGACCGTCTGGCCGACGGGGCCGTAACCGATGACGACCGCCTTGTGGTGAGCGCGCTCGTCCGGCGTCTCGCTGGGCGTTCCACTCTGCGGGGCCTCCTTCCCCAACGACGCGAGCTTCGGAAATCGCCGAGTGAGCCACCGCTCCGCCGGGTCGATAAGGCGATACATGAGCGGGTTGAGCGTGATCGAGACGATCGCCGCCGCGACGATCACGTTCACGCCGGTCTCACTGAGGACCCCCAGCTGCCGCCCGAGACCGGCAAGAATGAACGAGAACTCGCCGATCTGCCCCAGCACCACCGCAACGGAAAGCGCGACCTTCAGCGGGTATCGCATGAGCGCCACGATCAGGAAGGCGGCGAGCGGCTTACCGAGCACCACGATCAGGATCGTCGCGACGGTCAGGACCGGGGCTTCGAGCAGCACCTTCGGATCGAGAAGGATGCCGGCCGAGACAAAGAACAACACGGCAAAAGCGTCCCGCATCGGGAGAGCTTCGTTGGCCGCCCGCAGGCTGAACTCGGACCGGCCGACCACCATCCCGGCCAGGAAGGCGCCGAGCGCCATCGAGACATCGAACAGCTTCGCCGCCGCCACCGCGATCCCGAGTGCGATCACGAGCGTCGTCAGTGTGAACAGCTCGCGGGACCGGGTTGCCGCCGCTTTCTCGAGCATCCAGGGGAGGATCCGCTCACCCGCGATGAAGGTGAAACCGGCCAGGAGGACGATCTTCAGGACCGCGATCCCGACAGTCGCGGCCACCTGAAGAGCACCGATGTCCTTTCCGGAGACCAGCGGAGGCAAAAGCACGAGGACGAGGACCGTGAACAGGTCCTCGACAACGAGCCAGCCGATCGAGATCCGGCCGATGGGTGTATGCAGGTCGTTGTTGTCGGAGAGAACGCGGGTCAACACGACGGTACTGGCAACCGACAGCGAGAGGCCGAAGACGAGACCGGCACTCAGGCTCCATCCGGTCGCCATCACGACGACGATGCCGAGCACCGTCGCCACGAGGCTCTGAACGATCGCCCCAGGAATGGCGATCCCCTTGACCCCCAGGAGCTCGTCGAGATGAAAGTGGAGTCCGACGCCGAACATCAGCAGGATGACGCCGATCTCGGCGAGCTGTTCCGCCAGGTGCTGGTCGGCGACGAAGCCGGGGGTATAGGGCCCCACGACGATCCCCGCCAGCAGATAACCAACGATCGGAGAAAGGCCGAGCCGGTGTGTGATCGACCCGCCCACCAGAGCGGCGGTCAGACCGGCGGCAATGGTCCAGATCAGTTGGTAATCATGCACAACTCCGCTCCCTTCTCAGAGTTTCTGGTACGACGTAACGGCACTCCCCTCTTAGTTGCCGCACAACGTCGACGGGAGCCGAATGGACCAGAAAAAGCGGAATTTTGTCGGATCCCCAAAGATCAGGGGGCTTGGCTGCGGACGCAGCGGAATCCGACGGCGTCATCCCGACCGGTCTGCGGGAACTCGCGGCGGGAGGAGCTGCGAAGATCGGGGTGGCGGTCCTTCCAGGATCCACTGCGAATCACGATGGCGGTCTTCGCCCCTTCGACCGGTCGCGGACTCCCGTCAACGGGAGCCCCCTCGTAGCTGCCGGCCCAGCCGTCGCCGCAGAACTCCCACAGGTAGCCGTGCATGTCGTAGAGCCCCCACGGATTCGGCTTGAGGGCCCCGACCGGCGGATCGTTCCCTGCGGCGTTACCGGTATGCCATGCGTACCGATCGAGCCGCGTCGCCCGGTTTCCCTGGTCCCCGTCCGCCGTCGCCTCGTCCCCGAAGCTGTACGCGGTCTCTGTCCCGGCCCGGCAGCAGTACTCCCACTCCGCTTCCGTCGGGAGGCGGATGACGTCAGTCGGCCCGATCAGCGCCGCCTCGCGCATCAGCCGCGTTACCCGGTCGCAGAACTCCTTCGCCTCCCCCCAGGTCATCATCTCGACGGAGTTCCGTGGCCCCTTCCATCGGCTGGGGTTCTTTCCCATGACCGACTCGTAGAGGTTCTGCGGAACTTCGTACTTGCCGATCGCGAATGGCTGGGAGATCGTGACTTCCGCCATCGGCCCTTCGGCGGGGGCCGCAGCCGACCCACGGCGGAAGGTCTTCGGAAAACCAGCAGTTCCCGGCAGGATGTCGACGAATTCGACGGCAAACTGCTTCAGGAGGACCTTCTGGTCCTCGCCGTACGAGCAACTGGCCAGGGTGATGAAGAGGCCGGTGAGGAGCAGGACGCGGGGCGACATGGGCATCTCCGGAGTTCGGCAAAGCTGGCCGCAGTGTATCCGCGCATCAGCCAGTCCGCAGGAGAGCCCTGCCGCTTCGAGGGGCGGAAGGATTCACAAGAAAACCGGGCGTTCCTCTGTGAGTCGGGAACGGTCTCTGCGGTATGGTGAGCGGAGAGGATGGTGAGAACATCATGTCGGCGGCGAATCTGGACAAGACGGTGGTCTATTTCGACGGGGTGTGCGGCTTCTGCAACAGCACCGTCGACTTCCTGCTGAAGCGGGATCCTGAGGGAAAGCTCCTGTTTGCCCCCCTCCAGGGCGAGACTGCCCGGGCGACGCTCTCCGAGCGCGACCGGGAAACGCTCGATTCCCTCGTCGTCCGCCAGCACGGCGCGGTCTACCGGCGATCCGCGGCAGTGGTCCGGGTCCTGTGGGAGCTTTCGCTTCCGTTGAAGCTCGCCGGTTGGCTGCTGTGGCTCGTCCCCAAGCCGCTGCGCGACCTGGGATACCGCCTCGTGGCGAAGGTCCGCTACCGGATCTTCGGAAAGCGCGAGACCTGCCGGCTTCCGCAGCCGGGAGAAGCCGAACGGTTTCTCCCATGAGGAACCGGGGCGAACAACGGATGTCCCCCTTTGTTGCACCAGCGTCGAGGACTCCCTCGCCCCATAACGCTCGCTTTGCAATCACTGCGGGTTGGTGAGGGGGCATACGGCACGGTGTCCGCGCTTGGAAACTCACTCCTTCAGACATTTCTCGACGAGAGGGCCTCCGGCGGGCAAAGGGGCGTTGCCCCTCTGCTCTCCCCACCAGGGGTACCCCCTGGACCCCGGTGAGGGGGGGATGCCTGTCCACCGTCCGGTGAACTGCCAATTCTCAACCAATCGGACCACGTTCGATTCCACTTCCGGACCGACACCGTGATAATGACCGGGCTGCGGTGCGCCGCCCCTCCCCCCGTTCGACGGGTCGGACACGGCCTCCACATAGTCTCCGTTTGTTTGCCCGCGTCGCCGTTCGTTCCCCAACTGGGACGGCCGGGACGCCTGATTCCAAGTTCTCCCAATGCTGGATCGCCCCGAAAACGCTCAACGGATCGTCATCACCGGAGTCGGCCTCGCCGCCCCCAACGGGAACAATCTCACCGAATTCCGCAGCGCCCTGCTGGCGGGGAAATCCGGGGTCGTCCAGTACGAGACCCGGTACATGGGCCCGGTCCTCGCCGGCGTCTGCAACTTCGACGAGTTCCGCTGGCAGAAGAAAAAGGACCGCCGCCGGGGGACGCGGGTCGGATCGATCTCGATCTACTGCGCCAATGAAGCGGTCCAGGACGCCGGGCTCGACTGGGCCCAGGTCGCCAAGGACCGAGTCGGGGTCTACCTGGGGATCACCGAGCACGGGAACGTCGAGACCGAGAACGAGATCTACGAGATCTCGAAGTTCGGCTACGACACCAAGACCTGGTCGCACCATCACAACCCGCGGACCGTGGCGAACAACCCGGCCGGGGAAGTGACGATCAACATGGGGATCTCCGGTCCGCACCTGACGGTCGGGGCCGCATGTGCCGCCGGAAACGCCGGATTCATCTACGGCCTGCAGATGCTGCGGCTGGGCGAAGTCGACCTCGCCATCGCCGGCGGGGTGTCGGAGAGCATCCACACTTTCGGCATCTTTGCGAGCTTCGCCAGCCAGGGAGCCTTGGCGACGCACGCCGATCCCGCGAAGGCGTGCCGGCCGTTCGACGTTCACCGCAACGGAATCGTGGTCTCTGAAGGGGGAGCAATCTGCACTCTGGAGCGGCTGCCGGACGCGATCCGCCGCGGCGCGAAGATTTATGGCGAGATCATCGGGTATGCGATGAACTCGGACGCCTCGGACTTTGTCCTTCCTCTTGCCTCGCGGCAGGCGGAGTGTGTCCGGATGGCGCTGAAGCGGGCGGGGCTGACGCCGGACGACATCGACATCGTCAGCAGCCACGCCACGGCGACGGAGCAGGGGGACATCGAAGAGTGCAAGGCGCTGCGTGAAGTCTTCGGCGATCGACCTTCGCTGGCGATCAACAACACGAAAAGCTTCATCGGCCACGCGATGGGGGCGGCCGGGGCGCTCGAACTGATGGGGAACGTTCCCAGCTTCGGCGACAAGCACGCCCATGCGACGATCAACCTCGGCGAGCACGACCCACGGTGCGAGCTGCGGCAGGTCGTCGCGAACACGCCGCGGAAGATGGAGAAGGTCGAACTGATCCTGAACAACTCGTTCGGGATGCTGGGGATCAACTCCGTCCTGATCGTGAAGCGGTTCCCGGCCGAGCACGGCGGGATCTACGCCTAGAGCGGGGCTGGCGGATCGTCAGCATCGTCCTTCTGCGCCGCGTCAACAACATGGCTCCTGCGATGACCAAGCTCAGCGTCAACATCAACAAGGTCGCCACGCTGCGGAACACGCGTCCGCTGGATCTTCCGAGCGTTGTCAAGGCGGCCCGGCTCTGTCTGGAGGCCGGGGCGGAGGGGATTACGGTCCATCCGCGTCCGGATCAGCGGCACATCCGTTCGCACGATGTCGATGATGTGGCCCGGCTGCTGAAGGACTATCCTCGGGCTGAGTACAACATCGAGGGGAATCCGTTCTTTGACGAGTACATGCGTCATGCGGAACGGGTTCGGCCGAAGCAGTGCACGCTGGTGCCGGATACGGTCGAGGCGTCGACGAGCGATCACGGCTGGGATTTGGCACGCGATGCCGAGCGGCTGCGGCCGGTGATTGCGGAGCTGAAGAGTTTTGGCTGCCGGGTCAGTCTGTTCATGGATGCGGACTCGGCGTGCATTCCGCTCGTCCGGGAGTTGGGGGCGGACCGGATTGAGCTTTACACCGCTCCGTATGCGGAGAGTTTCGGGACGCCGCTGCAGGGGCCGACGGTCGCGCAGTATCGGCAGGCGGCTCTGATTGCGGCGGAGGAGGGGTTGGGGGTTAATGCGGGGCATGATCTGAGTCAGGACAATCTGGGTGCGTTTCTCACCGGGGTTCCGAATGTTCTGGAGGTCTCGATCGGTCATGCGCTGATCGCGGAGGCTCTCGAAGTGGGCCTGCCAGAGACAGTCCGCCGCTATCTGCGAATCTGCACAAGCTCGTAGCGGCTCCCCAATCCTCACCGGGTCCAGGGGCACCCTGGTGGGGAGTGCAGAGGGGCAACGCCCCTTTGCCCGCCGGAGGCCCTCTCGTCGAGAGATGTCTGAAGGAGCACGTATCCAGACGCGGACAACGTGCCGGATGCCCCCTCACCAACCCGCGGGGATTCCAACGCGAGCGGCGAGTTCTCAACGCCGGTCCCACAAATCGGACGCCCGTTTCTTGCCACGGTTCCTCATAGGAGTGCCTCTGGCGGCAAGAGGGAGTGGCCCCCAACGCCGTTAACCCTGGTTCGTGTTCAAAAAGAAAGTCTTGATGCGACATGGCGTTGTGGAGACGCTTCGGTTCTCACACTGAAACCCACCCACTTCGCCCTCCCGAAAGGATTCGGGGATGCCGCATCAAGACCTGTCTCCGGATGTTGCGCTCAATTCTCGGCATCTCGAGAAAGCTCTGCAATGGCTTCTGGCTGGGACGGACTGGAAGACCATCCTCTTCCGGCACGACTGCACGTGGACGCCACCACTGTTGGTTCGAGCCGCCCTTCTGTGGGCCTGGTCCGATGAGCAGACACTGCAGGAACGGTTTGTCACGACCCACAGGCTGATGGCGCATCTGTTCCCCCATCACGGCCCTCTGGCCGGGTCGTCCCAGGCCTTCATGAAGCTCCTCCGACGCTGGACCGTTCCCCTGGTCTATCTTCTCACGACGGCTCTCCGAAAGCGGATTCGCCAGACGCTCCCCCGGCAGTGGGAATCCTGCGGTCTGGTGGTCTACGGGGTCGATGGCAGCCGAGTGGAGCTCCCTCGCACCCAGTCCCACGAGACGGCCTATGCCCCGTCGTTCAAGAGATCGATCCGGAAGAGGCGCCACCGCCGCCAACGGACGAGAACAGCCGCCGGGGCCAAGGCGGCCCGCGTTCCCCAGATGTGGCTGACGACCTTGTTCCATGTCGGGACGGGGCTTCCGTGGGACTGGCGGATCGGCCCCGCCGACAGCAGTGAGCGGGAACACGCCCTTCAGATGCTCCAGGACCTGCCCGAGGGAAGCTTGATGACGGCGGACGCCGGCTTCGTGGGCTATGACTTCGCCCGGAAAGTCCTGGGAAGCGGCCGGCATCTGCTGGTTCGGGTGGGAGCGAACGTCAAGCTTCTGCGGAAGCTGGGGTTCGTGCGGGAATCGCAAGGAACCGTCTACGTCTGGCCTGACGAGGCCGCCAAACGGCTCGATCCGCCTCTGGTGTTCCGGCTGATCGTGGCCCAGGGACCGAGATCTCCGATCTCTCTGCTCACGAGCGTCCGGGACCCGAAGATCTTGAGCGACCGGGCGGTCCTGGACCTGTACCGCAAACGCTGGGGAGTGGAACTGTTCTATCGAACCCTGAAGCAGACGTTCGGTCGACGAAAACTCCGCAGCCTGTCCTCCCTGAATGCCGCGGTCGAGCTCGAATGGTCGCTGGTCGGCCTGTGGGGCATGGGACTGTCGGTTGCAGTGGAACTGGCGAAGGCCCAGGTTCCGCTGTCTCGAATCAGCATGGCGGGAGTCTTGCGGTCGTTCCGTCGACTGATACGGGACTACCGGCATCCCGTTGTTCGAGGTCAGACGCTGTGCGCGATGCTGCGTGAATCCGTCACCGACCCGTATGAGCGGAAGAACAAGGCCAGCCGGGACTACACACGGAGGAAGAAGGAGCGGCCGGCGGGATCGCCAAAGATCACCAACGCCACGTCCCAGCAGATCGACCAGGCCAGGAGACTCAAGCTCCTCAACCGGGGTTAACGGCGTTGAGTGGCCCCCTTGACCCCAGGCTGCCTTGGCACGTCGGGTTTGACGTAGCAGAGTCGTGCTGGCAAGAACGCCTTGCTCCACACGGATGCAATCGAATCGGCGACGGCTTATATTCGCCTCAGTCGCACACAACCCGTAATGATTCCTTGGAGTGTGTTCAGTGAGGCGATTCTGGATTCGGTGTCTTTCCACGCTGGTTGCGGTTCCGGCACTCGCGATCTTCGGCCATGCCGACTTTCCCCCGGAAGGCTTCCGGGCCCTCTTCAACGGGAAAGATTTCACGGGCCTGCACGGCATGCCCCACTTCAACCTGATGGAGCTCAAGAAGCTCACGCCCGCCGAGCAGAAGGAAAAGATCGAAGGGTGGAACAAGGATCTCCAGGAACACTGGAAGATCGAGAACGGCGAACTCGTCAATGACGGCAAGGGGGTCTACGTCACCACCGATGACGAGCTCCGCGACTACGAACTCCTCGTCGACTTCAAGATCATCAAGAAGGGTGACAGCGGGGTCTACCTCAAGGCGACCCCCCAGGTTCAGATCTGGGACTACACCGAAGAGTCCTACCACAAGATGGGAGCCGACAAGGGCTCCGGCGGCCTCTGGAACAACACCGCCGGCCGCCCCGGCAAGGATCCCCTGGTCCTGGCTGACAAGCCGATCGCCGAATGGAACACCTTCAAGGTCCGCCAGCTCGGAGCCCGGACATCGGTGTGGCTGAACGACAAGCTCGTCGTCGACAACGCCATCCTTGAGAACTACTTCGACCGCAAGGCTCCGCTCTTCGCGGCCGGCCCGATCCAGCTCCAGACCCACGGTAACGAAGTCCGCTGGCGAAACCTCGCCGTCCGCGAAATCGGATCGGACGAGGCCAACAAACTCCTCGCTGAAAAGGGGAACGACGGCTTCACGACGCTGTTCAACGGCAAGGACTTCGAAGGCTGGGCGGGAGAGACCGAGAACTACGAAGTCGTCGACGGGACGATCCGCTGCAAACCGGGGAAGGGGGGCAACCTCTACACCAAGGGCGAGTACGGCGACTTTGTGGCTCGCGTTGAGTTCAAGCTCCCGCCGGGAGGCAACAACGGCCTCGCCATCCGTTATCCCGGGAGCGGCAACCCCGCCTACGCCGGCATGACCGAGCTGCAGGTTCTCGACACCGAAGATCCCAAGTACGCCGGCCTCGACCCGCGGCAGGCCCACGGATCGGCCTACGGCATGATTCCCGCTGCCCGCGGTTACGGACGCCCCGTCGGCGAATGGAACTTCCAGGAAGTCACGGTCCAGGGCTCGAAGATCAAGGTCGAGCTGAACGGCAACGTGATCCTGGATGGCGACGTGGCCGAAGTGAAGGAGTTCATGGCCAACACCGCGCACCCCGGCAAGGACCTCAAGAAGGGGCACTTCGGATTCGCCGGCCACTCCGATCCGGTCCAGTTCCGGAACGTCCAGATCAAGCCGCTGGAGGGAGGGCTCTGAGAGCCGCCCGACAGCCCCGGTGAAAACGAGCGAACGCCCGGCATGGAACCTTGCGGTTTCTGCCGGGCGTTCGCCGTGATGAGTACGAACAAAGACGTTTCACTGGCGGGGAATGATCCCGCGCGGAGTGGCCCGTTCACTCCGCGCTGATCGAAGGCCCTGGAATCTCTTTCGCTTCAACGGCCCGCCACGAATTCGCCTGTATGCCGAAGGTTGATGACGGACCGTCATCAACCCTGGATGAAGCTGATTACCGGCTGAGGCACTTGATCGCGGCGTCGGCAGCGTCACCGACGAACGGCGTCTGCGAGGTGGTCATCCCCTGCAGCTTCGGAAGGGCCTTGCGGGCCGGAGCGCCCATACCGCCGAGCGCCAGGGCGGCGGCGGCTTTGACCTCGTCGTCCGAATCGTCGAGGGTCAGGAGGAGCGTTTCGATCGCCCGGTCGATGTCCTTTCCGCGGACCTGCCCGAGGCCGTTCGCCGCGATCCACCGCACCTGACGGTCGGTCGACTTCACCGCGACCGTCAGGACGTCGACGGAGCGGGCATCGCCTTCCTGGATGCGGATCAGAGCTTCCGCGGCGCGGAGCCGCTCGAGGCCGTGGCTCTGGTCGCGAAGATCCTTGAGCGCCGGGATCGCCCCCTTGGCTTCGGCCCCGATGTTCCCCAGCGAATAGCAGGCGAGCTCCACGACTTCAGGACGGGAATTGGCCAGGAGGCCTCCCAGGACCTGGACGCTGTCGAGCGTCTCGTGATCGAGTTCCCACAGGGCCCAGGCAGCATAGGCCTGCACGAGCGGGTCGGTGTCGTCCAGCATCGCTCGCAGGGCGACGCAGGCAGGCTGCGCGACGCTCCCCATCCGGGCCAGTTCGAGGATTCCCTCTTTGCGGACGTCGGCGTTCGGGCTGTCGAGCTTGCTCGCCTCGGCCCGGACCATCGGGTCGCAGTCCTTGCAGAGCCGCTCCATGGACGTGGAGTTCCAGCCGGCGCGGGACGGGACCTTGCGATCCTCGCCGAAGGCGGGAGTCGTCGCGGTGGCCACGGGGACCTCCGCGGTCCGGACGGGCTCCGCGCGGACGAGCGGGGCGGCGAAGGACCGCTCCTTCTCCTCGGCGTCGGACCGCGTGACATCGCGGGTCGACTTCCAGACTGGACCGTCGTCTGATTTCGCGACGGCGGTGTCGGCCGCCTTCGTCTCGAGCGGGGCCGGCTCGCTGTCCTCAGCGGAGGCCTTGGCGACGTTGTCCTTCGGCGTCTCCGCGAAGAGTTCCGCGAGCGACTTCTTGCTGCTGACCTCAGGGGCTTCGACCGGCGCCGGAGTGGCGGAACGGCGGGCCCAGGCGGGCGCGCCGGAGTCCCGAGCCGGTTCCGCATCCGCATCCGCGACCGTCTCCGGGGCGGCAGGCTTCTTCGCGGCGAACTTCTCTTCCTTGGGCTTCTCGACGACCGCTTTCTCCGCGGAGGGCTTTGCGTCTTGTGACTTCTTCAGCAGGTCGACCGGCTGGTCGCGCTGTACGACGCGGTTCCCGGTGGGGGATTTCGTTCCGCCCTGCGAGGCCCCCTGTTCCCGGGCGGCGAAGGGATTGCCCCCCGCCTTCGTCTCGGACGGGCCTCCGAAATCGAGCAGGTCGTCGAGGTCATCGAGATCGGTCTGGTCGGTTTTCTTGAACGCGGCGGCAACCTTCTGCCGGTCGGCCTCCGCATCGCCGGTCTTGGCTTTGTCCCGAGCCCAGTTGGGCCGGTCGCCGGCGGCGTCGGCGGCAACGCTCTTTTCCGCCTTGGGGCTCGTGCTCGGGAGCGGTTCCTGTCCGTCGAGCCACGGGTCCCTGGA
This sequence comes from Planctomyces sp. SH-PL14, assembly GCF_001610835.1. Lineage (NCBI taxonomy): Bacteria > Pseudomonadati > Planctomycetota > Planctomycetia > Planctomycetales > Planctomycetaceae > Planctomyces > Planctomyces sp. SH-PL14. The sequence continues at coordinate 955,446 of NZ_CP011270.1, read as the reverse complement.
GTCGGACTTCTTGTCGGTCGGCTTCTTGGCGACGATCTTCGGCTTCTCGTCCGAGCTCACCGAGGCGGTGCGGGCCAGCGACTTCGGCGCTGGTTCCGCGTCGTCGGCCAGGATGTCGCGGTAGATCTTGGCGGCCCCGTCGAGATCCCCCTTCTTCTCCAGCTCCTGGGCCTTGGCGAGGCGATCGTTGGCGGAGTCGGACTTTTTGGCGCTGGAGGACTTGTCAGCGGTCTTCGACTTGGCGACCTCGGGCGCAGCCGTGGATTTCGACTTCGCCACTTCCGGAGCGGAGGCCTTCGACTTGGATTTCGGCTCCGCCGGTTCGTCCTTCGCCTTGTCGTCCTTCTTGGCGGACGAATGCTCCTGGGCGATCATCTCCTCGCCGGCGGTCTTCCGCTTGAGCGAGAAGGCGCTCCCTCCGGAGGAGTTGGTGAACATCGAGCGGGACGAGCAGCCGGTGCTCAGCGCGAGCGGAGCGAGAACGAGCAGCGCGTAGCGAGACGGAAACCGCATGGATACCCCCCAACCCGGAGCCTGCGCTCCGGCTTCCCCCTTCGTCGCCTCCCGGGTTGCGGTCGGCTTCCGACGCTCTGCGCCGGTGATCGCCTCCGACCGCACGGGATCGACGAATCCTGTGTCGTCTATCGGTCGCTCCGTGCGGCACTGTTGAATCGAAGAGTCCGGGAACGCATGCGATTGCCGGGGGCGGGGACAGAAAGTTCTCAGACCGCGCAGATTGACTGAAGGATGCCCGGCGGGAGGCTCGCGACCCCAGGTTTTCCCCTGGGCGCTAACGATCGGAAGGGGCGGGTGGACGCCGTCATGCTGACGGGACCCTGGCCGCGACAGCGGACGGAAGACCGGAATCCGCCGCAATTTCCGGGTTTTCGCGGAACTGTCCGGATGGCACACTGCGTCTATCGTGGCAGAAGAGCCCCCCGTGACTACCGACGACCAGAACCTGATCAACCGGTGCCGGGCTGGGGAAACGGCGGCTTTCGGCATCCTGGTGGACCGCTACCAGAACCGGCTGCTCCGAACCCTTGTCCCGCTCGTTGGTTCCGTGCACGACGCACTGGACGCGGCTCAGGATGCGTTCGTCCTCGCCTACCAGAAGCTCGACTCCTTCCGCGGCGACTCGGCCTTTTACTCCTGGCTGTTCCGCATCGCCTACAACGCCTCCATGACGGCCCGACGAAAACGGCGCCACTTCCCGAAGCACTCGCTCGATCAGCGGCAGGACGATTCCGGCTTCGAGCCGGTCGACGGGCGTGCTCCCGAAGGCCCCGCCGAGTCGATGATGAGCGAGGAGCGGCGGCAAACCGTGCGGACCGCTCTCGCCGAACTCAACGAGGAGTTCCGCGATCCTCTCGTCCTCCGCGAACTGGAGGGACTGAGCTACGAGGAGATCGCCGACATCCTTGGCTGCCCGCTGGGAACGATCCGCAGCCGGATCCACCGCGGGCGGATGGAACTGAAAGCCAAACTGCTGCGGATGATGAACGATGAACAGCCTGAGCCCGCTCCGCTTCGGACGGGGACGGCCTGCGGATGACCAGACGGACGCCTCGCCGGGAGAATCGATCCTGAACGCGATGACGGAAAGACTTCGACGGTTACGACCATGAACGGCCCTCATTCGAACGACCAGAACCTCCCTGCCGACGGCCCCCGTTCCCTGCCGAACGGGTCGGAGCTGCTGTCGGCCTATTACGACGGCGCGCTCACGGCGGAAGAGCGGGCGCAGGTCGATCGGGCCCTGGCGGAAGATGGCGGCATCCGGGAGCGGCTGGCGGAGTTTTCGGAGTTGAGCGGGCTGATCCGCGGAGCGGGAGCGATTTCCGAGGAGGAACTGCGGCGGGCGGGCGGAAGCGTGCTGCGGGACAAGATCCTGGCGCAGGTTTCAGCCGGGACGGCAACTGGAGCGAGGAAGCGTGTCTTTTCCCTCTCGCGATGGGCGATCGCCGCGGGGGCTCTGGCGGCCACAATCCTGGTCGTCGGCCTGCTGACGGTGCCCCGAGTGCAGACGGTGGCGGTCAATTCCACGTTTGAGGCGGCTCCCGGCGGTGCGATCGTCCCGGATACCCTTCTGAGGGACACGTCTGCCGAGTTCCCAGCCGGCAGCCGGATGTCGTCGGCCGCGGAGAGTGTCCGGGCCAAGGAGCAGAAAGACGCGGCCTTGCTGAACCGGAACGGCACGGCAGGGGAGAAGGCCCGTTCGAGCGGGACTCCCGTGGGAGCGGGTGTGGTCCGGATGGCTACCTCGGTCGCGGCGGACCCGGCGGCGCCGGCGGTTCGAGCGATGTCGGGGGGCGCCCTGGAGACGTTGCCGTCGTTCGCTCCGGGGAAAGAGGTCGACTCCGGGGAACTGATCTCGCATCTCACCTCGGTGGAGGGGGAAGCGGTCCTGGTCCAGTACACGGTGGTCGACGTGCGGCGGGCGCGGGGGGAGATGGAAGTCCTGCTGACCCGGCACGGGATTCGGACGCTGCCTCCGGTCGAGGCGGCGGAAACGAAGTCGCGGGACCTGTCAAAAGACGAAGTGGAGCCGCAGACGGTCGCGATCTATGTCGAGGCTTCCGGCGATCAGCTCATGGCGGCGCTCGACGAATTCAAGACGCTCCCGACCTCGGTCGAAGCGATCGACCCGAAGGGGATGGTCAAGAAGGGGGACGGAGCGAACAAGTTGTCGGGGCGGGGACAGTCGGACTACGAAGTTCCGTCTCCGTCCAAGGCGATGCCGGCGGCCGCGGGGCAGCCGGCGCCAATGCCCGGCTTTTCTCCCGAGCGCCCGGCTGGCACGCCGGTCCCGTCGGTCGCGCCTGCTCCGGCTCCCGCATCGCCGGTTCCTGCCCCGGCTCCTGTGGCGCCGGCCGCTCCGGCGTCCGATGCTCCTGCGCCCCTGGTGGATTCGGTCGCCAATTCGCCTGCCGGGCCGGCTCGGATGCGTGGCGCGGTGGGCGACCGCAACGAGCGCCAGATGTCGTACCAGATCCCGCTGGAGCTCTCGCAGAAAGAGGCCGAGCAGTTGTGGCGCGAGGTTCCCAAGCAGCAGCAGACGGCACCGACGAAAATGAATCAGCGGTATGGCGAGTACGTGAACCAGCGGCGGTCGTTCGATGCGAAGGACAAGCTGGAAGCGGTTCCGGCTCCGAGCCGTGTTCTGATTCTGCTCCAGGAAGGCCCCGCTCCGGCTGCGGAGAAGAACTGAGGTTTAGTGCTCTTGGTTAAACACCAAGGCACCAAGGGGGTACCAGGAACACGAAGATCTGGTCCCTGGAGGGCCGGTTGGAGAATGCTTGAACACCGTGCCGGGCCTACGGGCGGTCGACGTGCGGCTGACATTTCTGGCCGAACCGGGTCCAGGGGCACCCTGGTGGGGGATGCAAGGGGGCCTGTGTTGTTTTTCTGGCCCTCTTGCCCGCCGGAGGCCTGGCCCGTCCGACACCACCGAAAGGAGCACGTGTCCAAGCGCGGACACCGTGCCGTATGCTCCCTCACCAACAGGCGGCGATTGCAGAGCCAGCGGTGTGTTGTGAAGGAGTCCTCAACGTTGGTACCACAAAGGGGACATCCGTTGTGTACCACGGTTCCTCATCGAAAATGCCTCCGGCGGCAAGGGGGCGTGGCCCCCTTGACCCCAGGCTGCCGTCGCACGTTGGGTTTGAGCCAACAACGCGGTATTGGCAAGGACGTGGTTCGAAGTCACCAAAAGCCCTTCGTGCTCTTGGTGCCTCCTTCGTGCCTTGGTGTTTAACTCTTCAAACACCATCACTTCCGGAAGAACGGCGCCGCACGGTCCCCACGCGACAGCAGGTACGCCATCAAATCGAGAAGCTCCTCCTCATTACAGGAGTTGAGCAGACCCGTCGGCATCATCGACGTCTTCGAGATCTCCATCTCGTCGATCGTCTTCCGGTCCACCGGCGTGATCGCACTCGGATCCAGCATGTTCGTGTTGATCTGCAACACGTCCCCCGCCAGGTTCATGATCCGGCCAACGACCACCTTGCCGTCCAGGGTCACGATCTGAACCGCCGCGTACTGGTCGCTGATCACCTTGCTCGGCTCCATGACCGACTCCAGGATGTCGCGGCGGCTGAACCGCCCCGCCAAGCCCGTCAGGTCCGGACCGACCGAGCCCCCTTCGTCGGAGAAGCGGTGGCAGCCGAAGCAGTTGGCCGCCGCAAACAGGGCCCGGCCCTTGTCAAAGTCCCGCCCCGTGAGCTTCCCTTCGACAAGCGGAGCCACTTCCTCCATCTTCCATTCCTTCACGAACGGCCGGGGAGTGACGGAGATCGGAGTCGTCTGAGCCGGCGGCACCGCTTCGATGATCGCCGCGAGTTCCTTCTTCTGATCCTCGGGAATCCGCGCGACGGCGTCCCCCTTCAGCTCCTGCATGAACTGGGCAAAGTTGGCTCCCCCCTTGTAGGCGAGCCCCTTCACGAACCACTCCATGTAGGACTTCCGCAACTCCATCGTCCAGCCCGCCGTCAGGAACCGCAGCGAGCGGGCGAGGTCAATCTGCTCCTCCTGCGTCGGAGCGACGGCGAGGAGCTTCGTCCCCTTCTCGGCGACGGTCGGCGACTGCAGGTACACCAGCATCTCGGTCAGCATGACGTTCAGCTCACGTCCCTGGGCGGGATAGAGCGAATCGAGCTTGGCCGTGACGCCGGTCCGGGTCGCTTCGTCGACCGGCCCCAGGCGATAAAGAGCGAGCGTGTAGGCCCGGCAGAGCTCCATCTTCTGCTCATAGGAGAGCTTGCTCCAGTCGAGCCGGCCGAGCGCTTCGAGGACCTTCGGCAGCAGCGGATTGAGGGTCAGGTTCTCGACGGGATAGGCCGGCGGCGGCGTATCGAGTTCCGGTCCCTCCGGCTTGAAGACGCGGGGGAACATCCGGACCAGTCCCACGAGCGCCGTCAGCGACGCCTGCGGATTCGTCTCCGCGAGCGCCTTCTCCTGCCAGGCCGCAACCGGCTGGCTTTCAATCGCCGTTCGGGCCGCCGCGCGAATCACGCGGTCGGGATGGCTAAGCGACTTCCAGGCGGCGTCGATGGCCGCCGGATCGACCTTGCCGTGGAACGCCTCCAGCGACTTCCGAATGGCGACTTCCGGAGCGGGCGGCGTGACGTCGGTCACCGGCTCGGTCGATTCCGGGCCGGTATAGGTCACGCGGTAGAGGCCCGACTGGACCTTCCGTCCGCCGATCGCAAAGTACATCGCCCCGTCCTGCGGCCGGACGATGACGTCGGTGAGCGGCAGCGGGGTTCCGGTGATGAACTCCTCGCTCGTGGCGACGTAGGTCGCCCCCTTCGGCTCGAGGTGAACGGCGTAGAGCTTGCCGTAGCTCCAGTCGGAGATGAAGAACGCGTTCTGGTACTTGGCCGGGAACTTGGCGCCGTAGCCGAAGGTCACGCCGGTCGGCGAGCCCGGGCCGATGTTGATGACCGGCGGCACGGTGTCGGCGTAGTAGACCGGCCACTTGGCGCTGCCGTTCCGCCAGCCGTAGTCGACGCCGCTCAGGACGTGGCAGACGCGGGTCGGACGGTACCAGGGACAGTTCATGTCCCATTCCATGTCGGCGTCGAACGTGAACAGCTCACCGGCGCGGTTGAACGCCGCGTCGTACTGGTTGCGGAAGCCCGAGGTAATCAGCTCCCAGTCCTTGCCGTCCGGCGTCACCTTGTAGATGTTCCCGGCCGGGGGCGCGACCCCCTTCATGAAACCGCGGCCGTAGATCCGCGGGAGGAGCTGGTCTTCGTCCCAGATCCGCGGGACGCGGGATCCGACGACCTCGGTGAACTTCACCTGGTTGCCGCAGATGACGTAGAGCGACTGTCCGTCCGGAGCGAGGAGGATGGCGTGCGGGCCGTGCTCGCCGCCGCCGGTCAGCTCGCGGAGGAACTCCACGGTGTCGAGCTGGTCATCGCCGTTCGTGTCCCGGACGCGGTAGAAGCCGCTCGTGTATTTACCCCCCTTGTTGACCATCACGTACAGGCTGTCGAAGGCCCACAGGAGTCCCTGGGCCTCGCCGAGATCGACCGGGATCTTCTCGATAGTCAGCCCTTCAGTCGTGCCGAGCGGCGGAACGACGACACGGTACAGACCGCCGTACTGGTCGCTGACGATCAGCCGTCCCTTGGGATCGGTGCAGATGTTGACCCACGAGCCCTGCTTGTCCTTCGGGACCGAGTAGAGGAGCTCGGCCTGAAATCCCTTGGCCACTTTCAGTGCGTCGATCGGAGTGGCAGTCGGCATCTTGAGTCCGGCCGCGGCGTACAGCTTCTCCGGGGTCAGCTTCCACGGTCCCCCTTCGAGGTCCGCGATCGCGACCGCCTTACCCCAACCTTCGGGCTTGAAGTCCGGCTGTTCCCAGCCGGAGGTTTCCTTGGTTGTCGCCTGCCAGGTGTCGTCGGTCCCGATGTTCCAGGCGTCGCGCCAGCCCGATTCGAACGCCAGGCTCAGGAAGAGGCCGGCGGGATTGTCGTCCCCGGTGTTGCGGCCTTCGATGGCGATGAGGTGCTTGCCGCCGGGGCGTTCCTTGTTGAACAGCTCCGTCACGTCCTTGGAACCGGCCTCCGTCCATCCGTCATGTTCGAGGACCTTCTCGCCGTCGATCCAGACCGTGATCTTGTTGTCTGCCGCGACATACAGCCGGGCCGAGGGGATCCCCCCCTGCTGGTTGAACTCCTTGCGGAAGAAAACCCGCTCGGTGACCTTGCCGTTGTCCCCTTCGCGCTTGGCGTCCCAGATCCATTTGGGCTGGGTCATGCCGGCGAGCCGCCGCACGTTGGCGGCGTTCGGCTTCGCCGCCGCCCCCTTGCCTGGCTTGAGATTCTTCAGCTTGACCGACTTGAATTGAGCCTTCATGGCCGGTCCGGCGTGGACCTGCAGGGCGAGGACCCCTTCCAGCTCGCGGTCCTTCTCCTGGTTGTCCGTGATGTCGACCGCGACCTGTCCGTTCAGCTTGTGAACGATGTGGTTCCCGCGGCCGATGATCGTCAGCTCGTTCCACTTCGTCAGGTCGACCGCTTCGACGGTCCCTTCGAGTTTTGTGATCTCCCGCTTGCCGTCCGCTCCGACGACGACCTTCTGGCCCCGTTCGGCGAGGATCCCGCGGCCCCGCTCGTCGTAGAGCATGCCGGTGTAGGGGGGATTGGCGTGGATGTCCGCCTGATAGCCTCCGACGACGTATTCTCCGGCGTCCTTGAGGCGGGCGCTGCGGTACTGGACGCCGGAGTTGTTGTCTCCTTCGAGCCGGAAGACGAGCCGGACCTCGAAGTCCGTCAGCGTGCCGTCTTTCCAGATCAGGAATTTGTTGTAGGGGAGTTTGCCATCGGTCTTGCCGGTGATCGCTCCGTCTTCGACGGACCAGAGGGTGGGGTCTCCTTCCCAGCCGGTGAGGTCCTTGCCGTTGAAGAGGTCCACGAATCCGTCATCGGCCCCGGCTCCCACGTTGGGGAGGGCCATCCACAGCGCCATCACTGCGACCAGCAACCGCATTCCAGTCTCTCGTTCTTTTTCAGGAGCGAAGTACGCCCGGTCCCGCTCGAACTGGGCGCCGCACCGTCGGGGCTGGCGACCCCGCGGTAACGATTGAAGGGGATGCTACCGACCCATCGAAAGTTTCTCACCTGTCGGCCGATCGGACTGCGTGTTCGGTCGTTACTTGGACACCGTCCTGGCCGGCACGACTCGGTTTGCTCGAACCCAACGTGCCACGGCAGTCTGGGGTCAAGGGGGCCACGCCCCCTTGCCGCCGGAGGCATTTTCGATGGGGAACCGTGGTCAGCAACGGACATCCCCTTTGTGGTACCGGCGTTGAGGACTCACCGCTCGCTTTGCACTCCCCGCGGGTTGGTGAGGGGGGCATACGACACGTTGTCCGCGCTTGGACACGCTCTCCTTCAGACATCGCTCGACGAGACGGCCTCCGGCGGGCAAGAGGGCGTTGCCCCCTTGCATCCCCCACCAGGGTGCCCCTGGACCCGGTGGGGCCCATGGTCGAACAGAACGCTGGGGAAAAGACGCCATTGTCCCGGTTTCCACCCCGGACATAAGATGCCTGAGTGAACGCTCCAGCCACCCCCACACGACGCGGCCGGATTCGCGACTGGCTCCGGCCGCGCGAACGGTGGATGGTCGTGCCCAGCTGGCTCCTTTCCCTGCTTTTTCACGGCACCGTCCTCCTCGTCGCCTCCCAGCTCGCGGGGCGGACTCCCGTCCGTCCCGACATCGAAGGGAACGGCGGCGACGGGTTCCGCGAAGTCGGGATCTACACCGGCGAACCCGCCGGAGGCTCCGGAAACCTGGGAACCGGCGACGCGCTCCCCGCCGGCGATCCGGCAATGACAAACGCCGCCGCCCCGGCCCCCTCGGCCGAGGCGCCGTACGTCCCGGCCACCGCTCCGGTCGAAATTCCCCTTCCGGAGGTGCTCACCGAAGGCCCGGCCGTCATCGGCCCCGGGACGAACGCCGCACCCCCGGAAATCGCCTCAACGCTCGGAAACAACCTGCTCCGTTCCGGCTCCGGTGCTCTGACATCCGGCGGCGGAGGAGGCGGCCCGGGCGGAACGGGACGCCCCGGAATGGGGACCGGCACCGGAGACGGCATCGGCAGCGGCCGGGGAGGGACAACCTTCATCGGCGCCCGCGACGAAGGGAACCGCTTCGTCTACGTCATCGACAGCTCCGGCAGCATGGCGGACTTCGATGCCCTGCTCGCCGCCAAGTCGGAACTGATGACGAGCCTGGAGGCCCTGAAAGAAAAGCAGCAGTTTCAGGTCATCTTCTACAACACCAAGCTCCGGATGCTCGTGACGCGGGACCAGCGGTTTCCGATGTTCTACGGGACCGATGCCCAGCGGCTGCAGGTCGCAGAACAGCTCCGGTCGATCGAGCCGATGGACGGGACGCTGCACTTCCCCGCGCTCGCCGAAGCCCTGAAGTTCCATCCCGACGTCATCTTCTTCCTGACCGACGGCGCCGATCCGGCGATGAACGCCCGTGATCTGGAGGAGCTCAGGATCCGCAATAAGGAAGGGGCCCACATCCACTGCATCGAGTTTGGTGAAGGGCCGGTCTCCAAGGTCAATCATGCGGGCAACTTCCTGGTGAAGCTCGCTGGACAGCACAACGGCAAATACATCTACCGCGACGTCACCCAGTTCAGGAGGAAGGGGGGCTGAGGACCGAGCGCCGGGCTCCGGGGATTCAACCCGATGTCCGCACCTCGCCGTCCCGGTCTTCCGCCGGAGGCACCATGTCGACAACGGAGTCCCTGTCCCGCCGGTTCCGCCTCCTGGTCCTGTGCGGACTGCTGGTGGCGCTCGTCGGATGCGATCAGGCGACCAAGAAGTACGCCGTCGACAACTGGCGCGGCCAGCCGGAGCAGCGCTACCTCAATGGCTACTTCCGCATCAACTACGCCGAGAATCCGGGCGCGTTCCTGAGCCTCTTCGCCGGGTTTCCTCCCCAGGTCCGGTTCTGGATCCTGACGGTCGGGAACGGAGCGGTCCTGCTGGGGTTCGGCATCTACCTGATCGCGGGAAAGCATCCGGACAAGTGGTTCTTCACGGGACTGGCCCTGGTGGTTGTCGGCGGCATCGGGAACCTGATCGACCGGATCCGCCTCGGCGGACGGGTCATCGACTTCCTGATCCTCGGCAAAGAGCTTCCGCTGCAGACGGGGGTCTTCAACGTGGCCGACATTGCCATCACGACCGGGTTCCTGATGCTGATCCCGCTCGTGATCCGCGGCGAGGCGAAAGCCCGCGAAGAAGAAGCGACGGCGGTCCCCGCGACCACTCCAGTCGCCTCGTGAGATCCGGTCTTTCCGAGGCCAGCCGATGAACGACGCACCGGGCTCTTCCCCTCGCGGCCGAGATCGCCGGCGAACGTCTGTGGCCCGCGCCGCCCTGCTTATCACGGCGCTGACGGTCCAGGCGGCGGCGAACGACCGGGTCCACGTCCAGTATCCGGAGAAGTCGGGCGAAGTGATCCTGGTCGGCGAGATCGCCGATTTCGTCGGCGACCGGCTGACGATCCGCCTCCGCACGAGCGGTCCTGAGACGGTCTCCGCGTCCCAGATCCTGCACATCGACACCTACTACAACCCCGCCCACCGGGCAGGGCTGGCACTGCTCGACAAAGGGGATGTCCCCGCCGCCCGGGCCGCGCTCGTGACCGCCCTCAAGGACGAACACCGCAAGTGGGTCGACCGCGAGATCCTGGCGGCGCTGATCCGCTGCGACCTGCGGACGGAAAACCTGCTCGCGGCCGGGGAGACCTTCGCCTCGCTTCTCGACGCCGACCCCGAGTCCCGGCACTGGTCGACCGCTCCTCTCGTCTGGACTCCCGTGCCGGTCGGCGTGCCGCTTCAGTCCCGGGCCCGGCAATGGATGAACGATCCCCGGCCGGGGATGCAGCTCGTCGCCGCCAGCATCCTCCTTCTCGATCCGGTCTACGGTGACATCGCCCGCCGCTCGATGGAGGAACTGGCCCGAACGCCCCAGCCCCCCGTCGCCGCCCTCGCCCGGGCCCAGCTCTGGCGGACTCGGCTGGGGGGCCAGGCGATCCCCGAGAAGGAGCTGCAGAGCTGGCGGACCGAGATCGAGTACCTCCCGGCCTGGCTGCGGGCCGGCCCCCAGTACCTCCTCGGGAGAGGCTACCTGTCGCGGAACCTTCCGCGGGACGCCGTCACGGAATGGCTGTGGCTGGGAACCTCGTACAAGGACCTCGAGACGCTCTCGGTGCGGGCCCTCACCGAAGCGGTCGAAGCCCTCCGCGAAGTGGCGTCGGAGTCCGAGGCCGAGGCGGTCGCCGCCATGCTCCGCCGAGAGTTTCCCTGGGCGGCGGGATCGGTCCCGCAGGGAAACGGGGGATCACAGGCTCCCTGACGGCACTCGGTTGCCCATCGCGGCTCCCCTTCATTCGGGATGAAGAACACCGGGACGGCGCTCGCATTCTGCGTTTCGATGCGTGAGAATCACACAAGTGATCGCCGATGGGAGAGCTCGCGTCCAGCCATCCTGGTCCCGCTCTCCCGTTCCCATGTCGCGCCTCGCCATCGGACCCCGGGAGTACAGAGTGATGTCCGCAAACCCGCAACGCCCCTGTGACGATTGCCAGTCGTCGTTCGACCGCCGCTCGTTTCTGCAGTCGGTCGGGGGAACCGTTCTGACCGGCCTGGCCGCGCAGGCGATCTGGGCTCCCGCCAGCTCCGCGCTCTATGCCGCTCCGTCCAAGAGCAGCGCTGCCGAATCGGCTGCCGGACGGCTCTTCGCCTCGCTCAACGAGTCGCAGAAGAAGACCCTCGTCTTCCCCTTCGACCATGAGCTCCGCAGCAAGGTCAACGCGAACTGGCACATCACGAAGCCGCTCGTCCGCGACGACTTCTTCACGAAGGAGCAGCGGGCCCTCGTGACGGAGATCGTCAAGAACGTCACGACTCCGGACGGCTACGAGCGGATCGTGAAGCAGACCGAATACGACGACGGCGGGATCGGCGGCTACAGCATCGCTATGTTCGGCTCGCCGGACTCGGACAAGTTCCAGTTCGAGCTGACCGGCCGCCACCTGACCCTCCGGGCCGACGGCAACAGCGTCGACAAGGCGGCCTTCGGCGGCCCGATCGTCTACGGCCACGGCGAGGAAGACCCCAAGGAGAACCTCTTCAGCTATCAGACGAAGCAGGTCAACGAGGTCTTCGGAGCCCTCGACGCCAAGCAGGCCAAGGCGGCGCTCCTCCCGAAAGCTCCGAACGAAGCGGCCGTCCCGATCCAGGGGGCCGGGAAGACGTACCCGGGCCTCGCCATCTCCGAGCTGTCGGCCGATCAGCGGGCCCTCGTGGAGAAGACGCTGAAGACGCTGCTCGGACCGTACCGGAGCGAAGACGTCGACGAAGTCTTCGAGATCCTGAAGGCCTCCGGCGGCATCGACCAGCTCCATCTGGCGTTCTACCAGCAGGGAGATCTCGGCGACGATCGCGTCTGGGACATCTGGCGCGTCGAAGGCCCCGCGTTCGTCTGGCACTTCCGCGGTGCCCCGCACGTTCACGCGTACGTAAACATCGGGACGATCGGGTAACGCTCGCTCCATGATGGAATCGCTGATCTTCGCAGCAGGCGGCTCGACTGGAGCCGCCTGCTTTTTTTGTCAGTCGGCCATGAGGACCGACGCCGTCCCTCCCGCCGTTATCTGTGTTCATCTGTGGCCAACTTAGAAAATGGAGCCGCAGATAAACACAGATGCACACAGATCAGAGAGACGGCCTGGACACATTGGTCAGCAAGCCCCCGAAGGCGGGGTCGACCGCACCGAAAGCAGTTCCGCTTGACACTCCCCCCGCTGGAAGTGCGACACTCTCCAGCCGAGGAGTTCGTCCGAGGAGCTGGACACGATGCGATGGTGGATTGCCGGTCTTCAGGTGCTGTCGGTTTCCCTGGTCCTCGCCGGATCGGGCGGGGAGGCGCTCTTCGCCCAGGGCGAAGGGGTCCGGATCGAGCGGGCGACAACGTTCGCCGAGGATGACGCCCTCCTCGACAAGGCCAAGGCGTTTATGGAGTCGAAGGTCTCGCTGGACGTCCGTTCGGCCCGCCAGCAGCTGCGGCGCCCCCGGGCCGAGGCGATCACGCTCCGCCCCCCCTCGACCAAGCCCCTGACCGGCCGGGGAGTCGCCCAGGCGGCGCGGCGGGCCTTTCTCCGGTTCGGCTGGTACGGCTTTGACGAAGAGGGGCTCGACGGGTTTTCGCTCGGAGCGGCCTACGCGATCACGGACGACGGAGTCTTCGCCACCTGCCACCACTGCGTCGATCCGGAAGGGATCACGGAGGGGTGCCTCGTCGCCATGACGGAGACCGACCAGATCCTCCCGGTGAAGGCGATCCTGGCGTACGACCGCGACCTCGACGCCGCGATTGTCCGGGTGGACCTCTCGTCGCTCGGAGCGGAAACGAAGATCGAGCCGCTGGCGTTCAACTCCGACGTCTTCCCCGGCGACAAAGCCTACTGCTATAGCGATCCGCTCGACGCCTACGGCTACTTCTCCGACGGGATCGTGAACCGCTTCTATCGCGTGCCGCCGCCGGAGCGGAAGCGGAACCCCGTCGCCGCGGATGCCCTGGTGCTGCTGCGGCTCAACGTCAGCACCGACTGGGCTCCCGGATCGAGCGGTGCGGCGGTCCTGGACGAGTGCGGAAACGCCATCGGGCACGTGTCCGCCATCTGGTCTCTGTCCGACGACGTTCCGTTCGAGATCGCGGAGGAGCCGGATGCGGAGAGCGGGACGCCGAAGGACTCGCCCCCGAAAGGGGAAGAGGCCACGCCTCCAGGAGAGAAGGGCACTGCCGAGGAGCCCGATGCGGGCGGCGCGGAGATGGAGATGCCGCGAACCGATGAGGAAATCATCCACACCGGTCCGGTGCTGATTACGCTCCACGAAGCGATCCCGGCGGCGGCGATCAGGAAGCTGGTCGAGAAGATGAACCAGACGGCGGGGGAGAAGTCCGGTCGTCAGGCCGGCACGCCAATTCCGGCGCGAGGCGGAAAGCGGGAGGCGTCAGCTGGACCGCGTTGACGAGAGATCGCTCAGTACTACGAGCGGCTTGGCTGCCGACGCGTGGGAACACGAGCCGCATCCGCCGCACGCCGTCCCTTGCCCGAAGAACCGGCGGTGAAAGCGCCGCGCGAGGACCATCGCCGCTCCAGCGACACAGGTCAGGGCGATCGCGGTTTGCAGGTCCAGCGGCATACCGGGATTCTACGTTGGAACCGAACCGGTTTTCAGTCCTCGGTCCTCAGTTTCCGTCAGTGGCCTTCGGTCGCTGGAGCCCGGGAGCAAGTCCCTGGACCCCAGTGAATACAAGGAGCTCCGGAGGGGACGCCGGAACTCCTTGTGTCGCGGACGCTTTGGCTCAGGCACCGAACTTTTCGAGCCGTCCGGCGTGAGCCAATGCCATCGGCATCAGGTACTTGGCTTCAAAGGTTCCCAGCCCACCCTTACGGCACTCCGACTCGCCGAATGACGTCGAGCCATCGAAGCGGCAGGTGTCGGCGACGATCATCGTCGGGACCGGATGCCAGCTGTGCGACTTCATCTTGCTCGGCGTGCTGTGGTCGCCGGTGACGATCAGGACCGTCGGATTGAGGGCCATGATCTTCGGAATCGCCGTGTCGAGCTCCTCGGTCTTGGCGACCTTCTTCTTGAAGTCCCCGTCTTCGCCGCTCGAATCGGTGTACTTGAAGTGGATGAAGAAGAAGTCGTAGTCGTTCCACGACTTCTTGAGCTGCTCGCACTGGTCGTCCAGCGTCTGGCCGGCGTCGAGGATGTCCATGCTGACCAGCCGGGCCAGTCCGCGGTACATCGGGTAAACGGCCAGAGCCCCCGCCTTCAGGCCGTACACCTCCTCGAAGGTCGGGATCGGCGGCTTCTTGTCGATCCCGCGCATCGTCAGAAAGTTGGCCGGGCTGCAGTCCTTCAGGATCTCCTTCGCCTGCCGCAGGAATTCCTTGGCGATCTCGGCGGTCCGCTGCGATCCCGGGGCCTTGGCGACCGGATCGAGAGCCTTGACGCCGGTCTTCTGCGGGTCGGTGTCGTGGACTTCCCCTTCCAGGCCCGGAGCCCGGAAGCAGATCACCAGCCGGTACTCCTTGACGTGCTTCACGAAGACTTCCACGCCCGGAATCTTCACGCCGTTGTGCAGCTTTTCGCAGATCGGAGCGGCCTGCTCGCTGCTGATCCGGCCGGCGCGGCGGTCGGTGATGAGGCCGGCGTCGTCGATCGTGCAGAAGTTGCCGCGGATCGCGACGTCGTTCGGGCCGAGCTCGAAATCGATGCCGAGGGCTTCCAGCACCCCGCGGCCGATCTGGTACTTGAGCGGGTCATACCCGAAGAGGCCGAGGTGTCCCGGACCACTGCCGGGGGTGATTCCCGGCAGGACCGGAATGGTCTGGCCGAGCGTTCCGCGGCGGGCGACGGCGTCGAGATTCGGCGTGCTGGCCGTTTCGAGTTCGGTCTTTCCGCCCGGTTCGAGCGGCAGGCCCCCGAGACCATCGCCCACGAGCATCACGATCTTGGAGTCATTGGATTTCTGAAGCTGGCGGGTCAGATCGTGAACGTCGTACATGGCACCGGGGAAACGAGGGAGATCCGAAAACGGGAATCGCAGGATTGTAGGTCGCCGCCGCGCGCGAATGTAGCGAAGCCCCCCGACTCGATCCCGAGATCACGGACTTTTCAACAGACGAGGCCTAGCGGGAGGCGCGGTCAGTCGAAGGCCGGTTTGGCGAGCCCGTCCTTGCCGACCTGGTACGGCAGCCAGAGGAGCGACACCCCCTCGACCATCGTGTCCGACTTGCGGGGCTTCAGCTCCAGCGTGGTGATCTCCAGGTTCTCGACGGCGTTCGCCTCGCGGATCGTCTCGATCTGGGCTTCGAGCTCTTCCTGGAGGGACTCGAGATCGGCCTGGATCGCGTTGCGGTTCTCTTCAGCGCGGCCGACGTCGGCCCGCTGCTCGCTGGCTCGCGAGGCGTTCCGCATGCTGGTGGCCGCCTTCCCGATGTTGGTCGACGAGACGAGCTTGCGGCCGAACAGCGCCCCGAGGATCGAGGTGCCGAACGACACCGCCGCGTTGGTGGTCGCGTTGGAGGCCTGGGCCTTCTCCTGATCGACCCGCTGAGCGGCCCGCCGGACGCGGTCTTCAAGAGTGGCGATCTTCGAGGCGTACTTCTTGCGCAGTTTTTCGACCTCCAGGTCCCGGCTCTCACGGGCGTCGTGCGTCAGCCGGGTCCGGAACGCCGCCTCGGTCTCGTCCGGATTCGCGTAGAGCTTGAGCGACGGACAGAAGAAGACCTTGTGGACCCCTTCGCGGTAGGCGTAGTTCTTGAGGCCGGTACCCCAGGTCTTGTACCACTTCGGCTGCGACAGCCCCGGCAGCAGGGTGGCGAACCGCGCCGGCTCGATCGGCTCGCTGCCAACGTCGAGCCCCGCCGGATCGACGGCGTGCGAGCCCTCCCACGGATCGCCGGGGACTTCTTCCTCGATCGGGGCGACGCGGACGAGCGTTTCCCACGAATCGATTCCCGACTTTGAGTCGACGTAGTGGACCTTGGCCTGCCCGAGCAGAGCTGGACGGTACAGCAGATCGCCCGCCCGGTTGGCGCTGGCGAACACCTGCTTGATCTCCGCCGCGACGATCGGCCGCAGCCCCTCCATCCCTCCGGTGGAGTCGGTCGCTCCCGACGCTCCGACCGCGGAGGCCGGTGCGGCGACCGCGGCAGCCGCCCCCGAAGTCGTTCCGATTGTGGGAGCGACCGCCGGAGGAGTCTGGGCCGCCTTGAGCGGAGCCATCAGGGCGGCGAGTTGCTCGCGGCTCATCGGCCCGCGGAGGTACGAGAGGCTCCAGCGGGTCTGCATCACGACCGGGACGTCGTCGTGAACGTTGTTCATGAGGAACACCCGGTTCCCCAGGCTCGACAGGATCTTTTCGACCTTGCCCCGGTCGAAGGCGGCCCCCGCCGCCGTCGAGGCCCCTTCGAGTCCATCGAGGACCCGCATCTTGTCCCGTTCCGTCTGGAGCCGGCCCAGGAACCAGGTCCCGGCGTTCGAGAGCGCCTTGTAGTCGAGGTCGACCGGGTTCTGCGTCGCCAGGACCAAGCCCAGCCCGTAGGCCCGGGCCTGCTTCAGCAGGGTCAGCATCGGGATCTTCGAGGGGGGATTCGCGGTCGGTGGGAGGTAGCCGAACACCTCGTCCATGTACAGGATCGCCCGCAGGCTCGACGAGCCCTGCTGCGACCGCATCCAGGAAATCACCTCGTTGAGCAGGATCGTGACGAAGAACATCCGCTCGGCGTCGGTCAGGTGCGCGATCGAAAGAATGCACAGCCGCGGCTTGCCGCTCGGCGAATACAGCAGGTTCTGAATGTGGAGCGGATCTCCCTGCGTCCAGGCCCGGAAGCCGGGCGAGGCCAGGACGTTGTTCACCGTCATGGCGAGCGCCAGCCGGTCCGCCGCCGGGAAGACGCTCTCCACGTCCATGATCCCGATCTGCTTGAACGGCGGCTGCTGGATCTCCCGGATGAGCTGCCCCATGTCGAGATTCCGCCCGGCGCGCCAGGCGTGGTCGACGATGTTCGAGAGCAGGATGTGCTCCCGGCTGCGGAGCGGATCGGCATCGATCCCCAGGAGCGTCAGCAGCCCTGACACCGCCGCGGCGACCTGCTCCCGCATGGCGTCGTTGCTCTGAAGGACCGCCTGCGACGGGGCCTCCATCGACTTCAGGATGGTCAGCGGCAGCCCCGCGTCGCTCCCCGGCGTATAGACCACGACATCGGCCGCATCGCGAAACCGCTGGATCCGCTCGGGGGGCTCGTCCCAGTCGGCGAGCCCCTTCTTCCAGAGCTTGGCCCGGTCCGCCGCGAAGTCGTCCTGCGACATCCCTTTCCGCATCGCCTCGTCCTTCTCGACGTAGGGGCGGAAGTCAGCCGGCTGGAGGTTCGGGAAGGTCAGGAGCAGGTTCGACAGGTCCCCCTTGGGATCGATCACGAGGGCCGGAATGCCGTCGATCGCCGCCTCTTCGAGAAGCGTGATCCCCAGGCCCGTCTTGCCGCTGCCGGTCATGCCGACGATCACCGCGTGCGTCGTCAGGTCCTTGGCGTCATAGAGAATGACGTCGTCCTGCACCTTGGCGGATGCAATGTCGTACGCCTTCCCGAGGTAGAAGGCTCCCAGCTTCTCATAGTCGAACATCCGCCGCTCCCTAGCTGTGACTCATCGAAGGTTGTATGTGGTGATGCTGAGGATAGGAGTTCAACACCAAGGCACCAAGGAGGCACAAAGGCCACCAAGGGAAGAAGAAAGGACAAAGAGGCGAGCCATCAGCCCATCTCCCCTCTTTGTGTCCTTGGTGCTTCCTTTGTGTCTTGGTGTTTAACCCCGAACGTACTCCACCTCGCTGCCGCGAACCGTCCGGTCAACCCGCCCCTCGGCGAAGACGGTCTGTCCCATGACCCAGGTCCGGACGGGCCAGCCGGTCAGCGTTTCGCCGTGCCAGGGGCTCCAGCCGGACTTCGTGAGCTGGTCTTCGTTCCGGATCGTCTGCTGCCGCTGGAGATCGACGAGGACGAGGTCGGCGTCGTTCCCTTCGACGATGGCTCCCTTGCGGGCCATGTTCCAGATCCGGGCCGGGTTGGCGCACATCCACCGCACGACCTCTTCCAGCGTGCACCGGCCGGCATTCACCGAATTCAGCATGAGCGGGAGCGAATTCTCGACCGCCGGGAGGCCCGAGGGGGACTTGGGGTACGGCTGCCGCTTCTCGTCCAGCGTGTGCGGCGCGTGGTCGGTGGCAATGACTTCGATCCGGCCGTCGCGGAGGGCCTCCCAGAGGGCCGCATTGTCCGCCGCGGTCTTGATCGACGGGTTCATCTGGATCAGCGAGCCGAGCCGCGGGTAGTCGTCGACGTTGAAGAACAGGTGGTGCGGACACGCCTCCGCCGTCACGTATTCGCCACGGTTCCGCAGCAGCTCGGCCTCCTGGGCGGTCGAGACGTGCAGGACGTGGAAGCGGTGCTTGTGGCGGTTGGCGAGGTCCATCGACCGCCGCGTGGCGATGACCGCCGCCTCGTGGTCCCGGATCTGCGAGTGAATTGCCACGTCTTCGATCCCGGCGAACTTCGCGGCGTTGGCCCGCACCGTCGCTTCATCCTCGCAGTGGGCACAGATCGGGAGCGTCGTCTCGGCAAAGATCCGCTCCAGGGCCTCCTGGGCGTCCACCAGCAGGTCGCCGGTGCTCGACCCGATGAAGATCTTGATCCCCGGTGTCCGGCGGGCCGCCTTCAGTTCGTCGACGTTGCTCGGAGTCGCGCCGATGTAAAAGCCGTAGTTGACGACACACTTCCCGGCGGCGATCTCCAGCTTCTCGTGGAGCCGCTCCACGCTCGTGGTGGTCGGCTTGGTGTTCGGCATTTCGAGGAACGTCGTGATCCCGCCTTTGGCGCAGGCGACGCTCCCCGTGTGGAGGTCCTCCTTGTGCGTCAGGCCGGGGTCGCGGAAGTGGACCTGATCGTCGATTGCCCCGGGGATCAGGTGCAGCCCCGTCGCATCGACGGTCTCATCCGCGGCGGCGGTCCGCGGCGGATCGATCGCCAGGATGCGGGTCCCCTCGATCAGGAGATCGGCCTGCCGCGTCTTGTGTGGAAGGACGCAGGTCGCGTTTCGGATCAGCGTTCGCATGGGGTTCCCGTCGGATCGGTCGGCGAAACGAGGAGGTCGCGGAACTCCGCGGCCAGGAAAAAGGAGCCGGTGACGCAGACCAGATCCTGCGGCTGGGCATCCACCTGGATCCGCTGCCACGCCTCCAGCGGGCTCGCCGCCAGAATCGTTTCGCGGCTGGAGAATTGCCGGGCTAGGACCAGGAGCTCCTCCGGCGGGACGGCTCTGGGGTTGCTGAGATACTGCGTGACGAGGATCCGGTCGAAGGCGGGGGCCGCGATTTCCAGGATCCGGGCCGTCTCCTTGTCCTTCGACGAAGCGAAGACGAGCGTCTTCCGCGAGGCCGGAAGCCCGCGGATCGTGTCGCGGACCGCCTCCATCGAGGCGTCGTTGTGGGCGGCATCGACGATCACGAGCGGCGCACGGCGGAGAATTTCAAGCCGCAGCGGCAGCCGGGCGTTGCGGAGTCCGCGGTGGACCGCGTCCGCGTCGACGGAAAACCCGTGCGGCTGGAGCCCCGTCACGGCCGTGACCGCGAGAGCCGCGTTTTCCACCTGATGCCGCCCGGCCAGCGGGACCGCCACGTTGTCGATGGCGCCGTTCGGACTAGAGAGGTCGAATTCGTAGTGCGGCAGGACTGTCTCGACCGTCGTAGAAAGCCGGACGTTGCGGACCTCGATCTCGCGGCCGATCTCCCACAGCGGAGCCTCGGCCCGGGAGCATGACTCGCGGATCGCCTCGACCGCGTCGCGCGGTGTGACGCCGCTGAGCATCTGGACGCCGCGCTTGGCGATCCCTGCCTTCTCCCGGGCGATGCTGGCGAGGGTCTCCCCCAACAACTTCATGTGGTCCCGGCTGATGCTCGAAATGATCGTCGTCAGCGGATGGCAGAGATTCGTCGAGTCGAGCCGCCCACCGAGCCCGACCTCCAGGACCGCGATCCGGACCTGCCGCCGCTGGAAGTGGAGCCACGCCATGGCGGTCGTCAGCTCGAAGAATGTCAGGCGTTCGCCTTCATCTCCCATCGCCAGTTCGGCCCGCCGGACTGCGTCGACGAGCTCGACGACTTCCGCTTCCGTCGCGCATTCGCCGTCCACGAGGAACCGCTCTTCGAACCGGTTCAGGTGCGGCGAGGTGTAGAGCCCGACGCGGTAGCCGGCCGCCTGGAGCATCGCGGCCGACATCGTCGAGGTCGATCCCTTCCCCTTGGTCCCCGCGACGTGGATCACCGGGATGGTCGCTTCCGGCGAACCGACGAGGTCGAGGAGCCGCCGCATCCGCTGGAGCTTGAAGTCGGAATGCGTAAACGACTGCGCCGAAAGGCGTTCGTAGTTGATCCGCCCGTAGAGATACGCCACGGCGTCGCGATACTCGGGACTGGAATCCTGGGGAACGCCGGTGGAGGACATGGAGCAGATTGGTGCCGATGGATCGACGGGACACCCCGCGACGGGACTATAGAGAGATGACAGTCCCCGCTGTAGCGACCCTCGCCCCGGTTCTTTCCCTTACCGGCCGCGGCTCGCGCCGGATTGGGTCCCGGGAACCGCTCCGGACCGCTTCCAGCCCGCCACGAGCAGGTCGAGCACGAGCAGGACGAGCGTCAGGCCCAGGAGGGGCTGCACCATCCGTCCGATCTCGCCGCCTCCGGTCGTCGCCCCGGTCTCGCGAACGGGGGGCGTCCACTGCGTGGTGAACCGGACCGCGGGATCGAGCCCCAGTTCCGTCCGCAGCGTTTCAGGACTGACTCGCGCGAGGGCCGACTCCCGGGTATCGCAGTTCACCACATAGCGTTCGGGCTGCCGCGTTCCGCCGGGAAAGCTGAACTGGTAGACGCCGCAGACATCCCCCCGCCCGGCGTCGACCCGGCTCCCGATGTCGCCGCTGGCGGTGATCGTCGACCGCGAGCCATCCGGCCGCGTCAGCACGCACTGCTCCGCCGCTCCCCGAATCCGCGGCCCGGAAAGCGTTTCTCCGACCTCGCCGACACGCTGGGCCAGCTCGCCCCGGATCGAGGCCAGGACGATCTCGTGCATCATCGGCAGAAAGCTGGGCCACAGAACCCAGCTCCCCCACTCGTCGTTGAGGGCGGTCTGGATCTGCAGTACCCGTCCGTTCCCGCTCCGCCGTTCCAGCAGGACCGGTGCGCCATTCGACAGCCGCAGGATGACCTCCGTTCCGGCGGGCGGCTCCGGTCCTTCGATCGGGCGGTAGCGGAAGATCGGCGTCGTCAGCAGACCGGCGTCCGGATTCCCGGCGAAGACCCGCAGCAGCGGATGGAGCGAGTCGGTCTCGCTGAACGAAAATGGACGGTCCTGCTCCGTCAGCGGCGGTGTCGGCGGACCGAAGGGGGCCGGCAGCAGATCGGCTCCGAGCCCCTGTGCATAGTCCGCCGCGGACGCCTTCTCTCCCAGCGCGAGAATCAAGCCGCCGCCGCTCGTGACGAACCGCCGCAGCCGGTCGAGTTCCCCTTCCGTCAGGGCGGGAACGTCGCACAGGATCACCGAGTCGAACGCCTCCAGATCGCGATCGCGGAGCCCGCCGAGCGAGATCACCTCCGGCCGGATCTCCAGCCTCGCGGCGGGAGGCGAAGTTGTCAGCGTCTCCGCGGGGGCGAGCGCCAGCCGGACGAACTCAGCATCGGACTCGGCGGACTCGCTTCCGGCGACCACCAGCGTCCGCACCTCGCGCCGCAGCGGAACAATGAGCCGCCGGACGTTGTCGAGCGGCAGCGGATCCTCCTCGATCCGGGCTTCCACGAGCGCATCCTGTGCCAGATCCGAGGGAACCCGCACGCTCCGGCGGACGGTCCCGCTCCCCGGAAGGTCGATCGATTCGCGATGGCGGACCACCCCTTCGACGGCAATCTCCAGCACCGTCCCGGGCCGCGGCGACCGGCCGAAGTTCTTCACCTCGACATCCAGGTCGAGCACGGCTCCCGGCGCCGCAATCGGCCGCCGCGATTCCAGGCCGACGACCGCCGCATTCTCCGTCACCGCCGCCCCGACATCGACGAGGCTGACCTCGGCCGATTTCCCGAGCTGCCGGAACAGCTCACCGCACTGCGACCGGACAAACGAGGCGGAAGGCAGCCAGTTCTCCTGCTGCAGGTCGGTGGCGAACACCACCTCCGCGGATTTGAGATGGTCTTCCGCGGCCAGCAGCGGAGGGAGCGGCTTGAGCGAGTTGAGCAGGTCGCCGCGCTCTTCGAGCAGCGGCAGTCGGTCGATCTCCTGCAGGACATCGGCCGGATCGTGGGACGGCCGGCGGATCACAACACGGGGCGTCTGCCCGCTGATCCGTGCCAGGTGAAACGAGTCCCCGGTCCGGCTCGCCTCGACGATCTGGCGGGCGACCCGCTGCGCTCGCTCGAAAGAGGTCTCGCCCCCCGAGCGGTATCCCATGCTGTAGGAGGAATCGACGACCACGATCCGATGCGTCGCGGATTCCGCAACCGTCCCCAGCCCGAGCCGTTCCAGGTAAGGCTCCGCGAGCGCAAAGGCGAGGCAGGCCAGGAGCAGCCCGCGAATGAGGACCTGCAGCCAGGAGTCGATCCGGATCTGCCGCTGCCGCTTCTCCAGCGCCGCCCGGACGAAGCGCATCGCCCCCCAGGGAACTACCCGCGGCCGGCGCTGCCGGAGCAGGTGAATCAGGATCGGAATGCCGATCGCCAGCAGGCCCCACAGCATCCAGGGACTGCCGAATCCGAAGGCCAGGCTCGCAGGAAGGCGAAACACGGAAACGAGTTCAATCCTTTCTCAGAACGCATCCGGTCTTCGCCAGAACCCGAAAGACCGCCGCAGGCAGTGTGGCCGATTCGGACGGGCGTCGCCAACCACGCCCCGGACGATCAGAAAGGGGGGGGGCGCCGAGCCACGACCAAACCGGTGACCGAGCAGTGAGCGGTGATTTGATGAAACACAGAGGCACGGAGAGCGCAGAGGAAAAAGGGAGCCGACAGGTCTTGGAACGCCGTGTCTCGCCTTGATCTGTGTCCCACTGTGTTTACCTGTGGCTGACAACTCCCTGCCAGATGCGTCTCACGAACGTCGAAACGCCCCCGCGAGTCTCCTCTGTGCCCTCCGTCCCTCTGTGTTTCAACCCCCTGACCAAAGAAATCGCCCGATCCTCGACCAGGGCGACAATGTCCGCAGGTTGCGTACAATTCGAGACGCCCTCCCCGACAAGGACTCCGTCATGGTCGATCTGACGCTCCCGCAGCACCACTCCCACTCGCGGCGGTTCGAGGACAACCGCTTCTGCTACCCCGTCGTCTCCCGACGGAGCAAAGGGTTGTCGCTGGGGGTGAACCTCAACCCGGACAAGATCTGCAACTTCGACTGTGTCTACTGCCAGGTGGACCGCTCCCCGGAAGCGGAACCGGAAGTGACCTTCGTCGAGACCGACCGGCTCTTCGGGGAGATGGAAGCCCTCGTCGACGAGATCCGCTCGGGCGAAATCTGGACCCACCCGCAGTTCGCCTCCGTCCCCGCCGACCGCCGCCGGTTCAACGACATCGCCTTCTCCGGCGACGGCGAGCCGACGAGCTACAAGAACTTCGACGAGATCATCCGCCGCACCGCCGACCTCAAGCGGTCCCGCGGGCTCGACCAGGTGAAGCTCGTCCTGATCTCCAATGCCAGCCTGTTCCACCGCCCGGTCGTCCAGCGGGGGATGTCGATCCTCGACGAGAACCAGGGCGAGGTGTGGGCCAAGCTCGACGCCGGAACGGCCGACTACTTCGAAAAAGTCGACCGGACCCGGATCCCGTTCCAGCAGGTCCTCGACAATCTCCTGCTGGCCGCGCACGTCCGCCCGCTCGTGATTCAGAGCCTGTTCATGCGTCTCGACGGGACGCCGCCGGGCGAATCGGAGATCCTCGAATACTGCGAGCGGCTGAACACGATCAAGCGGCACGGGGGCCGGTTGAAACTGGTACAGATCTACACGGTCGCCCGTCGTCCTGCCGAGGACTTCGTGGCGCCCCTCGCGCCTCAAGAGGTCGACGCGATCTCAGAGACGGTCCGCCAGCGGACCGGACTGACGGTCGAGTCCTATTACGGCGGGGAAGCGCCGCCGATTTCCTGACGCCGCTCGACGCGGGCCTGGAGCAATCTCCGCCATCGCCGGTACTGCGCCGCCTCGCCGCGGAGCCCCACCTGTTCCAGCAGACGCTCCTGCCGCTCCAGCCAGACCGTGGGGGCGACATCGAGGTTCCAGCAGAGCCGGTGCAGGCACGCCGGACAGAGTCCCACGGCATCGGCCTCTTTGTCCCCCGCCAGGCCGCATCCGTCCTCCGGACAGGGGGGCAGGTCAAATACGGACGCTGTCCCTCGCAGACTCGCGGAAAAGGTGCGTCGCAGGAGTTGGTGTTGCTCGTCCCGTGTCGTCGCTCCCGCCCCGACTGGTCGCCAGACCACGATCCCCCCGCGGGGGCCGTCGGTCTGCAGTGACCGGAGATAAGTGAACGACGGAGTCGGAAGCGGACCGACGGTGCAGACGGCGACCCGGCCAAACGGCGGTTCGCCCCTGGAGTCTCCCAGCAGCCGCAGCACCTCCGGTGTCACCAGAGACCGATCCCCGAGCGGCCCGTCGGTCCGCAGCGTTCCAAGCGGAAGTTCGCTGAGCCCGACCCTTCGCCGAACGAGAACCGGCGCATCGAAGGTCGTCCCAAGGAACGTCCGCACCGTATTGAACAGCGCCTCATCGGTCGGACCGAGGGTTCCAATCACGGTCAGGTCGAGCGGCCGCCGCTCCGGATTCCTGGGCGGCTTCGACCGCACGTACTCCTCGAACGCGGAATTGACCGCCGCCGATCCCCTCCCCTCCCCGCTTCCCAACCGCCGTTCCAGCTCCGGCCAGGGATCGGCCACCGGCATCCGGGCCGGAGGAAGCTCAGGAGTCGCAATACGGACCGTCGTCACGGTCTGCGGGTCCGCCGCAAACGCGGCGTCCGCGAGGACCACGCCCGGATCGGCTGCGAACACATCTTCCGAGAGGACCACCCGCGGCTCGGTGGCCGACGAAGCGACACTCCCATCACGAAAAGGGCCGGGCTCGGATCGCGGCGGCGGTCGTTGCGGCCCGCGGACTTGCCCCAGAACGGTTTCCTTCGGCCCGGCAACCGGCTTGGGCTGCCCCGCGACAGGGTTGCTCTGCCCCACCGCCGGAACCAGACCCTGGACATACCAGTTCACCAGGATCAGCGCGACGACCAGTACGCACGCCAGCTTCGCTATCGTCAACGGCCACCGGGGTGGACGACCGGTGTCGGTCCACCATTCCGGTTTCAGCGGCGGCCGCGCGTTGCTGGACAAGGATGTGCCCGAGAAAGGGTTCGATGGAATTGATCCTACCCGCTCCGCGGCCCGACTTGGAGTCTGCCGCCGGAACGCCGTCCGCAGTGGAAGGGGTCCGCGTCTCCCGAAAGTCGATGGAAAGGAGGCTGGTCGGGGAAGAGACTCAACGAACGAGGCGCATGCGACGGACGGGCGATGCCTCATTGGGATTGCGCGGAATGTCTTGCGTCGAGCGGACGTCGCTCCGATGATGTGGATTCCAAGGGCCTGGACGCATTGAACGACGCGGCTGAAAGCGAACCTCCCAATGATCCCCGCACTCAACGACTTCGCGCCTGTGCGACTGCCTTCATTGACCATCGCGATCTGTTTGAGCTGGGCCGCCGCCGGATGGGGAGCCGATTCCTTCGAGGGGTTCCTGGAGAAGCACTGTCTCCGTTGTCATGGCCCCGCCAAGGTCGAAGGGGATGTGCGGATCGACCAGTTCTCCAGAGACTTCAAGGCGGGCACCGATGGGCACCACTGGGGAGAGGTCCTCGACCGGATCAATTCCGGCCAGATGCCGCCGAAGGACGAACCACAGCCGAAGCAGGAGGAGATCGCGGCGTTTGTAACGGGCCTCGACTCGCGGCTCCGGGAGGGGCGGGGGGCGCGGATGGCCGCCCGGGCGGCCGTGGCGCACTATCGACTCAGCCGCAAGGAGTACCAGAACACTGTCTACGACCTGCTCGGCGTGCGCTACGATCCCGCCAAGCCGGGCGAGTTGAACGAAGACACCTTGTGGCACGGGTTTGAGCGGATCGGGTCGGAGTTGTCGCTCTCGCCCTCCCATGTCGATCGTTACTACCGCGCCACCGAAATCGTGCTCGACCGCGCCTTTCCCCCCACGTCGGGCGAGGCTCGCAAGGTCCGCAAGACCGCAGTCGATCTCCGCTATCACGGCGGCAAGGCCCAGCAGGAGACACTCGACCGGTTCGGCATCAAGCGCCCCTTGCGTTACCTCCTCTTCCCGGGCCGGGTCGAGTCCGCCCTCTCGCCCAACTGGTTCGGGCGGACCGGTCCGGAACACAGCGGGCTCTACAAGTTCCGCATCCAGGCCAGCGGCATCCGCCCTCTCGGCGGTCAGCCGGCCCACCTGAGCATCGGCAAGGAGACGGGCGAGGAGACGGTCGCCGGCGTCATCGAGTTCGACATCACCGCGCCGGAAGACAAGCCGGCCGTTCATGAGTTCGAAGTCTTCCTGGAGATGCCGGCGAACCTGCACTTCGCCGTCGTCGCGTCCGACGTCGTGGACCGGAGAGCGGGGGCCGCCTTTCGGAACTCGCTCGCCAGTCCGAACTACATGTTCACGCATAGCAGCGAGACGCAGCTCCTGAACCCGAACGCTCCGCAGATGTTCGACGACAAGGGGAACGGCCTGTTCTCGACGGTGCTGGTGGACTGGATCGAATGGGAAGGACCGCTGGAGACGGAGGCGGAAAAGGCCCGGCGAGTCGGGCTGGTCCCTCCTGATGACTCGACACCGGAAGTCGTCGCGGAGCATCTGCGGCGCTTCGCCCAGCGGGCCTGGCGACGGCCCGTCCGCCAGGAAGAACTGGCTGACTTTCTGAACGCCTACCGCTCAGAACGCGAGGCGGGAGAGAAGACCGCCGAGGCCTATCGGGTGGCGATGGCGGGCGTGCTGACGTCCCGGCACTTCATCTACATCGTCGAAGGGGATCCGGCCGCTCGCGAACGTCTCAACGACTCGGAGCTCGCCACGCGGCTCTCGTACTTCCTGTGGAGTTCGATGCCCGACGACACTCTGTTCGCCGCGGCCCAGGGTGGCCAGCTGAAGGGCGACGGGCTGCCGAAGGAAGTGGACCGATTGCTGGCGGACAGTAAAGCCCACCGCTTTGTGGACGACTTCGCGCGGCAGTGGCTCCAGCTGCACCGCCTGGGCATGTTCCCGCCGGACAAGAAGCTGTATCCGGCCTATGACCCGTGGCTGGAAACCAGCATGCGGGCCGAGCCGGTCGAGTTCTTCCGCGAGATGTTTGCGAAGAACCTCCCCGTCGACAGCCTGATCGATTCCGACTGGACGATCGCCAATGCCCGGCTGTGCGATTTCTACGGTCTCCCTGAACCTGGAACGGGGGGCTTCCAGCGCGTCGCGCTGAAGCCGGAGGACCATCGCGGCGGCCTGCTGGCGATGGGCGCTGTGCTGGGGCTGACCTCGGACGGGACCCGCCACCGCCCGGTTCACCGCGGCGTGTGGGTCAGCGAAGCGATCTTCGGCAAGACGCCCCCTCCGCCGCCGGCCAACGTCGACCCGATCGAACCGAACCCGCCCGAAAGCCCGAAAGCGACCATTCGCCAGAAGATCGAGGCCCACCGCAACAACGCGAGCTGCGCCGCCTGCCACGCGAAGATCGACCACTTTGGAATCGCCTGGGACAACTACGACGCCATCGGACAATGGCGGACGCGGGAGATCGTGGCGAAGGGGATCGGAGAGGACCCAGTGATTGACGCCTCCGGCGTGATGCCCGACGGCCGCTCGTTCCAGGATTCCGTCCAGTTCAAACGGCTGTTGCTCGAAGACCGCGACGGGATCGCACGGGCCTTCATCGAGCATCTCTGTACTTATGCCCTCCGCCGCGTGCTCACCGTGGACGATCAGGACGACCTGAAGGCGATCGCCGCCGAAGCGAAGAAGAACCAGTACCGCGTCCAGGACATCGTCCGGGCCGTGGCTCTGTCCGACCTGATCCGAAAGCGATGACCCACGCCCGGGCCGACGGGTCTTGAACATCCCGAGCGCCATTGACCGTTCGTCCCCGAAGAACCCAGTAGAAGGAACCCGGAACGATGAGCTTCCTTTCCCAATCGTGGTTGGTCGACCGCCGATATGCCCTGCGGGCGATGGGGACCTGCATCGCACTGCCGTTCCTGGAGTGCATGGTGCCGCTCGGTGCCGCTGAGGAGAAAACCGCCACTCCGCGGCGGAGCGCGTTCATCTACCTGGCGAACGGCGTCCATTCGCTGAACTACCAGATCACCGCGCCGGGCCGGGATTATCAGTTCTCGCGTTCGCTGAGGCCCCTCGAGAAGCACCGCGACGTGATCACGCCGATCAGCGGCCTGCATCACCCGGGGGCCCTCAGCCACCATCACAACTGCATCTCGGTCTGGCTTACGGGCGGCAAGCTGGGTCCTTCGGATCGGAACACGATCTCCGTCGACCAGAAGATGGCCGAGATCACGGCGAAGCACACGCGCTACTCGTCCCTGGAAGTCGCGATCACCCAGGATTCGCTCGCCTGGACGGCCGACGGAGTCCGGCTCCCCGCGATGCGTCGTTGCAGCGAAATCTTTGCGTCCCTGTTCGAGGAACCCAAAGGGGGGACGGGAGTCCAGCGCCGGGCCCTCCGCCGCAAGGGGAGCGTCCTCGACGCCAACCTCGCTGAAGTCCGGCAGCTCGAGCAGAAGATGGGTTCGGCCGACAAGGGCCGCATGGAGCAGTACCTCACCTCCATCCGCGAAGCGGAGATCCGGACGCGGCGGGCCGACGCCTGGCTCGACACGCCGCTTCCGACGATTTCGGCCGCCGACCGCCAGCGGACCAACCGCGACATCGCGCACACGATGGCAGGGGACTATTTCCGCACGGTCTATGACCTGATCGTGCTCGCCTTCCAGACCGATGTGACCCGCGTGGCCACCTTCAGCCTGGGGGGTGAGGGGGACGCCATCTCGATTCCGGAGATCGGCATCACGGAGTCGCGGCATCAGCT
This sequence comes from Planctomyces sp. SH-PL14, assembly GCF_001610835.1. Classification (NCBI taxonomy): domain Bacteria; kingdom Pseudomonadati; phylum Planctomycetota; class Planctomycetia; order Planctomycetales; family Planctomycetaceae; genus Planctomyces; species Planctomyces sp. SH-PL14. The sequence continues at coordinate 926,161 of NZ_CP011270.1, read as the reverse complement.
CAGCCACCACGGCGGCGATCCGGGCTACATGGAGAAGCTCACGAACTACGACACCTTCGCCATCGAGCAGTACGGGTACTTCCTCACCCGGCTCGCGGAGACGAAGGATCTCAGCGGCAAGCCGCTGTTGGGCTCGACGATGGCCCTCTTCGGCAGCGGGATGTCGTACGGGCACAGCCACGGCAACGCCAACCTGCCGCTCGTGCTCGCGGGGGGCTCGGACCTGGGGCTGAAGCACGGCAGCCATCTCGACTTCAACCAGGGGCACTTCAAGGGTTATCAGCTCGACAAACCGGGCGAGCACTATTCGCTCTGCAGCCGCCCGGCGAACCCGGATGCCCACATGAGCAACCTGCTCCTCCTGATGGCCCAGCGGATGGGCGTCGAGACCGACCACTTCGGCGACAGCAACAAGGCCATCGAACTATGACTCGCACCCGCACCCCCGGCTGGCTCACCGCGCTCTGCTTCAGCCTGTCCCTGATCGCCAGCGCCGCGCTCGCCGCGGACGAACCGTTCCGCCCCGAAGCAGGGACGTTTCCTCCTTTGGAGAAGTCGCGCTCCTACCGGGGCGTGCTGGCGTTCGTGGATCACGCGAATCGTCGCGGCAGCCTCCGCGTGGAATCGACGGGCGAGTTCTTCCGCAACCCGCCGCATCCATTCGCGATGCTCCCTTACGGTCTGGTCCGTCAGCACGGGGCACCGGCGGACCTCCGGGACATTCCGCTGGGGGCTGTCCTGCACGTCCGGGCCTTTCTGCCGCCCGACCCCAAGACCTCCGCCGTCCCGGTCTCCCAGAAGGGACCTCCCGAGCGGCCCGCCGAAAACCATGCGATCCTGCTCGAAGACGAGCCCAGCTTCTGCCTGCGGGAGGGGAAGGCCTGGAAGCTGAAGGAAGTGGACCTGAAGAAGGACCAGGGGATGATCGTCGCCAGCCGCGAACCCAGGGATGGGGGAGACGGTCAGGCCACAGAGGAGAAGCTGACGTTCGATGCCGGAACTCGGATCTGGCGCGGCCGCGAGTGTCTCATGGTTGCCGATCTCGTTTCCGAGGGGCTCTGGCCCGCGGAGGGGAAAAAGTCGCTGGCCGGCCAGACGGTCCAACTCGGACTCACCTGGCAGCCGACTCCGGGCGGTGTGTTTCTGCGGTATCACATCACGGACATGTGGCTGGATGAGACCGCCTTGCAGCGTGCCGCGCAGATTCAGAGCGAGACGCACAAGACGCTGATCCGCAGCCGCTGGATGCCCGCCTGGGTCGATGCCGTCGAGTACGGTAAGTTCGGCCGCGCCACCGTCACCGCCACGTTGTTCGGCGGCATGGATCCGTCTCTCTACGCGGACTTCCAGAAGGGGAGTCAAGCGGTGATGAATGCCGCCGAGAACACGCTGAAGCACGCGGGGGGAGCTTACGGCCCGGCCCACATGGCCTCGCGCGGTCCGATTCTCGACGTCACGAAAGCGACCGGAGAGATCCCCCTGGGGAGCAGCGGAATCCAGGTCCGCTTCGAGACGGACCTCATCATCGAAGGGATCCGCCCCGGCCGGGTCGTCCGTATCCGCCCGGGGAACTGGCCCGAACTCACCGTCTCCCGGGACGAATATCTGAACGACGGAAACAATCCTGAGGATCGCTTTCCGACGCCGGCCATCTTTCCCAAGTACTGAACTGCGGCCGTCGAACTCGTTCTCGAAGGCCGGCGCGCCGTCGCACGATGAGTTTCGACGCGAAGGGACATCGTTGGGTAAAGATGTCGTTCGAGCCAACGGGATAAGCCGCGTCGACCACCACCCGGCGAACGCACGCCCGCAGACTTGATCGAGATCGACAATCCAACGAGTTATAGTCCGGTTCGCAGTTCCCGCGCCTCGTGACGCTCTCAAGACGCGGCCCCTCCGACAACACTCCGCTGCGGCTCATCATCCCACGGGGAGCGTCCCGCCGTGTCTTGTATTCGTCTCTGGCGATGGTCCGCACTGGCGTCCCGGCTGCTCCTCTGGATGGTCGGCCTCGTGCTGCTTCCGGCGCCAAGTCCGGCCGGCCCGCCCACGTTCAATCGGGACGTCCGCCCCATCCTGGCGCAGCACTGCTGGCGATGCCACGGGTTCGATCCCGCCCAGCGGCAGGGGGGACTGCGGCTGGATGTCCGCGCGTCCGCGACCAAAGCGGCCGATTCGGGCCGGGCGGCGATCGTTCCGGGGCGTCCTGAGGAGAGCTCCCTGATCGAGCGGGTGACCTCTTCGTCCGCCGATCACCAGATGCCTCCACCGGATGCCGCCCGGCGGCTGTCGGATTCCGAGGTCGACACGCTGCGGGAGTGGATTCGCGGCGGGGCGGAGTACGAAAAACACTGGTCATTCGCACCGATCCGTTCCGTCCGCCCCCCGTCGGTGTCGGACGCTGCCCATCCGATCGACGCCTTCGTGCGGACAGAACTTCCTCACCGGGGCCTAGAGCCGTCCCCGCCGGCGGACCCCCTTCAGTTGCGGCGGCGGGTCAGCTTTGACCTGATCGGCCTCCCCCCGACCGTCGAGGACCTAGGGCGGATCGCGGAGGAACCCTACGAGGACTACGTCGACCGACTCCTCAGCTCGCCGCACTTTGGCGAGCGGATGGCGGCGGACTGGCTCGACGCCGCCCGGTACGCGGATACGGACGGATACTTCGGCGACAAGCCTCGCGAGATGTGGCTCTGGCGGGACTGGGTGATCGACGCCTTCAACAACAACATGCCGTTCGACCAGTTCACGATCGAACAGCTCGCGGGAGACCTGCTTCCCGGCGCCTCGGTCCGCCAGCGGATTGCGACCGGCTTCAACCGCAATCACATGTCGAACGACGAGACCGGGCTGATCGACGAAGAGTACCGCGTCGAATACGTCGTCGACCGGGTCGAGACGACGATGACGACGTGGCTGGGGCTGACCGTCGGCTGCGCTCAGTGCCACGACCACAAGTTCGATCCGGTTTCGCAGCGGGAGTATTTTCAGCTCTTTGCGTTCTTCAACAACGTCCCGGAAAAGGGACTCCTCGTGGGGACCAACGCCCAGCCGCGGATCTCGGTTCCGAGCGAAGCGCAGCAGGCGGAGCTCGTCCGATTGGCGGCGGCCACCGCGGCGGCCGAGACCGCCTACGAGCCGATGCGGCGGGAGGCGGAACAGAGTCGAAGTCAGCGGGAGACGGAGTTCCTGGCGACCCTGCCGGCCCCGCCGGAGGACTCGCTGGCCGCTCAGAGCCACTTCGAGGTTCCCCTGGAAGCGGGATGGAACGCACTCGGGACCTCGCTGCAGACGGATGCCGGGATTCAGGGGAACGGATTGAAGTTCGACGCCACGCAGCATCTGGAGGTGGTGCCCGGCTCTCTCCCCCCCGATGGGCCGTGGACGATCGGCCTCTGGATGTCGCCCACGAGTTCGCTGAGCTGCCCCCTCTCGCGGATCGAGCCTGAAGGGAACCGCCGCGGCTGGGAAGTGCTGTGGCAGAAGGGGCGGATCGTGGTCCATCTGGTCCACGAATGGGGAGCGAACGCCATCGAGGTGGCGACGCGGGAGACGTTCGCGGCGAAGCAGTGGCATCACCTGGTAATCACCTGCGACGGATCGGGCCGGGCGGCGGGGCTCCGCGTCTTCCTCGACGGCGCTCCCGCGGCGGTCGAAGTTCGGAGGGACACGCTCGATGGGGCGATCGCCAACGCCGAGCCGCTCCGCGTCGGACGGCGGGACGAGGGGCTCGGCTACTACGGCCTGCTCGACGAGCTCCGGATTCTGGGGACCGCTGTCAGTCCGGAAGCGGTCGCAGACTGGACTCGCTCCGACCGGTTGCGGGGGATCCTGCAGAAGCCCGCCGAGAAGCGGAGCCCGCAGGAACGCGACATCCTCCTCGATGACTTCATCGACCGGCACGGGAGCCCGCCTGTGCGAATGACGCGGGATGTCGTCCGCAGTGCACGGGCTGCCGAGGCCCGGCTGAAAGGGGTCATTCCCTTCGCGCTCGTCATGGACGAGATGTCCCCGCCGCGGCCGACTTACGTCCTGGAGCGAGGGCAGTACGACAAGCGCGGGAGGGAAGTAGAGCCGGACGTCCCGTCGGCGGTCCTGGCCTGGCCCGAGGGGGCCCCGCGCAATCGGCTCGGCCTCGCGCGGTGGCTTGTCGCTCCCGACCATCCGCTGACGGCCCGGGTGGCGGTGAACCGGCTCTGGAGGCAGTGCTTCGGCGAGGGACTCGTCCGGACGGTCAACGACTTTGGGACGCAGGGAGATCTTCCGATCCATCCGGAGCTCTTGGACTTCCTGGCGGCCCGGTTCCGCGACAGTGGCTGGGATGTCAAAGCGATGCTCCGTTTCATTGTCACGTCGGAAACGTACCGGCAGCAGTCGAACGCCATCCTGCATCAGGGGGAGGTCGTCGATCCGGAGAACCGCTGGTTGTCGCGGGGCGCCCGGTTCCGGTTGCCGATGGAGATGATCCGCGACCAGGCGCTTGCGGCCTCCGGATTGCTGGTCGGGCGGCTGGGTGGACCGAGCGTGAAGCCATATCAGCCCCCGGGACTGTGGGAGGAGGTCTCCTACAACGGCGACGAATCGTATGTTCCTGATCGAGGGGACGGACTGTGGCGGCGGAGCCTCTACACATACATCAAGCGACAGTCCCCTCCGCCAGGCCTGCTGCTCTTCGACGGGCCGACGCGGGAGAAGTGCACCGTCCGTCGGCCGCGGACCAACACCCCGCTCCAGGCGCTGCTGCTCCTCAATGACGAAACCTACGTGGAGGCGGCGCGGCATCTGGCGATCGCGTGCTGCAGCGACTCGACCTCCGACTCGGACCGTCTGACCCGGCTCTTCCGCCGCGTCCTCTCGCGGTCCCCCCAGCCTGAGGAAGCGTCTCTGTTCTCCGGGCTGCTGTACCGGCAGCGGGCTCGCTTCGCCGCAGACCCGCAGGCGGCAGTGCGCCTCCTCTCGGTCGGAACGCCGGAGAGGCTCGACAGCTGCCCCGCGGGGGAGATCGCTGCCTGGACCGTGCTGGCCCACACACTCCTCAACCTCGACGAAGCGGTGACGCGCCGATGACGATCTCTCGGGAGCTCCTGCCACCATCAGTCACCCGCCGCGCCTTCCTGGGGCAAAGCGGACTCGGAGTGGGCTCGCTCGCGCTCGCTTCGCTGTGGCCGGGAACCAATGCCGCGGGATCGCCGCAAGTAGCCCCTCGCGCCAAGCGGATCATCTCGCTATTCATGCACGGGGGACCGTCGCAGCTCGATCTCCTGGACCACAAGCCGGCGTTGAAGCCTCTGCACGGCCAGGAACTCCCCTCTTCCGTTCGCGGCGATCAGCGGCTGACCGGCATGACGAGCGGGCAGAAGTCGTTCCCTGTCACGTCATCGCTGTTCCGTTTCCGTCAGGCTGGCGAGAGTGGGGCCTGGGTCTCCGAACTGCTTCCCCACACGGCGGGCGTCGTCGACGAACTCTGCATCGTACGCTCGATGCACACGGAAGCGATCAACCACGATCCCGCGGTCACGTTCCTCCAGACCGGACACCAGCAGCCGGGCCGGCCGAGCTTCGGAGCCTGGGCCAGCTACGGCCTGGGGAGCGAGAACAGCAACCTCCCGGCGTTCGTGGTCATGATCTCGCGGGGAAGCGCCGCCCGGCCGGCCGATCCTCTCTACGCGCGGCTCTGGGGCGCGGGCTTCCTCCCGTCGAACCACCAGGGGGTCTCGCTTCGCAGCAGCGGCGACCCGGTCCTCTACCTCGCGAATCCGGCCGGCATTGACCGCGCCGCCCGCCGCGATCAGCTCGATGTGCTTGCGGAGATGAACCGTCTGGCGCTCGCGGAACAACAGGATCCGGAGATCGCCGGCCGGATCGCCCAGTATGAGATGACGTTCCGGATGCAGGCCTCCGTCCCGGAGCTCACCGATCTCGGCAGCGAGACCGCCGCCACGTTCTCGGCCTACGGTCCGCAGTCAAAGCAGCCCGGCACGTTCGCCGCCAACTGCCTTCTCGCGCGGCGGATGGCGGAGCGGGGCGTTCGCTTCATCCAGCTCTATCACCGCGGCTGGGATCAGCACTACAACCTGCCGAGCGACCTCCGCCTGCAGTGCCGCGACATCGATCAGCCGGTGGCGGCTCTCCTGGGCGATCTCAAGCAGCGGGGCCTCTTGGACGAAACGCTGGTGGTCTGGGGGGGCGAGTTCGGCCGGACCGTCTACACGCAGGGGACGCTCGAACCCTCCAACTACGGCCGCGACCACCACGGCCGCTGCTTCACGATCTGGATGGCTGGAGGGGGGAGCCGGCCGGCGACGGTCTATGGCGAGACCGACGACTTCAGCTTTAACGTCGTCCGGGATCCGGTGCACGTCCACGACCTCAACGCCACGCTGCTGCACCTGCTGGGAGTCGACCACACCCGCCTGACCTACCGCTCCCAGGGCCGCGACTTCCGCCTGACCGACGTCCACGGTCACGTCGTTCCGGGCCTCATCGCGGGCGGTGTTTAGCCCCACTCCTCCCGTTCCTGAACTCCGCCGAGCTGCTCAGTCGAGTTTTCGCGGGTGAGCCCGTACGCTTTCCGGCGATCGTCGGTCCTCACCTGTTGACGGCGCGGTTCGCTCTCCCGCCGCGACGCAGACCGTTCGGCCTCTTCGACTATGGGTGGACGTCCCGGCTTCCGCGCGGCACTTCTGTGGACGATGGCAGTCCTGGGCGGCTTCTCCCCCGGCTCGGCCCGCAGTCAGGGATACCCGTCTCACGAGGCGGTCGGCCGGATGACGCTCCCCGAAGGACTTACCGCGACGCTCTTCGCCTCGGAGCCGGAGGTTCGGCAGCCGATCTTCTGCAAGTGCGACGACCGCGGCCGGCTGTGGACGATCCAGTACCTGCAGTATCCCAATCCAGCCGGGCTGAAGCGGGTTCAGGTTGACCGCTTCTCCCGCACGACTTATGACCGAAAGCCCGAGCCGCCCCCGCACGGTCCACGGGGAGAGGATCGGATCACGATCCTCGAGGACATCGACGGCGACTGTCGGGCGGACCGCTTCCGCGACTTCATCACCGGGCTCAATCTCTGCACGGGGGTCGAGTTCGGCGACGGCGGCGTCTACGTCATTCAGGTTCCGTACCTCCTGTTCTATCCGGACCGGAATCGGGACGACGTCCCCGACGGCGATCCCGAAGTCCTGCTCGACGGCTTCGGGATGGAGGACGCGCAGTCGCTGGCGAACCATCTCACCTGGGGACCGGACGGCTGGCTCTACGGTCTCAACGGCAGCACCACAACCTGCCGCATCCGCGGGATCGAGTTTCAGCAGGGAGTGTGGCGGTATCATCCCCGGACGCGGGCCTTCGAGCTGTTCTGCGAAGGGGGCGGGAACGTCTACGGACTCACCTTCGATCGCCAGGGGCGGCTGTTCTACAGCTCCAACGGCGGCCTCTTCTGGCACGGTCTGCAGGGGGCCTACTACGAGAAGAACTTCGGCAAACATGGGCCGCTCCACAACCCGCACGCCTATGGCTTCCTGCCGCACGTCGTGATCCGCGGCCAGACCGGTCGACCGAATCCCGGCGGCACCGTCTACCTCGGGACATCGTTCCCACCCGCGTTCCGGGATGCCTACCTGTGCAGCGACTTTCTGACTCACACCTGCTCGTGGTGGCGTGTCGTGCCAGAGGGCTCGACGGTGTCGGCGACTCTCGAAGGGACGCTGCTCGATTCGCATGACACGTGGTTCGGCGCGACCGATCTCTGCCTGGGCCCCGCTGGCGAGGTTTACGTGAGCGACTTTCACGACCAGCGGACCGCCCATCCCGATCCCGACGCGAACTGGGACCGCTCGAACGGGCGGATCTACCGTATCCAGGCGACAGCCGCCGCTGCGCCACCTGAACCGTTCGATCTGCATCGCCTTTCGACCGGCGAACTCGTGGCGCTGCTCCGCAGCCCGAACGGGTGGATGCGGGATCGCGCCCGGCGGCTGCTCACGGAGCGCCGCGATGCCGCGGCCGTTCCCGAGTTGGATGCCCTGTCGCGCGATCGGGATCCCGATGCTGTCCTTCAGGGGCTGTGGGCCCTGCACGGACTGGAGGCGTTGACGGACGCTCGCGCCGCGCGGCTTCTCGATCACGACTCGGAGCACGTCCGGGCCTGGACGGTCCGGCTCCTCGGCGATGCCGGGCGGGTGAGTCCGGAGATGGAAGCCCGCCTCGTGGACGTGGCGGGACGGGAGGCGAGCGTCGTGGTTCGGTCGCAGCTCATGAGCACGGCCAAGCGGCTGCCCGCGGCGACCAATCTCCGGCTCGTCCTCGCTCTGTTGCGCGGAGACGCATCCCCCTCCGACCCCGCTCTCCAGTGGCTCACATGGTGGGCCGTTGAGAGCGTCTCGGTCCCGCACGTCCAAGCCGTTCTGGACAGTTTCGCAGCGCCGGAGTCATGGAGTCGCCCGGAAACACGTCGCGTGCTTCGGCTTCTTGTCCGGCGCTACGCTGCCGAAGGAACTCCGGCGGCCGACGCCGCGTGTGACGCCCTGTGGGGTTCGGCCCCCGAAGCGGAGGTGGACTCGATCGTCGAAGCGGTCACGGCCGGACTGCGGCAGCGGCCGCGCGGCTCTGAGCGAGGGCGGACCGTCGCGGTCGCCCCGGGACTGCACAACCGAATCGCAGCCGCCTGGACTGCTCAGCCGGCAAGTCTCGTGCGGACCCGGCTGGCCCTGGAAGCGGGAGTCGCCGCCACATACGGCGATCTTTTGAGCCGCCTCGCCGCCTCCCGTTCGGGAGACGCCTCCCTGCTGACGCTCCTGGCCGAGTTCGGCGACGCCGACGCGGTTCCCCTGGCCCTGTCGTTCCTCCGGACCGACGTGGCTGCTGACGTTCAGACCGCCGCGCTGCGGATCGTCGGCCGGTTTCCCGAACCGGCCGCCGTGGCCCGCGTTCTTGAGACGCTGCCGAGCTTGTCCGCGCCCGTTCAGCAGGCGGCTCGCGACCAACTGCTCGCGAGCCGCGCCGGTGGTCTGGCGTACCTGGAGGCGGTCGATGCGGGTCGGTTTCCGGCCACGTCGCTTTCGCTGGAGCAGGTCGCCTCGCTGGGACTCCATGCGGATCCGGCGATCGACGCGCTGGTCCGCCGTCACTGGGGGCAGGTCCAGGCCGCCACGGCAGAGGTCAAGCTGGCGGAGGTCCGGCGGATCCAGAACGATCTCCGGGCCGGAACAGGCCAGGTGGCCGCCGGCGGCGCTCTCTTCCGCAAACACTGCGCGACATGCCACCGGCTCCACGGAGAGGGAACTCCGCTCGGCCCCGATCTCTCGGGGACGGCCCGAGGAGAGCTGACGTCGCTCCTCACCAACATCGTCGATCCGAGTGCCGTCATCCGGAGCGAATACGTTCCACAGGTGATCGTCACGACCACCGGGACGGTTCAGACGGGGCTCGTCGCCGAGCAGGACGCGGCGGCGGTCACGCTCGTTACCTCCCGCAACGAACGGGTCCGCATCCCCCGCGGCGAGATCGAGACCGCTCACGACTCTCCCGTCTCGCTCATGCCGGAGCGGCTCCTGAGTCCCCTGACGCCGCAGGAACTCCGTGACCTGTTCGCCTTCCTCCGCCGACCGCCCGATCCGTCTCCGTGACGGCTTGCCGCTCCGGCGCTCTCCCGCCCACTTTTCCAACCAATGACGAGGACACAATGACTCGGCCCTGTTCCGTCGCGACCGCACTCCTTCTGGCGACCGTTGCAGCGACCGGCCTTCTCGTCCCTCACGGTGCGCCGGCGGCCGACGAGCCCGCCGGCGCAACCCGGACCTACGAGAACCGCCTGACGCCGATCGCCAACCCCGCGCCGATCCTGGGGGACCATCCCGAATATGTGGAGCCGATCCGCGAGACCGCCCGCTTCGAGGCGCCGACGCTGGTCGACGACCCGGGCGCGGACCTGTCGGTTCGGGCGTGGCGGTTCTCGTACAACGCCCGCGGGATCATCGAGATCCCCAACCGGCTGCGGGCCGATCGGACGGCGATCGTCGTCGTCCATCCGTGGGGGATCGACGACGGACAGGGATGGGTCACGCCTCAGCCCGCCGGGGCGGCCTTCCAGTGTACCCCCGCCAAGAATGCCATCGTCCTGGACCACGGCAAGGAGGTGATCGATCCGCTCCTCAGGGCGCTCCGTCCGCGGGTCAAGTCGATCGTCTACAGCCTTCCCGGGACCGAGGACCCGATCCGCCGCAAGCTCTATCGCTCGGTCCGGACGCGGCCGACCGAGACCGACCGGCAGCAGGGGGCTGTCGAACTGGCGGCCCGGCTTGCGAGCTTTCGTTATGAAGGGAGTCCGCTGCCGGCCGCGCTCACCGTCTCGACCGAGACGCCCGTCCGGGATTACTTCAAGCAGTTCCGGGGGCTCGATGCGGGGCCGAAGTACGACCCTGAGGGGTTCTGGAAGCTGCCGATCCCGGTGATGCGGACCATCGCGGTCGCTCCCGAGGACGTGGTGGTTTACGACGCCGAGGGGTACGAGCTCCTGAAGACGCATCTTCAGGAGCAGGGGGTCCGGCATGTCCTGTTGGCGGGCTACAACACCGACATGTGTGTCTGCTCGACGACCGCCGGGTACGAGAATCTGCGGAAGGATTTTGATGTGTTCCTCGTTGGCGACGCGACGATCGCGACGTTCCCGGCGCATCCCACGCCGCGGTTTGCGACGACGGCCGCGGTGAGCTTCGCGGCGCTGGATCTGCTAATCACGCAGGGATCGTGGATCAGGCCGGACGAGAACCGGGAGCTGTCGAGTGCGAAGGACTGAGAATCGCGTCCTTGCCGGCACGGCGATGCCACGTCAAACCCAACGTGCTACGGCAGCCGGGGTCAAGGGGGTCACCCCTTGCCGCCGGAGGCGCTTCCATGAGGAACCGTGGAAAGCAACGGGCGACCGCTTTGTGGAACTGGCTATGAGGACTCCCTCACATCACACCGCTCGCTTTGCAGTCCCCGCGGGGTGGTGAGGGGGGCATCCGACGTGTTGTCCGCGTTTGAACACTCACTTCTTCAGACATCTCTCGACGGCCAGGCCTCCGGCGGGCAAGAGGGCGTTGCCCCCTTGCATCCCCCACCAGTGGGGCCCCCTGGACCCCGGTTTGGTTGTGAACATCCCGCTGCCATGGCGTCGACACAAGGACGCGATACACTCGCCGCACGCTCGCGGTCGCCAGCTCTGAAGGAGATCGTCGCATGTCCTGCTCCACCGCTTCCCTGTCCCGCCGCTCGTTCCTCACTTCCACCGCCGCGGCCGCCGTGACGCTGGCAACCCGCTTCCTGCCGGCCGCCGAGCCGCCCAAAGCCCGCATCGCCGTCTCCCTCGACCTCGAGATGTGCCGCAACTTCCCGGCCTGGGACGACACCCATTGGGACTACGAAAAGGGAAACCTCGACGACGCCACGAAGCAGTACGCCCTGGAAGCCGCCCGTCGCATCAAAGCGGCCGGTGGCCGAGTCCACTTCTTCGCCCTCGGCCGGACGCTCGAGCAGGCGAACGTCGACTGGCTGCTGGAGCTGATCCGCGAAGGACACCGGATCGGCAACCACACCTACGACCACGTCAACCTGATGGCGAAGACGCCGGCCGAGATCCAGTACCGCTTCCAGCGATCGCCGTGGCTCATCGAAGGCGAGGAGCCACAGCAGACGATCGCCCGCAACATCCGGCTCGCGGAGCGGGCCATGATCCAGCGGCTCGGAACAGGACCAAGCGGCTTTCGCACTCCCGGCGGATACCCGCAGGGACTGCGCGAGCGTCCGGACCTGCAGGAGCTGCTCCTGGGGCAGGGCTACCGCTGGGTCAGCAGCGTCTATCCGCGACACGACGTCGGGACCGCCGGCGCGCCCCCGACCGCGAAAGTGCTCGAGTCGATCGACGCCGGCTACGCCGCGTCACAGCCGTTCGTCTATCCCTCGGGACTCGTCGAGCTCCCGATGAGTCCCGTCAGCGACATCGGCGCCTTCCGCAACGCCCGCTGGCCGCTCGAGGCGTTTCTCGACGTGACTCGGCGGGGCATCGAATGGGCCATCGCGAACCGGGCCGTCTTCGACTTCCTCGGCCACCCGGCCTGCCTGGTCGCAAAGGACCCCGAGTTCAAAACGATCGACCTGATCGCCAGGCTCGTGAAAGAGGCCGAGGCGAAAGCGACCTTCGTCACGCTGGACGAGATTGCCGCCCCGCTCCAGCCGACGTGACCGCGGTCCCAGACCGCGGCCTGATCGCAGCCGTCCCTAAGACGCTCCGCTGGGCGCGGTCTCCGATATTCGCTCGAACACCGCGCCCGCCGGCACAGCTCCCGTCGGCTCAGTCCCATCGTTCCACGGCCACCAGGTCCAGGGGCCTCGCCCCTGATCAGATTGAGCTTTGATAGAGATCGGCCTCCGCCAGCACGTCTGTGCCGCCACGCTCCGGCTGATAGACCAGCGTCTCGATCCGCAACTTCCGCCAGCCGACCGGCACGCCCCAACGGACTTCGTCGCCGACGCGAAACCCCAGGATCGCCGTCCCGATCGGAGCGAGCACCGACAACCGCCCCTTCGAAATGTCGGCATCCCCCGGATAGACCAGCATGTAGGTCTCCAACTCGTCCGTATCGAGATCCCGGAACGTGATGATCGAGTTCATCGTGACCACGTCCGCCGGAACCTCGCCACTTTCCACGACACGTGCGCGCTGCAGCTCCGTCCGCAACTCCGCCAGCCGCTCCGAACCGCTGACGTACTGCGCCACGCGCGACGTCAACAGTGCCCGAAGCCGGTTGTAGTCTTCAACAGTGAGCAGGATCTGCGGTCGAGACATGTTCGAAACCCTCGTTCACGAATGCGAAGCGCACGGCCCAGTGCCGTGTCCAGTTCTGACGAAAAGCAACTTCAGGACCATCCGCGCGACATCGGCGCCGAAACTGATTTCTCGAAGGAAACCGCAGCACCGCGCCCGGCCCACGCCCTCTGCTCGCCCTTCGCCGTCTCCACCCGGCGACACCCCGGACTACGTCAGGCGACAGTCTCGCCGGAAAGACCTCCGAACGGCGTCCGCCTACGGCCGGAACTCGGCCGCATCGATCGAGTGCTTCCGCAGGAGCTTGTGCAGCCCCTGCCGCGACAGCCCCGCCTGGACCGCCGACCGCGCCACGTTCCCCGCATGGTCCTTCAGCAGCTGGACTAGGTAGCGGCGCTCTGCGTCCTCCATCGCCCCGGCCCGCGAGTCGTTGACGGCCAACGGCCCCGGCGCCGCTGCCGGATCGCTCCCTCCCGACCGGATCGCGGCCGGGAGATCCTGCGGCTCGATCCGGTCCGTCCGCGCCATGGCGATCCCATGCTCGATCGCATTCCGCAGCTCCCGGATATTCCCCGGCCAGCCGTATTGCGCCAGCCGCTCGACCGCCGCCTCGCCGAGATCGAGGCCCGGCCGGTCCGCCGGACTCAACAGTCGCAGGAAGTGCCGGGCCAGCAGCACCACGTCTCCGTCGCGATCGCGCAGCGGCGGCAGCACGATCGGAATGACCGCCAGCCGATAGAACAGGTCCCGCCGGAACCGTCCCGCCCGAACATCGAGCTCCAGGTCCCGGTTCGTGGCGCACAGGAACCGCACGTCGATCCGCTCCGGTTCGTTCTTGCCGAGCGGAAGGAACGTCTGCTCCTGGATCACCCGCAGAAGCTTCGATTGGAGCGGCGCGGGAAGGTCCCCGATTTCGTCGAAGAAGACCGTCCCCCGGTGCGCCTGGAGCAACAGCCCGGTCTGATCGCGAACCGCCCCGGTGAACGCACCGCGGACATGCCCGAACAGCAGCGACTCAAACAGGGCCTCGGGGATCGCGGTGCAGTCGATCACCTGAAACGGCTGATCCGCACGCAGGCTGTGCCGATGGATCGTCCGGGCCACCACCTCTTTGCCGGTCCCGCTCTCCCCCGTGATGAGGATGTTCGTGTCGGTCCGCGCCACCTGCCGCAGCATGTCCTGGAGCTCGCGCATCGGCGGGCTGTCGCCGATCAGATCAGCGAACGTCCCCGGCTCCCGTTCCTCGACCGTCTCCCGCCGCCGGGTCGCCTGGGCGAGAACCTTGCGGACGCTCGTCAGCAGTTCCTCAAAGCGGACCGGCTTGAGCAGGTAGTCGGCGATCCCCAACCGGACCGCTTCGATCGCCGAGGGGAGGGTCGCCGCCCCCGTCACCACGATCAGCGGAACCTCGGGCCAGCGGCGCCGCCCCTCGTGAAGAAGCTCAAGTCGCAGGTTGCCGGGCATGTTGAGGTCCGACAGCACCAGGTCGAACGGCTCCGACTCCAGAGCCCGGAGCGCCGCGTGACCATCGGCCGCCTGCACGCATCGAAACCCCTCCTTCTCCAGGAGGGCGGCGGTGGTCCGCCGGTAGAGCGGCTCATCGTCCGCAACGAGAATCCGCGGCGACGGAGTGAGCAGGGACGGCGTTGAAGCGGAAGCGTTCATCGGGGAGGCGCCGCGGCGAGCTCGGAGGAGAGGGGAAAGACGGCGGCGAACACGCTGCCTTGTCCGGGAATGGTGGTCACGTCAATCCGCCCCCCCATGGCGTCGATGAGGCTGCGGGAGACCGACAATCCCATCCCCATCCCGGCCTGGCCGTCGGCGGACTTCGTGCTGAAGAACGGCTCGAAAATGCGGGGAAGAACCTCGGGCGGAATCCCCCCGCCCGCATCCTCGACCTCGATGACGGCCTCGCGGCGCTCCGTGCGGAGCCGCAGCGTGACGACCCCGCCGGACGGAGTCGCCTGAACCGCGTTCCGCACGAGGTTGTAGAGGATCTGCTTCACCTCCCCTTCGACCAGCAGGACCGCGGGACGGTCCGTGGGGGCGTCGTATTCGATCGAGACGCCGCCTCGACGCGCCACGCTCTCCAGCATCGTCACGACCTCGGAGACGACGCGTCCCAGCGAGAACTCCGCCGGCCTTTGGGGAGAGCGACCGTAGAGCTGATACATCTGATGCGTGATCCGTCCGATTCGCTCAATCTCGCGGTCGATCAACTCGAGGAGCTCATAGTGCTCGTGGTCCGGCGACGTGGAACCCCGGATCAGCTCGAAGGCGTTCCGCATCCCCGCCAGCGGATTATTGATCTCGTGAGCCACCCCCGCCGCCAGCTGTCCCAGCGCCGCCAGCTTCTCCATCTGCCGCTGCTTGAGCTCCAGCTGCCGGAGCCGCTCCGTCCGCTCCTGGACCAGTTGCTCCAGATGCTCCGCGTGCAGGCGGAGTTCTTCGCGAAGCTGGGACCGCTCGGTCACATCGCGGACGCTCGTCCGGAAGCCGAGCCAGCGGCCGTCGATCTCGTACATCGGCTGCCACGACATCGAGAACCAGCGGACGGAGCCGCCACGATGCTCCGCGCGAAAATCGACCCCGCTTCCAAAGCTGCGCGCCGCCGCGCTCGTCAGGATCCAGCTGATCTCCGCGCGGTCTTCCGGGACCACGATCGGCAACGGATACTCCGGCATGCTCAGGCACTCGGCGACCGAGTACCCCGTCATCCGCTCGACGGCCGGATTGACCCAGATCAGCCGTCCGTCCGGTCCGTGCCAGCTCTCCCAGTCGGCTGTGCAGTTCGCGACGGCGCGAAAGTGGCGATCGTCAGGAACGATGTCGTCCCGATCGGATGTCGACGCCGGGACGCCGGGCCGCTGGTCGGCGCGAGGTTCCATTTCGCAGAGTCCATCGTTCCGAAGCACTCGCCGCATTCGAATCACTCGGAGCAGACGTCACACCCCAGAGGGCGGACGCCATTCGCCAAACGAACGCGGCGACAAACACGAGTGATTGTAGCGGGCTCCCGGGCCGCCGCAGGCCGGGAAAAAGGCGATCTCTCCGTCGCGGTCTGAGGCGTCATCGCCCGGAGACACTGTCACCAACCGGCGACAGTGTCTCTGCCTCCGTCCGACCAGAAGCAGGCCGTTTGGCATCGTTCCGACGTGTCGGCCCGGGACGGCATGGGGCTTGCGAACAGAACTGGGAGCCCTGGCCGGTGCCCCACTTGAACCGCGCGGCCGGGGACCGCCGATCCTTGCTTCCCAATTGGAACCGTGGCTGTGGAGCCCGCGATGTCCCCCCTCTCCCATCTCGTCATCGGACGCGTCCCGCACGGAAGGTTCGCGCCCCCGGTTCAGCCGGCTGCCTCCGCCATCGCCGAAACCGGGGCCGACAACACCGAGATCCGTTCCATCCTGGTCCCCCTGGATGGAACGCGGCACGCGGAGCATGCCCTTCCGCACGCCCTGGCGATCGCCCGCCGCAACCGAGCCGTCCTCCGCATCGCCCAGGCCTACTCCTATCGGGAGGAGGCGGCCTCACAGGACGGGGTCTGGTCGGAAGACGATCCCGCGGGTGCCATCCGCGAACCGCACGAGCACTACCTCCAGTCGGTGGTCCAGCGGATCTCCCGCGTTCATCAGGTCCCGGTCATCGCCTCGCTCCTCGAAAGCGACGCCCCCGGCCGCCAGCTCAAGGAGCTTCAGGCCCAGACGGACCTCACCGTCCTGACGTCCCGCCGCCGCGGCTGGCTCAGCCGCCTCTGCCGCGAGAGCATGGTCGATCTGCTGCTCGACCGCGCCGAACGCCCGGTGCTCCTGATCCGCGGTTACGACGCCCCCGCGGACCTCACCGGCCATCCGCTCTGCCGCCATGTCGTCCTCCCGCTCGAAGACCCGCAATCGGTCCCGCGCCTGATCGGCCATGTCCAGCTCCTGGGAGGACGCGAGCCGCAACTTATCTCGCTCTGGCCCATCTCCGAGGAGGCTGCCTTCGCGGCGAACGCCTGGCTCTCGCGGTCGCCGGAGGCCACGGGCGCCGAACTCCCTTCGGCACGAACGACGGTCGTGATCGCGAGCCGCGGGCACGGAGGCCCGTCCACATTGGCGAACATCACGGGAGAGAGCGACGTCGACCTGATCGCGGTCGCGCGACCGACGGGAGCCAGAGAGTTCTCCTGGGCCGAAACCTCTCCGTCCGTTGAGATCGCCCGCAACGCTCAGGTTCCCGTGCTGGTCCTGCCCAGCCCGCCCCAGGTCAGCGACCATCCCGCTCCGCGCGGAAGGATCGAGCCGAATCTCCTGGCATCCCCGGAGGGACGGAAATGAGACCGCCACAGGGCGATGGTCCGGGACCGCGCCGGAACGGAGAACCCGGACCGCGTGGCCCCGCTCCCCACGGCCCCGCTTCACACAGCCACACTCCCTTCTCGGTGAGCATCTGCCGGTCGTTTCAGGTGACAGCCAGGGATTCGACGCTCCTCGTCACGCCGGCGGGGGACCTCGAGGAGTTCCGCTATCAGGACGTCCACAACGACATCGGCCGCATTCAGGATCTGCTCAACGGACCGACGTTCAAAAACCTGGTGGTCGATCTCCAGTGGCGGCTGTTCCGGGGGGCCGTCCTGACCGATGCCATCGTCGGTTTCATCCGTTCGACCCGCGGCAGGGCTGCCGTCTGCCACCTCTCGGCCGAAATGTCCGCGCGCCTGGCCGAACATCGGCTGACCGGCCTGTGTCCCCAGTTGGACAGCGTCGAAGCCGCGCTCGCCTATTGTCACGGCGTCCCCTCCCCCGAGCCGCTGGCCGGATCGACTTGACGACCTCCTGGGGACAGCCCATCCGACCATCCGCCATCGCCGCCCCGTGCAGTCGCCCGCAACATCGCGCCGGCAGCCGGGAAAGCCGGAAATCCGGGCGAGGTTTCCTTGGCTTGCCAGCCTCGGGCGAGCCGATAGACTTCGACACGTCAGCCTCTGGCCCTCCAGGAGTTGGCGTCGGCATTTGGCTGCCTCAACAGTCACGTGCGGTTTTGTATAGCAGCGGTCGAGAGTGGCCTTCCGCAAAGGTCGCCCCCGAGGCCGCTCTATACGGCGGAGGAAACTTCGCAGCAGGACAATTTGATTCGGAGAGATGGCTGAGTGGCCGAAAGCGCCGGATTGCTAAAAAGATTCTCTCCAGGGCCAGTTTCAGCGGAAAACCAAGGATTTCGTTAGCGAAATCCACTTCTGATCCGCAGAGCCAATTCGCTTGAAAACCCTAGAAAAACCGGTGGTTTCGGTGGGGTACTGGTGTCAGTGACACCAGCATCAAAAGGGCACAAGAGACTTGGGCCAAACTCGGCCTTCTCGCCCCCGTTACGGAGTCAGGAACGTTCGTTGAAGGTTGTGTAACACTTGCCTGTCCAACCACAGCGAGAGGCAGCCATGAAGGTCGTGAGCTACGTTCGAGTCAGCAAGCAACGCCAAAGCCGATCGGGACCTGGCCTGGCGGCTCAAGAGAACGCCGTCCGCGAGTTCGCAGCCCAACACGATGCGAAGATCGTCGGGAGCTTCGTGGAGGTCGAGAGCGGCCGTGACGATGAGCGGCCGGAGCTTGTGAAGGCGATCGCCTACGCCAAACGCCAGCGGGCCACGCTGATCGTCGCCAAGCTGGACAGGCTTGCCCGCTCGGTCCGCTTCGTGTCGACGCTCATGGAAAGCGGAGTCGAGTTCTCCGCGGCGGACATGCAGTTCGCGAACCGCCTGACGCTGCACATCATGAGCGCCGTCGCTGAGGACGAAGCCCGCCGAATCAGCGAGCGGACCAAGTCCGGCTTGACCGCCTACAGGGCCCGTGGCGGCGTTCTCGACGCGGCTCGACCGGAGTGCCGGAATCGGACGATGAAGCCCGCCAGCGGGGAGCCGTGCGTACAGGGGAAGTGCTGCGATCCGATCTCAAGACCTACTCGAAAGGGGCCATGGGGGCCATGGGGGCAATGGGAGTCTTCCAGAGGCATCTCCGCTACCCATGATCGACGCGCCTCGATTTCGAAGTCGCGCGCTCAACTTCTACCCCGCCCGCCATCGCCCACAAGAATCGGGGGGAACTCCTGGCGTGGCGCCATCCCGCGCTCGCGAAGTCAGGCGATAACCCAGGCTACACGCGGCATGCCGTATCTTTATCACCCAATCGGCATCGGAGTCGCTTGGACTTGCTCAGGCCGGCTTAGATCGGAGAAGGGTGCTGGCGCGTGGGTCGCGGATATCACTCGTACGAGGCAGGACGCCTATCAACTGCGTCCTTGATGGCCTTGAGCCGTACGGCAACCATGCGTCGCTCCGCCTCGAACTCCTTGCGCTTCTGCAGGGGAGCGTGCCCGTCCTTGCCCGGGGCTGGCGGTGAGGGAGCACGGAGCAACTCCTCCCGGATCTCGATGACCGACGCCTGTTTGAAATGCATCGACGCCGCACGCTGGTACGTGTCCCGATACGTCCGCGCTCCGCGAGCGTTCAATCGCCGTTCCGCAAACTCGTCGATGGCTTCCTGCTCGGCCACCGGGTCGCAAACTAACGTCTTCGGATCTCGATCAGGCATCCGGGGCTCCTCTCGTTGCCGAAGTGCTGGGACCTTGCCGAGTGGATGCAAAATGGACGCTGGACCGAAGCCCCCGTCATGCCAGAGCCTTCCGCCCGTCTCCCGTGATCTGGTACTGATCCTCACCGACGGATTCGATGTAGCCCTGACGGATGAGCCGTTGCAGCGAGATGATTACACGCGGCTCGAGATTGACCCCCCGCAGCGACGTCGACAGTTCCGCGGCGGAGAGCGGCTTCGCGGCGTCCGCGGCGCAGCAGATGAGGTCAAAGTCGTCGTAGTTCATTCGCTCGGCGGTGGCCATCACAATCATTTCTACAAAGAATGCCACAAGGCGTCCGAATTCACACAACGCCCGCCCGGCTGATCATCACTAGGGCCCCAGTGGCGGTTTCACGCCATCCACGGAAGCCGTTCCTCTATCCGCCTTCTTGAGGTCCTTTCGAACCCGCTTGTCCTCCGCGCGGCGGCGCTTGTCCTGTTCTCGCTGCCTTTTGACGAGGGTGTTCCGATTCTTGGTGATGATTCGCTCCCAGCTTCCTAAGAGTGCTGTCGCGTGGTCTTGATGAGATAGAGAACGCGAAGCCTCCTCGCCCCACGCAAGGAAGGCTCCGCCGTTTCGCGGCCGTCGGCCGGATCAGCCATGGGTCGCCGATTAGCCATCACCTTGATGTTGCGGCTACACGCGTCTGAAAGTCACGACGGACGACCGATCCTGAAACCGTCCTAGTATCGACCGCCTCGGAATCCCCCGCCGCCGCCCCCGCGGGACTCGCGAGGCCGGGCCTCGTTGACTGTCAGCGATCGTCCACCGACATCGTGGCCGTTCAGGGAGTTGATGGCGGCCTTCGCTGCGTTGTCGTTCGACATCTCGACGAAGCCGAAGCCCTTCGAGCGGCCAGTGTCCCGGTCCATGATGACCTCGGCGGAGCGGACTTCTCCATGCTCGCCGAACAGATCCTGAAGGGTTTGACTTGTCGTGTCGTAGGTCAGGTTGCCTACATACAGTTTCGTAGCCATGACGTTCCTTTCGATCGTCGCGCGCGGGGCCGCATCCGAAGGAACGGTTTCGCTGGACGAGAAGCGATGGGAGACCCGGCCAAAGCAGACGGATCGTTCATCCAGCATCAAAGTGGAATGAGATAGACGGATGCTAGCAGAACGCGATCGGCGAACGGCGAGGGAAACACGCGAGTCCCTCGGAATACAGCAAATCGCGCGGCGCTCGGTTTGAAAGCGGTTCCTTTCGCGGGCCGGAGACGACATCCAGAGAACGTTCCGTCCCGTTCATCGGGACCGGGTGAGAGGCGGGACTACTGTCCGCGCGCATCCTTTGCAGCCCGTCATCCGGCGAACACCCGCAGAAGAGTCTCTTCCAGTTTCTGCACGACTCGATCGCGATCGATGCATGCCACGACGGTTTTCCCCACAGCCACGGCCCCCCCGCGACCGGAACTCGTACGAATGCTCCACCTTGGCGGGAGTGAGACGCGATTCCCATGTGCGCAGCGTAAACCGTTCAGCGATCGCGAGGGGCTCGATCACGTCACATTCCACGTGGATCACCACGAGGAAGTAGCCCAGGTCTTCCAACTGACGCGGACTGATTCCCTGCTACCGGAACAGCTCCATCCGTCCCAGTTCGAGCCACTTCACCAGGGTCGACATGGAGGAGCCGTCGACACCGGCCCGCTCGTTCGGCCGGACTACGACGTCCATAGTCATCTCCAGCGGACGAAAGGTCACTGCGGCGACGGACGAGCTCATCTTCTCATTCTCAGACGGGGAACGCGGGCCGCCTGATCGGGCCCGGGAGGCCGGGGCGTTCGGGAACAGCGTCTTCGCTGACCGGGAAGGGAGCGGACTTCAGACCTCGACCGCCGCCGGGACATCGTCCATTCCCAGCATCCTTCCCAATCGCGCTTCATCGAGGGGCCGCGTAAAGCACTGGGCACGGGGCCATCCCCAGGAGTCCGCCAGATCCTGATCCGATCCCTGTCCGGTCACCAGCACCTCTGGGTGGCTCTCTCGTCCCCGGCCCCGCTCCAGCTGATCCAGCAGGCTCTCCAGGGTCGTCAGATGCTCCGCGGGATCGACAAGCAGAAAGTCGGGCGCCAGTTGCTTCAGCCCTCGCAGGCAGGCCGCCTCATCTCTCGCGTAGCAGACCTCGATTCCCATCTCCCGTAGCCGTTCGACGAACGGTTGGGAATACTCGATCTCGGAGTCCGAAACCAGCAGGACACGATTCATGAGTTCTTCTTTCTGAAGTTCTGTTGCGCGCGACAGGTCCCTCTACGCCTCACAAAGGCAGATTCCGGAGACCGGGCCCCGCGGGCTGCGTCCCCTCCGCCGGGGAGTCCGCCGCTGCCCCGTCTTCGTTCCAGAGCGAGACCAGACGCTCGGCAAAGGCCGCCTCGTCAAACGGCCGCTGAACGCACTGCCCGGCTGGAAGCCCCTGCTCTTCCGAGAAGCGCCACGCCGGTTTGAAGCTGGCATAGAACACCCGCGGCGTGCGGTTGGTCATGTTGTGGAGTCCCCGCACCACCTCGCCAAGCCGTCCACCATCCGTCTCGGAGGAGATCAGGACAAAGTCCGGCAGATGGATCTGGACCGCTTGGAGGCATTCCCTCCCGGTCCGGCTATGGCGAGTCACGATCTCGCGGCGGTTGAGATGCTCGCGGAAGGAGCGCGGGTAGTCGTAAGTGGGATCACAAATCAGCAGAAGCGGAGGCATGGCGCACCGTCCTTGTTCAGCTCAGCAAATCCGGTCCGTCAGAAGGTGGCGGCAGCCGATGGCGCCGGCGTTGAGCGACCGGCGGCGCGCTCATTGTCGCACATCCCTCCCTCCCGCCTCAGGAATTGCGAGTGTCTCCGACCGAATGTTCGATTTCGGTGGCGAAGCGCTCCATGGCCTGCGATTCCTGACCAAATCGTCCGGACCAACCGAATCTTCCCCAATCGCGGCGCCCACCGGATACAGTCAGACCTCGCTCTCTTCGGAACGAGACACCGGCTGACCGTCTCAGAGTTCGGAAGCTCGCCTGAGACAGAAAAGAGATCTGTGCCCCAGCTCCTGCTGATCTGCGACCCGCCGTTGAAACTCGGCCGGGGGCTCATCGCGGCGCTCTCTCTGCGAGGCATGGATGTTGGCTACCTGAACCACGCGAGCGAGTGCTACGGGGCGGTTCAGGCGTATCGTCCGGACTTCCTGATTGTCGCTTCGGGTACGCAGCCTGCTCCTCTCGACCGAACGATGAGATGGATGGCGCGCGCCGATGGAGAAAGTGACCGCGCGCGGGTGTTTCTCACGGGCGACTCCTCCAGCGCAGAGCTGGCCGATCAATGGCAGTGGCCGCGCGAACTCTGCTTGCCCCGTCCGATTGATGCCTCGACATTGATTCGTCTGTTGTTCGAAACGACAGGTACCATCGTCGCCACAACGTAGACTGTCCCGATCAACTTGGAACTCCGCCGCCGAATGTCGCTCGATCACTGGCGGCTCCCGCGTTTCCCCTGAAAGGCAGCGGCTGAATGAGAACTTTGAATGCCCGCTGAGAGAGCTCAGGAAGCGATGATCCGCGTCGATACTCGGCTATTATTCGCCAACTGCACAGCGCTTGGAATACAGGTCACCGAGGATGACATACAGCTGATGCTCGACGTCTGGGGGTTCCGGCCGCTCTCCTGGGACGTGTGGATTGGTCCACAGAATCGGCTGGATCAGTTCAGAACGGGGGAGTTCGCGCGGCTTCCCAGCGCCAATTGAAGGGGGAGGCCACGCTCAGTCGTGCCCGACTGAACCGCCGCGAAACGGAAATGTCTGCACGTTCCCGGAATGCTTTGCCTGCGATCGTGTTGTGCAGGGGCAACTTGTCCTACGATCGCTCGCTGCATTCAATCGCTTTTGCCATGAACCCGTTCTCCAGGTGAGCGTAATGGCGAAAGCCTCAAGTTCGATCGCCGAAACGCTTTGGAACCATGAGATCCAACGGCTCTCCGATTGGATGGATCGGCTGCGCGACAGGGGTGCCTAGCGGGACAACCGGATCCACGAAAGCTCGCTCAGATCGCAGGCCGGAGAGTTTGTCGCGTTGCTGCAGAGGGTGGCGCAATGCGGCGACACCGCGAGTTCGAGAGGCCCGGAGTGGAAAGCGATTGAGGACTTTCTGGCTTAGGTCTCGCGCACTCGGATTCACCAAGGGCTTTCTGCTGACGAAACCACTGGCATCGTCCTTTCACTCAAGGAGGTTCACTTTGTGCAACTGAAAGCGGACTCCGGGAAAGATCCAGAGGTGCTCGCCCAGCAGATGTGGCGCGTTACGGAGCTGCTCGACGCCATGGGCATGCTGACCATCCGAGCCGTCCAGAGGGCCCGGGAAGATGTGATCCGCCGGCAGCAGCAGGAACTGTTCGAACTTTCCACGTCCGTCGTGAAGTTGTGGGACGGAATCCTGGCCCTTCCGATGATCGGCACCCAGGATAGTGAGCCGACTCAATATGTCATGGAATCGCTCCTTAAGCGAATCGTCGAGACCGGCTCAGATATCGCGATCATCGACATCACTGGTGTACCGACCGTCGACACCCTCATTGCTCAGCATCTGCTGAAAACCGTCACGGCTATCCGGCTGGTGGGCGCGGAGTGCATCATCTCTGGCAGCCGGCCGCAGATCGCTCAAACGATCGTTCATTTCGGTATTGACCTCGAAGGCGTGGCTACGAGGTCCACCCTAGCGGATGCACTGATTCTGGGAGCGAAGCAACTCCGTCTCGTTGTCGCAATAAGAGGCTGATCGCCGGACTTTCAAAGTCGCCGGGTAACCTCTCCAACGAGCCGAGTGCGACGGCCGCCGGTGTGAGCGGTAGCCGATTCGCGGCGTCCAGGTGGATCGGGGGGTGGTCGGTAGGAGTCCGCTCCGCCTGCCGCCAATGACCTTCGGTTAGGGGCTGATCGAAATCGTGTGTAGAACATGGCGCGTCAGATGAATCAGGCTCCAGGCGCTGATTCTCTTCTTGCATCCCACTCCACTGGCAGAGCCTCGAAGGTGTGCGGCTCGAACCACACGCGACCAACGTCCCGGGGTGACGCCGGTGTGGCAGCCCTGATCAGATTGTGACGCGTCACACCACACACCTCCTCGAACATTACTCGCCCCACGACCTCTGCCGGGAAACGTCGAGCGCGGCCCACTGCTCCGACAACTCCGACACCCATAGGGACCCCGCCCTGACACGGACATCCACGCCGTTCACCGCCTCTGTCTCGGCGCGGCACACGACACTGCCGCGGGCGGTCGTCATCAGCCGCCCCCTCTCTTGAACCACCAAGCCCAGCAATCCCAGCGCCAGCGCGGACGACGCCGCGGACACGGACAGCTCGTCCATCGGGACACCTTCCCCGATCGCACAAGCCTGAAGGAGCTCGTAACTCATGTCTGAGAAGATCAGATCTTCGGCAAGCACATTGTCCCCTACTTGACCATACCGACACGCGGTGTTGGAGAACCTCGACCGACCGCAGCTCATGAAGCCTGGCGGCAGCCGAGACTCATCGTTTTCCCGACCGGGCCGCTGCTGCAACGGCGGGTTAAAGGCAAACGGCACACCCGGAACATTGGGAACGGTTTCGGAGTCCAAACGCGTTCAACCAGCCGCTACGCCAATTCGACGGCCGGCACCTGCAGCATGGGCACCGAGTGCTCCTGAACAAAGCGTGATAGACGCTTCCCGACGCTGGAAAGCCGGATCGCATTTCCTGTTTGCGTCGCGAACCCCCGGGCACACACGTAATCGGCGACCGCCTGCTCATCCGGGCAGCCTGACAGCGAGAGGATACCCCAGCCTTTGCTCAACCGCCTCAAGAAAGCGGACTCATCATTCCAAAGCACAATCCCATCCATGCGGAACCTCGTGGTCACCGAAAGCGAATTACGGTGGTCGAAGTTGGCCAGCGTGTTGGGTCGATTGTATCTCACCGGTGCCCGTGTTCGGACGACATTCGGATGAGTTGCTGAATTTGGCAGGGATTGTCCACGACGACAGCCCACCCAAAAAGGCCAGGTAGGACGCCCCCGAAATCAAGCGGGGCGATTACTCGACTTGGTGGCAGTGAGATCAGCCCCTAGTGGAGTCAACGCCGGTCGCTCACCTCGGGCCTGGCCAAGAAGGTCGTCGAACACTGAATCGACGCGCGGCGATTTCCTGCCCACGAGGCTGGCCAAGCAGTTCCGAAGGCCACATGACCACGAGCCCAACTGGATTGCGGTAGGTCGGCTTCAGGGCACATCGGGCTCCTCCACCCCGTACCAGATACGAGGTTCTCCGAGAGCGTAGAGCGGAGCCGCTTTCCTCACCTGATACCCCAGGCGACTGACGCGGGTCCCCTGCGGAACCTCCTCGACCAGGCCGCTTCGAAGCAAGCCGGCAAGTGCGAGGTCGAACTTCACCGGGTGGTAGTGAGCCAGGTTGAACCCGGCGATGAGGTCGACCAGCAGTCGCCACTCTTCTTCCAAGATCGTGATCCGTTGAATGGCCATTCCGCCGCAATCCCATTTTCAACAACACCCATCCATCAATGACGAGACTCCCCTGCTCCGAGCGGAGGACGGTCACGCCGGGGACAAGCCATTCTGCCGCCAAGTGAGGACGCATGCCGGCAGGTGGCACAGGAGTGCCCCCAGACGTGACCGTTACCGGTACGCCCCGTCGGTGAATGCAACTTGCGGTCCCAGAGCATTTAGGACACACCGAGAGATCGAGGCGGTACCTAATACACCCGCGCAAAGGAAAGCGTTCGCGACCCGTTGGCCAAGTTGGGTCAGACGAATGTGGTCGCCGTCGGACTCCGCCAAGCCCGTCTCGCAGAAGAAGTCACAGGCGATGTCGTGGCTGAGAGTCGGACCGGACCGATTTAGGGCTCCCTGCTTTGCAGCGAACTTCAAGAGCGCAACTTCATCCGGCAACAACACCAGATCCTTCATCCACCACTCCACGGGACCGAGCGAGACCGGGAACGGAAGACCGGAGCGAACCCGATTCCACGGCACATTTTCGCAATGGGTCGACTCGTGGCCAGTCCCATTTTTCTGGCCGCAGCGGAAATCGACGCGCGTCGACTGCGGCCGAAGACAGCTGCCCGACACCGCCCGTCTACGGCGTTCCGTCATTCCAACCCAAATGGCGGTAGTCGAAGGCGACGGTGTATGGCGTCTGGCTCACCGGTCCGACTTCCAAGAGCTGCCGACCGCGGTCGGTGATCGTCACCGTCCGCTGCTCGTTGGTGGCCAATCCCTTGAGCACCAGATGGCCGATCGCGTCCGCGATCGCAGCGGGGACCAGCTCGGCGCGCATGGGTTCGATGCCCAGCTCTGCCAGCACTTCGTACTCGATGAGCATCAGCCGGAAAACGTGCGGCGGATGGCCGCTGACGCCGTCATCGCCGAACTCTGCTTCCGATCCACCGGATCCCGTTTTTTGGTCCACATCTGCCGCCGTTAGTTGCCTTTACCGATCGCCCGAACGCTCGGTGCACCGTCCATCGCCTTTTCGACCGCGAGGATTCCATGCCCCGTGATGAACGCTCTCTGCTCCGCAATCAAGACAAGGCCACGACTTGCAAGAGCCTGCGCCTGTGCCGCCGGCAGGTCGACACCGACATCGCAGCTCCCCGAAACGCTGTATGCCATCCTCCTCAAGTGACTGAGATCCGATTCGGTCACCCGAACCTCGCCCCCAGGGGGATTCGACATTCAGCACCTCCACCGTCAGCCCAGCCAAGGCCTGACGGCACGCACCTTATCAACCGCACGAACCAAACACGATTCCGGTGCGCCCTCGACAACTCGGACGCTCCATTCGGCAGTCGACTCAACAGGACTCTGGCAACGAGCCGCGATCGCGACCAATCGAAGTCGTCTCTGCGTCAAACGGTTCCCTGTCTTCTGCCCAGACGCGGAGCCCGGCGGACCCGACGGCCGGAGCGGAGACGACGAAGCCCCTGCCTAAGGCGGTCAAGGTCGAGACACCGTTCAACGTTGCCACGAGGAAGCGATCTTGCAGGCCGAGCACCAGCTCCGCTTCTGACTCGGAGAGCTCAGAGACCCTCACTGGAACATCAAGCAGATGCAGGAGCCAGCCCCACTCAGCCGCATTCGCGACAACTCGAAACATCGTCCGACACTCCAGACCTCACCGCCTACTAGCAGGCTGAAGTTCACACAGAAGTTGTCTCCGTCACAACGGGCGATTCCTGGCTCAGTCCCGAGAGATTTCCTTGGGTGGCTAAGGCAAGTGCGGCCTGGCGTCCCCTCAACGGGCCGGGCTCTCCGCTCCGACTCCTCGCAAAGCCTGCGGGGTCTCCTCTCCGATCCCTGAC
This sequence comes from Planctomyces sp. SH-PL14, assembly GCF_001610835.1. Classification (NCBI taxonomy): domain Bacteria; kingdom Pseudomonadati; phylum Planctomycetota; class Planctomycetia; order Planctomycetales; family Planctomycetaceae; genus Planctomyces; species Planctomyces sp. SH-PL14. Next base: position 898,419 of record NZ_CP011270.1, on the reverse strand, counting down.
GCTCCAGGGACGGCTAGGCAGCCGGCTCTTTTGTGTCCGGAAGGGTCAGCGGCTGCGTCGTCGCAGGGAACCCCCTTGCGAGCCCTACGACGACGCAGCCGCAGCCCTTCCGAACGGACGGGGTTTTTGAATGCGGGGTCGCTCCGCTGGGCCTTCCGGCGGAGAAGGGGCGAGACCCCTTCACCCAACAGCCGACCGGAGCTGCTCAACCAAAGGACCACTACGGCGGCGGGCCGGCTCGATGGCCGGGAACACTCGACCGCCCTTCCCCCCTGCCCGCCCGTTGGCGGGACACAAGGACCACAACCCATGACCACCTTCGAAACGATCTACGTCGTCTGCATGGCGCTACTGTGTTGCTACGCCGCCTACCTCCTGGTCGCGCGGATGACGCGCTCCCTTCGCGACGAGAGCCGCAAGTGAAACCGGAATCGACGCGCGTCGATTTGCAGCTCAAGGATCTGGAGGACCAGCTCCGCCGGCTGCGCGAGGAAATCCACTGGATGGATGAGAACACATCCATCGAACGACGCCGGCGAGTCCTGGCTACGGCCGCTTTCGCCGAGATCACGCTCCGCAAGTTGTCCGCTTTCGTCGCCGACGCCGCCGAGTGGCTCCGGCAACCACCCGTAGACCCTCCGTTCTAAGGAACCCGCTCTCATAGTCACCAAGTCAAAGAACGTTGAATCGCAGGATGTCGACCTCTCCCTGATCGACCCCAGCCCGCTGAACCGCCGGACCCGGCAAGCCCTCGAAGCCGGCACCGCCGCCGGCCTTAAGGAGACCATAGCCTCCGTCAAATCGTTCGGGGTCCTGCAGGACAGTCCCCGCAGTGGGAGAAGGAGATCCGCGACGGATCGTTCACACCCACCCACGCCGGGGCGGTGACGAAGTGGCTGAAGCACCCGGCGATCGCGACCGCCTTCCGCCAGGAGTGGGACAAATGGCGCGGGAACAATGCCGAGGTCACCACGAGCTGGTGGCAGACCCTCGTCAACAACACCGTTTACAAGCTCTCGCGGGACTTCGACCCGAACTGCAAATGGCAGGCGAACAACAAGAAGGCCCCGGACGTCCACCGCTTCGAAGAGAACGAGCGGTGTTTCAACATCGAGCTATGGGACCAGCTCGCCAAGGACCACCGGGCGGCCGACCTGGCGGCGTCGAAGGAGAACGAGGAACCGGAGCCGACGCCGGCGAAGGCCGAGCAGATCCCGGACGAATGGAAGCGTCTTTCCTTTCTCGCCACTTGGTTCACCCGAGCCATCATCAAGAAGCTCGACAACGCCCGATCGCGGCCGAAACTGCTCGCTCTGGTCCCGGCGATGATGGCGGGATCCGGAGTCGGTGCCCTCGGAGGACTTTCCTTCGCGCTGTTCCGGTACTACCAGGATCAGGACCTCCGCGAAGAACCTATCTTCTCGAAGGTCCTGGAACAAACCCAGCACAAGAGCCGAGCGAACGAGGCGGCGCTGGCGATCTGGCTGATCGAGTTCCTGCGATCGGCGGAGCTCTGGAACGCTCACGAGGCGGCGCGCGTCGCGGCGACCCTGGAATCGACTTCGCCACCGAGTGGGACCAGGAGACGTGCATCGACGACCTGACCCGCTGCTACGACCTCCTGCCGGAGGACCTCCGCAAGATTCGCGGCCGAGACCTGCCTAGTCTGGGCCGAAGGACCTCCCTGCTCTGCTGAAATGATCAACGAATTCTCTGACTCAATAAAGGAAAGCGCCCCCGCATGCAGGGGCGCTTTCTTCTCAATCGACGGGAGACCTGAAGCGGGCCGGCTTTGATCGAACAAGTGTCGCAACGAATCCCGACGCTCACTTCTTCGGCGCTTTGGGAAGCTTTGCTTCCGGTGCATCACCAATAGTCAAGTCCGCGAAGACGACGCGGTATTTCTCGGCCCCCTTAGGGAGATACCAGAAGACGATCCGGTCGGCATCATCCAAGCGTGCCGTCCCGTCGTAGCCAAACTTGTCGAGCGATTGGCGGAACGTCCAAGCCGCTCCCATGCTGCCCGTCAATTCCATGAACTCCTTCATGAACTCCGGATTGTTCACACGATCCGCCCCCGCGGCCTTCGTGATCTTCGCGACGAGTTCCGGACCGTCGATTCGCTCGGGGAAGGCTCCGTCGTTCAGTTTGGCGTAGAATCGCAAGACTCTGACAACGTGATCTTCGGGCGGTACCTTGCCTAACGCAGTGAAGTCGACGCTCGGGAAGGTTATCTCTTCAGTCTTGAATCCAGTCGGGATCTCGAAGGAGAACATCGCATCAGGCAAGGGCTGATTGAAGACGAAATCCTGCATCACCATGTGGATCGGATCCGCCAAAGATCCGATCGTCGCTTCGATCAGCACCGGCAACTTCGTCTTTGGATCCCCCCACAACGTCATCGTTGTGGCGCCAAACGTGGCCTTGAATCCTTGAGTCCGAACGCCGTTGATAGTCTTGTCTCCGGCCGGTTCACCGGTCGTTTCGGCAGTCTTCAGCCAAGCAATGATCGAATCCGACATCGTCGGCACGTCTTGAGGACCGCTCCCCAGCTTCGTCAGCGTAGCCGCCTTCACGCCTGGACGAACTGACAACATTCTCCGCTCAGCACTGTCCGTCACGCGGTAACTGCCGTCGATACTCTCCGTACGCGCCAGCTTCCCCTTGTGATAGTTCTTGAGTTGCGAAGCACTTCCATTCTTGGGAGTGAGGACCGTCGTGTAAGTGAGGGTGCTCACCTCCCGCACGGCAGCGGCGATATCCTCCAACGCAAAGGCTTCCTGCGGCGAGTGCATCAGGCCGAACACCACCGCGACGAGCGCCGCGGAGGTCAGCAACATCGCCGCGAATCGTCGCCCTCGGGAGGACCAAACCGTCTTGATATGGCGGGGCATCAAAGGGGTGTCCAGTTCGCCGACATGGGCGGCGATGCGATCCAATGTCGCAGTCAACGGGACGATGTGCGCCGGGAGCTCCCGCAGGGAAGCTTCCGCGGCATCGAGAGAATCATTTGGAGCATGGTTCGCGTTCATGGAGAACTCCTTGTCGATAGGGATTCAGGGACGACATCTTTCAGCAGTTCGCGCAGATGTTGTCGTGCCCGGTGTACTAGGACGCCGACCGTGCTGGCTGGCGCCCTCAGATGTTCGGCTGCCTCGGCATAGGTCCAGCCTTCCAGCACGCAGAGGCAGAACGCTGCGGCCTGTTCCTGTGACAATTGACTGAGCGCGACCCTTAATTGGTGTCGCAGCTCCTGCAGCTGAGCGTTTTCGCCAGGATCGAGCCGATCCGCCATGACTGGGGACTCGCGATCAAGCCCGTGATTGCTCTGGCTGCGGTACCGCTTCCGCAGAAGATCCATCGCTCGGACCGAGGCCAGCCGGGTCAGGAGTGCCCTCCAGTTGGCGATGGGTTCGCGACGGGCCACCTTTACGGCATCGATTGCAGCCTCCTGCAGGCAGTCGTCGGCATCTGCGGAGTTTCCAAGGAGGCGGTAGGCCGCCCGCCAAGCGGTGGGACCATCCCGTTCCAATACAGACTTCCAATCCATCAAACCTCCCGTGAAATCGTCACTCGGAATGCCGGTGGCGTATGCTCGCCGAAGTTATGTCGCTTGGCGGCCGGTCAGTATTTCAAAATTCGGGTACTTTTCGTGACGTGTCGTCTGATGGCGCCCCGGAGCGCCCCTGGTCCAACTCAGTCTTGTGGACGCATGTCCTGCCACTTCGAGGAATTCTCCTCTCTCCTCTCCCCTCTCCCCTGCCCCGAGCCTGAAGAGGGACACTTCGTCGGCCAGCAGCACAAGACCCGTTGATCGGCAATCCTCAACACCTTCGATCGTTCGGGATGGAAGGCCCAGCAGGACTCAGCTTCCCACGACGTCGACGTTGACCAGGTCGGACTTGGAGCGGCCGGGCAAAATCGACGCGCGTCGACACCGGAAAAAAACCTGGGATGGATCGGGGCCGTAACCTCGCCGCGAGGAAGCCACCTTCTCGAAGGTGCTGAAAAATACGCAGCACGAGAGCCGAGCGAACGAGGCGACGATGGCGGCCTGGCTGATCGAGTTCCTGCGCTCGGCGGAGCCTTGGAACACTCACAGAGCAGCCCAAGTCGCGGCGACACGGTGAATCGACTTCACGACCGAATGGGACCGGGAGACGTACATCGACGAGCTCGTCCGGTGCCCCTACCTCCTGACGGAGAACCTCCGCAAGATTCGCGGCCGTTACCGGCCCGGCCTGCGGCCCCAGGGCCTCCCTGGTCTTCTCAAACAGCGAGAGTTGCAGTGGCATCGAGCCGTGACGGTACTCTCAGGAAAACGGGAGTGCCGTCAGCCGGCATTCCCGTCCACTCGGGGCGATCACTGGCGGTGCGCTTGCCGGGACAGACACGGGGCGAAGGACACCCGTGGCGACATTTTTGCCAAATGTTCCGCCCGACCTCATGTCCCTTCACCACACGGTGGCTTACGATCATCACGCGTACTGGCTTCTCCCCTGCCCTCGAAACACCGAAGCACCTCAATGGCGAAAGCCGTCGGTCGAATCGCCGATACGATCAAGAAGCACGAAGACTCGCTGATTTCCGATTGGATGCGGCTACTGCGAGAAGGCGGTTCAGGGCGAGACAACCGCATCAATGAGAGTGACCTGAAGACCCAGGCCGGTGAATTCGTCTCGTTGCTTCAGAAGGCTACACAGAGCGGCGACATCACGGATACGACCCGGCCCGAGTGGAAAGAAATCGAAGGGTTTCTCGCCGAGGTGTCGCGCACCCGGGTCCTGCAGGGCTTCACCGTAGACGAAACGGCTCGTTTTGTCTTTTCGTTCAAACAGCCTCTCTTCGCTCGTCTGAAAACGGATCTGGCCAAAGACGCCGAGGCTTTCACTGAGGAAACTTGGGTGGCGACAGAGCTGCTCGACAAGATGGGATTGCTCACTGTTCGAGCCTTCCAGAAGACCAGAGAGGATGTGATCCGCCGACAACAGCAAGACCTGCTGGAACTCTCAACGCCAGTGGTGAAGTTGTGGGATGGAATTCTGGCCCTTCCGATGATCGGCACCCTGGATAGCGAGCGGACACAGATCGTTATGGAGTCCCTACTCCAACGAGTGGTCGAGACCGGATCAGAGATCGCGATCCTCGACATCACGGGAGTTCCAACCGTTGACACCCTAGTGGCCCAACATCTCCTGAAGACCGTGACTGCCCTTCAATTGATGGGCGCGGAATGCATCATCTCCGGCGTACGGCCGCAAATTGCTCAGACGATAGTCCATCTCGGCATCGATCTCGGGGGGGTCATCACGAAAGCGACTCTCGCAGACGCGCTGGAACTGGCAATGAAGCGTCTCCAGCTCGTCGTTACGAAAAGGAGCTGACGCCAATTGCTGGTGGAATGTCCGAGGACAGGAGCGGGAGTGAGGCGGGCCAGCACGGCACCTACCGGCTCGACCGTCCCCGGGCGGTCAGAGGTATTGGCGAGAATGCCGCGGGAGTTTCTTGAAGAACAGCCAAGCCGGTTCAACTGAAACGCCGTCGCAGATTCGCTGACCGGAAGGACCACGAAGTCCGCAAAACGCAGCGCGACGCGAACGCGGAGAGGTTCGTCCCGCGCTCAAGCGTCCGGCAGCGATTGCATCCATCGAGTTCTGAAGATTCGACCTGTAACGCGGGCTGTTGAGGCCGAGCGGCATACTGTCCAGTAGATGCGAACGGCCTTCCCTATCTCCGGGGCCTGCGCCGGGTCCCCCGCTCAGCTCCGGCCCCTCCGACAAGAGCGGGGCGGTCAGCCAGTCGACCTTCCATTCAGGCAGGTTGCATTTAGTTCGCCGCAGTGACCAAGAGAAGTCAGTCCCGAGCAGCGAAAATCGGGAACACGGGTGGTGGCCAACGTGCCATCGGGCGCTCTCGTGACTCACTTCGGAATCTCGTAGCACGGGTTTGCAAGCTAAGTAATGGCTCGGCAGCAGCAAGGCAAACGGTCAGTCCGCGTTCGACTGCTGCCGAGCCGCGGTGATCCCTCAAACACGCCGAAGCGCACCGTTCGCGTCAAGAATTGCCCGCGCTTCGCTGGTGCGACCTCCCCGTACGGTCACGATCGAACGTCCCCGACCGTACTCCGCGTCGTAGTACGTTGCGTCTTTCTCAGGGATTCCCATTCCGATGAGAGCACCCGCAACGCCGGCCGCCGCCGCTCCAGCGCCTGCGCTTGAGAGCAACGCCGCCAAGGTGCCGCCAGCGATCGCTGGCCCGATCCCTGGAATCATGCCGGCAAGTATTCCCATTCCCCAGACAGCACCGAGCGCGGCACCTGTGGCGAGCCCAGCGACGGCCCCTTCCTCGGCTTTCGTGGCCGTGGCCGTACCCGACACCCCAGTAGTCGAGTTCGGAGCGACAATTCCGATTTCGTCCTCAGTAAAACCCTCGCCTCGCAGCGCATTGACCGCACGCTGAGCTTGGGCCTCGCTCTCGAAAGAGCCAACAACGGTACCGAGAGTAGTGGTGGACGTGGTCATGAATGCGAGCCTTTCATGGACATGTGGGACGCGAGACACAGCCGGCTTACGCAAGTCGTGCGCCCATGACCTCTTCTGCAATCTGAGGCGGCATGTCAGTTGCGGCAGGTGCTCGGTAACGATTTCATCACTTCTCCCTACGAGGTTTGGAATGGCCCTGAAATCTCTGGCCGATGCCTTTCATGACGAGCTCCGCGATGTCCTCAGTGCAGAAAAACAGCTGTTAAAGGCCCTGCCGAAGATGTCGAAGGCCGCTACGGCTCCGCAGCTCATTCGCGCCTTCGAGAAACACCTCAAAGAGACCAAGGCTCAAGTGGAGCGGGTGGAGAAGGCGTTCGGCGACACAGGCAAGGCCGCGAAGGCGAAGAAGTGCGAGGCGATGGAGGGACTCATCACGGAAGCGTCCAGCATGATGGAGGAGGATGCCTCTCCCGAAGTCATGGATGCCCTGCTCATCGCGTGCGCCCAAAAGGTCGAACACTATGAAATCGCGACGTACGGTACGCTGTGCACGTGGGCCGAAATCCTCGGCTATTCCCAAGCCTTGAAGCTTCTCAAGGCGAATATTGCTGAGGAGGAAGCAACCGACGAGGCGTTGACAGCCTTGGCGCGGACCATCAACGCGGAGGCTGACGAGCCGGAAGAGTGAGACACATTATAGGTCTCACTTTTCCCTCAACGATCTAGAGGTCCGCTCCAAGGGAAGAAGCTCGGGCCCCGCTGGAGCCGGAAGTAGCGGATGAGGTATCGGGGGAGTGTCCCTCGGTATCTCAACCGCGCTCCCACTGTCCTGCTCCGGCCCTTCCGTCCCCGGATCGGAAATCAGGGAACGTCCGATCCGAGCGACACGGGCGAACAACACAACCTCCGTGGAATCCGACGATTGGCGATCTCCGAACGTGAGAGCGCCCGCAGCCCCTTTGTTCCCGGTCCCCTCCCGGAGAGCGCCGACCAGATAGACACCGCCGGTGTAGACATCGGCCGAGGCCTTGAGCCACGATCGGCGATCACCGGCGGTCCGGACCCATCGCCGCCGGAGATGACGTCCCCAAGCTGGATGTTGAAGTTGACGCGCGCTGATCTCCAGGACGACTCCCGCAGGTCGACCGTGACGTTGAGCCCGGCAGATCGGTAATCGTAACTCCTGGAGATGGCCCCGGTGCGCGGGTCAATCACAGAGCTCTCGATTGGGACTTGTCGCGATCGCTGCCAGGTGCCGGTGTCCCCGTCCACGGTGAGCATGAGCGGTTCCGCGACGATCATCGTCCGGGACTTCTCATTCGCGACGTCGAGCAGCCCTTTCAGGGTCTCCGCTAGGTCTCCGCGTGCGAAGCAGCTCCGAGGGTCGCCAGGTCGACAACTGGCGCGATGTCCAGACCGAGATTCCGGCTGTCCTGTTCGGACACCGGAGGATGTGGAGTTGCACGTACCAGGTGACAGATGCGGCCGCTTCAAACTGGTCAATGATCGCGGCGAACCAGTCGAGGACCTCCACGGTATTCGAGATGATTCACAGTCCGTCCGAGAAGAGTTGAACGGCCCCGATCCCGGAGACGACCTCGCGACTTCTGTTGCGCAGCGGACACGCACAGAAATACGCTCAATCAATCCCGAAAAGACCCTCGATACGGACACCGTGCGCGCAATGCTGTCGGGCCGACCGGCCGCGCCCGGATCTGGACGGATCCCATCATTCGAGGGCGATTCCGGCGGCCAGGCTGTTGAGTAGTGCCCGTCAGCCGCCCAGACTGGCTCCTTCCCTTTGGAGAGCCGAATGAACGATCCCCGTGCGTCAGAGGAACGGCCGTCCCGGCTCGCCCGCTTACTCCTCTTTGCGGCTTGCCTGGGTTGCGGCTTCGCGACCCTTATCCTGGCCCAGCGCTCCGCCTCGCACGAACAGGACGCCGAGAATCAGGCGCTGAGAGAACAGATCGAGGACATCCGCCGGGGACCCGGAGACGGAGATTGAGGGGATGCGAGATCGGGCCGGCCGGAAGGGAACCCTTGCGATCCGGCCCATTCCTGAGGAGTAGATGGGGGGGTGATACTGAGGAATCCCCCGGGGGCCAAAATTGCCTTGAGGCAAGAACGCCCGCCCCCTGTCACCAGCCCAGCGCTCTCATGTCGATCCGGATACTGCCGCTCGTGTCCTGCGAGCGATCACGTTCCGTGCGGATGGCCGCTTTCATGACCTGCACTCCAGCCTCTGTCGGCGAGAAGTAGATCTCGCGGCGCATGACCAGGCCCACTTCGAGCAATGCGTCCAGGTGCGCACGCCTGGCGGGAGTGACATTCCCGGGGTGCAACCGCAGAGCCCCGTTCGTTGCATGAAGCGCGACATAGACCGGAATCGGCATCGTCAGGATGCCTTGCGACAGCACGATCGCGCTGTCGGACAGCGCATCCCCCTGCTCTGTTGGATTGTCAGACATGACGCCGTCCGGCTCTCACAGTCCCCCCCTTGGCACACGGCCGAGTTGCGATGCGCCAATGCCACGAGCGGCACTGCCGGACATGAACTGCGGCTCCAACGACTCCGAAGCGTAATCCATCCGCACAGCGGGGAGCAGACCAGGCAAGGACACAGCCCTACCGGTGACTTTGCTTAGACTCCCAGAGTCTCACGTCCTGCGCGGCCAGAAAGGCGTCGTTCAAGGCGATGCGCCTCTCGATGCGGGCACGCAGAATTTCAAGCCGCTCCCGCGTTTCTTCCGCCCGCTCGGCGGCGTCTTCCAGGCAACTGCGTGCCACGGCGTACTGCCGCATCAGATATGCCGCTCTTGGCGACAAGCTCAGCCCGTCAATCCTCATAGACATCGGAGCCTCCTTTCGGGGCTAGCGTCGATGGCCCTGCACAGAATTGTCAGGCGTTCAAAGAGTCATCTGTATCGTGGCAAAGGCTGGTCGCCCTGGGACCTCAGATTGTGAATGTGACCGAACTGTGACAGATCAGACGATTCGCCCGAGCTTGGATCGGAGTCCGACGATTACGGCCGCCGGAAACTGCTGTCGCGATGCCCACCGGCATCCCATTGTGAGCATGCGGGACCCACTACCTCAGGCAATTCCCCGTCTGGTCCGAGCTCCACCATCACTGCCGTCCCAAATGCCGCCGACCGGAAGGGAAGTTGCGACAGAGCTACACCCAAGGCCGTCGCAGAAACCCAGTCGCCATCGAGTGCGACCAGTCCCTTCCGCTCCAGGTAGCGCGCTCTCACAAAATCTGCCGAGAGCGGATTTCGAATCAATGTGCCCCGCGCTCGAACGATCTGAAGCAAGTAATCGTATTCCGATCGCAGAATGAAGACGCTCGGTGGCCCCTCCAGCGACATGGCCGCCCTCCATACTCACATACCGTCGGCAGTGCCCAAATTTTACCTGCTGAGTTACCGCAATCAATGTTTTGACTGCCGGTGATGTCGCCGGCCCCGACTCCACGGGATCAGGGATTCCGCTCTGATCTTTTCCCGACTGACGGAGACGGCATGGACAGTCCAGCGTCATCATCGGCGGCTCGCTTGCGGGGATTGCCTCAAGGCAAGAAACGGAGCGAGAGCTCGGCTACCGCCGGATCGCTCTGGTGTCGATTGTCACAACTCCGGCTTGCTCGGCGGCCGGAGCCCCTGCAATTAGCGCCCCCACCTCCGTCGGGCCGTAAATCTCGCGGCTCTCCCGCACCAATCCCAGCTCCACAAGCCGCTCCAGCGAACTCAGGACGGTCGGCGTGACCTCGCCCCGAAACAGTCGTCCCGCCACGACCGCCAAGAGCGAACAGTATTCCACCGCCGTTAACGACAAAACGCTGCCCTTCCCTAGGTCGATTGTCGACTCACCGTCCCGATTCACTTTGGTCTCCGCGCGCATGATCACCGCCAAGCTGCCGAGTGGCAGAACAATTGTTTGCTGAAGGCCGGCTCACGAGCCGGACGCCTTGGGCCGTTCATCCGATGCAACAAGCCCTTCGAGGATGGCCCCAGAAACCGCTCGTGGTCCGGAAATGCCCTGTTTCACCAACCAAGCCGCCAGCCCTTTCCCGAGGGCGGTCAGCTCAATTTCCTCATCGTGACAACGGGCCAAGCCCGCATCACAAAGGAATTCACAGGCGGTCTCGTGGGCAATCGTCCGGCCTTCGCGCAGCGACACTCTCTGCTTTGCGGCGAGCTTGAGAATCGCAATTTCATCCCCCAACAACACCAGATCCTTCATCCCCCACCCCAAAGCCCCCCTCAGCGCTGAGAGGAGCGAAGCCCGGCAGGCCTCGGAAACCCCGCCCATTTTTTGCCGCACTTCGGTTCCTGGCTAGGCCCTTTTTTTGACAGATTCGCCATCTGTTTTGCCCCGCCATTGCCGTCGCCTGGAGGCGCCCAAACGGGCAGAACCTCGAGACGGAAACCGGGCTGACGCTTGGTCCGCCCTTGCCCGATTCCGGCGACCGGCCGGTCGAGGGTCCGGAATCTCCTTGAGCCCCCGCTGCGATTCGGTGCACTCGTTGAGTTTGTTCGCTCGCTACCGATACGCAGGGTCCGGAGTTCTTCGCACGCCAGCCGCTGCAAGCTGCGTCACTCCGGGACGTCACTCTCACCAGGACGGGCGGGAGTCGCTTAGTCCACCCGGCCGCGCTTCAGATCTACCGTCCGGAACCTGAGAACGTCTCCGTTCGTCGAGACAGGTCCGGACTCGACCGCACACATCCCCCGCCCCGTGATGAAGACCCTGCCGCCCATCACCGTGACCAGTTCCAGCCTCGAAAGCCGCTCAAGCGAGCACGGAACCGCATCGGGAAGGATCGCAGAGCTCCCCGAGATGCTGTAGGCCAGTGATCGGAGGTACGCAAAGTCCTCCGATCCAATCTCAATGTGGCTGTCCGCGGTGCCAGGCATCGAAAACAAGCTCAGTTGTCGTGATTCACCGAGAACTCTTCTGACCCTCACGGCTTCAGGCCAGATTTCTGCCGCATTATTTCCCAACGGCCAGTAGTTCGCCAGCGTTTTGCTCAGCGACTTCAGGGTGTCCCCTCAACGGGCCGGGCTCTCCGTTCCGACTCCTCGCAAAGCCCGGGGTGCCGAATGGCCAAAATTGCCTTGAGGCAATTCTAGCGGCCTATCGGTCCGCAGCGGGTTTCAGAACCTGCGCCGGGACCGCGAAAATCAGCGCGGAGCGACTCCGGTAGCCGCCAATGCGACGCCCATCCGACAGCAAAAAGCATTCGATGAACATGGACTGGGAACAGACTCCGAACAGGTAAACCCGGTCTCCCTGGATGACGAGCTCTATGTCTTGCCGCAGACCGCGCGGAAGGACCGGCTTACCGGGTGCGAGATTCTCACGTCGCCAGATCTCCTCTCCCGTTTGTGCAGAAAAGGCGACACTGAGAGGCGGAGAATCGCCGTAGGGCTCATACAGCGAACAGACCATGACCCCATCTTCGGATCCCGCCGCGACAGTCGGTCGCTGGTATGGCACGGCGACTTCATGGCGACGCCCTGCCACTTTCACGACAAGAGATCTCGGCCTCTGAAACGTGACCGACCAGCCCCCCGCTTCATCCTCGATTGAAGTCGCTCCGCCTCTCATCAAGGGTCGGATTTCTCCGTCGATGAAGGCGAGGCCGCCTGCCGGCTGGGGAACCCCGTGACGGATGGCATCTTGGGCACGTGGCGGGACGGTCACATCGAGCACCCCGCCGACGAGTTCCAGAAACGTCTCACACGGATGTCGGTCCTCCCTGCGGAGCGCCAGCTCCTCAGCCGCCCGCAGACGCAGGGACATGCTGGGAGAATCTACAACCATTTCGGCCAGTTCCCAGTCCGCCATACTGCTGAAGATCCTTGTCACCAGTTGGCGATGCGGGCTGGCGAAATCCGCCGCCACCAACAGCTCCTCCACTCGCTTCAAAGTCTGATCGTCGCTGAAAGCTGTCGACATCACGAACCCGAGGCCAGAGAGCAGGGCCAGAATGAACGACCGCGAAATCACCGCCATGTGACGAACCTCGAAAAGCCTCCCTGAGACTGCCGCCCGGATCGACCGACAGTCTGCTTGCACCACATGCGGGACACAAGACGAGGTTAAGGCGAGGCGGTGCCGTCGTGCGAGGGAGGACGCGGACGGACGGGCCGCTCGAAGGGGTTCAGTCTGCGGATGTGCCTTTCCGGACTGGCCACCACACCAATGCGGATCCGGCCTGGACGGGAAGGAAACATGACCGCCCGCAGCCCGGGGCCGATGTCCCGCAATCCGTCCACGTGAATCTCGACCTCAGCACCGAACGGCATGTCTGCAGTCGTGCGGACCAGCGTCGCCCGGATGGTGCCGATCCGCCTCACTGTGAAGACGATCGACTCGTCGACAACGAACGACTCCCGCACACTTCGCGACAGGACCAACATGCCCTCGGGATACGGTTCTGGAATCAAGGACATCGCAACCGCCACTACTCTTGCTTGGCCCTGGAGCTGGGAGCGTCAGCTCCATTCCTCTCTGCACGGAGCTCCGGATCGTAGGCAGTGACGGAACCCGCTTCGACGGACGCATCCGGCCGCCGCCCTGCCTGCTAACACGTTCTTCAGGACGGCAATCTCGCCGCGATTGACTCAAGGCCAGAAACCGGGCTGACGCCCGGTCCCGCCTTGCCCAATTCCGGCAACCGGCCTGTCGACGGTCCGGAATTACCCTGATGCTCCGCTGCGATTCGCTGCATTTGCCGAGTTGCTTCGCTCGCTAACCGATACGCAGGTTCCTGAGTTCTTCGCGCGCCAGCCGCTGCAAGCTGCGTGACTCTGGGCCGATGGCGTCCCCTCAACGGGCCGGGCTCTCCGTTCCGACTCCTCGCAAAGCCTGCGGGGTCTCCACTGCGATCCCTGACGCTCCAGGGACGGCTATGCAGCCGGCTCTTTTGTGTCCGAGGGGGCTCAGCGGTGAATTCGTCGCAGGGAACCCCCGGGTGAGCCCTACGACGAATCCACCGCAGGCCCCTCGGACGGACGGGGTTTTGAAATGCGGCGGTCGCTCCGCTGGGCCTTCCGGCGGAGAAGGGGTGAGACCCCTTCACCCAGGCTGCCGACTGACGCGGTCCCCCCAAAGGATCGCTTCCCCGGCTGGCCGGCTCGTTGGCCGGAACCCGTCCGCGAAATTGACTTGAGTCAAGAAACGGAACTCCATGACCCTCGAAACGGAGAAGTGCCCCACCGGCGGCAACGTCCGGCTGATCCACGGTCCCCGCTGGGATCCCCTGCTCTGTCCCCTGCCCGACCCGGACCCCGACGAACCGCCCGAGCTGGCCCCGGCCCTCGATGACCTGGCGTATCGCTGCGGCTTCGCGGTCCGGCCCGAGCGAGTCGGGAACTTCTGGGTCTGGCTGATCTCAATCAAGGACCGCCCAGTGCCGTCCGCCATCGCTCACGACCCCGCTTCCCACGACCAACGCCTGTTCGACTTCCTGACAGGCTATTCCCTCGGGATGCACCACATCCCCTTTTGAACGGAGTGTTCCCACCATGTTTCGCGAGAAATGGACCTGGCTTGCCCTCGGCATGCTCATCGCCTTCGCCGGCGTCGTGCTGACCAACGCCCAGGTCAACGCCCTCTCCCGCCGGGTGGCCCACCTTGAGCGGTATCTCCCCTACCTGACGCCGGCCTCGGCCGAGTAACGACCCGCTTCACGAACCGTCCCGGCCATCGCTTTCGGCCGGGACCTCTTTGGCCCTCCCTCTTCACTCTCTCTCAGGAGACCCGCTGATGGTCCGCGCTACCGGTACGTACACGCTCAAGGCTTGGAAGCTCTCTGACCTGAAACGGTCGGAACTCAATGCCCGGCTCGACATCGAGAACGATCCCGACACGAAGGCCCTTGCCGCCTCGATTAAGGTCAATGGCATCCTGCAGGAACCTGCCGTGCGGGATGACGGGACGATCATCTACGGCACCCGCCGGGTGATCGCCGCCGGCCTGGCTGGCCTGAAGGAGGTCGTCTGCCGGACCTACCCCAAGGGAATGACCGTCCAGCAGGAGCACACCCTCCGGATCATCGAGAACCTCGAGCGGAAAGACCTCAACCCCATCGAGAAGGCAACCGAGTTCCGAGCCCTGGTCGACATGCAGACCGGAAAGGGGAAGCAGAAGGCGGCCGCCGCGGCCCTCGGTTATGCCGAGGCGGCCCTCTCGCGATCGCTGGCGCTCCTGGAGCTGCCGGAAGAGTGGCAGCTCCTGCTCCGGAAGGGGCTGGCCGACCCCACCCACGCCCGGATCATTCCCGCCTTGAGCCAGGTGCATGAGAAGCTCCCGAAGGAGCTGGCCCAGCTCTACAACTGCCTCACCACGTCCAAGTCGATCACGGTCAAGGATTGGGAGGAGGAAGCCGCCAAGTACGTCAACGACATCAGCCGGCCCTGCCATGCTCCGGAGGGGACGAAGCCCCTGCCCCTCTACGAGGCCCACAGGACGGAGCTCGACATCCGGAACCTCAACGGGAAGCCGGTGGCCTTCAATGTCGCCGCCTGGAAGAAGATCACCGACGACGCCCAGGCTCAGGCCGAGAAGGAAGCGGCCGAAGAGGAACCGAAGACCAAGACGCCGGACATCCTCGTCCGCCAGCGGATCGTCCTGGCCTGGATCAATCGCCGGTTCCAGGCGTATTGCATGAAGCACCCGGCAGCGGCGGTGAAGTGGCTCCCGCTTCTGGAACTGTCGTTCCCGGTCCGGTCGAACTCGATCCACTGGGCAGCCGGCGGCGGTCGCGGCGGTCCCGACGCCCTCAATCCGCTGTCGCACATCTGGCAGACCGGGAAGATCAAAGCCTCCGGCGTCATGACTTACCTGGCGGAGTACCTGAAAGAAGCCGCGATGCTGGCGAGCCGGGACCGCCTGTGGTTCATCAAGGACTTCTCGCAGGGGCGTGCCATCCTCAAGGCGGTCGGGATCAAGTACGCCGAGGAGTTTCTCGCCTCGCTGACGCCGGCCGAGCTGGCGGACTTGCAGGACGTCTACGGGCCGGAGATCGAAGCGAAGGTCAAGAAGGCCATTTTTCCGCCAGGAATGCGTCCGGCAGACCTTTCGATGAGATGAAGGATCGGTGCATTTTGATGCACTGACCGTGCCGGTGCCGTGGAATGCGCGGGCTAAGTCGGCCCCCACAATGGCCGATGCGTCCGCCGCACCGGCGATCTCAACACCGGATGGCGAATTTTCCGCCTTGTCCGGGAGCGGGCTGCTCATAAACTTCGCATTGCCGGTGCGGTCGAGCTCGCCATTCCCGATGGCCCTTGGGATGCCTGAGTTCCCACACCGGCGTTTTCGTGTCTTGATCGGCCTGCGGCCCGGCTCCGGGGGGCGCGGCCAACCCTGAGGGGCCCCCGGCCGCTGACCCCGGAGCCGCGGAGTTGCTCCTCTCGCGCGGTCCCCTCCCCTGCTGAAGTCAGCAGCACTGACCGGGGGTGCACCCCGGGACACCGCATCGATCCGGTGCCAAGCATTCCGTCTCCTTGCCGCTGAGCGTGAGGATAATCGCATCATCCGACAGGTCGAAATCGGTGATCGCGTACTGCGACGCGACATCCGCCCCATATTCGAGCTCTGCAGGCAGGTCCAGCGACTTCAGCAGAGGTTCTGCCATCCGAATGATCCCGGCCAGCTTCGCGGACTTGAGGCGATGGTCGTAGTCATCGGCCGTCCAGGTCTGAAGAAGGCAGGAGGCCATGTGCCGGACCGTCCCTCCGCAGTCGATGAAGTTCTTGTCGACACGTCCGACTTCGGTCACATGAAAGTGAGCGGGAATTCGTTCCCCCGATGGCAGGCGGACCTCAATCAGCCGGTCGCCGGCACGCTTCAGAATCAAATGCAGGTCGCGGACCGTCATTTCCTTCTCCTTACTACTCGCAGCACGGGGACTGCTTCTTTCGAAGCATCGCGGCGTCTCTCGCAAACCGTGCTTCGCCGCCGCACACGTCTAAGCACTTTCGAACGGCCTGTTCGAACTCTGACTCCGCCGGGACGAGCTCGTAGTACGCCCAGATTCCTTCCTTGCGGGCTTTCACGAGACCGGCCCGCCGAAGGTAGGCGAGGTGCCGGGACACAGTCGGCTGCGGACTCTCAAGTACGCAGACGAGGTCACAGACGCACACTTCCCCGCCCTGCAACAGGTTCAGAATCCTGAGCCTGGTCTGATCGGCCAATGCGCGGAACACTCGGTCGGGATGGAAGGTCGCGGTTTTCATTCACTGAGCTTACAGCGTCTTTCGCCTCGCGGCCTACTTGCCGAGCTCCGGGACCCACCCCTCAATACGACTGCGGATCTCACAGCGAACCCTCCGAAACTCCGCCACGGTCTCGGGGTCAGTCCCTTCAAATGCGGCCGGATCGTCGAACGGCCAGAACAACCGCTCGCCCAGGCCCGGCCAGATCCGGGGACACGCTTCCTGCGCTCCGCCGCAGACAATGATGAGGTAATGGACGGGGACACGACCGAGGTACTCACGGAGCCCCTTCGGTCGCTGCGAGCTGATATCGATGCCGTCCTCGGCCATCACTTGGACGGCCAGCGGATGCACCTGTTCGCTTGGATTTGTGCCGGCACTCAACACGTTGAACCGCTCGCCGGCCAGGTGTCGGACGTAACCCTCGGCCATCTGGCTGCGACAGGAGTTCCCGGTGCACAGGATCAGGACGGTGGGGAGATTCATGATGCGGTGGCAGTCTGTTTTCGACGTTCGGTCCGTTCCGACAACTCATTCGCCTAGGCGAATATAGGCTCCCCCCTCCCCTGCCGTCAATCTGCGGCCGAATGTGGCGGGCTAGCAATGTGCCGCACGCCGCGAGACGATCAGGAAGCCAGCTCTGCCTCTGGAGAGGAAACGACCGTGCTCGCGCCTGATGACCTGTACTACGTCGACAAGCGACTCGTCCCCGGACAAACCACCCGAGACGACGTCCTCGACCTCTTGGGCGGAACCGATGCATCAGGACTCACGCAGTGGCCCCTGACGAAACGATTTGCCGTTTGGTACACGCCGAAGCCCGGATTCATTGTTTCCACGCCAGTTCTGACCGCGATGTTTTACTTTGCCGAAGAAACGCTGGCGTCAGCATGGATCACGGTCCCAAAGCCCGCTGAGTCGACGTTCGAGCAGCTTTGCCGCTCCCAATTCGGAAAGCAGTTCGAGATCGTGCGACTAGGCACTCGCGACGAGGCGACGCGCTGGCACAACAACCAGTCCGAGGCCCTCCTGCAAAGGGGGGCAAAAACTCGCTGCGGATTGACCATCGCCCATCTGGAGTCGATGAAGTCTTTTCAGAAGGAACACCTTGCCTGGCGAACCTCCAGGGGAGAGTTGCCGGCAATCCCACAACGCCGGCGAGTACGAAAAGAGGCGTGAGGCACCACCCGACACAGCCCCGTGTTTGAAAGCTCTGGGGGAGCACGGTGGTCTGCGAGACAGCTACATGCGCAGCTCACGGACCGGCGGGAGGCGCACCCCACCCCGGAGGGCACCCCGGCCGATAACGCCCGACCCGCAGTGCCCTGTATTACTCAGGCGCAAATTTGAGCCCGGCGATGATCAAGGTCGCCAAGCAGACTGCACCAAACCTCTGGCGAGCCGCCGGCGCCCGCCGGACCTCGTTGACCAGGACAACACGGGAACCGGTCTCGTCGAATGGCAGCAAGTGGTGATGAAGTCAAAGCCGTCGGAGCGACCGCTCACCACGGTTGGCCCCTCTAGACTGCCCTTCTCCATCGCGGCGACCACCGCTGGCCACCGGACTCGCCAATGTGTCGAATCCTCATCACCGTCCGAGTCCTGGGCGGTCGCGATGTCCATCGCCGGCTCATCCGGAATCCCATGGAGGATCAATGGGGCGGGATTGGTGTTTCGTTACAAGGACGTTGTTCGTTGCAGGCTTGTTACTCATGGGGCCCGTCTGGTCAGCTTTGGCCGAAAGCAACAGGGTCGCCCTTACTTTCGGAGTGGACAGTACGATCCGGACGCGTCTTGCGTGAGGGACGTACCGTCGACCCGGACCTCCGTCGCAGGCTTCCGTTTGATTCTGAGTCTGGCCAAGGCCACGCAAGCACCTAACGAATAGGTTTAGATCGAACACGATGCCCGTTTAGAAATGGCGGTCATTGCGTCTGTCCCGGAACCAAACGGGACTAACGCGGCATCTCCACCCATTTGGCTCCGACGATCCTGCCATGCTGGCCGCGTCCCGAGGAGTCGGTCAGCACGTCGCCCGAGCGCTCGTCAAAGTGAAACAGCAAGACGGTCGACGGGTCTTTCGAGAAAGTGTCTTCCGGATAAAAAGCTCCGGGGTAGCGGATCGATTGAGAAACTCGCAACTCATCAATCGTTCCGAAGTAGTAGGTACGAGCCCGAGGGAAGGCACCAATCGTGAAGGCCCCTGGTTCCTTTGGCGCGTCGGCATCTCTCCTGTCCGCCTCGATTGGCACCGAATAAACGCTGCTACCCACATCGCTCCCATCCAGGAAGATGCGTATCGTGGTAGTGGATGGCTCGAAAGTCATTGCGACATGCTGACGCTGATCAATGGTGATCCGTCGAGTATGCGTCTGGGCCACCGTGGGGCCGGCCGTTGAGGCGGGGCCAGGCAACGCGAGTGTCCCCCAGTTTGCGTAAGTAAGTCCGCGCCAAAGACTGAAACCGATGGGTCCGTGCAACTTGACGACGGAACCCCCCGGAAGATCCGTGGGCGTCCCCCAGAATTCGACGGTGTAAGGCTTGGATGCGTCTAGGGAGAGTGCTGCGACATCGACGTGAGACTCTGCGCCGTCGAATCTCAGCCCCGCCACCCCAGTCAATGCGGAACGGCGCGCTCCATCGAGCGGTGGCGAAGGGAGCGAGGGAGAGCTCCCTTGAGGAGTGATGGAATGATCGGGGCGACCATAGACCTCGCCGGCCCCACCCTGCCTGTTGTCTCCGAGATGGGTGGTCCAACTGCGAGACGCGAGAAGTAGGGCGGTTGTCAGGGCTCCTGCCAGGAGCAGTACCGCAAGCCCTCCAAACAAGAACCGGCGCGACCCGGCAAATGTCGGGACCCGGGTTGCTCCCGACAGCCGGCTGCCGCCTGGCGAAGGCCGCTCGAGGACTGTCTCCGAGCGGGAGCCCTTCTCAGCGTCCAGGAGGGCCGCGACGTTTCTTCGTCGCGGTTGCTTCACAGTGCGACTGGAAGCCGCATCGGCGGGCCGTTCGTTAGCTTGAGCCAGCGTATCGAAAGGAACAAGCGCCTCCAGGACCTCAGGCATCGACGAGAACCTGTCTTCTGGCCGCTTCGCGATCATTTTCCGGAACACGTCGTCAAGCTTTGACGGGATGTCTTGCCGGGCTGTTCGAAGCGAGGGCACTGGCGACTCGCGGTGAGCAAGCAGGCGGGCCATCAGCGAATCGCCATCGAATGCGGGACGCCCCGTCAGGAGATACCACAGCGTGATCCCAAGAGAATAGATGTCGCTGCGGGCATCGGCCCGCTTGCTGCTCAGCGCCTGCTCAGGAGCCATGTAATCCACCGTCCCCATCACGGCACCGCTTCCTGTGAGTTGAGCGTTGGTTCCCGTTTCCCCCTCGATCCGGGCCAAACCCATGTCAAGAATCTTGACAAAGCCATTTCGCCCCAGCAGAAGGTTTGCGGGCTTGATATCTCGATGAACGACGCCGTGGAGATGCGCGAACGCAAGTCCCTCAGCCGCTTGCACGACGTAACTGACCGCTTGTGGAATCGCTAGCGGCCCTTCGCGATCGACGACATCCGAAAGGTCGCTCCCCTCGACATACTCCATCACCAGAAAATGCGTTCCCCGAGCTTCGTCTGCGTCGAACGCCATGACGATGCTGGGATGGCTCAGCTTCGCGGCCGCTTTGACCTCTCGGTGGAAACGGCTGACGAGCTCGTTGGATTTGACCAAGTGTGGGGAGAGGACCTTCAGGGCGACGATCCGATCCATTCGTCGGTGGTGGGCCTTGAGGACCATTCCCATACCGCCTTGACCGAGCTTGTCGAGGATCACGTAGTTCCCCAGCAACAGCCCACGCCCTTTGCCGGCCAGGAGATTCCGCGCCTGGTATGGAGTCAATTGCTTCAGAGCGATGAGCGATCGGGCAAATTCCTCCGCGCTCGCTGGCGATGCCTCACTCTGAAGTCGTTCGACGACGTCCTGCGAGACGACACCACTTTCCACCAATTGAGTAACAAAGGTGTTCAGGGACATGGACATGCCGGAAGCAGCGAACCGTGGTGAATGTGTGACCTCTTCGCGAACCCCGCTAGCTGGAATCGAAGAATAACTACGTTGCAGAAAGGCGAGAAGCACCAACGTAATGCTCCATCAGGCATTCGCACCGACGACCAGTTCTTCGTCTTTGCGGTCCTCGATCACGAACGGCATACCCTGACTGGGGCATTATGCACAAACGTTCGAGAGCTCCTGCGTCTGGTCGGAGATCGGAGAGCGAATCACTCCGCCGTGATCCTCGATGGCCGGACAATTCGGTCCACGCCGAAGAGCGGAGGGCAGGCCGGCTAGAGCGGTTCTCTTCAGTCTCTAGCGCCATCCGCGGGAATTGAGTAAGACAGGTAACCTCAAGGAGGCTGCCGATGAAGGCTTACTCGATGGATCTCAGGAACCGGGTGCTGGCCGACTGCGACGCTGGGATGGAGGCCCGGCAGGTTGCCGTGAAGTACAACGTCAGTGAGTCTTGGATCAGACGCCTCCGCCAGAGACGGCGGGAGAGCGGTGAAACGGCTCCCCGGCGACCGAAGACGTCTCCTCCCAAATGGCAACCATATGCTGACTCGATTGAGCAGTTCGTGACGGACCAGCCGGATGCCACGCTCGCGGAACTCAAAGAGCATCTGGAAATTCCACTCAGCATCCCGACTCTCTCCCGGGCGCTGATCGCCCTCCGGTTCACCTTGAAAAAAAAGTCTTCCGCGCGGCGGAACAGGACCGGCCAGACGTCGCCAGCCAACGCACGGATTGGCGGAAGTGGCAAAGCGCGCTGAGTCCAGAGGACATGAGCCGGTTCGTCTTTATCGACGAGACCTGGGCCTCGACGAACATGAGCCGCCGATATGGCCGCAGCCGCAAGGGCCAGCGGCTGATCGGTACCGTCCCCCATGGGCACTGGAAGACCACGACGTTCGTGGCGGCACTCCGGCTAGAGGGACTCACCGCGCCGGTGGTGATCGATGGCGCCATCAATGGGCGGATCTTCCTGGCCTACGTGCGCCAACAGCTGGTGCCAACCTTGCGGACTGGCGACATCGTGGTGATGGACAACCTGGCCTCGCACAAGGTGCTGGGTGTTCGGGAAGCCATTGAGGGGGCCGGAGCGCGGGTGGCCTACCTACCGCCGTACAGTCCAGACCTGAACCCCATCGAGCTGGTGTTCTCGAAGCTGAAGCGGCTGCTGCGGAGTGCCAAGGAACGGACGGTGGAGGGGCTGTGGGAACTGCTGGGGAAGATTCTTGACCGCTTCTCCGCGGACGAATGTGGCCGCTACATCACCCATTGCGGGTACCACCCCAGTTCCAGGCCCGCCGCTACACCGCCGTGAAAACGAGACTAATTCGGATACGAACGCAGAACGACTCCAAGGTTGACGCCGTTGTGGACACTCCCGGTCATCTCCTGGCCTTGCTCGTTACTCCTGCCAGCGAGCAGGAGTTGGCTCAGGTGGCTCAACTTGCGGAACAGGTCCAAGAGGCAACCGGCAAACCGTGGCACTGGCCTATGTCGATCAGGGATATCCCGGAGAAGCCACAGTCGAGGCGGTTCTCGCCCAGGGGATTGAACTGAAAGTTGTGAAACACGTCGAAGCCCACAAGGGCTTCGTTCTCCTACCGCGACGGTGGGTTGTGGAACGAAGCTTCGGCTGGCTGTCCCGATTGCCGCGGCTGGCCGGTACTAAGAACGGCTCACAACGACGTCAGCGGGCCTGCATCGTCTCACTTTCGCCGTCCTTATCCTTCGCAGACTGATGAATCTTTTCAATGCAAGAGCATATGCATATGCTTAACCCAACTTGGGATATCGGGTGAGCGCGAGGCTGCTTCCGATCGCGCGACCCTTCACCGGCAGAGGTGTCGCGTCACATCGCCGGAATCTGATATGCGTGTAAATACCTAGACGGCCTATACCTCCGCCGGCTATCAGGAAATGCGTTTTCCCCCAGGAAGGACCCGTATATTGTTAAGGCCATCTGACAAGCGGCTGTCTTCTCCTGACCTGACTTTCAGTTGAGGGCTCGCGAGCATCGGGTGTTTCCATCGTAAGTGGGAGGCTGCGTCGATCGAAACGAAGCCCGAAGGCTGTCGTTTCGATCGACGTCGAACTCACACGCGGAAGAAACGCTTAAGCTGCGTATCCCGGCTTCGACGACTTGGTCGAGGCTGCTCGGGCGGTTTCACCTGAACAGGCCCGGCCTCGTAGTCTTCGACCGCGGCTCGCGACACTCGCCAGCGAGGCCTCTTGCAGCCTGGAGGGCTCAGCGTGAACGCCCGAAGGGTTCCCCGCCGGATCATGGCCAGGATGGTCTCCGGTGTGCAGTTCCAACGTGCAGCTAATTCAGTCGGTGAAAACGCATGCGTGGGGTTGTCGGATGCCATTCGTTCCTTTCTGTTGAGTCAGCGGGGGATTCCGCCCCACCGTGAGGCGGATCCCAGCGCGGGATCACGCCTCGATCGCGTTCCCCGACGATCCCTCGGCCGGTTGCGCTTCGCCGTTCGGCCGGACGTTGCAGTAGGTCTGCAGGAAAGCGTCCAGACCGCCGTAGGGGGCGAACTGCTCTTCCAACGATGGGAAAGCATCTCTGTTTGCCTTGTCCGCGCTCTCTGCCTGCTCGCACGCGGCCTGCATCAGCGGGGAGAACTCGACTCCCCTCTCAGCGCAGATTTGCCGGACCTTGGCTTCGCTGATCCCGCTCATGGACATCGTCACGACGAACGCGGGCTGGTCTCCAATGAGTTCACGAAACCACGGCCGAAAAGCCGCACCTGAGGGGATGTCCGGGTTGCGGGGATACTCGCGTTTCACGCTGGCTCCGATCTGTCGCAACGACAGAGTGATAAGTTGGATAATTTCCCGGGGCACATCTCGGCGGAGACTGCCCGGGAGAGGGAGGAGGAAAGGGAAGAGATATCTATCTAAAAATATGGAACTTATTGAATTGATTGACCGAACCTCCCGACCGGCTGCGACTTGTGGCCGGCGACAAGTTCCCGTTGCCAAGTTCAATTTGGGAAGCTGTCAGTCACTCGCAGAGGAGGACGCTCCAATCGAAACCATTTCCACTTCACCCGCTTCCTTCGGGGCGAAGCCGGGGATGTAGAGCGTCGTTCGGATTTTTCGGGAGGTGGGCGTCTTCACGCTGACGAGGACCTCGGTCCCGACGAGCTCCTCCAGCAGCTCCGTGCGATACCGAAGGGTCATACGGCGAAAGTGCTTCGTGATGTCCGTGAGCGTCGCTCCACCTCGCTTCTTCGATCGCACGAATTCGACGATCTCATTCACGTCTCGCTCGCGTGTATTGCGGCCAACCTTCTCGATGCATTTCAGCGTCTCGACAGTCAACCAATCGACCAGGGCGATCGCCCAATCCATGTGCGTCTTCTCGATGCGGATGTCTCCATCGATGAACACTTGAGAGGCCGCGAAGATCAGGGCGAAGTTACTCGCTCGCTCGGCTGTTCGGGCATAGATCGACGCCCCTTCATCCTCGGTGTATGTGTCCGCCAGGATGTCACATCGCCGGCGAAATCGTTCCCATGCGAGTTGGGCCTCCGGAGACACCGGGACTACCCGCATCTCGCCCATCTGCCATGTGACATCTCCGCCGCCGGGCCGGTAGTTGGCAGCGAGTTTGATCCAGTCCAGTAACCCCGAAGGGATGGGCACGTCCTCGACCGTTCGGTGAGCTGGCCGGGCACTCGTCTCGTTGTAGAAGATGAATCGAGAGTTGAATCCGTCTCGATTGCTCTCGGGAGTCAGATGTCTAAGCGAGTCGTCGGTTCCCGTGGCGTAGATGACTAAATGTGGCATGTCGATAACCCGATCGTTCTTGCCGTCGGCGAACTTCTTCGGGCGGAAGTCTCGAATTCCACAGGCGGAAAAGATCTTCATCATGAGGGAAATCAAAAGTTTCAGCGGTCCCGAGGCCTTGTCGGAGTTGGCGATCTCCATGAACTTTCCGAACTCGTCGACGGGCCACAACCCCGCCGGTTGCTTGCTCAAGGCATCTGCCAGAGCCGAGTCGCTCGTCATGTCGCCGGGCAGGATGTACTCGGGACAACCGGCGGCGGAGGTCACTCTGCTGAATGCCTCAAGTACCCTGTTTTTTCCGGACGCCGACTGCGCGAAGGTACCAATGAACACATTCCCCGTTGCCCCCAGCGAGCTCTTAATCTTCCGTCCGATCAGGCAGGAAACGAGGCAAATCCCTCCGAGCAATGCCAGTACTTTCTGGGGACGCGGAGACGTCTTGATGACGAAGTAGGCAAAGTCCTGAAGGACGCCCGGAACAGCGAAGAACTCATCTGGTAGCCCTTCTTGCCCAAGCTCAAACTCGAAGTCATTACACATCGTCGCAACGAACTCGTCGAAGCTTTGGTCGTCGGGGAATCCATAGTGGCGAGGGCCGCTGTGGTCTTGGACGTAGGCCCGAAGCTCTTCGCGGGACCACTCCCGTTCCCTCGACATCCTCGCGAGGGTTTTGACTGCTGAGTGCCTGAAGAGAGTGTCGTATTTGGAGACGGCGTTGCCGTCGAGAAACGAGAGATCGCGACTGACGAAAACCATTTCGCGTTTTGCCTTCTTCGCCTTGGAGAATACGGAATGGCAGAGTGGCAGGCGCCAACCACCGGCCGGTTAAATGAGTTTCTGACTTGTTGCGATGCCGAGAGTTGGGTTCGAAGCGTCGGAACGCGTGTGCGATTGCCCTACCCGCGCGAGCGGACGTCGCGACCCCGCGGAGAGTGGGTTAACGCAGGTGGTGTGCACCTTGGTCGCAGGCGGCCTCGACCCGCGAAGCGGCGGTCGGGGTTCCTCACAGCCTGGTCATCGATCGAGCGCAGCAATGGGCTCGATCACGAAAGCGTTACGACGATCTACCGACCTGCCGCACCATCAACATGACCGCATGAGCCCTCAAAAAAGCGAGGCTCCGGCAGAACCGCGGGTTCGTCCGCCAGTCGGTGATTTGCTCGTCGGAAGGAATGAATGCGGCCACGTCTTGAGGTCCGTCAACGAGCGTCCTTCGCTCTTACTCGTGTTCCTGTTCGGGTGCTGATTCTGCCTCCGAGGACCACGCACGTCAATAATCTGTTCACCATTTTGTTCAGTGCCCGGGCTTCAACCGGTGGTCTGCCGTTTACGGCTTTCGCAGACACCTATGGCACGAAGATGACATCAACGATTGTCCCAGCGTGACCTCCGCGCGGACTGAATGAAATGATCACCGTTCCGTCGCCCGTTCTGTACACCCGAGTCCGGCTAGCTGAGCGAGGCTCACCGAGGTCGTCAGAACTTCCTCTCGACACCGCAGCTTCGTTTCTTGGTGCGGCCTTTTTTTGCTCGGTCGCCGTGCCAACGACAAGCTTCGCTCCACTTGTTGACGTGGTTTGCTGTTCTAACGTTTCGCGATACCAACGCTTGACCTCGTCCAAACTGTTGGGCGCATCGAGAGTGATCAGGTGAATCGATCCAAGATTCTTCGACTCGACCCGGCGCGCTCCAGGGTACTCCAGGGTGTTCAAGTTCTCGCTCACACGAGCGGCGAGGCTGGCCCGTTCCTTGTCAGTCAGATTGCGAGAGACCGCGCGATGCAGACCCGCGACAATGTCGTCGCGCTCGCTGACTGCCACGTCGCGATCGTGTTCAGCCACGTCGAGCGTTGTAATCGAACTTCCTAGCTGCCGGTTGACGGCGTCGAATTGCTGCGCGGAAAGCTGCGCCGAAATCACCGCCCTCTGTTCAGCAATCGCGGCTCGATAGGCCTGCCAGGAGACAGCAAGGAAACTGATCAGAAAAACAACTCCAAGGCAGGCGGCTGCCGCCAGAGTCCGTTCGTGACGTCGCGCAAACTTCCAAAAGCGGTACGCCGTCGAAGGAGGACAGGCTTCGACGGGATCGTCTCGCAGAAAATTCGTCACGTCCCGTGCAAGACCGTTTGCAGACTCGTACCGGCGAGACCGATCTTTTTCGAGTGCCTTCATGACAATCCAGTCCAGTTCGCCGCCGATCTCTTTCTTGAGTTTCGCGGGATCGAGCCGACGGCTCGCTGAAAGGGACGGTAGGGCTTCTTGCGATTCCGTTAGCCGCGCGCTAGGACGGGGGGGCTCCTGCTCACGAATCATCCGCAGGACATCGAGGATCGCCGCGCACCGCAATTGTTGAGCGGGCAACGGAGGAGATCCTGTCAGCAGCTCGTAGAGAATCACTCCCAGGCTGTAGACATCGGAACGGACGTCGACATCCAGAGCGTTAAAGTTGGCCTGCTCGGGGCTCATGTACTCGAACGTTCCGACGACACTTCCGAAACCGGTGAATAGAGTCTGTTCAGTGAGTTGGCTTCCCACGGCCTTGGCCACGCCAAAGTCGATCACTTTCGGAACAGGCTGACCGTCGTAGCTGGCAACAAGGATGTTCGACGGCTTCAGGTCACGGTGAATGACACCCTTCTGGTGGGCATGCTGAACTGCCTGACAGACCGGGAGGAACAACTCTAATCGCTCGCGCGGGGTCAACCGGTTGTCGTCACAGTACCTCGTAATTGACACCCCTTTGACCAGTTCCATCGCAAAGTAGGGCCTGCCTGCGCCCGTCATTCCGACGTCGAGAACTTTGGCGATGTTGGGATGATCCATCAGCGCCAGAGCCTGCCGTTCGGCGTCAAATCGAGCGATTACCTGGGCGGTGTCCATCCCCGCCTTGATCACCTTGAGCGCCACTTTTCGCCGGACCGGTTCGTGCTGTTCGGCTAGGTAGACGGTCCCCATTCCTCCTGTGCCGATCACCTGCAGCAGCTTGTACGGCCCGATCTCCTGCCCGGTCGCATCTAAAGCTGTGTCTGGCCCGGCGAGCCTCGTCGAGGCGCCGGAGGCCAGTGGTTCTTGCAGAAAGCTCTGAGCCGCGTCGTGCGCTTGGAGGAGTTGCTCAACCAGTGTTCGCAGCCCGTCATCCCCGGCACACTCTCGATCCAGCACCGCCTTCCGGTCGGCCGGGAATCCGGCTTCGATCGCATGGACCAAAATCTCATTCGCCCGAGGATTCCACTCCGCCATCGTCGCACCTCGTCTCGCTACTGTGTACGGACGCGGACGCGTCCCACTCTCAATGCGAGAAATTCACTCAAGCTGCACGCAAAATCTTGGAACCGTTAGATCGATTCCTGTAGCCGCCGGAACAGCCACGCCCGCGCGACAACCCAGAGACGATCCGCCGCTCGCCTCGTCATTCCCATCGCCTCAGCCGCTTCCTGGTGCGACAACCCTGCAAAATACCGCAACTTGACCAGTCTCGCCGCTGGTTCGTCTTGAAGTTCCAGCTCCGTAAGAGCGTTATCGATCAATTCAAGATCGACGTGGGGCCCGGATGAGGGCGATTGTAGGACGGCCTCATCAAACTCGATCCGCTCTGCGTCTCCGCCGTGCTTCTTTGTCGATCGCTGACGGGCGCGATCGACAAGGATCCGTCGCATCGACTCGGCCGCCGCTGCGAAGAAGTGCCCTCGGCTGTCCCATTGTAGCGAGCTTGGATCGCCGACCAACCGTAGGTAAGCCTCATGAACGAGCGCCGTCGCCTGAATCGTTTGCCCCGGCGGCTCGGCTGACAACTTCGCAGCCGCCAATGCTCGCAGCTCAGCGTACAGTCGCGCGATGAGTTCATCCGACGCCTGACGCTCTCCGCGTTGAACCGCTGCGAGGATGGCTGTGACTTCAGACATGAACGAAGAGTGAAGGTGGCGAGCCCATATCCGTCGTCGGGAGACTCGTTTCGGCCAACCGCAGATGACCTTCAGTGAAGCTACGTTACAACGGCTTGGGATTCCCGAACAACCACTCCCGGACCGCATTCGCCACCGCCACCAGGCGCTCATCTTCTGGGGGCTTCCCGCGATATCTGGCGCTCATGCTCTCGTCGATGTGTCCCATGCAGAACTTCACGGCTCCCTCGTCCTTGGAGCGGTCACCGGCGGTTTGGAACGAGTGCCTGATGCCGTAAAACCCTCGCTTCCCCCCAATGCCCAGTCGCTTGAGAGTCAGGTTGAACACTTTGCCGAGTGAGTCAATTCGTGACTTCCACAGCGTCGAATCCTCCTCGTTCTCGTTTTCGGCGGCGAGCGTCGCTTCAATATGACGCACCCACGGCTCACCCTTCCGAGTCAGGAACGCCAGCCCGGCGTGTTCGTTCGATTTTGGCGCGCGCCTCAATGGTATGGCCTTCTCGATGGCTGCGATGGTTTCTGGCCACAGCTTAGCCCGTCGCGGCAGCCCGGTCTTTGGTCGTGGGAAGTTGACCCAACCTCGCATGAGGTCCAGAGCCGTATGGGGGATTGAAGAAATATCGTTTTGGCCGTATCCCGCATTGATCGCCAGCAGGACGATCGCGTGCTGGACTGGATCGCGAGGCTCCAAATCAGCCAAGATCGAACGAAGTTCCTCCGCTTCAAACATCTTAGGGCCGCGGGCTGCCTCGGCTTGTCGAAAGTCCTTCCTCTTTGGAACGCTGAAGGACTGGCCGAAGCGAATCGGCGTCTTCAGGTGTCGCTCGTCGAACCCGAACTTGAACACCATCCGAGATCGAATGATCTCGCTCGCGAGCGCTGAAGGGCCACGCGTCTTCTGGAGCTCGCTGCGATACTTTCCGAACTCCTCAGTTGTCAGGTTCTCCTCGTCCACGATACGAGAAGCGCCGAAGTGGTTGAGCAACCTCTGACAGGTCCCGTAATACTCTGCGAACGACCGAGGAGTCAGCTCCCCGTCATTCCGCGCCCGCTCCTTGGCACTCATGAAGAAATCGCACAGGTCTTCGAGTGTAACGTCGTCCTCTCGGCGTTTTCGGGGAACCCGCCCCGCGAGCAGCGTGTCCTTCTGCTCGAGCCAGAGCGCGAGCGCCTTCTGGCCGTCGGTGTCATCTGACACCTTCCCGAAGTAGACGAACTTGCTCCGGACCTTCTTGCACCAGCGTCCGCTGGAGTGCGGAAAAAGCGGGAAGTCGGGACGCGGTTTCCTTGGCTTGCCAGCACCGGGCAAGCCGATAGACTTCGGCACGTCAGCACCTAGTAACGCAGGGGTTGGCTTTGGCGCCTGCCTGGTGACTCAGTCAGGTGCCGTTTTGTATAGTAGCGAGCGACCCTGGTGTCAAACAAGGTGTCACGACTGACGACAGCGAACACCGAAGAGGAACGAAAAGCTAGCAAAAACATTAGTCGGAGAGATGGCTGAGTGGCCGAAAGCGCCGGATTGCTAATCCGGTAGGCGGGCAACCGTCTCACGGGTTCGAATCCCGTTCTCTCCGCTTCCTCTAACACCTTGAACCCCTGAGAAAACTCAGGAAGTTCAAGGTTTTTTTCTTTGCGGTCGGCTGGGTCGATCCGAGCCTCATGACGACGCACCGCATCCCGTTCTCGCAGGTCGATCGCGCAGTCCGGGTGATGGAGACCAAAGAGGAGGGAATCATGAGGCCTTTGATCACGTTGGACTGACGCCGGTTGTGCGATTTCTTGTCCGGCTCCCTCCAGAGACGCAGCGGTCAGGTGACTCCCGCGCGCACGTTTCTACTGCTCGGTGGGAAGCTCAACGACGATCTCGGCGTGAGCGGCGTGCTGTCGGGCCTCTTCGTAGAACTGGTGCCGATGGTTCTGCAGCTTCTCCAACGGCGCGATGAGCTAAAGCGGCTCCGGCTGCCGTCCAGTTCGCTCGCCAGCGCCTCGAGGTAGGCCTGGCTCCTTGACGCCGACTGCCGTCGCACATTGGGTTTGAGGCTGCCGAGTCGTGCCGGCAAGGATGCGGTTCGAGTTCGCTTGTCTCATTCCGGCGTGGGGAGTCTGATAGGTCCCCGCCGGGGCGCGCCGACCTGTCGGGGATTCGTCGATCGTTCGATCTGTTCCGACTTCTCCTGCCCCATTCGCCCCGTGCACGATCTTCCCCTCATCACCACTATCGCGGCCGCCTTTACGAGTGCCTGGATCCTGGGGCTCGTGACGCAACGGCTCCGGCTCTCGCCGATCGTCGGTTACCTGATCGCCGGCGTCCTGATCGGCCCCCACACGCCCGGCTTCGTCGGCGACATCAACATCGCCCACCAGCTGGCCGAAGTCGGCGTGATCCTGCTGATGTTCGGCGTCGGGTTGCACTTTCACCTCAAGGACCTGCTGGCCGTCAAAGGGGTCGCGATTCCGGGGGCGATCGGCCAGAGCCTCATGGCGACTCTGCTCGGCGTCGTGTGCTTCGTCGCCCTGGGAATGCCGGTGAAGGGGGGGCTGGTGATGGGGATGGCTCTGGCGGTCGCCAGCACGGTCGTCCTGATGCGGGTCCTGGCCGATGCCAACGTGCTCCACGCGCCGGAGGGGCATGTCGCCGTCGGGTGGCTCCTCGTCGAGGATGTCCTGACGGTCATCGTCCTCGTGCTCATCCCGGTCCTGGGAACGTCGGCGGGACCGGCCGTGGTTGAGGCGGGCCACGCGGCTCTGGAGCACGGGGAGGTGGTTGCGGCGGCCGTCGCTCCCTTGAGTCCGTGGGCCGCCATCGGTCTGGCGCTGCTGAAGCTCGTGGCGCTCGTCGTGACAGTGGGGGTGGCCGGGCAGCGGCTCGTCCCGTGGGTGCTGGTCCAGGTGGCGCGGCTCCGCTCCCGGGAGCTGTTCACGCTGACGATCCTTGTGTTCTCCGTCGCCGTCGCGACGGGGGCCTATTTTGCGTTCGGTGCCTCGATGGCCCTGGGGGCGTTTCTGGCCGGGATGGTCGTGGCCCAGTCCCCCGTGAGCCACCAGGCGGCGGCGGACGCCCTGCCGCTGCGGGACGCCTTTGCGGTGATCTTCTTCGTCTCGGTCGGCATGATCTTCGACCCAGCCTTCGTCCTCCAGCAGCCGCTCATGATCCTGGCCGCGATGGGGATCATTCTGATCGTCAAGCCGCTGGCGGCGCTCGTGATCGTCGCCTCGCTCGGCTGGTCGGTCCGGACGGCGATTACAGTGGCGGTCGGCCTCGCCCAGATCGGGGAGTTTTCGTTCATCCTGTCCGAGACGGCCCATCAGGCGAACCTCCTGCCGCTCTCCGGACACAATGTCCTCGTCGCGTCGGCGATCCTGTCGATCACGCTGAATCCGCTCCTGTTCCGGTCCCGGCACGCGATCGAAGCTTGGCTGGCCCGGCAGCCGCGACTCTGGAAGCTGCTCAACGCGCGGGCCGAGCGGCGGATGCGGCGGATGAACATCGGCGTCCACAAGCAGCTCCGCGGCACCGGTCCCTCCGAACGGCTGGCGGTCGTCGTCGGCTTCGGACCGGTCGGCCGGTCCGTCAATCAGCTGCTCCGCGAGGCAGGGCTCCGGACGGTGATCATCGACCTGAACATGGACACGGTGACCGAACTGACCAAGCAGGGGCAGGCCGCGATCTACGGCGACGCCTCCCGCGACGCGGTTCTGGAGCAGGCGGAGATCGAACGGGCCGCGTACCTCGTGCTGACGCTGCCGTCCGCCTCCAACAGTGCGGCCGTGGTCTCGGCTGCACGGAACCTGAACGACAAGTTGCGAATTCTCGTCCGAGCCCGGTATCTCGCCGAGCGGGAGCTGCTCGATCAGGTCGGGACGACCGCTGCCGTGTTCGAAGAGGGGGAAGCGGCCGTCGCGCTGGCGCGGCTCGTTCTGGCCGACACGGGAGCGAGCCGCGAGTTCGTCGAGCGGTCGGTCCGCGAGCTCCGGCTGCGGCTGATCCTCGAAAATGTCTCGAACCTCCAGGGGCAGTCCGTCCGCAACGTCATGGTCCCCTGGACCCGCGTCCGGCGGCTGTCGGCCGGTGAGAGTCTCGATTCGGTCCGGCGGAAAGTCGCGGCGCAGCACTTCTCGCGGTGGCCCGTTGTCGACGCCGCGACGGGACGCCCCATGGGATACCTCCTCGTGAAGGACCTGCTCTCGCTCGATCCCGCGCACGAGTCGGGGTGGACGAGTCTCATCCGGCCCCTCGGAGGGGTTTCGCTTCAGGAAGATGTCCAGACGGTGCTGCAGCAGATGCAGCGGGAGCACATCTCGCTCTACCTCGTGGAGGACAGGGGCGCTCCAGTCGGCCTGATCACGATGGAGGACATCCTGGAGCAGGTTGTGGGACGCATCGAAGACGAGTACCCGCGGCACCAGGAGCTCGTCCTGGGCGATTTCCTGCTGCCCGACCACGCGGTGTTTGATCTCCAGGCCGCGACGTCCGAGGACGCGATCGCGATCCTGGCGCGGCGGATTCCGCCAACGCTGCTGCCGGAGGGGCAGGACATCGCGGCCCTGGCCGTGGCGCGCGAGCGGGAGCTGTCGACGGACGTGGGGCTCGGAGTCGCCATTCCGCATGCCCGCTGCCCGGGCCTGTCTCGGCCGCTGCTGATCTTCGGCCGCGCCGCGTCGCCGGGGATTCGATTCAGCGTCCAGTCGAGCGAGCCGGTGACGCTGCTGTTCCTCCTCGTGACGCCGCTGGAGAAACCCGAACTGCAGGTCGTCCTGCTTGGCAAACTAGCCGGCCTGGCGGGGAACCCGGAGATTCGTCGGCAGCTGGGCGAGGCGTTCACGGGGGAAGAGGTCCACCAGCTCCTGCAGGAGGCCCCGCGTCCCGCCTGAGTCCGCCTGCTGCTTCTCTTCCGGCCACCCCGATCGAGGCGTGCCAGCGATGTCGGCAGCACCTTGGGGGCGACCCAGCCGCTGGCGACCTGGGGGCCAAACAGCGGGGCGGCCAAACCTGCCCACGTCTCAAGAATCTCTCTGGAATCTTCTTGTTGTTACGACGCGTGTCGTATGGTTTACTACACGAGTAGTAAACACAATGGCTCACCGAGCTGGGGCCCTCATCACGTTTCTCCGGAGGGGCGAATGAGAACGTCGAACGCGAATCCGACGGAGGGGGAGCTCGAGCTCCTCAAGCTCCTGTGGGACCACGGGGCCCTTTCGCTGGCCGAGGTCCATGAACGGGTCGGGCGGGAAGTGGGCTACACGACCGTCCAGACCCGACTGAATCGCCTCGTCGACAAAGGCTGGGTCGAGAAGCAGAAGGCGGGGCGGGTCCCGACGCGGTACGCCGCGGTAATCGAACCCGATTCGGTCCGTGAGACGCAGCTGACGGACTTTGTGGAGCGGGTGGCCCAGGGCTCCGTGGTGCCGCTCGTGGCCCATCTCGTCCAGGGGGCCAGCCTGACATCCGACGAACTGGCGGAGCTGAAGAAGCTCATCCGCGACGCGGAACGCCGTCACAACGCCCAGCAGCGGGAGGACTGAGCCATGACCGTCGATTGGACGATCCTGATCCTCCGCGCCAGCGGAATGCTGCTTATCGCCGGATGTTTCGCCTGGCTCCTCCAGCGATGGCGTCCCGTCGCCGACTCCCGGTGGCACCGCGTCGCCTGGGGGCTGGTGCTCCTGCAGGGGGTTCTCGTGGCCCCCTTCTCGCTGGCGCTCCAGGCTCCCGCGTGGTGGGCGTTTTCCCACTCCGAACCGACGGTCTCTTCCAGCCCAGACAGCGAGGCCGCGACAGCCGGTCTGGCGTCGTCGGTGCCTGTGACATCCCGACCGACGACGGCAAGCTCAGCGTCGACGCCGACTGGCGGGCACGAGGCTTCGGTGACTCGCGCGGTAGAGGCACCCTTCGAAAACCTTTCGACTCCGTTTGCGGCTCTCGCACCGGAAACGGCATCGCCGCTTTCCCTGCCCGAGACCATTTCCGCGGCCGGTTCCGGGAGTGCTCTGCCGAACGAAATGCGATCGACGCCCGTTCGTCCCGAGACATTGGACCAGACCGCTGAAGCGCCGGCCGCCGCTTCGATCGATCCTTCCCGTCCGGCGGCGGCCTCAATCGACTGGCGGCGGATGCTCGTCGGCGGGTGGGCCGGCGGGGCGGCATTGGTTCTAGCGACGCTGCTGTTCCACTTCGGCTGCGTCCGGCTGGCGCTCGCGAACGCGTCTCCCGCGCGGTCCGCGTGGACGAAGGAGCTTCAGGAACTCGGCCTCGAGCTGGGGCTCCGCCGCGATGTCCGGCTGATGGTCCATCCGCAGGTCGGGCCGTTCCTCACCTGGGCTCCCGGCGGGTACCGGATCGTTGTTCCCGTCCGGCTCTGGAACCGGCTCTCCGCCGAGGAGCGGAAGGCGGTGCTGCATCATGAACTCTGTCACCTCCGGCGGGGGGACCTGTGGGCGTCGCTCGTGGCCCGAGCGGTCGTGGCACTCCACTGGTTCAATCCGCTTGCGTGGTACGCCGCGTCGCGCTTCGACGAGGCGGCGGAGTGGTCCTGCGACGCGCTGATGGCGGAGGAGTCTCCGGTCCGCGCTCCGCGGCTGGCGCAGGCCCTGCTGGCGGTGGCGCAGGTCGGAGCGCGGTCTCCCCTGATGGCGACCGCGGCCACCGGAGGCCCCCTCTTCCAGCGGATCCGCCGGCTCGTGGCGGATCGCGAGGGGGGCGATTCCTGGATGCAGCGCGGTCTGTGGACCGGCACCCTTCTGGCCGTGGGGCTCGCGGGACTGGTGGACCTCCGGTTCGTCGCCCCGGCCGCGCTCGCTGCCGCCCCGGGGCCGGGCTCGGCCTCGGTCTCCCAAGAGGTAGACGAGGAGCGCAGTTCAGCCAGGGAGAGCGTCACCGCCGCGCCGAGCGGGGCGCCGCACGACCGGCTCGAGGAGTTCGCCTCGCGGATCGTGGTCAAGGAGAACGAGCCGCTCCGCAAGTTCGTAGCGCTCCTCCGGACCCCCGCCGGGCAGATCCTCATGGCGGACCGGGCGGCGATTCAGGCTCAGAACGCCGCTCCGGAAGGAGATTCCGCAACGCAGTGGGAACGATTTGTCGCCCGGCACTTCCGGAAGCAGGATGGGAAATGGAACGTCGTCCCGGAGCAGGGCGAGGTGATCGACCGCTATGTCCGCGAGATCGAGGCGGCTACCGCCGACCTGAGCCCGATCGGCCTGGTTCTGATTGAGATCGCCGGAGAACTCGATGAGAAGCACTCGCTAACTCCGGTGCTGAAGCGGTTCCTGACGCATGAGGCCGCCCCCGCGTTCCTCTACCAGCAGGAGCTCCGTCTGCGGCTGCATCCCGAGATCGACAACATCCTCGACGGGCTCGACCAGGCGCTCGTCCGGACGAGGACTGGGGCGTATGTCATCCGTCCCGCCCGGCAGACTCAGGTCGAACGGCGGCTCAAGACGATCGACGAAGTCCATCCCGTGCTCGCCCGCTATCAGGAAGAGCTCGCCGCCTGGTCGCGCGATCTCGTGAAGACGGACGACCTGCACCGGCGGTTCAGCACGCTCCTGGCGGATCCGCTGTTCGCGAAGTACTGGATCGCGGGGCACGCCTCGGAGGACGCCCCCCTCAAGGACGAGAGCGTGGAGGAGATTTTCAATCTGCTGGAAGATGCGACGAGCGACACGGCCGAAGGGCTGAAGTTCGACGTCGAGACGGACGCCTTCAAGGCGCTGGAGGAATCGGCCCAGCGGTACGACGCGATCGTGAAGTACCGCGAGGCGCTGGAGACACCGCTGCACCAGCTGGCCGGAAAGATCGATGGGGCCGACCCGCTCCAGGCGAAGCTCTCGAAGCTGCTCGGGACGGAATTGGCCTTCATGCTGGTTGCCCGCAAGATGGATTACCTTCCCGTAACGGCGGACGCCGCGGCGCGGGAGTGGATGGCCCAGTTCGTCACGAAGAATCCGCAGGGGAATTACGAGATCACGACCGAGTCTCCGGACGACCTTAAGGGGCGCGCCGAGGAGTTCTTCCGGCAGGCCCGCGATGTTCGACGTCGAGGGCGGGTGGTCGACGAGTTTGCGGCCGAGGTGACGAACCCTGCGTTGTCGCGGGCGATGACTTCGCTCGTCGGGAAGCTCGAGTTGGCGCGGCTGGCGGAAGTCACCGCGGAACGGCCGGAGGTCGATGGGCTGCAACTCTGGTTCGGCGAGCTGTTCGCGGAGACTCCTGACGGGCTTGTCCTGCAGGATTGGGCCGGACCATCGATCGAGGAACTGCTGCAGGAGGCGGCAGAGATTGAGAAGGAACTGAAGAAGGCCGACTTCTGACTTTTTCAGAACCGGGTCCAGGGTCCCCCTGGTGGGGAGTGCAGAGGGGCAACGCCCCTTTGCCCGCCGGAGGCCTGGCCGTCGAGAGATGTCTGAAGGAGAACGTATCCAAGCGTGGACACCGTGTCGGATGCCCCCCTCACCAACCCGCGGGAATTCCAAAGCGAGCGGTAAATCCTCAACGCCGTCTCCACAAAACGGACGTCCGTTGTGTCCCACGGTTCCTCACAGGAGTGCCTCCGGCGGCAAGGGGTTGCCCCCTTGACCCCGGCTGCCGTCGAAAGTTGGGTTTGAGCTAAGAGAGTCCGTCCGGCGAGTACGTGGTTCGTCTTGTCACTCAGGTCTCGAGACCTGGGACAGGACGAACGCCAGTCCTTTCATCCCCAACCTCATCCACCAAACAATCCTCTCCGAAGGAACCTCGATGCTCCGCCTGGCGATCATCCTGTTCGCTCTGACTGCCGGACCAGTCGCCTTCGGTCAGACCGCACCGTCCATCGACACCCATCTCGAAGAGACATGGCGGCGGCATGCCGTCGAGCCCGCCGCCCCCTGCTCCGACGAGCAGTTCCTCCGGCGGGTCTCGCTCGATCTCCTCGGACGAATCCCGACAACCGCCGAACGGGAGGAGTTCCTCCGGAGCCCGGACCGCCCAGCGCTCGTCGACCGCCTGCTCGACACAGAGGAGTTCAACCGCTTCTGGTCGGAACTCTGGACGACGCAGCTCTACGGCTATGC
Organism: Planctomyces sp. SH-PL14; assembly: GCF_001610835.1. Classification (NCBI taxonomy): domain Bacteria; kingdom Pseudomonadati; phylum Planctomycetota; class Planctomycetia; order Planctomycetales; family Planctomycetaceae; genus Planctomyces; species Planctomyces sp. SH-PL14. The sequence goes on along the minus strand of NZ_CP011270.1, from coordinate 860,906 downwards.
GGATGACTCGACCGACCGCCAGACGTTGACCGACTGGCTGCACGCGCAGCTCCGCGCCAACCGCCCGTACGACCAGATCGCACTCGACCTCGTTTCCGCCTCGGGTGAGTCGGCGTTCACGGGACCGGTCAATTTTCTGCTGCGGTATCCGGAGGAGCCGGTCGTCAAAGTCTCGCGGGCGTTCCTGGGGATCCGGCTCGACTGCGCCCGGTGCCACGACCACCCCTTCGACCGCTGGACCCAGGCCGACTTCCAGCGGATGAACCGCTTCTTCGATGCCGTCGAGCGCCGCGAGGTGTCGAACGGGAACACGGAGCTCGTCGACGTGGTCCGGGAAGTCGAGGCCGCCCAGCGGCCGCGGTTCCTCTCGGGAGCCGAGCCCCGTACGTCGCGATGGCGGGCCGAATTCGGCCTGTTCCTCACCCGCAGCCGCCCCTTCGCCCGGAACTTCTCGAATCGGATCTGGTATCACCTGGTCGGCCGGGGAATCGTGCACCCCGTTGACGACGTCAGCCGCGACAACCCGGCCGCCGCCCCGGAACTGCTCGAATGGCTGTCCGACGAGGCGATCCGGACGGGGTTCGATACGCGGCACATGGTCCGGCTGGTCTGCGGATCCCGCGCGTACCAGCTCGCGTCGACCTCTGCCAAAGCGGACGACTCCCGCGTCCGGCTGTTCGCCGTCCGCCCGATCAAGCCGCTGATTCCCGAGCAGTGGTACGAGTCGATGTGTACCGCGACCGGCCGCGCTCCCAGGCCGGAGGAGCGGAGCGAGTTCGTCCGGACGTTCCTCGGCGACGCTCTCGACGGGGACTTCAGCGCCTCGTGGGAGTATCGCGAGACCGTCCAGGGACTGATGTCCCGGCTCGTCGATGACGCGCCTCAGGCGTCCGGCGGAATGGACGAACTGTTCGTCCGGTTCCTTGGCCGCACGCCGACATCGGCCGAGCGGGAATCCCTCCGGGGCCGGACTCCGCGCGAGGTCGGTTACATCCTGCTGCACTCCAGCGAGTTCGCGTTCAACCACTGACCGCCTGTCCGACCTGGGTTCCGTTCCCGCCGTCCCTTCGTCTCTTCGCCCGTTCGTCTCTTCGGAGGTTCCGATGTCCAGCCATCTGACGCGTCGCCGGTTCGTGACCGGATCTCTCGGCGGACTGTTTTCGCTGGCCCTGAAGCACCGCTGCGACCGGCTCTTCGCCGCGGACGGAAGCCGGCGGACCAAGCGGTGCGTCGTCCTCTGGATGGGCGGTGGGCCGAGCCAGATGGACACCTTCGATCCCAAGCCCGGGACGGCGACCGGCGGGCCGACGCAGGCGATCCAGACGGCCGTTCCCGGCGTCTCGATCGCCGCGGATCTTCCGGAGATCGCGAAGCGGATGGAGCACCTGAGCCTTCTCCGCGGCCTCACCTCGCCGGAGGGGGATCACGACCGGGGAGAGCACTTCCTGCACACGGGCTACCCGTTCGTCCAGGCGTTCCCGCGGCCGACACTGGGGGCGGTCGTCTCGCACGAGAATCCGCCGGCTGACTTTCCGCTGTTCGTTTCGATCGGGGCCCGCGGGCTCGGGCCCGCCTACATGGGGCCGGACCATGCCCCGTTCGCCGTGGAGAATCCGGCCGAAGCGGTGCGGCTGATCACGGGCCTGCGGAGGCAGCGGGGGACGCTCCGCACGCTCGAACAGTTCAACAGCGGCTTCGACGCGGCCCATGCGGACGCGGCGCTCGACCGCCGCAAGGCGTCGCTGCGGAAGGTCGAGCGGATGCTGACCACGCCGTTCGTCAAAGCCCTTGACGTCGAGAACGCCGCGGAGGCGGACAAGCTCCGCTACGGGGAGAGTGAGTTCGGTCAGCGGTGCCTCCTGGCCCGGCGGCTCCTGGAGTCGGGGGTGCAGTTTGTCGAGATCGCGCACGGAGGCTGGGACACGCATGACAACAACTTCAGCCAGGTGTCGCGGCTCTGCGGCGAGATCGACCGCCCCTGGGCCGCGCTGATCGACGACCTCCGGAGCAGCGGGCTGTGGGACGAGACGGTCCTCGTCTGGATGGGAGAATTCGGACGGACGCCGCAGATCAACGGGAATACCGGCCGGGATCACTTCCCGGCGGTGACTCCGGTCGTTGTGGGCGGGGGTGGTCTTCGCGGTGGGCTGGCGATCGGGGCCACCGATGCGTCGGGCCACAGGATCACGGAGGGAGAGGCGAAGGTGCCGGACCTCCTGGCGACATTGATGACGGCCATCGGCATCGATCCCGCGCACGAGTTCCGGACGGAGTTCGGCGCGGTCGCTCCGGCGACGGATCACGGCCAGGTCATCAAGGCGCTGCTCTGAGGCGGATGAGGAGCGGCGGCGCTCACGGTCTTCAAATTCCGACTGAGTCGACGCTTGGCAGAGACCACCTGAGGCGACGTCACGTACCGCGGTCTATGGCGTCGTCGTCACGGCCACGGTCCAGTAGCTGACACCGGCGACCAGGGCCACCAGGACGCAGAAGGCGATGGCCAGGATGACGCTGATCATCCCGCCGGCCATCGCATCGTCGCTTCGAAACGCAGCTTCATCGTCCTCCGCGAACGGTCCCGGCGTGAGAACGGCCGGAGCCGCGCGATCCGGCGGCGCGACGTCGGCTTCGACGGGGACCGGGGACAGAAACGAATGATCTCGGGACACGCCGGAAGTCGGGCGTTCGAGTTGGGCGGTGCTCATGGTGACGTTCTCCGAAGGGGAAATGCAGGTGCGGGGAAGGGGGACATCCGGAAGGATCGATTGACGGGGAGGCACGGTCCGCGGGGGGCCGGGGCATCACGTCATGACGCGGCGCGGGGAGCGCCGGTCGAGTCCGGCGATCTGGTTCGAAAGCTGCTCGAGCTGACGGCATACATCAGCGAGAGCCAGACGCTGCGGGCGTAGCGAAAGAACCAGATGGGAAAGAGGACCGTGATTGCGGCACAGCCCCAGAGCACGACGCGCTTGTCGAAGCCGTAGACGTGCACCGCCAGAATGAAGATCGCTGAGGTCAGCAGGACGGTGGCGGCGTAGTTGGCGTAGATTGATCCCAGATAGAAGCCGGGATCGGGTTCCAGGCCGAGGCCGCAATGCGGACAGGCGGCATACATGGTCATCGGCCGCTGGAACAGGCCGCCGCTCTGGCAGCGCGGGCACCGCAGACGAAGGGCCGTCCACACTCGCGAGATCATTCTCATCGTAAGCTCCTTGAGACGATGAGAGCCTTTGCAATTCCCGCTCCATAGGGAATGGAATGACACAACGGCTTTCTATTGCGGGTGTTGCGAAATAACTTCTTCGCGGACAGCATTGTGGGAATTCACGAAAGAGCGATAATTCGCAAACGCCTTCGTGAAATATCACAACAATGCGAACCTCTCTCGTCTCGCCGGAGCAGTGCCGCCAACTCCTGCTGGCCATGGCCCGGCAGCGGTCCACGCCCGACATCCTGCATGAGCTCGTAACCGGGCTGGTCGATCATTGCGGCGCTGCGCTCGCACGCGTGTGGCTCGTCATCCCGAAGCCCCAGTGCGGACGCTGCCCCGCTCCGGATCGGTGTGAGTCGCACGAGAATTGCTTGAGGCTCAGCGCCAGCGCCGGGCGGTCCGTCGACGGCACCGACTGGTCAGGTCTGGAGGGGCGGTTCTCGCGAATCCCGTTCGGCTTCGGGAAGGTTGGCCATATCGCCCAGACCCGCGAGCCGGTCGAAGACCGGAAGGTGAGCGCCCGCTCGCCGTGGATCGCCGATCCCGAGTGGGTCCGCCGCGAAGGAATCAAGGGGGTGATCGGCCAGCCGATGATCCACCACGATCAGCTGCTCGGTGTCCTCGCCGTCTTCACCCGCCAGTCCCCCAGCGAGGACGACCTCGCCTGGCTCCGCGCGTTTGCGGATGACGCCGCCAGCCGGATCGCGAACAACGACGCCTTCGCCCGGATCCGCGAACTGCGGGACCAGCTGGCGTCTGAAAATGAATACCTCCGCGACGAAGTCAAGGCCTCGCATCAGGCCGGCGACCTCGTCGGAGAAAGCCCCGTCATGCGGAACCTGGAGAGCCGAATCCGACTGGTCGCCCGGACCGACGCCACGACGCTCATCCAGGGGGAGTCCGGGACGGGCAAGGAACTGGTGGCCCGCGCGATCCACCAGCAGAGCCTCCGCGCGGCCCATCCGCTGATCACGGTGAACTGCGCCGCCGTTCCCGCGGAGCTCTTCGAGAGCGAGTTCTTCGGCCATGTCGCCGGGGCGTTCTCCGGGGCGGTCCACGACCGCGCGGGACGGATCCAGCTCGCCGAGCAGGGGACGCTGTTCCTGGACGAAATCGGCGAGATCCCGCTCCCGATGCAGGCCAAGCTCCTCCGGGTGCTGGAACAGGGGACGTACGAGCGGGTCGGGGAGGGGCGGACGCGGAAGGGGGACGTCCGCTTCATCGCCGCTACGAACCGGGACCTGGAAGAGGAGGCCCGCCGCGGGCGGTTCCGCAAGGATCTTTATTACCGGCTGAGCGTCTTCCAGATCGACGTTCCGCCGCTCCGCGAGCGGTCAGAGGACGTTCTCCTGCTGGCCCGGCACTTCGCGGAGTTCTACTCGAGGAAGTACCGCCTCACCGCTCCCCGCCTCTCCCGCGATCAGGCCGCCCTCCTTCAGGCGTACGAATGGCCGGGGAACGTCCGCGAGCTGCGGAACGTCATGGAGCGGGCGGTCATTGCGCATCAGACTGTCGACGCCGCGCGGGGGCTCGACTTCTCGCACCTGAAGGAACGCGGGAGAAAGTCCTCTCCGAAGATCGAAGAGCCAGCCACGCCGCGACTCATGACGGAGGCGGAGATGCGGACACTTGAACGGGAGAACCTCGTCGCCGTCCTTAAGGCGACCCGCTGGAAGGTCTCCGGGCCGGGGAGCGCGGCGGAGTTCCTCGGTCTCAACCCGGCCACGCTCGCCTCGCGGCTCCGGTCGCTCGGCATCGTCCGCTCGCAGGAGGAGCAGTCCCATGAGTAGTTCGCACGAGACCGATCCGTACGTTCAGGTCGCCGTCGTCCAGGCCGGTTCGGTGTTGTTCGACACGCCGCGGACGCTCGACAAGCTGGCGGGGCTCGCCGCCCAGGCCAAACAGGCCGGCGCTCAGGTCGTCCTCTTTCCCGAGGCGTTCGTTGGCGGGTATCCCAAGGGGAAGCTGTTCGGCCTCAGCCTGGGGCAGCGGACTCCGGAGGGGAGGGAGGAGTTCCGGGAGTATTTCGAGGGAGCCGTCGCGATCCCGAGTCCGGAGTTCGAGTTCCTCGCCACGGTCGCCCGCGAGAACGGGATCCATCTCGTCACGGGCATCATCGAACGCGCCGGCGCGACGCTGTATTGCACGGTCCTGTTCTTCGGCCCCGGCGGGGAGCTCCTGGGAAAGCATCGCAAGCTGATGCCGACCGCCCTCGAGCGAGTCCTCTGGGGATGCGGTGATGGCTCCACGCTGACGGTCGTCGAGACACTGCACGGCCGGCTCGGCGCCGTCATCTGCTGGGAGAACTACATGCCGCTCCTGCGGATGGCGATGTATGCCAAGGGGGTGGAGCTGTACTGCGCGCCGACCGTCGATGATCGGCCGACCTGGATCCCGACGATGCGGCACATCGCGATCGAAGGACGCTGCTTCGTCCTTTCGGCGTGCCAGTTCCTTCCTCCGGACGAGAAGGAGTCGTCTCCCGGAATCCGAGGCGGAAGCTGCATCGTCTCTCCTTTTGGAGAGCTGCTCGCCGGGCCGGTGTACGACGCCGAGACGATCCTCACGGCCAGACTCGACCGCCGCGAGCGGATCCGCGGGACCTTCGACCTCGACGTCGTTGGTCACTACGCCCGCCCGGATGTCTTTCGGCTGCAGGTGGACGAGACCCCAAAAGCCAGCGTCGCCCCCTTCCCGCCGGACCAGCTCTGAAATCTGTCTCCTGCGCCACAGCCGCGCCCCGTGGGAACTTCAAATGGGCCGACGCACGGAGTTTCGGAGCTCGTGCTCCGCGATCGGATAGTTGTTGAACTGGATCGAGTAGTTCGCTTCGAACCACTCCCGGATGTCGGGAAGGCAGTCCGGGTCGTACTCCGGCTCAACATAGTGGAGCTGGCCGTCGACCGGCTCGCGGATCTCGCCATCTTCGACCGCCACGCGGCCGGCGCGGACCACGTACCGCGGGATCTCGAACATCTTCTGGATGTCGTCCCGCGGCTGGTAGATCGTGATGTCGGCATCCGCGCCGGGGCCGAGGTGCCCCTTCTGTGTGAGGCCGAGCATCCGGGCTGGAGCGGCGCGGGTGATGATGGCGATCTCGGACAGGGTGTATTCGCGGGTAATGTCGCCGAGTGTGCAGGACTCGCGAACCTTCGCCGGAGCCCGGGCAAGGACCTCCTGGCGACGGGAGCGGTCCATCAGGAGGGCGATGATCTCCGGATAGGCGAGGAACGAGCCGCCGTTGGGATGGTCGGTGCTCATCGCGATCCGCCACGGGTCGGCGGCGAGGAGATACCACTCGAGGCCGATTGCCCATTGAAGAGCGTGGACAAACGACTTATCCCGATACTCGACCGGAACGATCCCGCACCCGGCCTCCATCTCGAGGTCGCCGCTGAACCACTTCTTGCCGAAGACCCGGTGGAGGTAATAGCCGAGCGGGCTGTCGCCGGTCATCGACGTCGTCGGGCCGAACAGGACCTGTCCGACATCGACCGTGAGGTTGTGGTGCGAGTTGAAATACTCGACCAGCTCCGGGACCTGCGAGCGGAACGTCGCCTGGTTGTCGGGATCGCCGCCGTAGCTGTGGAACTGGATGTGGGTCAGGTGCCCGCGGAAACCTTCGAGGGACTGCATCGTGTCGAGCGTCGTCGACCAGTTTCCGGGGAGGCCGAGGTTGTTGCAGTGGATGTGAACCGGATGCGGGAGGCCGAGTTCGTTGGCGGCCCGCGTCACTTCGCGAATGATCTGCCGCGGTGTCACGTTGAAATGCGTGACCGGCGTGTCGAGCCCCGAGACATTCCGGCCTCCGCTCTTCCAGGTCTCGACTCCCCCGGGGTTCACCAGCTTGCAGGCGTACGCCTTGGCAGCCCCCAGCAGCCACGCCACATACGCCTTGAGCCGCTGCGGTTCGTTCGCGGCGATCTGCCGGAGGATGTACTGGTTGTTCCCCATCAGGACGTAGAACCCCTTGTCGATCAGGGGGGTATCTTCGAACTCGTCGTGCGTGTGCCGCGCCATGATGGCGGGGATCGCGGCGTCGAAGGCGGAGGTGTAGCCGAGGCCGGCGTAGAGGTAGCCGGTGGCGAAGGTGCTGGGGACGCTTCCGGTCGTTCCTGAACGAGTTCGCTCCGTTCGGGGGATCACCGGGGAGCGGCGTTTTTCCTCAGGCCGCATTTTTCGCGCGGCGTTGACCTTGGGGCCGGCGATGTGGCAGTGCATGTCGACACCGCCGGGCATGACGACCATTCCCGTGGCGTCGATCTCCCGGTCGGGGCGGGTAAGGGGATCCTGCGGAGGGGGAATGATCCGGCCGTCGCGGCACCAGAGGTCGCGGACCTCTCCGTCAATGGCGTTCTGTGGGTCGTAGAGTGTCCCCCCACGGATCTTCAGGAGCGACATGAGCGAGACGGAAGCAGACGAATCGGGCTCCGGCCTCGGTGGACCGGACGGATGCGCGGGGCGGACGGGCCTTCTGCATCGGTGATCGAGGGATCATAGGGGAGATTGGAAGGTCGGCCAGTCGAACCGGGGTCCAGGGGGTCACCCCTGGTGGGGAGTGCAGAGGGGCCTGTGTTGCTTTTCTGGCCCTTTGCCCGCCTGAGGCCTGGCCGTCGAGAACCGTCTGAAGGAGCACGTATCCAAGCGCGGACGCGGTGCCGTATGCCCCCTCACCAACACGCGGCGATTGCAGAGCGAGCTGTGAGTCCTCAACGCCGGGTCCCCAAAGGGGGCGTCCGTTGTCTACCGCGGTTCCTCAGGGAAGCGCCTCCGGCGGCAAGGGGTTGCCCCCCTTGACCCCGGCTGCCGTAGCACGATGGGTTTGAGCGAGCATAGCCGTGCCGGCAAGGACGTGGTTCCGGCTCATTCCCGGCAAGGGAAAAGACTCGACACACCGCAAACGGGACGTCAAGATGACGAAAACTCAAACCTCCACCGCGCCGAACACGATGTCCGACAACGCTGCCCCCGTCGCGAATCCCACTTCCGACTCGGCCTTCGAGCCGGCGGAAGTCAAACAGTTCATCGCCGCCGACACCGAAGCGGGAACGCACATCACCCAGATGCTGTCGGTCCTGTTCCTCTACACGGTGCTCGTGATGGGACTGTCGACGCTGATCACGATCTACTGGGTTCGCTCTTCGTAAGCGGGCCGGTCCACCGGGCCGGATCCCTGTCTGCAGCGGGCCGCCGCAACAGAACTGTCAGGAAGAGAGCTGTCGATGCCAGACGCACCGGAGGCGTATCGCCGCCTCGCGCAGGAACTTCGCGAAGTCGCCCTCCTCAAATCGTGCGCGAGCGTCCTCGGCTGGGACGAACAGACCTACCTGCCGATCCACGGCGCAGAACACCGCGCCCAGCAACTGGCCATGCTCTCGGGAATGGCCCACGATCGGGCCACCTCACCGAAGCTGGCCGAACTGCTGAGCGTCGCGGAGACCGCCGTTCCCGCCGATGACTCACGCGAATCCGCTTCCGTCCGCGAAGCGCGGCGGCGATTCGACCGGGCGACGAAACTCCCCCGGCGGCTCGTCGAAGAACTGTCACACTGTGCGACGTTGTCGCAACAGGCCTGGGTCGGGGCCAAGAAGGCTCGGGACTTCCAGGCCTTCCGCCCGTGGCTCGAGAAGATGGTCGCCCTCAAACGCGAGGAAGCCCAGGCGATCGGCGGCGCGGTGCCATACGACGCCCTCCTCGACGAATACGAGCCGGGAGCGAGCTCCGCCGAGATCGCCGACGTCTTCGCCCGGCTCCGCAACGAGCTCGTCCCGCTCGTTCAGGCGATTCAGCAGAGCCCGGTCAAAGTCGACACGTCGATCCTGACCCGCTCGTATCCCGTCCCGGCGCAGCGCGAGTTTTCGCGACGGGGGGCGACGACGATCGGCTTCGACTTCGACGCGGGACGGCTCGACGAGGCGGCCCACCCCTTCTGCAGCGGGATCGGGCCCGGCGACTGCCGACTGACGACCCGGTACGACGAACACCACTTCCCGGGAGCCTTCTTCGGGACGCTTCACGAGGCGGGGCACGGGATCTACGAACAGGGGCTCGTGAAAGAGGACTTCGGCCTGCCGGTCGGCGATTCCTGTTCACTCGGGATCCACGAGTCCCAGTCGCGGATGTGGGAGAACCTCGTCGGACGGAGCCGGCCGTTCTGGGACCACTTCTTCCCGTTGGCCCGGAAGGCGTTCCCCGAGGCTCTCGGCAGCGCCTCCCTCGACGAATTCCACACCGCCATCAACGACGTCCGTCCCTCGTGGATCCGGGTCGAGGCGGACGAGGTCACCTACAACCTCCACATCATGCTCCGGTTCGAGCTGGAGCGGCCGCTGATCGCGGGAGACCTCTCGCCGGCCGACCTGCCGGGAGCGTGGAACGACGCGTTCACGAACTCGTTCGGCATGACGCCGCCGCACGACGCCCTGGGCTGCCTCCAGGATGTCCACTGGAGCGCGGGGCTGATCGGGTACTTCCCGACCTACTCGCTCGGCAACATGTATGCGGCCCAGTTCTTCGAACAGGCGCGGAAGGACATTCCCGATCTGGACGAGCAGTTCCGCCGCGGGGAATTCCTGGCCCTCAAGACCTGGCTCAACCGAAACATTCACGAGCGGGGCATGCAGTATCGAGCCAGTCGGCTCGTGGAACTCGTGACCGGGAAGCCGCTCTCGGCCGAGCCGCTGCTGCGGCACCTGAAGTCGCGGTTCGGGGCGATCTACAAGATCTGATCCCGCGAGAGGACTTCGCGCGGCGGCCTCGGTGCCGGTCGCAGACCTCTGAAGCTCAGGCGGTGACCGGGGCGGACTGCGAAGGGTCCGTCGGGCCCGGTGTTGCGTTCTCCCCGCAGCCGGGGTTCAGGAGCAGGTGCGGGAGCATTGCCCACGTCGCCGCGAAGTACGTCCGGTAGAACGGCAGCTTCCGCTCCTGCTGCGTCCGGAGTTCGGTGGCGAAGGTGTCCAGCTCGTCCGCCGTGACCATCGGGCTGCGGTGATGCGGTCCGTGGACGAAGATGTCGCTGTTGAGGTACGAGCAGACCCGCGTAATGACGTTGCCGCCATGGACCGTGCGGGTCCCTTCCAGCGGATCGAAGCTGCTCATCCCGAGGTGCTCGGTGAACTTCCGCATCGTCTGCATGACCCCCGCCATCCACCATGGCAGCATGACGGCGAGGGTGAAGTTCCACCACTGTCCGTAGTAGGCCACTCCGGCGATGACGGCGCCCCAGAAGACGAGTGAGGCGAGGTATTCGAACGTGATCTGCCGCCGGACCTCGGGCGAGAGCGGGGATTGCCGCGACCAGTAGATCCGTCCGTAGACCAGCGGGGAGGTCGCAAGCCCGGCCAGGATGTCGAACCAGGCAAAGAGCCGGCGAAAGCCCCGCGAGCAGTTCGGATCGGAATAGGGCCACAGCTCCCAGTCGACCGGACGATTCAGGTAAGCGTGATGGCGGACGTGAGTCTCACGGTAGGCGGTTGCCGGGGTGACGATCAGCATTCCGATGAAGCGGGCCCACCACCGGCAGCGGACGTGGTTGATGCGATGAATGAATTCATGCAGCAGGCTTGTGGCGCACAGAAAGAAGTAGGCGATCGGGACCGCCAGCAGCCACGGGATGTACGGGTTTGTGGTCCACCAACTCCAGACGACCGTTGCGGCGAGGAAGGGAACCAGCAGGATCAGTCGCCGACTCTGAAGATCGAGTTCGGTGTAGTCGTGCGTTTCAATCGTCGACATGAAACCAATTGTGCAGGCGGGACCGGTATGCGCACGGACTCACTCGGCATTCGAGTTCGGGCGCATTCAAAAAACCGGCAGGTCGGCACGAAGTCCTTGGGGGAGGACCTCTATCTCAAGATTGTGTCAGCTAGCTGACAAAACGCAACGTCTCCTTCCGTCTTCCAAGGAGGTCCGTGCCATCCGGGGATTCACAACTTCGGACGCCGCTGTCCCCGATTCGCAGCTTGACTTTCGAAAACCGGTTCTGCGAAAGAGGACGATTGCCCCGTGCCGGTCCCTCGACTACACCATCGTTCCGCCAGAAGTCGCGAACAGGAGTGAAGTCATGGAACGAGTCGCGTTCATGTTCCCCGGCCAGGGAGCCCAGCACATCGGCATGGGGAAGAAGATCGCGGAGTCCTGCCCCGCGGCGGCGGAACTCTTCGACCGGGCCAATGCGATCCTCGGTTACGACCTCAAGCAGCTCTGCTTCGAGGGGCCGTCGGCCGAGCTCGACTCGACCGCGGTCAGCCAGCCGGCGATCTTCGTGACGAGCCTCGCCTGCCTCGAGAAGCTGAAGGCGGATCAGCCCGGTCTCGCGGAGCGGTGCGAGATGAGCGCCGGCCTGAGCCTCGGCGAATACACGGCCCTCGTCTTCGCCGGCGCGATGTCGTTCGAAGACGGCCTCCGCGTCGTCCAGGCCCGCGGACGGGCGATGCAGGATGCAGCGGACGCCACTCCCTCGGGAATGGCCAGCATCCTCATGCTCAGCCTGGAGCAGGTGCAGCAGATTCGTGACGAAGCGGCCAGGACCGGAACGCTCGAGATCGCCAACTATCTCTGCCCCGGAAACCTCGTGGTCTCCGGTGTGAACGCCTCCATCGAAAAGGCGATCGATCTCGCCGAGGCGGCCAACGCCCGCGTCGTTCCGCTCGCCGTCGCCGGGGCCTTCCACACGGACATCATGAAGCCGGCGGACGAGCGGCTCCGTCAGGCTCTCGCTCCGGCGAACCTCTCCTCCCCGCGGATTCCGGTCGTCTCGAACGTCGACGCGAAGTCCCACACCGACCCGCAGGAGATCAAGGAGGTTCTCGTCCGGCAGGTGGTCAGCCCCGTCCGATGGGAGGACTGCGTGAAGTCGATGCTCGACGCCGGCATCACCGAGTTCTACGAGATCGGTCCCGGCCGCGTGCTGACGGGGCTCATGAAGCGGATCAGCCGCAAGACCCCCTGCACGGTCATCAACGACTCGCAGTAAGTCGGCGGCTCAGGACATCAGTCCGCGGCGCTTCAGCTCCGCCACGACGGTCTGGACGATCACCGTCACGTCCTGTCCGACCGGCTTCGAGGCCCCATCGACCGGGCAGCCGCCGATCGGCTGATCGGTGAAGCCCTGCGACGACAGCAGGCACTGCAGCGTCCGGCTGAGCGTCGTGAGGTCGGTCTGCTGCTTCTCGGACAGCGGCTGCCGCCCCTGGCCCATCTGGAACCCGCGGAGGTTCACTGCCGCGCGGAAGCCGTCCGGGAACTCCGCCTGGTAGATCATCGTGTCGAACAGCGTCACGAGGTCGTACTGCAGCTCGCGGGCCTCGTCGATCTTCCGGGCCATGGTGAGGTCATACAGCCGCCGCGTCAGCTCGGGAACGACACCGCTCGAAGCGTTCGTTCCACCGTCGCAGCCGACGAGCAGCATCGGCATCAGGGCCGCGTCCCAGCCGGTCAGGAACGAGAACTCGGGACGGTTCGGCCGGACCGCCTTGATCATCCGGATCATGTGCGGCAGCTCGCCGGAGGAGTCCTTGATCCCGACGATCTTGTCGCACTCCTCGCTCAGCCGCTGCACCGTGGGGACGTCGATCGGGCTGGCGAACATCGGGATGTTGTAGAGCGTCACGTCGATCGGCGTGTTCCGGCCGATCTCCCGGAAGTACGCGCACACCGACGCCGGGCTGAGCTTGTAATAGAAGGGGGAAACGATCGCGACGGCGCGGATGCCGAGCGAATAGGCGTACTCGCACGCCTTCAGCGTCTCCTTGACGTTCGCCTCCGCAGCCCCGGCGAGGATCGGAACCCGCCCGCGGACCTGGTCGGCGACGATCGCCAGGATCCGCCGCCGCTCTTCCGGGGTGAACCGCGTGAATTCTCCGGTCGACCCGTTCGGATAGAGGCCATGAACCCCACGCGAGATCAGCCAGTCGATGTACCGACGGAACTCCGGCTCGTTGATGTCCCCCTGGCTGTCGTACGGGACCAGGTTGGGGGTGAAAATGCCTTGGAGTCGCTGGGCCATGGAAGACTTGGAGGGCTGGGGCAACCGGGGCGGTTGCGGGGGTCGGGCGGGCGTCCGTCGCACGGGACGACACATCGAGTCATTTCAGTATGTCGACCGTCCGCCCCTCTTCGCCACACGGGGAGCCGGATTCCTACGGCGAATCAACCGGGGGAAACCGGTGGCTCGCCCCGCAAAACCGCTCCAGATCGCATGTTAAGACACTGTTCGATCTTCGGGAGGAGGACGATGCAGGCCGGAGGACCGGACGGATTCGCCTTTCCCGCCGGGCCGCGATCGCGGTACGTTCCGCCCATCGGCCAACGGACTGGCCGATGCGTGAACAGGAAATCATGGACGAACATTCCGGCGACAGCATCGGCGCCCCGGCGCTCTCCCCTGCTTTCAGGACTCGGGCGGGTTCCGCCCCTCTTTCCGTCCCGGTCCCGTTCGACCGGGTGCATCTCGTTGGCGTGGCCGGCGCCGGGATGAAGGCCCTCGCGGAGTGGCTGGCGGATTCCGGCTGCTGCGTCTCAGGATCCGACACCGCCCTGACTCCCGACCTGCGGAGCCACTTCTCCGGTCACGGGATCTCGGCCACGGCGCGGCAAGGGGTCGAGAACCTCTCCGAACCCGTCTCCGCAGTGATCCACAGCGCAGCTGTTCCGGACGAGCATCCGGAACTCCAGGAAGCCCGTCGCCGGGGTATCCGCACACTCTCTTATCCCGAGGCCCTCGGAACGCTGATGCGCGGCCGTGTCGGGATCTCGGTCGCCGGGACGCACGGCAAGAGCTCGACCACCGCGATGATCGCCTCGATCCTGGAGGCCGCTGGTCGCGATCCCTCGGTCTTCTGCGGGGCGGAAGCGATCGGCGCCGCCCGTAACGGCCGGGGCGGGAGCGGGCCGCTCGTCGTCGAGAGCTGCGAATACCGGCGGCACTTCCTCCACCTCTCGCCGCAGGTCGGCGTGATCCTGAACATCGAGCCCGATCATTTCGACTGCTATGCGACGGTCGACGAGATGGTCGAGGCCTACCGCCAGTTTGCGGTCCGGATCCCCCGCGAGGGGACCCTGGTCCTCAACCGCCGGTCTCCCGAGGCCCCGGAGCTTGCGCGAAGCTGCAACGGCCGCATCGCTTGGTACTCGCCGGAGCCCGCCACCTCCGGATGGTCGGCGTCGATGCGGAGCCAGGGCGGCGGCGAGGTCGCTTTCGACCTGTTTCACGATGGATCACGGATGGGGGCGGTCCGCTGGCCGCACCTCGGAGGTCACCAGATCGGCAACGCGGCGGCCGCCGCGGCGGTGTGCGATGTTCTCGACGTTCCGACCGACGCCATCCTGGCCGGGCTGGAGTCGTTCACGGGACTGCGGCGGCGGCTGGAAGTCGTCGGCCAGTTCCGCGGCGTGACCGTTATCGACGATTATGCCCACCACCCGACGGAAATCCGCGCCACGCTGCGAGCCGTGCGGGAGGCCTATGGCGACCGGCGAATCCGATGCGCGTTCCAGCCGCATCAGCTGTCCCGCACGCGAGCCCTGTTTGACGAGTTCGCCTCTGCCTTCGCCGACGCGAATGACGTCCTGATCTGCCCGGTCTTCGGGGCTCGGGAAGTCTACGGATCGGAGCATGTCACGGTGTCGCGATCGCTGGCGGACGAAATCACCCGGGAGGGGGTTCCGGCCCGATTCGTACCAAGCCTTGACCATGTCTCGGCGGCATTAGAGACTGACGCCCGCCCGGGGGACGTGTTTCTTGTCGCCGGGGCCGGAAACATTGAACGCGTGTGTCATGCCCTCTCTCGACGACTTCAACGAAATCACGCGGCGTGACGAGCCGCTGGCCCCGCACACCTGGATGAAGGTGGGGGGACCGGCCCAGCTCTTCTTCGAGCCGCGGAGCGTCGACGAGCTGAAGGGGGTCGCGTCCGCCTGTCACGCCGCCGGACTGCCGATCCGCGTCCTCGGCGGGGGATCGAACATCCTCGTCCGTGACGAAGGGGTGCCGGGGGCGGTGATCCGCCTTTCCGCCCCGGCCTTTGCCGAAGTCACCATCGAAGGGGAGCGGCTCAAGGCGGGGGCCGGAGCCCTCCTGTCGCATGTCGTTACCCGGGCCGCGGAAGCGGGCCTGGCGGGACTGGAGTCGCTGGTCGGGATCCCCGGGACCGTCGGCGGAGCGGTCCGCGGCAACTCCGGCGGCCGGACCGGCGAGATCGGCGAACACGTCACCCGCGTGACGGTGCTGACCGCCCAGGGAGACATCGTCGTCCGCGAGGAGGACGAGCTTTCCTTCGCCTACCGGTCCAGCAGCCTCAACGAACTCGCGATTCTGTCGGTGGAGTTCGATCTCAAGCCGGAGAATGCGGACGAGATCGCCCAGCGGATGAAGAAGACCTGGGTCCTGAAGAAGGCGGCGCAGCCCCTCTCGTTCCAGTCGGCCGGGTGCATCTTCAAGAATCCCCGCGGCCAGAGCGCGGGAGCCCTGATCGAGCAGGCGGGTCTCAAGGGGACTCGCGTCGGGAAGTGCGAAGTGAGCGATCGCCACGCGAACTTCATCGTGACCGACGTCGGGGTCCGCTCGGCGGACGTCCTGACGCTGATCGACCTGATCCGGACGACGGTCGCGGAGAAGTACGGCGTCGATCTCGAGCTGGAAATCCAGGTGTGGTGAGAGGCCGGCCTTCGGGTCGAGTCGGATCCCTCGTTGCGGGCGGCCGGAGTGCCTCGCCGCACGGGGGAATCGCTTTCCGCTGACAACCGTAGGACAGGGAGGTCGCGCCATGCGGGAACTGGTCGCTGGGGTCCGCCGGATCGTCGTGCTGCTCGGCGGAGGCTCGTCCGAGCGGGAGATCAGCCTGAGGAGCGGACGGGCCGTGACGTGTGCCCTCGCATCGCTCGGGTATGCCGTTCGTCCGCTGGACCCGCTGGAAGAGTCGGTCGAAAGGTTCCGCTGGCAGCTTGGCGATTTCGCCTTCATCGCCCTGCACGGTCGATTCGGCGAAGACGGGCAGGTCCAGAAGATCCTCGAACGTCGGGGGATTCCCTATACTGGAAGCGGCCCGGCGGCATCGCGGCTCGCCTTCAGCAAGTCGGCCGCCAAGGCAGAGTTTCGAAACCACGAGATCTCGACTCCCCGCGGCCTCGTCGTCCAGGCGTCGCGCTCGCGTGAGGAACTCCGGTCGCTCGCCGAGTCCGTGGGCTTTCCGCTGGTGGTGAAGCCGGACCAGGAGGGATCGAGCCTGGGGGTTTCGTTCGTGGCCGCGGCGGACGGGTTGATCGCCGCCTGCGAGCGGGCGTTCTCGTTCGGCCCCGTGGTGCTGATCGAACAGGCCATCGTCGGGACCGAGTGGACCGTCGGCCTGCTCGACGACCGCCCGTTGCCGCCGCTGAAGGTCACCGTTCCGGGCCAGATCTTCGATTTCGACGACAAGTACGGCCGGGAGACGACCGGGTACGACTTCGACGGCGGCGTCACGTCCGGCGAACGGGACCGGATCGCCGCTCTCGCGGCCCGCGCCGCCGGTTCGCTCGGCGTCATCGGGCTGTCGCGGGTCGACATCCGGGTGGACCGGTCCAGTCAACCGTTCGTGCTCGAGGTCAATACAGTCCCCGGGCTCACCGATCACAGCCTCGTCCCCAAGGCGGCGGAGCGGGCGGGGTGGACGCTCGGGACCCTGTGCGAAGAGACGATGCGCCTCGCCCTGCAGGGAAATCCGGTCCCGCAGATTGTGTCTTCTCCCTACGACCGGTGGCCGGATGTAGCGGATCGGCGGGCGGGCTAGAGCGGAGCAAAGTTCGGCGGCGGGTCAGCCGAGATGAGAAGCAGGAGCATTCTCGCATGGCGGCGGCACGACCCTGCGCCCGACTGATCCCATGCCCGGAAAGCGGCCTTCTTCGACTCCCCGCGTCACGACGGCCCCGTCCAAGCCGTCCCCTTCAATTCTGGTCGGGCTGCTGCGTCCCCGGATCCTGCTGACGCTCTCGATCCTGCTGTTCATCGGGGTCTTTGCCCCCTACGCCCCACGGCTGATTCCGAACCTGAAGGGGCGGCCCGAATACCGTGTCGATTCGCGTTCGATCGCGGTCCCCGGCGGGCATGAGTGGATTCCCGCCGATGTCGTCCAGGAGTCGTTCGAGGGGCGGGATCCGCTGCTCTCGCTCCTGGAGCCGGAGACGGCGGAGACGGTCGCCCGTGAGCTGCAGAAGCATCCCTGGGTCGACCGGGTCAACCGGGTCTCGGTGAACCGGAACGGCACGATCAGCGCGGATCTCTCGTACCGCAAGCCGGTGGCGTTCATTGAAGCGTCGTCGGGACTGTATCCCGTCGATGCCGATGGAGTCCTGCTGCCTCCGAAGGACTTTTCGCCGCAGGACGCGGAGGCGTTTCCGCACATCCGCAATGTGAGCTCCGCGCCTCCCAGGCAGGCGGGGCTGGTGTGGGAGGATGCGGTCGTCAAAGGGGGAGCGAAGATTGCGGACCGGCTGACGCCGGGAGGGGACCGGGAGCGGATCTGGAAGCGGTTCGGGCTGGTGGGGATTGCCGGTCCGCGGGGAGGGAAGCCGGTGTCGGGGGCCGCGGTGGATCAGATCAGCTTTGAGCTGTTGACCTCGGCCGGGTCGCGGATTCAGTGGGGGAAGGCCCCCGGTGCGGATGATCTGGAGCCGACGTTCGATCAGAAGATCGGGCGGCTGCAGCATTATCTGGCGACGTATGGATCGTTCGACAAGCCGCAGGGTCCGTACGACATCGACATTCGGGGTTTTGAGGCAATCTCGCTCTACCCCCTCGACAGCAAGCTCTACCGTTAACCCGGTCCAGGGGAACCCTGGTGGGGGATGCAAGGGGATCACATCCCCTTGCCCGCCGGAGGCCCGTCTCGTCGAACATCGTTGAAAGCAGAACGTGTCCGAGCGCGGACACCGTGTCGGATGCCCCCTCACCAATCAATGGGCAATGCGACGAAAGCGTTCTTGAGTGAGGGAGTCCTCAACGCTTGTCCCACAACGGGGACATCCGTCGTGTCCCACGGTTCCGGGACGAAAATGCCTCCGGCGGCAAGGGGGCGTGGCCCCCTTGACCCCAGGCTGCCGTGGCACGTTGGGTTTGAGCTATGGGAACCGCGCCGGCCAGGGCGCGGCTCCCGCAATGATCAGCTTTACCGCAGTCCGGCGACCTTCGCGGCGAGGTTGTCCACCGCATTGATCAACCGCTGCTGCAGCGTGATCGACAACGCCCCAAATTCCTCAATCACCGCCGGCGAAATCGCGGCATCGCACTTCTCAATCGCCGAAACGACCCGCTTCACAATCTGCTCGACCGAAGCCGCCGCCCGGCTGCTGCTCCCGCCGTCTTCGCCACCCGGAGCACCCCCACGAGCCCCCTTGCCGAAAGGGGCATACTCCCCTTCCGACGATTCCCGCGCAAAGCCGGCGGCCGTAATCGGACGCTCGGTCCCCTCAGCCACCTCGCCCCGCGGGAACCGGTTGCCACCGCCCGCCATCGAAGGCTCCTGAACCACCCCCGGCTCCACGGTCAGGTACTCATTGACCGGGTCGAACGGCGGAAGATCGAGGTCCTCGGCCGGCTCCGCCAGGTTCTCCCCATGCTGAGCCCGGCGCCACGCCTTCATCTCATTGATGGTCGCGTCGTTCTCGTTGGCCCACTGCAGGCACTCCGAGGCGTCATCCCACGTCAGCGCGGCATAGAAGTGCGACCACTTCAGCTTGCTGTACTCGCTATGGACGTCGGCAAACGTCTCCCAGACCCGCCGTCGCTGGTAGACCTGATCGCCGCTGAGTCCGATCAGACCGCCGAAATCGGCGTCGGTCCGGCCGCGGGCGTAACGCTGCGTCCACTGCGCGGCGCACTCTCCAACGATCCAGTTGCACTCGCTGAGCGCGGTCTGGGCGCGGGAAATGAGATCGGACTCGGAAACGACAGCGTGGACCATATCGACGGATGACCTTTGTGCAGAGAACCATAGGGGCGGGGAAGCGCAAACCTGTCCCGCGCCGGTTCGGCCCGCGCGATCGCTCCCGGATTGCGTCGCCGCAAAAGGAAGATCGCGTTACGGGGCGGTGAAGGGCGGATGATCCTACTCACGCCCCAGGAGCCCTTCTACGGATTCGACCGCTCCGGCGGCCCAAACGGCGGGGAGGCGAGCGGAAAGGACACGCTGGGAAAGGTTTGCACGATTCGCCGGTTGCAGGGGGGCATGTGGAATACGTGTCGGTGCAAGGCGTTCCACCGGAGCAGGCCGCCGGCCCTTGACCCTGCCGCGGACTTCGCGCTAGAGTCGGCATCGACGGTGGAACCGGAATGACCCCTTTGGTCCAGGGAGGGACGCATGCAGTTCGATGCGCGGGCAGTGGCGACTGCGGCGGTGACGGCGACGAAGGCGGGTGTTCTCAGCCTTCTGCTGCTGTGCGGCTGTTCGGAGGCTCCCCCCTCGCCTCCTGCCGCAACGTCGGAATCGGCCGGGCTGGTCAACGCCAAGGCGATTTCCGAGCCTCTGAATTCGAGCGAAGTCGCCGCGTTCCTGCAGATTGTCGAGCGCCTCCCTGGTTCGCGACCCCCCGAGCCGGAAGACCGCACGGTCACGGAACTGTCGCACGATCGCGCGGCCCGGGAGAACCTCGCGCGATGGCGGTCCAGTATCCGGGAAGGACTTGAACCGGCCCGGATCGCCGCCTCGTGGAAACACGGCTCCCGGACGGCGGCCGCGCTGCAGGATGCCGGAGTTGGGGCCGAGGACTTTGCGTCGCTTCTGTCGCGGATCAGCATGGCGTGGGCGGCTTCGCAACTGGAAGCGGACGTCGACGTTACGAGGGAGATTGCGCGGGCCGAGGCCCGGATCGAGATTCTGCTGCGGAAACTGGAGGCGATCGAGCGGCAGGCGGCGACTGTCTCGGTTGCGCCGGCTCACTGGCGGACCCAGACGGAGGCGCACTGGAGTGCGCTGGAGCAGACCGTGGCGCTGTGTGAATTCCTGCGGATCGTGGCGGCTGTCCCCGTCAGCAGCCGGGAAGCGATCGCGGCGCACGAGGTGGCGCTTTCGAAGATCCTCCCGCCGATTCCCGCGGCGATGGTGTTTGAGCGGGTGGACGAGCAGAACATTCTTCCGACGGGTTTTGAGGAGACGGTCCCCGTTCGTCCGGGCCGGCCGGAGGCGATGCGGTCCGGACGGTAGGTTGCGGCCCCGCCGGGAGCGTTCGCTCGATGGTGTTTAGGCATTGCGCCCAGCCGGGTCCAGGGGCACCCTGGTGGGGAGTGCAGAGGGGCAACGCCCCTTTGCCCGCCGGAGGCTTGTCTCGTCGAGAGACTTCTGAAGGAGTGTGTGTCCAAGCGCGGACACCGTGCCGTATGCCCCCTCGCCAACCCGTGGGAATTGCAAAGCGAGCGGTGAGTTGTGAGGGAGTTTTCATCGCTGGTTCCACAAAGCGGTCATCCGTTGTGTCCCACGGTTCCTCATGGAAGTGCCTCCGGCGGCAAGGGGGTGAGACCCCCTTGACCCCAGTGGCCGTGGCACATTGGGTTTGAGCAGGCATCGCCGTGCCGGCAAGGACATCTTTCGAGCCAGCAGGACAAGACGTTTCCGCTCCCTCGCCCTCACCGACCAATACCCCCGCACCACAACTCCCCGGCGCGGGACGTTAACGCTGCCGCGGCCCCGGCGGTATCCTCCCGAGAATCCATTCGAAGGGAGCCTGTCGCGGCCGGGAGGCCGCGCACGTCCCGCCCCCTTCCCGGTCGCCCACGGGGAATCTCATGACAACGCAGGTTCCGGCCCCGCCGGAGCGGATCGGCCCTTACCGCATCGAACGACTGCTGGGGGCCGGCGGGATGGGGCAGGTCTTCCTGGGCGTCCATGAAACCACCGGACGGGAGGCGGCCGTCAAAATGCTGCCGCCCCAGATGGCTCTCGAGCCAGGGCTCGTCATCCGCTTCAGCCGCGAGATCGACGCCATGCGGATGGTCCGCGGTGAGAACGTCGTCGAGATCTACGAGAGCGGCGAGTGGGAAGGAACCTACTTCTACGCCATGGAGTACGTCGCGGGCGAAACGCTCGCGGAAAAACTCTACCGCGAAAAGCGGATCCCCTGGCGAACGGTCATCGACTACGCGGTCCAGATCTGCCGGGCCCTCAAGTCGGCCCACAACTCAGGGATCATCCACCGCGACCTGAAGCCCTCGAACCTGCTCATCGACGAGGCCGGTCTCATCAAGCTGACCGACTTCGGCGTGGCTCAGGTCTTCGCCGCCTCCAAGGTCACGATGACCGGCGGCGTGATCGGCACCGCGGAGTACATGTCTGCCGAGCAGGCCCAGGGGAAGCGGGTCACCAAGCAGAGCGACATCTACTCGCTCGGCGCGGTCATGTACGTGATGCTGACCGGCCGGCCGCCGTTCACCGGGAAGAGCGCCCTCGACATCGTCCAGAAGCACAAGTTCGGCCGCTTCGACAGTCCGCGGCGGATCGTCCCGGACATCCCCCACTGGCTCGATTCGCTCGTCTGCCAGTGCCTCGCGAAGGAGCCGAAAGACCGTTTTCCCGACGCCTACGTCCTGTCGCTGCGGCTGCAGGAGATCCCGAAGAAGGTCGACCTGGCCCACTCGGGAACGATCGATGTCGACGGCGCGCGGGGGACCGAAGAAACCGCCCCGGCGGTCGGCGACTTCGATCACGGCCCCGTCGGCGGAACCCTGATGCGGGACCTGATCCGCGGCGAGATCGCGCGGCAGCACGAACAGAGTCCCCTGGAAAAGGTCTTCGACAACACCTGGGTTCTGGTGCTGATGCTCCTGATGCTCATCGGCTCGGTGTCGTGGTGGTGGTCGCGACGCGCTCCGTCGCCGGAAAAGCTGTTTGCCCGCGGCGAGGAGCTCATGGCGCAGCCCGCCGGTCCCGCGTGGGACGAAGCCCGCCGCGATGTCTTCGAGCCCCTGATGCTGGAGGACCCGGACACCTGGGAGCCGAAGATCGAGCCGTACCTGCGGAAACTGGCTCTCTACGACTTCCGGAAATCGTTCCTCGGCCGGCGGGGGGCGAAGGGGGAGAAAGTCCCGCGGACGGAGCTGGAGCGGTTCCTCGCGCAGGCGATGCACCACCGCCAGATGGGGCAGACCGCCAAGGCCCGCCGGCTCCTGATTTCGTTGGCCGACGTCCTGCGGAGCCAACCCGACTCGGAAGCGACCGTCAGCATGGTCGACGCGATGGTCGAGGAGCTCGACGCCCAGCCGGAAGGGCAGGGCTTCGAGGTCATGAGCCAGACCCTGGCCCGGATCGCCGAACTGCGAAAAGCAGGGAAGACGGTCGAAGCGGACCGCCTGGAGGCGAGCCTCCGCGAACTGTACCGGGACGACGACGAAGCCCGCCGGCGACTCCCCGATTCGACGGCCCAGAAGCCGCCCCGCTCCTTGCCCGCTGCCACGAAGGGGGACTCGGGGGAGCCCGATCCCCAGCCGGCCCAGGCGGAATCGGAGTCCTCGGCTCCCGATGCCCCATCCGGCGCGCCAGGTGCGGCCCCGGAAAAAGAATAACGCCGCCGGGGTTACCGGCGGCGTTGAGAGGACTCAACTTACGCGATCCGATTAGGGCTTCGGAGCTTCGGCAACCGGGCCGTCGCAGGCGATGGAGCACTGATCGTTGTCGCACTCGTCGACCGTGTCAGCGAAGACCGATCCACGGGTGTAGGCCTTGACCTGGTTGGCCGGGCCCTGGTTCTTCTGAGCCAGGAAGCCGCCGAAGTAGTAGCTCTGGTTCAGGTTGCCGATGGCGTCGCCAACGTCGTTGAGTTCCTGCACGACAGCGTGCTGGACTTCGCTCAGACCGACGATCATGCCGATCACGAGGATGGTGGCGACGAGGACGAGTTCAGCCGAAACGATGAAGCCAGCTTCATCGCGAAGGAGGGTACGCAGCATGAGTGAAAGTTCCTTTCCCAAGGTGTCTGTAGAGTTTTTGAGACATGCGTTCTCCACCGTCCGAATCCGAATGCCGGACGCTCCAAAGTCTGATCCACTCTGAAGCTTGGACGGCGGTTCCCCGGGATCGCGAGTCCCGGAGAGGCACCCGAGTGCCTTGCTTGCAAGCTGTGATGCCAAATTGCAGCTTTTAGGCCACACGTTGGTAGAACAGGCAAGAACGGAAAGATCGCTAGGTTTTTCGTTACCGTGAAAGCTTCACGGCTCCGCCGACGATACGAAGCGGGCTCGGCAAGCGCATTTCCGGAGAAACATTGGGGAAAACGAATCGTTCAAGGTCTTGAACAGCCGCCCTGCCCGTTGTGGCCGCCGAGGTGATGCGGTAAGGTGGGCCGAGTAGGCGGGATGATCCTGCCGTGACGATTCTGTCGATTGCCTTGAAGCAGGTGAGTCAGGTTTTGCATGACGCATAACGACCTTCCACCGGCGAGTGTCGATAACTTTTGCGGGGAACCGCGAGGACTGAGCGCGTGATGCAACGATCGATCAGCTTTCCATCAGTGCAGCGAACCTGGAAGAAGCGGATCGCCGCCGGGCTGCTGTGCCTGGGGCTTCTCGGGACCAGCACCTGGGGCGTCGAGCCGCCGGCGGGGGGCTCCCTGTTCCCCGGTGAGGTTCCCGAAGGGCTGACGGACGTCGATTTCGAAAGCCTGGACGGAGCGTGGGCGGAGTGGGCCGCCGATGCCGCCGCCCGCGTGGAAAAGTTCTACGGGGCCGCGACTCCGACCGAGCAGCAGGCGGCCCTGGACGGACTCCGGGTCAAGCTCGCCACGATGAAGACTGCCCTCCAGGACCGGAAGTACGCTTCCATCCAGGGGCCGCTCAGCCGGCTGTACGCCCGCCTCCAGCGGCGGATCCGGATCGCGGAAGCGGTTCTCGAAAGCTCCCAGCAGGACGTCTCCAAGAAGAAGTCCGATGAGCTGACCGCCGCGCGGAAAGAGCTCGGCGAGCGGCTGTCGGCCCTCCGCAGCGACCTCAAGTCGGTCGCCGGCGGCGAGAAGTGGCTTCCCTACGTCGAGGCGGACGCCCTGACGCAGCTCGCCCAGGGAGCCGACGATCCGGCGCCTCAGCTCGAGATGGTCAAGCGGGTCAGCGGAAAGATCGGCAACCGGGGAACGCTTCCTCCCGATCAGCAGAAGTTCCTGGGGCGGAACGCTTTCGTAAACCTGAACTCGTCGCTGGTCCGGTTGGCGAGCGCCTCCGAACTGCCGGCGGGTGAAGAGGCCGGCAAGGCGTACCGCGAACGCCTCGGCGAACTGGTGACGGCCCTCGAGAAGTTCGAGACCGTCCGCTCCAGCACGTCGACCGAGGCGGTCCGCAGCGCCTACCAGTCCGCATCGGCCCTGTCGCCCGATGGGGCGACGCTGCAGGACGCCATGCGGGACGCGTACTTCAACTACAACCTCCGCGTCTTTACCGGCGAGGGGATCCTGCAGCGGATGTTCTCGGACAGCCGCCGCGAAGCGTCGTGGATCAACGACCGGGTCATGGAGGCGAGCGTCTCCGGCTACTCCTGCACCGACACGACGGTCAGCGTCGACGTGATTCCGGACGCCTCGAACGCCGCCTTCCTGCTCCAGGTCAACGGCAACGTCTCGGTCAACAGCACGGCCTCGACCGATCAGGCCTCGGTCTACTCTGTCGGACACCACCGGTTCCATGCCGACAAGCGGATCTGGACCGACGGCCACAACTTCTTCTCGTCCCCGGCGACGGTCTCCGTCTCCGCGAACACGCAGTTCACCGGCGCGAGCACCAAGGCGGACTGGATTCCGATCGTCCGGCGGTTTGCCCAGAGCAAGGCCCTGAGCGTCGCCAACTCCCGCCGCGGCCAGGCGAACTACCTCGCCGCCGACAAGATCCGGCAGCAGATCGGCCCGCGTCTCAACTCCGAGGTCTCCGACAAGTTCAACGGGGCTTCGATGGAGCTGGAAACCCGCCTCTACGGCCCGCTCCGCGAGCTGGGGGTCTATCCGGACGCGATGTCGCTCAGCTCGACCGACACGCAGATCGAGCTCCGGGCCCGCGTCATGAACCCGGATGAGCTGGCGGCCAACGCCCCCGCTCCCGGCGTCGTGACCGATGCCTCGGAAATGCTCGTCCAGGCCCACGAGAGCCTGCTCAACAACAGCATGGACCGGGCTGGATTCCACGGCCAGACCCTGACGGAAACGCAGGTCCGCGAGCGCCTCCAGGAGCGGATGAAGAAGCTCCTGGGCGACAAGTTCAAGTTCCCGGCCAAGGCCGCCCCGTCCGAAGAAGCCCGCCAGGAAATCACCTTCATCTTCGACAAGGAAGACCCGATCCGGTTCCAGATCGAAGATGGCGAAGTCAACCTGCAGCTCCGCACCGGCATGCACCGGGAAGGGCAGGAAGACATTCCGCCGCAGCTCATCATCATCCCGCTCGTCTTCTCCGTTCAGGGGGACGAGATCCTGATGGAGCGGGGCCGCGTGAGCGTCAAGCCGATCCCGGGTCAGCGGGTCGCCGAGCCGGGGATGCAGATCACCCGGGCGAACATCATGCGTCAGAACATCGAAAGCGCGTTCAAGACGCAGAAGTTCAAGGGGAACTTCGACGTGGGCAAGGAGCGGGTGCTCCGCCTCAACGTCAAGTCGCTCGTCACGGATGCGGGCTGGATCACCGCTCGCATGAAGTGAGGGAGTGGTCAGTTCTCAGTCTTCGGTTGTCAGTTCAAGGCTGACAGCGGGACTGGGAGCGGGTGACCTCCGATCGACCGAGTTTTCAAAAAAGCCCGAATCGGACCTGTTCCGATTCGGGCTTTTTCTATGATTCGGCGGACCCTCCTTCCCGGCTGCCGATGAACTACCTCGCCCACGCCCTCCGTTATCTGGACCGCCCCTGGTTCGCGGCGGGGACCGCCGTTCCGGACTGGCTCTCCGTCGCCGACCGGCAGGTCCGGGTCCGGTCGCGGATCCTGGAGCCGATCGTCGAATCGCTTGGCAGCCACGAGGAGCGGGAGATCGCCTACGGGATCCTCCAGCACCTCAGCGACGACCAGTGGTTCCACGCCACGCCGGGATTCGCCCTGGCGACGAACCGCCTCACCGCCGCGTTCCGGGCGCTCGATCCCGATCCGGACTTCCCCGCCAGCTTCCTGGGGCATGTCGTCATGGAACTGCTCCTCGACGTCGCCCTGATGGAGCGGCACCCGGGGGCCCTCGACCGCTACTACGAGGGGCTGCGGGAAGTCGACGGCCACCTGGTCCAGGGAGTGGTCAACCGGGCCGCCCGGACCCCGACGGAACGGCTCTCCCGTCTGATTCCGCTCTTCATCGAGGAGCGGTTTCTCGTCGATTACCCCGATCCCGAGCGGCTTCTGCGACGCTTGAACCAAGTCATGCGGCGGGTCAAACTGCCGGACCTCCCCCAGACGGCCCTGCCGGTGCTGCGGGAGGGGGCAGTCATCGTCGAGGAGCATTTTCACGCACTCCTGCCGGACGACCTGTTCACCTGGCCTACCACTGCATTGAGGACGCTCCAATGAAGTACGGGATGAATCTGCTCCTGTGGACCTCGGCGGTCGACGACTCGACGGCCCCGCTCCTGGAAAAGATCAAAGGCTGGGGTTACGACGGGGTCGAGCTGCCGGTGTTCGACATGACGCTGGCCAACTACCAGGCGGTCGGCAAGCGGCTCAAGGAACTGGGCCTCGGCGCGACGGCCGTGACGGTCTGCACCCCGACCGAGAACCCGATCTCGCCCGACGCCGGGATCCGGGCGGCGGGCCTCGCGCGGCTCAAGAAGGCGATCGACATGGTCGCCGCGGCCGGCGCGACGCACCTCTGCGGGCCGATCCACTCCGCCCTCGGCGAATTCACCGGGAAGGGGCGGACGGAAGAAGAGTGGAAGTGGGGCCAGGAGATCCTGGCCAAGGCGGCCGACCACGCCAAAGCCAACAACGTGACGCTCGTCGTCGAGTACCTGAACCGGTTCGAGTGCTACTTCCTCAACTGTGCCGAGGACTGTGCCCGGTTCACCCGCGAGGTGAACCACCCGAACCTCAAGATGATGTACGACACGTTCCACGCGAACATCGAGGAAAAGAACATCGGCGCGGCGGTCAAGGCGTGCGCGGACCAGATGGTCCACGTGCACATCTCCGAGAACGACCGCTCCACGCCGGGCGAAGGGGGCATCAACTGGGACGCCAGCTTCCAGGCCCTCAAGGACGTCAAGTACGACGGCTGGATGATGATCGAAGCCTTCGGCCTGGCGCTGCCGGACCTGGCGGCCGCCACCCGGATCTGGCGGCGGATGTTCCCTTCGGAAGAGCATCTCGCGACGAAGGGCCTGGCGTTCATGAAGGCCCGCTCGAAGTGATTGGCGGCCTGGGCAGAATCGGCGGATCAGGGGGGAGAGGCCGCGGTGCGCGGGCATCGCGGCCGGCTCGCCGGAGCCTGGTCCCGCGCCCCCGGTCCGCTTCCCGGGTGACCGCCTCATGATTCGCGCGAGCGGTTTGGGAACGGCGTTTTTCCTGGGCGGAGCGGCCGGGCTGCTGGCGGTCGAGTTCTCCGGGCCGCTTGGCCTGTTGACGCTCGACCGCGTCTTCGGCGTCGCCACGCCGCTGTGGTGCGGGATCTTCCTGGGGATGATGGTCCTGGGGAGCCGGCAGCTGTGGTTCGCGGATCACGGACCGGTCGGCTGGTCGCCGACGTTTCCGGGCCAGCGGTTCCGCTTTGCCGTCCTGTTCACCCGTCAGGACTGCCCGCTCTGCGACGAGGCGAAGGAGCTGCTGGCCCACTACACGGACTACCTGCCGCCGGTGACGGAGGTCGACATCGATCTCGATCCGGCTCTGCGGGAGCGGCTTGATACGTGGGTGCCGGTGCTGGAACTGGACGGGCGGGCCCGCTTCAAGGGGGTGATTAACGAGGTCCTGCTTCGCCGGCTCATTGAGGGGACGCCTCCGCTGCCGGAGTAGGGGTTGCGTTCCGGCGTTGGTCGAAATGGGACGGAGGTCCAGAGTCTACCGCGTTTGGCTCAACCTGCGTTCTTGCCGGCAAGGCGGTGCTCGCTCAAACCCAATGTGCTACGGCAGCCGGGGTCAAGGGGGCAACCCCTTGCCGCCGGAGGCACTTCCATGAGGAACCGTGGGACACGACGGACGTCCGCTTTGTGGTACCACCGTTGAGGACTGCCTCACATCACACCGCTGACTTTGCAATCCCCGCGGGTTGGTGAGGGGGCATCCGGCACGTTGTCCCCGCTTGGACATGTGCTCCTTCAGACAGTCCCCGACAGCCAGGCCTCCGGCGGGCAAGGGGCATTCTGCCCCCTGCACCCCCTGACCAGGGTGCCCCTGGACCCGGTGAGGTTCATTCGTCGCCGGCACGTCCCAGCCTCGCGGCCGCCGTTCACCCGATCGCCGCGAACTCCATTCGCATCCAGCGGCGCTTCCTCCAGACCTCCAGGCCGATCCCCGTCACAATCCCCGCCGTCAGAGCAACGAAGACCGGCCAGATCGATCCCCGCGTTCCAGGCTGATCCGGGACCAGCGTCGCCGGAATGATCACCAGAAGAGGCAGAGCCCCGAAGATCGTGATCGCTCCGCAGATCAGCGGGACCCACAGTCGGCGGGCCGTGAGGGCCCACATCAGATAGCCGTGAACGAGCAGGAACAAAGCTCCCATCGTCAACAGGAAGACGCTCCAGACTTCACCGTCCTCCTTGCGGTACACCAGGGCTCCTGCCCCCATGATGGTCAGCACCAGAAAGATCCGCCCCATGTCAATCGCCGTGGCGGACCACAGGCTGCCGTAAAGCCGCTGCCTCGTCACCGGCCGGAGGAACTCGGAGCACAGCATCGGGCGGCGCGCCACCCACTGGGCGAACATCCAGATCACGAAGATCAGGCCTCCCTGCAGCATGAGGAACGGCGCGGCGGCCTCGATCGACTGCCGTCCGGTCCGCTGGACGATCATCCCCGAGAAGCTCAGGACCGCCAGCAGCACGAGCCCCCGGGCGAACCAGAAGCCGCCGGGGTTCCCCGCGGCCAGCAGCGTCGTCAGGCCGAGATGAGACCGCCCGAGAACTTTTTCGAATCCCCAGTCCTGCCACCCTTCGGTGAGAGCCATCCCCCCGCCGCGGCGATTGAGGATCGGGTTCTGCCACGCAGTCTGCGTCGTCGGGATGAGTCCGGGAATGTTGGTCTGCCCGCGTTCGCTCACCACGCAGGCTTGCCGCGTCAGGCGGCGGAGCGCCCAGCTCGAAGCTGCGATCTCGATCAGCAGGGCCAGGCCCGCGACAACCCGCATCTCTCCTGCGAGGAAGGCGTCAACCGTGACCGGGCTCAGGTAGACGGAGACCAGCGCCATGCCGATCGCCAGGAATCGCCAGGAGGAGACCAGCTTCGCGACCAGCGTTCCGCTCGGAGTGACGTCGGACGCCGGCTGCGGAGAGATCATCAGCGAGACGATGGTCAGTGGGAGGACCACGGCGGCGAGCGGATCGGTGCCAAGCCAGATCAGCAGCGGGATTCCGACCAGCAGCAGGCCCGCGGTATAGACGAGCGAGACGCCCAGGTGCGCCGGCGCAAAACCGGGGGTCGTCCGCGAGAAGCTCATGCCGAAGGCGACCAGCGCCTGAAACCAGTTGATCATGCTGAGGAACATCAGCGCGATCCCCACGTAGAGGCTGCCATAGACCCGCTGCTGAAGGTAGCTGGTCCGCGGAAACGCCACGCCGGAATACCGGGAGGCGAGCGCCGACCGCAGGGCCGCCCCGTCCGGCATTTCGTCCAGGTACACGGCCCGCAGGTTCTTGAACTCGCCAAGAGCGTCCTGGGCTCCCTCGGTCAGCGGCAGGTTGGACGCCCCGGTCAGGACGAGCGTCCGGAGGGCGGGGGAGGTCCGGGCCAGCTGCCGCAGGTCCTTCTCCAGGTCCAGACGGGGGCCGATCGCCAGCCAGGTCAGTCCAGGAAGGGCAGGGACCGGGACGCGCATGGCGAACGCGTTCGTCAGGTCGAGCTCGCGGAGTTCCGACAGTCTTCCGAGGACTTCGGGGACGACAACGCTCGCGGCTTCGAGAGTCTTGGGGTCGGACGCCGAGGCGTTCCGCAGGGAGAGGAACTTCAGCTGCTTCAGTTCCCCCAGACGACGAAGACCGTCAACCGAAAACGGACAGGCGTCCGCTTTGAGATACCGCAGATGCGGCGCATGGACCAGGACCCCCATCTCTTCCCGCGCGGCGAAAGTCGGTCCGGGAGTGGTTCCGTCGGTCGGCTCGATCGTCCATCCCGTCGGCTGGATCGGGACAATCCGGAACGGCGTGGCGGGAATCGTGGGAGCGGAGTTCGAAAGATCGATCGCCTCGACCTGGCCCAGCCGCTGTTCGCGGGCGACGTCGAAGAACTCGCGGTAGTCCTTCAGGACCTCCCGCGGCGCCGCGACCTCCGGCAGGACCTTGACGATCCCCTGGAGTCGCATGCCGTAGAAGATCGTCACCGCGGGAGCCGCCTGCAGCAGCGCCAGCCCCGCCATCAGCCACACCCAGGGGCGTGAAAGATAGACCCGCAGAATGTTGAGCACTTTCGTCGACATGGTCGCTCTCCCCCCTCCCCCTCTGCATCCGTCTCATGACCGTCGCGCGGACGACATCAGGCGCCGCGGCGTGTCCATCCCCTCGTCCCGTTCCGCTCGCCGCGTTCAGCGGGCCCCGGACTTCTCATGCATCTCGAGAAAGATCTCTTCCAGGTTGAGGTCTTCCACTTCCACCGTCGCCTGCCAGCGCTGGGCCACATCGTCGAGGAGCGCGTCGTCCACCTGTGAGACGGCGACGAGCGCGTGCCGGCCGCGGACTTCCGACCGCAGGGCCCCGGCGATGGCGAAGGAGGCGGGCAGGTCCGCGCGGGACTCAATCCGCAGTCGCTTGACCCGTTCCTTGAGCGTGTCGAGATCGTCGTTGTAGACGATCCGCCCCTCCTGCAGGATCGCCACGTGCGAGGCGACCCGTTCGAGGTCCGACGTGATGTGCGTTGAGAACAGGACGGTGTGCTGCTCGTCCTCGACGATCTCCAGGATCGACTCCAGGAACAGCCGCCGGGCGACCGGGTCAAGACTCGCGACCGGCTCGTCGAGGATCAGGACATCCGGACGATGCGCCAGGGCCAGCACGATCGCCAGCTTCTGCTTCTGCCCGGTCGAGAGCGGAGCGAACCGGTCCTCCCGCGGAAGCTCCCAGCGGTTGAGGAGTTCTTCGGCCCACGCCTGGTCCCAGTTGCGGTAGAACGCCCCGACATACCGGACGAGGTGCTTCACCTTCATCCACGGGTAGAGCTGGACCTCCTGCGGGACGTACCCGAACCGCTCTTTGGCGGTGTCGCTCAAGGTCCAGGAGTTTTCACCGAGCAGCTCACAGTGCCCCGAGGTCGGCTTGAGCAGCCCCAGCAGGCACTTGATGAGGGTCGACTTCCCCGCCCCGTTCGTCCCCACGAGTCCGATGACCCGCCCCCGCGGAACGCGGAGCGACACACCGTCGAGGACGGTCTTCTGTCCGAACTGCTTGACGAGCTGATCGAAGACAATGACGTCATTCATGATTCGTATCCCGCAGGAGTTCCTTGACGACATCGAGAATCTGTCCGTCGGAGAGTCCCAGCTGTCGGCCCCGGACGACCCCCGGCTCCAGGTGCGGCCGGATCTCGTCCTGCCGCTGGCCAATCGAGCCGGAGGGGAGCGCCGCCGCGATGACCATCCCCTTGCCCCGGGCCCGCTCGACGACCTGCTCCGCCTCCAGCTTCGCGTAGGCCTTCGACACGGTCATCATGTTGACCCCCAGATCGGCCGCCATCTGGCGGACGCTCGGGAGGACGTCGCCCGGCTGGGCTTTCCCGCCGGCGATCAGGGCCCGGACCTGGTCCATGATCTGCCGGTAGATCGGGATCCCCGACGTTGGACTGACCTGGAATTGGAGTGAGTCTCTTTGCATAACTGTATTACAACAGTAATGCACTCGGCGCGGAGGTTCAACAGAAATCTCCCGCGATTTTTTCCCGTCGCGTTCGAGGCAGCGGCCCGGTCTGCTGGCTGTAGGGATGAAGAAGAGGAAACACCAAGGCACCAAGGAGGCACAATGGGCACCAAGAGGGAGGAAGGGTGAGATCCTCACACGGCCTAGAGCGATCCATTGCGCAAGACAAAGGGGGAATGACGCGACGAATCGCGTCACTCCCCCTTTGTGTCCTTGGTGCAATCTTGGTGTCTTGCTGTTTAACCCGTTCCTAGCGAACCGCCCCGCTCGGGTTCCAGACCCCCGAGAAGACTTCGGTCGCCGGACCGGTCATGAAGACATCTCCCCCTTCGGACCACTCCAGAGTCAGATCGCCGCCTGGGAGGTGGCACAGGACGGTCCGGTCGCAGAGACCATTGAGAATCGCCGCGACGGCCGACGCGCAGGCCCCGGTTCCACAGGCCAGCGTCTCGCCGCTTCCCCGCTCCCAGACCCGCATGTTGATCTCGCTGCGTGAGAGCACCTGCACGAACTCGGCGTTGATCTTCCGAGGGAAGGCGGGGTGCTTCTCGATCTGCGGGCCGACGCCGTGGACCCATTCGTCGGTGATCTGGTCGACGAACGTGACGCAGTGGGGATTCCCCATCGAGACGCAGGTCACTTCCAGCTTGCGGCCCGCGACTTCGAGCGGCGCCCGGACCGGTGGATCGCCGGGGAGCGTTGTCGGGATGTCGGCACTCCTGAGGATCGGCGACGACATGTTGACGCGGACGCGATGGACGCTCCCTCCTTCGACAAGCAGCTGGAGCGTGAGGACGCCGCGCCCCGTTTCGATCCGGAGTTCGTCCTTCCGGCAGATGCCGTGGTCGTGGACGAACTTGGCGACACACCGGACGGCGTTGCCGCACATTTCGGCCTCGCTCCCGTCGGCGTTGAACATCCGCATCCGGGCGTCCGCCTTATCGGACGGCCCGATCAGGACGAGGCCGTCGCCGCCGATCCCGAAGTGGCGGTCGCTGACGGCGATCGCGGTGGCGGGGATATCGGCGGGAACCGGCTCGGCGAAGCAATTGACATAGACGTAGTCATTGCCCGCCCCGTGCATCTTGGTGAAACGCATCTTTTCGACTCTGACTGACTCTCGACTGGGAAGTGCTAAAGGATATCGTCCAACGTCCTTGCCGGCACGGCTATGTTCCCTCAAACCCAACGTGCTACGGCAGCCGGGGTCAAGGGGGTCTCACCCCCTTGCCGCCGGAGGCGCTTCCATGAGGAACCGTGGGACACAACGGACCTCCCCTTTGTGGAACCGGCGTCGAGGACTCACCGCCCGCTCTGGAATCCTCGCGGGTTGGTGAGGGGGCATGCAGCACGGTGTCCGCGCTCGGACACGCAATCCTTACGACGGTTCCCGACGAGACAAGCCTCCGGTGGGCAGGGGGACTGTATTGTGCTTTCGGAGCCCCCTTGCATCCCCCACCAGGGGCCCCTGGCCCCGGTGAGGCCCATCTCGTCGGGGGCGCAATAGACGCTCGCCCGCCGCTGAGTGGAATGCTTCCGCTGGAATCTTCAGGATATACCCGCGTCGAAGTGCCGATTCTGTCGGACCACGCCGCGCCTCAAATGGAGTTCCCACAGTGTCTTCCGGTCTCGAGCCCACCCCCCACTCCCCCCTGTCGCACTCGTCCCACCCCTCCCACGTCCATCTCCCGCAATCCCCCTCCCGGCCCCGCACCCTGTTTCAACGGGTCGTCGAGTTCGCCGGAATCCGCCGCCTCAACCTCAAGGCCTACCGCGATCACGTCCGCGACCACTACGACGGCCCCGCCGGCGCCATGCTGCATCTCGCCAGCATCGCCTCGCTCCATGAACCGCTCGTCGGCCGACTCCTGCGGAAACAGCGGATCAACGTCTCCGGCCGCAAGTCGATCCTCGACATCGGCGCCGGAGCGGGCCAGATCCTCAAGCACCTCCTGACCCTGGCCGACGCCGACGCGAATCTCATCGCAATCGACCTCTCGACGCAGATGCTCGTCCGGGCCCGCCGCCGGATGCGGAGCACGCGGCCGCACTACGTCGCCGCCGACATGACCAGGCTGCCGTTCGCCGACGGAGCCTTCGACTGCGTCACCTGCGGCTGGGTGATGGAGTACCAGCTCGACCCCCGTCCCGCTCTCCGCGAAATCGGCCGCGTCCTCCAGCCTGGCGGCAGTCTGTACATGCTGGCGACCGAAGACACGTTCCAGGGGGCGTTCAACAGCCGCACCTGGAAGTGCCGGACCTTCAACCGGGCCGAGCTCCGCCAGGCCTGCGAGGAATGCGGCCTGCCGTGGTCCCAGCAGATCTACTTCACGCGGCTCCACAAGGCCCTCCGGGCCGGCGGGATCATCTTCGAGGCCCGCAAGGAGGCCTGAGCGATCTTCCGGTGAGGCCGGGGGCGGCGTAGCGATCTCGACCGCGGGGCCGATTTCGGCCGGAATCGCGAAAATCTTCCGGCGTCCGGGACGTTAAGGCGGGGATGAGGCCTGATTCTGTTCCGAGTCCCGGGATATGATGAAGGGCCTCCTCTGCGCGGTTCGCACATCCCCTCGATCCCGGACCCCTCATGGCCCCCGCAACTCAGCCCCATCGGACCTTCGCCGTCGGCATCGACCTGGGGACGACGTACTCCTGCATCTCCTACCTGACTCCGCAGGGACAGCCGGTGACGGTCCCGAACCAGGAAGGGGAGCTGACGACGCCGTCGGTCGTCCTCTTCGAGGGGGACGAGCCGATCGTCGGCTCGGAGGCGCTGCGGAACGCGGTGCTGCACCCCACGCGGGTCGTCCAGCATGCCAAGCGGTATATGGGAGACCCCCACAAGTCGTGGGTCATCGACGGCAAGACGTACCGGCCCGAAGACATCTCCGCATTCGTGCTGAAGAAGCTCATCTCGGCGGCGGAGGAGCGGCTGGGGGGGCCGATCACGCAGGCGGTGGTCACCGTTCCGGCCCAGTTCGGCGACATCCAGCGGCAGAAGACCGAAGAGGCGGCCCGCAAGGCGGGGCTGGAGCGGGTCGACATCATCAACGAGCCGGTCGCCGCGGCCCTGTGCTACGTCCTTGGGGAAGGGATGTGGTTCGCGGAACTGGCCAACGACCAGACCGTGATGGTCTTCGACCTCGGGGGCGGGACGTTCGACCTGTCGCTCGTCCGTTACAACAAGCAGAAGGTGACGGTCGTCGCCAGCGGAGGGGACCTGAACCTCGGGGGCCTGGACTGGAACAAGGTCATCGAGACCTTCGCCTGCGACAGTTTCACGCGGGAGCTGGGGGACGACCCGCGGCTCGACCTGGAGACGATGCAGGCTCTCTACCTTGAGGTGGAGCAGGCCAAGCGAAGCCTGAGCGTCCGCAGCAAGGCCCTCATCACCGTCCAGCACATGGGACGGCGGAAGGTGGTGGCGCTGGAGCGGCTGGCGTTCGAGCAGCAGAGCTCGTCGCTCGTCAACCGGCTCGAAGAGATCACGCGGGCCCTGCTGCGGGACAATAAGCTCGGCTGGGCCAAGGTCGACGCCGTCCTGATCACCGGCGGGGCGACCCGGATGCCGATGGTCCAGGGGATGCTCAAGCGGATCAGCGGCACGACGATCAATGCCACGCTCTCTCCCGACCAGTCGATCTCGCACGGGGCGGCGTATTACGCCGGGATGCTCCTCAGCGGGGAGAAGTTCGCCCGTTCGATCCTGAGCAAGGACGCCTCCGCCCGCCTGGCCCGGTTCCAGCAGCAGAGCGTCTGCGCGCGGCACCTGGGGATCCTGATCCGCGACGGCCTGGGCGGCGATCGCGTGCCGCACTACCTGATCCCGGCCAACACCCCGCTGCCGTGCGCCTACAAGCAGACCTTCGGGACAGTCGTCGAGAACCAGCAGCGGGTCCACCTGCACATCGTCGA
This sequence comes from Planctomyces sp. SH-PL14, assembly GCF_001610835.1. Classification (NCBI taxonomy): domain Bacteria; kingdom Pseudomonadati; phylum Planctomycetota; class Planctomycetia; order Planctomycetales; family Planctomycetaceae; genus Planctomyces; species Planctomyces sp. SH-PL14. The sequence goes on along the minus strand of NZ_CP011270.1, from coordinate 824,823 downwards.
GAGCGGGACGACGCTCGAGGAGCCGTCGGTCCGGCTCGGCGAGTGCGTGGTCGAGGATCTCCCCTCGGGCCTTCCGGTCCAGACGTCGATCGAGGTGACGATCCGGTACGACGAGCAGGCGCGGGTCCACGTCTCCGCGGTTGAACCGAAGAGCGGCCGCGCGGCCCGGGCCTCGATCATCCGCCCGGAGGCGGTCATCGTCCGCAGCGGCGGAGTTCCCCCGGCGGAAGCGAAAAAGACTTCGTCCAAGTCCGGTTCGGCCCAGGCTCCTCCCGCGGCAAGCCGCCCCGCCGCCGGGAAGCCGGACGCGGTCCCCAAAGAGAGCTCGAAGTCGAGCTCGCGGTTCCTCGAAGAGGCGGAACGGCTCATTCCGCTGTGCAACCAGTGCGGCGAGCCTCTGAATGTCCGCGGCGTCTGCACGGCCTGCGGCGCGGTCTCGCCGAGCGTCACGCAGAAGAAGATGACCTTCCGTCCCGCCAAGCCGGGGAAATCGGCTCCCAAGGCGACCCGCGAAGATCCCCACAAAGCGGAAACCGAACCGATGGTCCGCCCGCCCGGCGGAAACCGCGGCGGCTCGTGAGCCGATCGCCCGCCCGAACCGAAGGCCTCCCGCCGGCCACCGCCGCTCTGGACGGGGCAGGGGAGGCGATTTACGAGCGCGCTGAAGAATCTTCGTTCGGACGATCGTTATAAAGTCGCCGTGTCATTGACGTTCAGGCCGTCAACCCACAGACTCTCTGGTGGTCGCTCACCGTTAGACGTCATCACAGCAATCACGGCATCCATGACACCCAAGGAAGTTCTTGCGCTCTGTCGGCGGGCGGAAATTCGAGCGGTCGACCTCCGATTTATGGACTTTCCCGGCACCCAGAAGCACTTCACGATCCCCGTGAAGGAGCTGACGGAGGACAGCTTCGCCGAAGGCTTCACGATCGACGGCTCGTCGATCCGCGGATGGCAGGCGATCAACGAGAGCGACATGCTCGTCGTTCCGCAGGCCGAGACCGCCTACGTCGACCCGTTCCATCAGTCGACGCTGGTGATGACCTGCAACATCCAGGAGCCGATCACCCGCGAGGACTACGCGAAGGACCCCCGGAACGTCGCCCGCAAAGCGGAGCGGTACATGCTCTCCACCGGGATCGCGGACGTGGCGAGCTTCGGCGTGCAGTCGGAGTTCTTCATCTTCGACAACGTCCGCTTCGACCAGAACGACCACGAGGGTTACTACCACATCGACAGCATCGAGGGGGAGTGGAACCGTGGCGCCCCCCAGCAGGGGACGAATGCGGGCTACAAGATCCGCAAGAAGCAGGGCTACCTCCCGATCCCCCCGAGCGACACGCTCCAGGACCTGCGGACCGAGATCATGCTCGCCCTGCAGGAATGCGGGGTCGACGTCGGGGCTCAGTACCACGAGGTCGCGACCGCCGGGCAGTGCGAGATCGACCTCAAGTACGGTCCGCTGGTCCGGTCGGCGGACCACCTGCTGCGGATGAAGTACATCGTCAAGAACGTCGCCGCCCGCCACGGTAAGTCGGCGACGTTCATGCCGAAGCCCCTCTGGAACGACAACGGCTCGGGGCTGCACCTGCACCTCTCGCTCTGGAAGGCGAACCAGCCCCTCTTCGCGGGATCGGGCTACGGCGGCCTCAGTGAGACCGCCCTCTACGCCCTCGGCGGGATCCTGAAGCACGCTCCGGCCCTGATGGCGTTCTGCTGCCCGACGACGAACAGCTACAAGCGGCTCGTGCCGGGCTTTGAAGCCCCGATCAACCTGACCTACAGCTTCCGGAACCGCTCGGCGGCGGTCCGGATCCCGGTCCACAAGTCCCGGCCGGGGAACAAGCGGTTCGAGTTCCGCTGTCCGGACGCGTCGAGCAACGGCTATCTCGCGATGGCCTCGATCCTGATGGCGGCCCTCGACGGCATCCAGCGGCAGATCGATCCCGGTCCGCCGCTCGACAAGGACATTTACGATCTCCGTCCGAGCGAACTCGAGGCGTTCCCGAAGGTCCCGGCCTCGCTCGAAGAGTCCCTGGCGGCCCTCCGCGAGGACCACCAGTTCCTCCTGCGGGGGGACGTCTTCACCGAAGACGTCATCGACACCTGGATCTGGTACAAGCAGACTCAGGAAGTCGACGCCATCCGCGAACGCCCGCATCCGTGGGAATTCGCGATGTACTACGACATTTGATCGATCGGCGTCCGGCCGCGAGCTGCGTTCGCGCGGCCGCGTCGCCCGTACGAAGAAGCAGCTCTCATTCGTCCGGAGTCACGGTCATGGTGGCAGAAGCGGATCTCGGCGGCGGCGGCGATGCTCGCGAGAAGGAAGCCCAGGCGATCCGGGGGCTGGCGAGCGCCTACTCGCGGATGCGGGAGGAGATCGGGAAGGTCATCATCGGCCAGAACGAAGTGGTCGATCAGCTCCTGATCGCCCTCTTCAGCAAGGGGCACTGCCTTCTGGTCGGTGTTCCCGGGCTCGCCAAGACGCTGCTCGTCAGCACGGTCGCCAAGATCCTGCAGCTCTCGTTTCGCCGGATCCAGTTCACCCCCGACCTGATGCCCTCCGACATCACGGGGACCGACGTCCTCCAGGACGACCCGGAGACCGGCCGCCGCACGTTCCAGTTCATGCAGGGGCCCCTCTTCACGCACATGCTCCTGGCGGACGAGATCAACCGGACGCCCCCCAAGACCCAGGCGGCGCTCCTGGAGGCGATGCAGGAGCGGCACGTCACGGTCGGCTCGAACACCTACCGGCTGCCGAGCCCGTTCTTCGTCCTCGCCACGCAGAACCCGATCGAGCAGGAAGGGACCTATCCGCTTCCCGAAGCGCAGCTCGACCGGTTCATGTTCAACATCGTGGTCAAGTACCCGACCGCGGCTGAAGAGCTGCGGATCCTCAAGCAGACGACGAGCGGCGACGAGCCGCAGCTCAAGCACGCCCTCACCGGCGAGCAGATCCTGGCCCTGCAGGAAATCGTCCGCAAAGTCCCGGTCGCCGAGCACGTCTTCGTCTATGCCCGCGACCTTGTCCGGGCGACGCGGCCGAACGAAGAAGACGCGACGAGTTTCGTGAAGCAGTACATCTCCTGGGGAGCTGGACCGCGGGCGGGGCAGTACCTCATCCTCGGCGCGAAGGCCCGGGCGATCCTGGAGGGCCGCTTCCACGTCTCGACAGACGACGTGAAGGCGGTCGCGGCTCCGGTCCTGCGGCACCGGATCGTGACGACGTTCCAGGCGAGCAGCGAAGGGGTCTCGCCCGACAACGTCGTCGAGCAGCTGATCTCCGCGATCCCGGTCGATCTCCACGAGCGGGGCAAGAAGCTGACGCGGGTGTAGGGAAGTTGTCGGTCGTCAGTTTTCAGTCGACCGCTTCTTCAGCTCGAAGATCTGGAACGCATCGCTCCGAGGAGCGTCGATCTCCTCCAGACGCTCGTTCAGCACGCGAACGCGAAACTGCTGGCGGGCGTCGTCGAAGAAGAATCGCGACCAGTACCGCCCGGGCTCGCCGAGCCAGCAGATGCCGTCGGGCGTCAGCATCCGGTCAATGACTTTCAGCAGCAGGGGATGGTTCCCCCGCTCGTAAGTCACTTCGCAGCCCACGATGACCGGAAACGTTTCGCTTCCCGGCGCGTTCCAGTCGAGCTGCAGGACGTCGTCCGCGGAGAACCCGTTCACCAGGGCGTTGTACCGGCAGAGGAGGCAGGAAGTCGGGTCGTAGTCGCTGTAGGTCACGACATCCCCCGCCTCCTGCATCGCGAGGCCGACGATCCCCGTCCCTGTGCCGAGTTCCAGAACACGCTCGCCCCGTTTCCAGGGGGGCCTCTCCAGCGCCCTGATCATGGTGTAGGACGAGGGCCACACGTACCCCCAGTAGGGCATGTAGCCGTTCTTCTGGTGCGCGCGGATCACGTCCGGATCGTCCAGCAGGACGTCGGGGGTCGCCGGCTTCAGGAGCCGCAGGTCCCGGGATCCGGCGCGGAAGGTTTCGACGGTCCATCCCCCCGGCAAGGCGGGAAGAGGCGGAAGGTCGAGCTCATGGAAGGGAGCGGGAAGCGTGGCCGCGGCACTGGTCATGTCGCGGCGGGTCCCAGGCGGTCGCGGAGGAACGCGGCCCGCGCGGCGTTGCGGTCCTTGGACTCCAGCGACGTCTGATGCAGCTTCTGCAGATGGGCCGGCTGCGTGTGGATAAACAGCACGTTGAGGTCGGGAATCGTGACGCCGCTGACGAGGCCCAGCGACAGCCCGAGCCGCACGCTCGAGAGGAGGTGCATCGTCTCTTCGGCGGTGATCGTCCGGGCGTTCTGCAGGACCCCGAAGGCCCGCGATACCTTGTCGTGCAGCTGTGCCCGGGCGTCCTTGAGGAGCGCCTGCCGCGCCCGCCGCTCGTAGCTGAGGATGTCCGGCACCATCCGCTTCACGTTCGCCAGGATCTGGGCCTCGGAGCGGCCAAGCGTCGTTTGATTGGAGATCTGGTAGAAATCTCCCATCGCCTGGCTCCCCTCGCCGTAGAGGCCGCGGACCGCCAGTCCCATCCGCTGCATCGCCTGGAAGACCTTCTGGATCTCCTTCGTCATGACGAGGGCGGGGAGGTGGACCATCACGCTGACCCGCATCCCGGTCCCTACGTTCGTGGGGCACGCCGTCAGGAAGCCGAACTGCGGGCTGTAGGCGAACGTCACCGCCTGCTGGAGGGAATCGTCGACCGCATTCGCTTCCTGCCAGCACTCGTCGACGGCGAAGCCGCTGCGGAGGGACTGCATCCGCAGGTGATCCTCCTCATTGATCATGACGCTCGTCGTCTCCGACGCGTTGATCGCCACGCCGCGGGGCCCGGTCCCTTCCGCGTGCTCGCGGCTGATCATCTGCCGTTCGACGAGGAACTGGCCGTCGAGCTGCGTCAGCTGGTCGAGGCGGAGATAGGTGAATTCCTGGTTCGCGAACTGCCGGCAAACCGGCTCGCGCAGCAACGACTCGACCGCCGCCTTGGTCTCATCCGAGGCGCGGGGAGGAAAGGGATCTGCGCTAACGTTTCGGGCCAGACGGATCCGCGTCGAAATGACGACGTCGGACTCCGGTCCCGACCCTCGCAGCCACTCGCCGGTTCCCTTCGCCAAAGTGTCGAGTTCCAACTCAAATCTCCTGCATTCCACCGCATGTTTAGTGCAATGCGGTCCCAACGTCCAGCAGGCTTCAATTCTAGGCGGGACAGGGGGTTCCGCGGAGGCTACTTGCCGATACAGAAGCGGGCGAACAGCCGGTCGAGCACATCCTCGTTCGAGACTGCCCCGGTGATCTCGCCGATCCGGTCGAGCGCCTGCCGCAGCTCCATCGAGATCACCTCGTCGCCGAGGTCGCCGTCGAGGGCCGCGATCGCGGATTCAAGGGCCGTCAGGGCGGCCCGCAGTTCCTCCCGGCACCGGACGGCGGTCGAGGGGATGATCTCGTCCCGCCGACCAAAGTCCCGCCGCGCCCGGCCCGCGATTGCCCCGATGACTTCGGCCATCCCGAACCCGGACTTCACGCTGCACGACACATGTCCCCGCGGCCCGTCGCCAACTCTCTGCGTTCCGGCGTCGCATTTCAGCAGCAGGTCGAGGTCCGGCGGCCTTGGGAGCCGCGCTCGAAGCTCGCGACTCGCGGCCTGCTCCAGCTCTGTTGCGTCGGCCGCGTCGCACCAGATCACGACATCTGCCTGTTCAAGCCGCGACACCCGCTGCCCGGTTGCCTGAGCCATGATCTCGTCCGACGGTGCCTCCCAGCCGGCGGTGTCGAACAGGTCGACCGACAGTCCGTCGATTTCCGCCATCGCCTGAACAACGTCGCGGGTGGTCCCGGCGACATCCGAGACAATCGCCTGATCGCGGCCGGTGAGAGCGTTGAACAGCGTGCTCTTGCCGGCATTCGGCAACCCGACGAGCACGACCTGCGGCCGGGCGGCGTCCCGATGACGGGTTTCCGCAACGCGGAGGAGCGTGGCGACGTCGGTGATCGTCTCCTGGACTCGCCGCCGGACATCCGTGCGGCTGACGAATTCGATGTCCTCTTCCACAAAGTCGAGCCCCGCCTCCAGGTCCGCCAGATCGCAGAGCAGCTGCTCGCGAAGGTCTCCGAGCCGCCGCGACAAGCCCCCGGCCAGTTGCGTCAGCGCCGTCTGGAGCTGGTGCTCGCTCTCGGCGTCGATGACGCCCAGCACCGCCTCGGCCTGCGTGAGGTCCATCCGCCCCGCCAGGAAGGCCCGCAGCGTGAACTCCCCCGGCCGAGCCAACCGGCAGCCATTTCGGACAAGGCGTTCCAGCGCCAGTTCCAGGATCGGCGGCGAACCGACGAGGTGCAGCTCCGCCATCGGCTGCCCGGTGTAGCTGCGGCTCGTCGGCCAGACATGAAGGTCCACCGGAACCGACCGGCGGAGGTCGGCCGGTCCCTCCGTCAGGGTGAACGCACGTCGCGTCCGGCGGGCCGCGGTCGGTGAGGCGGCGGCCTCCTCATCCGTAGCCGGCAGGAGTTGCTCGACCACCGTCACGACATCGCGTCCGGAAACGCGGATGATTCCGCGCGGAGCGCGGCCCGGAGCGGAAGCGATGGCGCAGATCGGCTCGTCGAGGTCCATCGTCGCGAGTGACTTCCTTCCCTGAGCCCGTTACTTCGCGGCCGGATCGACGACCGCGATCGTCGCACCGGACCAGAGGTGAATCATCTTCACGAAGTCGGTCATCGGATTAGGAGACTGATCCGAGAGGTCCGAGTCCCCCATCTTGAGATGGCCCGACCGGACGTCGACGATCTCCAGCGCGGAGTCGAACGGGACCCAGGCGCCATCGACGTAGGCTTCGGTCCACATGTGGCCGCCAAACGCCTTGATCGGATCGACGTAGACCAGTCCGATGGCGACTCGCGAGGGAATCCCCTTGGCCCGCAGCAGCGCGGCGAGCAGGACGGAGTGCTCCGTGCAGTCGCCGGTCAGCGACTCTGCGACTTCGGTGGCGGTCGCCATTGCGACGGAGAAGGTCTTGTTCTTTGTCCGCCGGTGGACAAAGTGCGTCAGCCCCTTGGCAATCTCCCGCGGACTCTGGCCAGCGGCGTCGTACTCATCCGCGAGGGCGCGGACCTTCGGGTTGTCCGAGTCGAGGAACGAGTTCGCCTCCCGAAGACTCTTGGCGGGCTCGGGCTGCGGCTGGGGCCGCACCCGCGAGACGGTCAGAAGCGTTTCCGAAGGGGTCTTGCGGGTCACCTGCTGGCCGTCCCGTCCGCTCTCGAACAACGTTGAGGGATCGGCGGAGGTGGCGGTGATGCGGTAGGTCACGGTCTCGGCGTGGTGCGGATCCGGAACCTCGACCTTGATGAGGCCGTCGAGGCCGATGTCCAGTTCCGACTCCGGGATCGCCTTCAGGGCTTCGGCCTCAGACACCGCGTAGGTCGTCATGCCCAGGACGTTCGTCTCGAGCTTGGCCACTTTCCCGTCGGGCTCGCTGAAGATCAGCATGTCGACGCCGGGGGTGATCGAGTTCTTCATCTCGGTCCGGTCGAACTTTCGGACCGATCCGTCGAGGAGCTTCGTCTCTCCGGGCTCCAGGGCCTTGAGGCTGATCGTGGCGACCTTGGCAGTCTCGGGGGAGAAGATCTTGAACGTCGCGCTTTCCCCTGGCTTGAGGGGATGTTCCTCCAGGTACCGTTCCTGCCAGGCGGGGGAGCGGACGTCGTCGCCGATCTCGACGCGGGACTTCGTCACGCGGCCCGAGTTGCGGGTCTCCAGGAGGAAGGCGTTTCCTTCGGCCCGCCCGGTCATTTCAGTTTTGCTGATCGGCGGGTTCTCGGAGATGAACGAGGAGCTCAGGAGTCGGCCGGACTTGGGGTCCTCTTCGGAGGACTGCCGGACGATCATTTTGAGGGAGACGCCGAAGCGTTTGATCGTCATGGCGACGAGGGTGTCCGAGATCAGGACTTCCTGGCCGTTGCGGGTGACCGTCCGCGTGTTGGAGCTGGAGTATCCGACCCGCTGGCCGCCGAGGAAGATGACCTGCCAGTCTTCGCGCGGCTTGGAGGTCTCGGAATCGGCGCGGGCCGGATGGAGGGTGATTGAGCAGGCAGCGAAAAGGAGGAGGGCGGAAACGAGCGATCGCATACGGGCTCCGAACGGAGGGCTGAGGGTGCTGGAACACCGTCCCGGGGGGAATGTTAGGATTCTATTCACATCCCGTGGACGATTTGAACACGATCTCGGCAGAACGATAGCCAGCATCCCCACCAACCGGGTCCAGGGGCACCCTGGTGGGGGATGCAAGGGGGCAACGCCCTCTTGCCCGCCGGAGGCCCTCTCGTCGAGAGATGTCTGAAGGAGATCGTGTCCAAGCGCGGACAGCGTGTCGTATGCCCCCTCACCAACCCGCGGGGATTCCGATGCGAGCGGGAAGTCTCAACGCCGGTTCCACAAAAGGGACATCCGTTGTGTCCCACGGTTCCTCATGGAAGTGCCTCCGGCGGCAAGGGGGTAGGACCCCCTTGACCCCAGGCGGCCGTGGGACGTTGGGTTTGAGCTATCGAGTCGTGCCGGCGAGGACACGGCTCAGCTTTGGCAATCTGCGAAATCTGCGGGAGCCCTACGGGAAAGACCGATTTGACGCGAGCTGACGGTTTCACCGCGTCGATCCCATGAAGCGCGTCCCGCCAAAAACGGGGCCAACACCGCTCCCGGAGACTCCCATGGCACTGGACGCTTCCCTCATGACGTCGCTCGAGCAGGGAGCCCACGAAATCCTGCTGTGGGTCGGCTTCGGAACCGTCGTCGGACTCACCGCCAAAGCGATCATGCCCGGCCGCGACCCCGGCGGAGCGGTCGGAACCCTCGTCATGGGAATCGTCGGAGCCGTCATCGGCTGCGGCTCCCTCTCGTTCTTCACCAGCAGTATCAAGGTCTCTCCCATCAGCTCCTGGGGCTTCGTCGCCTCAACCGCCGGGGCCTTCCTCCTCCTGGGCTGCTACCGCCTGTTCGCCGGCTCCTTCATCCGCGAAACGGAAGACCGCTGGCTCGAACTCGGAACCCGCACTCGCCGCCGCAGCCCGCAGTCGAACAAGCGAGAAGTCTGGATCGAAGAACGCCGCCGAGCGGGATGAACCTCCCGTTCCGCAAGAAAACGCCCCCCGAACAACAGGGCTGGACGGCGCGTCCCGTCCCGGATCCGACTACAATTCCACCTCGGAATTGTGGCCCGTAGATCTTGGGACTCATGTCGATTCAGTTTGAATGTGCTTCGTGTTCCGCTGCCGTCCAGGTGCCGGACAACGCCGCAGGGAAATCCGGAAAGTGCCCCAAGTGCGGCGCGCGGATCCGCGTACCCGCCGCCTCCACTCTCGCGGCTCCCCCGGCCCCGCCGTCGGAAGCGGCACCCCCCTCCGACCGCCGATCCGCCTCCCGCGCGAACGCGGCCCCGGCCGCTGCCCCCGCGGAGGCCCCTCGTCCAGTCCGCCGCGAGGCAGCCGCAGCCGAACCGGGCGCCCCCGAATCCTTCTTCGCCAAGTTTGGCGGAGGGACGGCAGCCGACGAAGCCTCGGGCTCCGGCCGCAAGCGGCGCTCCGAGTCCTCGGCCCCCGCTCCCTCTCCATTCTCCGTCGCGGAAGCCGAACCGCCGGTTGCCCAACCGGTCCGCCCCATCGAGCCGGTCGATCCCTTCAACCCTCCCACGGATGGCGCGGACGCCGATATTCAGTTCTTCGACGATGAGCCGGAGGAGTACCAGGGCTCGCCCGCGATGGCGCAGTACCGGAACCGGCAGCCGCTCCCCACCTGGGTCTACGCCCTCCCGGTGCTGGCGATCGTGATCGTCGCCGGAGCGGTCGCGGGCTACATGAAGCTGAACGAGAAGCACTACGTCGGAGAACTCGACGGCGAGCGCGTCGAGCCCAAGAAACCGATCAGCGTCACGGTCTCCTGGCAGGAAGCGGGCGCGACCGAGGACCAGGTGAAATTCGTCCGGCAGGTCCTCGACAAAACGTCGATCCCCCTCGCCTCGAACCTCATGGTGGTCTCGTTCCTCAGCGACGTGCGGGGAATCATCGTCGAGGTTAAGGATGGCTACGACACCGACATCGTCCGCATCGATCCTCACAAGGTGCCGATCGTCTCGGCTTGGCTCAGCCAGAACGCGGAGCGTCTCCAGATCACACGCTCGACAACGATCGGCCGCGCTGCCAACGATTTTGTGAGCCGTGTGTCGACGGCGGTGCAGAACCAGTCGGGGATCCGCGACATGGCCGAGTTCCGCGATCGACTCGGGGTCCCCGCCCTTAACCGGACTCTCGGCCACTGGGTCGAGGCGGTCGTGGACGGGAAGATTTTCCCCTGCATCTACGAAGACCCGCAGGGAGTGCTGTACTTCGCCGTCCCGTCCAACGCACGGATGTTCGAGATCCAGGAGAAGACGGAGAAAACGGGCGGGCGCGTGCTGCCCCCCTCGTTCCGGCTGACGGTGAAGGTTCCCCCACGGACCATCGTTGACTCCCCCGTTACGGAACCGGCGACCGTGCTGGAAGGGGTCATCCCGGCCGGCCAGAACGCGCCGATGGCGCCGGCGGAACCCACCCCCAAGGGGTCTGGGGACCTGTAGTCGCGCCCAACTCTCCACCCGTCCGCTTCCTCTCTGCGTCCCCTCTCCGTTCCTCATGCCTGACTTCGCGGATCTGGTCCGTTCCCGCAAGGAGTGGATCGCCGACGTCCTGATCCCCTGGTGCCGCTCCGCCCCGCTCGCGGACCTGCGGAAGGCGGAGGAGGAATGGCTCGACATCGCCGGGAAAGTTGCCCCGCAGCTTTCGCTCTGGCTGTGGGCCTGGAGCCGCTTTCCGGTTCTCTATGTCGAAGGTCTCCCGGGGCTCGAGGAAACCCATCGCGTGCAGGTCACGTTGGCCGACCAGACCACCCTCACCGGCTTCCCCGACGCCCGGAAGAGCCAGCGCGGTCAACTCGTCCTCCTGCTCGACGGCTCTCCGCTCCGGGAAAGCTCGCCCCTGCCGATCGACCGGATCCAGACGATCGAACGTCTCCTGGATTCGTGAGAAGACGCAAATCGGCTTCGATTGTTGCCGCCTCGATCGTTAATCTTTTCTTCATCTCCCGTCTGGCTCGTCCCTTCAGCCCCTTCCGACTTCCATGAGACTCCTCTCCGTACTGGCGGCTGTCGTTCTTCTCCTCACCGGAGCGGGCATTCAGTCCGGACGTGCGGACGACCTGCCGTGGAAGTACCCGATCGACATCGCTGTGGGTAAGGAGGGGGAGATCTACATCGCCGACCTCAAGCTGCCGGGGATCTGGGTCTACCGCGGCGAGAATCTGGAGATCGTCGTCCAGGGGACATCGAAGTACCGCACTCCCCTCAACGCCATCCGCTGCCTGGCGGTGACCGACGACGGAACGCTCCTCGCCGGCGATTCCGCCACCCGCGAGGTCTACAAGGTCAGTCCCAAGGGAGAGCTGACGTCGCTCACGAACGGCTACGTCGGCATCCCCATTACGATGGCCCCGCACGGGACCGACCTCTTCGTTTCGGACCTCGAGCTCCAGCGGGTGTGGAAGGTGCCCCTCGCCGGCCTTCCGAAGAACCAGCCGCCGGAGGAGTTCACCGTCATCGGCGGCGCCCGCGGGCTCTTCTTCGATAAGGACGAACTGTGGGTCCTCTCCTCTCCCGCTCCGCAGCTGCAGCGGTTCTCGATGGACAAGAAGCCCACCGTCGTGGTGAAGGACCTCGTCTTCGAGTTCCCGCACCAGATCGCCCGTAAGGACGGCGTCTCGTATGTCAGCGACGGCTACAAGAAGTGCGTCTGGAAGGTGACGGACGACGGCAAGGCGGAGCAGTGGGTCAGCGGCGCCCCGTTCGTCAACCCGCTCGGAATCCGTTTCCAGGGGGACGACCTGCTGCTCATCGATCCCCGCGCGAAGGCTCTGTTCCGGATCAAGTCGGACGGCACGCGGGAGACGGTGCTGCCGAAGCCGTAACCGGTTCCTCAGTTCACTTCGAACGTGAACTCGATCTCGACGCTCGCATCGAGGGGCAGGGCGTTGACGCCGACCGCCGCACGGGCGTGTTTGCCGATGTCACCGAAGATCTGGACCAGGAGTTCGCTGGCGCCGTTGGCGACGATCGGCTGATCGGAGAATCCGTCTGCGCTCTGCACGAAGACACCGACCCGGACCACGCGCGTGACGTGGTCGAGGCTTCCGAGGAGCCGGTTGACGTGAGCCAGGGCGTTGAGGACGCACTGCCGGGCGGCGGACTGCGCGACGTCGACGGGGGTCTTGGTCGGGACCGGGCCCTGGGCCATCAGCGTTTTCCCGGCGAACGGGAGCTGTCCGCTGACCTGCACGAGATTCCCGGTTCGGACGGCTGGCAGATAGGCCGCGACGGGAGCGGGGGGCTCGGGGAGGATGAGGTCGAGTTCTTTGAGGCGGGCTTCGACGGACATGCGGATCGCTCCCAGTGGCGGTGACCGGTTGGAGGTGTGTTATCGCAGACGGGGTGGTGTCCGACAAACGGTGGTCGCTGTTCAAACGCAACGCCGCCCCCGACTGGGTCCAGGGGCACCCTGGTGGGGGATGCAAGGGGGCAACGCCCTCTTGCCCGCCGGAGGCCTGGCCGTCGAGAGACGTCTGAAGGAGTGAGTGTCCAAGCGCGGACAACGTGCCGTATGCCCCCTCACCAACCCGCGGGGATTGCAAAGCTCGCGGTGTGATGTGAGGGAGTCCTCATAGCTGGTACCACAAAGGGGACATCCGTTGCGTACCACGGTTCCTCACCGGAATGCCTCCGGCGGCAAGGGGTTGCCCCCTTGACCCCAGTGGCCGTCGCACAATGGGTTTGAGCTGGCATCGCTGTGCCGGCAAGTACACCGTTTGAGCCAGCAGGATTGGCCACAGATGAGTTGCGGACCGCCGGGGCATGTTTCACCATGCGCCGTCCGCCTTCCATCCGATCCCCCGCAGCGGAGAACTACGTGCCCCGACTCCTGATCGCCCTCCTCCTCGTGATGGCATCGACGGCCGCCTCCCGCTCAGTCTCCGCCCAGGAGACTCCGGACGCCGAAGCAAAACACCTCGCCAACATCCGGCAGGTCACCTTCGGCTTCCCCCGCGCCGGCGAGGGCTACTTCTCGCCCGACGGCAAACTCGTCGTCTTCCAGGCCTACCCCCTCGGCTACCCCTTCTACCAGATCTACGTCCAACCGCTCGACGAGCGGACCCCCCGCCTCATCAGCACCGGCCGCGGCCGCACGACCTGCGCCTTCTTCACACCGGACGCCAAGCAGATCCTCTTCGCCTCCTCCCACACCGATCCCAAGATCGCCGAAACCGAGAAGGCCGCCCGCGAACTCGCCGCCCAGGGGGGCCGGCGGCGGTACGAATGGGACTTCGACCCCGAGATGGAGCTGTACGTCGTCAACTTCGACGGCACGGGAATGAAGCGGCTCACCGAGTCCCCCGGCTACGACGCCGAAGGGAGCTACTCGCCCGACGGAACGCACATCGTCTTCACCTCCATGCGGGACGGCGATCCCGACATCTACGTCATGAAGGCGGACGGGACCGACGTCCGGCAGATCACGGACGTCCCCGGCTACGACGGCGGCCCGTTCTTCTCCCCCAACGGGAAGTGGATCATCTTCCGCAGCGACCGCGACAAGAAGGACATGCTCCAGCTCTACGCGATCTCGGTCGACGGCAAGGAGACGGTCCAGCTCACCAAGGACGTGAACCAGGTCAACTGGTGCCCCTACTTCCATCCGAGCGGCAAGTACCTCATCTGGTCGGGAGCGGACTACAGCCGCGGACCGATGGGAGCCAACTTCGACCTGTTCACGATGGACATCGACATGACCGACACCACCCTCAAGGGAGGCGCGGTCGAGCGGATCACGACGCACGCCAAGGCGGACGTCCTCCCGGTCTTCAGCCCCGACGGCACGAAGCTCATGTGGACGAGCAGCCGGACCGAAGACGGAACGAGCCAGCTCTGGATCGCCGACTGGCTCCGCAAGTAACCACCACGCTCCGTCCTTCCCGCCGCGCTCTTCCGCTGAAGTCGATTCGCATGTCTCACCCGGACTCCAATGCCGCTCACGCCTGTTCCCCCTATCCCGGGATGGTCCCGACCGCCGTCCAAACCCGGACCCGCGTCGTCGAACAGGTCCAGCTGGCCCACGACACCTACCGGATCCGGGTCGAGTGCCCGGCCCTCGCGAAGCAGGTCGTCCCCGGACAGTTCTTCATGATCCGCACGGCGAACTCGGAGCCGATCCTGGGGCGGCCGTTCGCACTCTACGACACGTTCCTGGGACCGGACGGAACGCCGCAGGGGATCGACTTCGCCTACCACGTGATCGGCAAGGCGACCAAGCTCATGGTCCACTGGACACCGGGCGACGCCGTCGAGATCTGGGGACCTCTCGGCAACGGGTTCCCCGTGTTCGAAGGACGGCGACTCCTCTGCGTCGGCGGCGGGATCGGGTACACGCCGTTCCTGGCCGTCGCCCGCGAAGCGGCCGGGCAGCGGGCGTACGGTACGCGGGCCGCGAGCGAAAGCGGCCGGAAGGTGACGCTGCTCTATGGATCGCGAAGCCGATCGCACCGGGCGGACCTGTCGGACTTCGACGGGATCCCGAACTTCTCCGTGAAGCTCTCGACGGACGACGGAAGCGAGGGACATCACGGCTTCGTGACCGACCTCGTCCAGCAGGAGTTTGCGAGCGCTGACCGACCGGACGCGGTCTACTGCTGCGGTCCGGAGGTCATGATGCGGGCGGTGGCGCGGCTCTGCGAGGCGGCCGGCGTGCCGTGCTGGCTGTCGCTCGAGACGCCGATGGCCTGCGGCTTCGGTGCGTGCTTCTCGTGCGTGACGCGGGTCAAAGTCGACGAAGAGCCGGGCTGGGACTATCGGCGGACGTGCATCGAAGGACCGATCTTCCCGGCGTCGTCGCTGGTGCTGGGGTAGTGGCCGTGAAGAATCCGCCACAGACGAACGCAGATGGACACAGATCCGAGGAGCGGAGTCCAGCCCACTGGATCCCGTGATTACCGGGTCGGCTTCGCGACGGGCAAGGCTTCGAGCAGCATCCGCACCGTCCGGTCGGTTGCTCCCTGCTGGGCCAGGACGAGATTGCGGGCCGCCTCGCCGCGGTGCCTGGCGAGCGCGGTGTCGGTGAGAAGCCGCTGGACCGTCGCCGTCAGCTCGTCCCCCGAGTGGACGACCTCGGCCGCGGAATTCGAGAGCAGCAGCTCCACCACCTGCCGGAAGTTCTGCGTGTTGGGACCGAACAGGACCGCTGCTCCGTAGGCCGACGGCTCCATCATGTTCTGCCCGCCGCGGTTCGTCAGACTCCCGCCGACGAACGCAATGTCCGCCAGCCCCCAGCAGGCCCCGAGTTCTCCGAGCGTATCCAGCAGGAGGACCGGCGAACGATCGCTCCCCCCCTCGACGGTTCCCGCCGACCGCCGCAGAAGCGAGAAGCCGCGCGAGAGGACCAGCCGCGCGACTTCGTCGAACCGCTCCTTGTGCCGCGGGACGAGAATCAGCCGCAGGTCCGGAAACTCCGTCCGCAGCGCGGCGAACGTATTGAGCGCGAGTTCCTCTTCAGGAGCCTGGGTGCTGCCGGCAATGAGGACTCGGTCGTTCTCGCGAAGCCCGAAGGCGGCGCGGAGTGCGGCCGTCTTCGGATTTGCCCGGTCCGACTCCAGCCCGTCGAACTTCACCGACCCGGTGACCTCGGTCCGCTCCGGCGGAGCGCCAAGCTCGACCAGCCGGGCGCGATACTCTTCGCTCTGCATCCCCAGCCGGGAGAAGCGGCGGAGGATGGAGGCGATCAGAGGCCGGATCCGCCGGTATCCGCGGAAGCTCCGTTCGCTCATCCGCCCGTTGATGAGGACGAGAGGAATCCCGGCCCGGTCCACGCTGCGGATGAAGTTGGGCCAGAGTTCGAGCTCGACGAGCACGACGAGCGACGGACGGACCCGGGTGATGGCATTGCTGACCGCCCAGGTGAAGTCGAGCGGGAAGTAGACGACGCGGCACTCCGGATACTTGTCGCGGGCCACGTCGTGGCCGGTCTGCGTCGTGACGGAGAGCCAGACCTCGATCTCCGGCCGCTCGGCGCCGAGGCGTTTCAGGACCGGGCCCAGAAGCAGAACCTCGCCGACGCTGACGGCATGGAACCAGACGCAGGGGACGGCCGGGCCGGACCCGGAGGCATTCTCACGGACCGGCAGCCGCCCCAGGAACTTCTCGCTCCAGCCTTTGCGGTACTTCCCCGTCCGCCACGACTGCCAGACGAGCACGGGCGAGAGGACCGCCAGGAGGCCCAGGTACACGGCGTTCAGGATCCATCCGAACATACAGCGAGGGGCGGCGGCGACCGGCGAAGATTGAAGGAACACGTTAAGAACGAAGCGGCGGAGTATGGCAGACCGCCCCGGGAGCGCGTACCTCAGTTGGGGAGAGCCGCTCCGGCCCCGCCGGTTCCGGGACGGGGGACGCGCCGAGCGACGACCGCCCGCGTCCGGCCCTGGAGCCGGGCGTAGATCAGGACCGCCGCTTCGCGGCCGGGGAGCGGCAGCTTGCGGCGGACCGCCTCGACGGCGACCGGCACGTGGCGGCACTTGATCTCCACCTGCCCGATCGCCGAGCCGCGGAAATAAGACCGCAGCTCGGTGTCGTTGTTCGAGAGCTCCGCCAGAACCTCAAACGCCTGGACAAAGGGGGAATCGGAGAGCGTGTCGGACGTGAGGTACTCTTCCTCGGGGTCGAGCCGCGAGAAACCGAACTGCTCGCAGGCGACGTCGACGAGCCCCCCCCGGACGACCGCCGGATCGGGGTCGAGGAGATAGCGGCCGAGGGGTGCGAGCGGCCCCCGCGCGGACCACGGGTCGCCGGCCAGGGTCGCCCCTTCGGGGAGGACCGTCGCCCGGAAGAGAGACTCACTCCGCAGGGCTCCGAACCAGATCGTCGCCTCCTTGCACTCCCCGTGGAGGCTCGTGAGCTCGACCTCGCATTCGGGGAACTTCCCGCCGAAGTTCGCCGCCGGTGAGAGCTTGATCGCTCCGCCGCGGGCGGTCTCGATCAGCGACTTGAGATAGTCGAGCCCGGGCTCCGCCTCCTCGACGCGGATCGTCCGCTGTCCCGCTCCGCGGCCGCCGCCCGGCCGGCGGTCGGGATCGATGTGGACGAGGCGGCCGCTCGTCTCGACCGCCGTGACGTCCGCCGTCCGGATCTCGATCCGGTCCGCGCATCCGTAGACCCGGGCGTTCTCCCGCGTTATCCAGCCGGCGAGCGGGCTGCGGTCGACCGTGAGGACCGTCCCCGCTTCGGCGAGGGCGATGGCATCCGCGCCGATCCCCGAGCAGAGGTCGAGAATGGGTCGCTCGGCCGCAGCGAACCGCGCCGCCTTGTGCCGGGCCACCGCCTCGGGTGTCGACTGCTCAAGACCAGTGCGGTCGAACCACATCTGGCCGGCGTAGGAAAACTTGGCCTCGCCGCGTTTCCGCAGGTCGCGGAGCGTCAGGGCGAGCCGGACGACCGCGTCGTCGAACCGCTTGCGAAGCCGCTGCTGCACGGCGAATTCGGGACCTTCCTCTTCTTGGAGCGCGGTGAAGAGCTCGGGAGTCTCGAGAAGACGCTGATAAACGGAAATCGGGTCGTCAGACACGGCGGGGGAGCGAGGGGAACGGCGGCGGCAAAGTGATCGCGGCAATCCGCTCTTAGCACTCGCCAAGCCCCCCGTCAACAAGTCGCTCCCACCTCTGGCCTCATATCCGTGTGCATCTGTGTTTATCTGTGGCTGAAAACCTCTTTCAGAAGCCACAGACTTACGCAGACCCGCCGTCACCGGCCACCACACTTCGTTGCCGGAAAGAGACGCCCGGTCTACTGCGGCTGTTGTTGTTGCGGCTTCTGCACCTTCGAGATCTCCTCGAAGTACTTCTGGATCAGCCGCGCGTAATCGCCGTCCGGCTTCCGCTTCGCCGCCTGCAGGATCTCGGTCTTCAGCGTTCCCGGAAGCTCGCCCCAGTTGCGGGCGTTGAGCCCCTTGAGATGCGATTCGAGGTTCGCGAGTCCCTGGAGATCCTGTCCGCCGCTGTCGTTGGCCATGTTCGACGCGGACTGCTCGGTGGAATTCCCCTGCCCGGACTGCCCGGCGGCCTGCATCTGGGAGGTCGTCTGCCGCAGCGCCTTGGCGAAAGCCCGCAGCGACTGCTCGGCTTCCTTCCCCGGCGAGGCGGGCTGGCTGTTGGGATCGGGCTGGCCCTGCTCGCCGCCCGGTTGCTCGCCCGGGGCTTCCGAGGAAGGTTTTCCCTGGCCGGGTTTCTGCCCCATCGGAGACCCGGGGGATTCGCCGGACTGCCCCGGCTGGCCGGACATCGGCTCTCCGGAGGAGGCAGGCTGGCCGAGCTGATTGAGCTGTTGCCCCGCCTGCGAGAGGTTCTGCGACGCCTGGGCGACCTGCGCGCCGACCTCGCCGAGACCGTTTCCTTCTCCCTGCTGCCCCTGCCCCTGGCCGGACTGTCCCTCTCCAGACTGGCCCTGCTGTCCCTGTTGTCCTTTCTGTCCCTGCTGTCCCTGCTGGGAGGCCTGCTGCGCCGCCTGCCGAAGACTCTCGCTCGCCTTCTGGCCCTGCTGGCTGGCCTGCGCGGCGTTGTTCTGCGCGAGCTGCTGCTTCGCCTGCTGCATCTGCTGGTTCGCCTCCTGGGCGGCGTTTTGGGACGACTCCGCCCGGTCGCTCTCCGGCTGGGCTCCGACGGGGTCGTCCCCGAGCGACTGAGCCACGTCCTGGAGCTGCCGCGCGAGCTGCTGCGTCTGCCGCGAGAGGTTCTGCTGCGCCTGCTGCATCGCCTGCTGACGCGACGCGGCATCGGCCGCGAGAGCATTGAGGTCGCGAGCGACCTGCTGCTGGCGCTCGGCGAGCTTCTGGGCCTGTTCCGCCAGTTCCGGCGCGGCGCCCCCTTCGGCCGAGGGGAGCTTCGGCAGCCGCTCGGCGATCGTCTCGGCGGTCCGGCCCGCTTTCGCCCCTTCCTGCGCGGCGGACTTGAGCTGTCCGAGCGTCGCCTTGTCGGCCGCCTGGGCGGCCTGATCCGCCATCTCCCGGGCCTGTTTGGCCGCGGAACTCTGGGCGCCTGCGTGGACCGCGGTGTCGAGCGCGAGCTCCGCCGCTTCCTTGGCGAGCGCCTGCTGCGCCGCGACCGGATCTTCGGGAGTGCCGGCTCCCGGAGGCAGGTCCCGGTCCGCCGGCATCGGAGGAGCGGCGCCCGGCATTGGCTGGGGCTGTGCCTGAGGATCATTCCCGGCGACCGCCGGATTCATCGGGGCGGCTGGCTGCGGCGGCTGGGGTGCCCCGGGCTGGGGCTGGTTCCCCTGCTGGGCCAGGGCCTGCGCGTCCCCTGGAGCCGGTTTGGGCTGGCCCGGCTGCTGCGGCTGCTGTCCCATTTGCCCCTGCCGGAGTCGCTCGGCCAGCGCCCGCTGCCGGTCCGCGAGTTCCTGGGCCGCTTTGGCCAGCTGCTGCGACCGCGGCGGTGGAGTCTTTTCGCCGGGCTCGTTCCCTTCTGCGGGGTCCATTGGCTGACCCTGGTTCTGCTGACCCTGGTCGGGTTGGCCTTGGTTGGGCTGGCCTTCATTGGGCTGACGCTGGTTCGGTTGCCCTTGGTTCGGCTGCCCCTCATTGGGCTGACCCTGGTTCGGTTGCCCCTGGTTCGGTTGCCCCTGATTCGGTTGCCCTTGGTTGGGCCGTCCCTCATTGGGCTGTCCCTGGTTCGGCTTGCCGGCTTGCGCCAGTTCCCCATTCTGCGGCCCGTCCGCCTGAGCAAGCGCTTCCGCCTGGGCGGCGGCCTGATCGGCCAGATCCTGCAGGGCTTCGCTCGCTTCGGCCTGGGCGGTCTGAGCCGCGTCGGCCCGTCCCTCCTGGAGGGCCTGCCGCGCCTGCTGGCTCGCGGCTTCCGCCTTCGCCCGGGCCTGCGGGGCCGCGGTGTTCGGCAGTTTTTCGATCTCCTTGTTCAGCTTCTCCTGCGCCCCTCGCGTCTGGGCCAACTGTCCCCTGGCATCCTTCGGTGAACCTCCAGCAGCCGCCCGGGCCTGTTCCCGTAGTGCGTCCTGCTGCTGCGCGAGCTGACCCGCCTTCTCGGCGAGCGCGCCGAGTTCCGCGGCCCGCGACGGTTCGGCCTCGCCTCCCCGCGGTTCCGGAGCCCCCTCGCCCGCGACGGCCGGCTGGGCCTCGGGCGCGCCGAGCCGGTCCGCGAGAGCCTGCAGCGCCTCGGCCGCGTTCTTCTGAGCCTGGGCGTTCTGCTGCATCGCCTCGGCCGTTTCCGGAGAGGTTTCGCCCGACGGCCCCCCCGGCTGTTTCGCGGCGTTCTCAGCGAGCGACTTCTGAGCCGCCTGGGCTTCCTTGAGCGCCTTCGAAGCATCCATCTTCTCCTGCTGCCCCGCGGCACCGGCGGGGAGCTGATCCAGTTGTTGCTGCTGGTTGCGGAGGGCGTCCGCCGCCTGGGTCATCTGTTCTGAACTCGGCGCGGCGGACTTCTCCGCCGATTCCCCGGCCTGCTCCGCGCGAGCCTGCTGAGCCTGGGCCAGCTCCTGCGCCTGCTCTGCCGGTGAGCCCGCGTTCGGCTCGAGCGCCTTTGCCAGATCCTTGAGCGCCTCCGCGGCTCGTTCAGCCGCCTGCTGGACCTGGGCCTGCTTCTCCGCGTCGTTACCGGCCCCACGAAGCTGCTCGCCTGCCTTTCGGACCGCCGCCTCCGCCGCCTCCCGCTGGGGGCGGGCCGCAGGCGCCTTCATCTTGGACAGCGCCTCGGTCAGCTCCGATTCCTGCTTGCCAAGGTCCCGGGCCTGATCCGCGTTCGGCGCTCCCTTGAGCTCCTCGGCGCGGTCGGCGATCCCCTTCTGCTTCTCCGCGAGAGCCTGGGCCTCCCGCTGGTCGGTTGGCTTGCCGTCGAGGGCCTTCTGCAAGTCGTTCGCCGCCTGGGCCGCTTCCTGCTGCGAGCCCTTGGCATCGGCAAGGTTCTGGTTCTCGAGGTCGGCCCGCGCTTGCGCGGCCGCCTCCTCGGCTTTCTTCTGCTGCTCGGCCGCCGCCGCGGGGAGGTCGAGATCGGCCATCCGGCGGTTGAGGTTTTCCTGCCGCTTCTCCTGCTGCTTGATCGCCTCGGCCAGCTCGAACGGCGGCTTTCCGTTCTCTGCTTCCTCGGCGGTCTTCTCGACATCCCGCGCCAGATTGGCCTGCTCGTGCGCAATCTGTTTGGCGTCATTCAGCGTCTGCTGAGCCCGCTTCTGCGGATCGCCGATCCGGTTCGCGAGGTTTTCGAGCGACTGCTGCGCCCGTTTGGCCGTTTCGGCGGCCTTCTTCGACTCGTCGGCCGCCATCTCCCGGAGGGTCTCGCTCGCCTGCTTGACGGCGTTCTTCTGTTCGTCGCGCGCCCCCTTGGGCACTTCCAGCTGGGCGGCCGCCGCCTGGATGGCTGCCTGCTCGGCCGCCAAGTCCTTCTGCTGCTCTTTCTGCTCGTCCGAGGGGGTCGGTTTCCCCTGGTCGATCGGGACGGCGTTCGCCAGCTCCTGCATCTTCTTCTGCAGGCCCTCCTGCCGCTTGGCGAGCTCCTGGGCCGCCTTCTGCGGGTCGGTCGGGAGCGTGTCGTTCTTCCGGAACGCCTCCGCCAGCCGCTCCAGTTCCTTGGCCCCCTTCTCCTGTTCCTCCGCCGCCTTGGCGGCGTCGCCCGACTTGAGGGCCTCCATCGCCTTCTTGACGGCGTCGAGGTCGAGCGGATTGACGAGCTGGCGGGCCTCGTTGAGCTCGGTCGCCGCGGCGAGTTTCCGCGCGTCCTTCTCGATCGCCTCCTGTTCCTTCCGTTCCGCTTCGAGCTGGCCGGCGTTCTGCTTCGCCTCGGCCTTCATCGATTCCGTCAACTGGTCCTGCCGGTTCGCCAGCTCTTCCGCCTTCTTCCCCAGCTCGGCCAGCTTCTGCAGGAAATTCTCCTTCGCGGCGGCGATCAGCTCCGGCCGCTTCTCCATCAATTCCTTGAGAGCCCGTTCGATGTCGGAGTGGTCCTGCTTGAGGTCCTTCACCTTCTCGGCGAGTTCCTGCTGCTGCTTCTGGGCCTGCTCCGGCGATTCCGGCTTCCGCTGATCCAGATCGCGGCGCTTCTCTTCGACCGTCGCCACGTCGTCCGCCAGCCGCTCGGCCTGGTTCGCCAGCCGGTCGAGTTCGAGGAGGTCCTTTTCGAGAGCGGCGATCTCGTCGAACTTCTTCTCGATATCGGCCAGTTTGGAATCGGCTTCCTTGAGCTCGTTCCCCGCCGTCTTGAGGTTGTCGGTCTTCTGAGCCGCATCCGCCGCCTGGGCGGCCTGTGACTTCTCCGCGGCGGCCCGGACATCGTTCTCGGCCACCTGCTGGAGCGGGCGGGAGAGGTTGGCGAACAGCGGATGCTCGGAGAACGCCGCCGCCAGCTGTTCCGCCTTCTCGACGGTCTGCTTCAACTGATCGACGGAGTCCGCCAGATCCGCCTCCTTGGAGAACGGCTGCTGCGTGCGGCGGGCATCGTCCGCGGCGGTCTCCAGCTGCTGCGCCGTCGCCTGCTCGGCCTGGACGTCCTTCCGGATCGCCTGCAGCGCTTCCTTCCATTCCTGGCGGATCGCGGCAATCTGTTCGGCGGTGTAGGAAGCAGCGTCCTTCTTGATCGAGATGACCCGCATCTCGGTCCACGCCTCCTGCGGGCCGGGAACCGGACGCTCGTCCGCCACTCGGGCCTTGACGGTCACGATCGCACCGTCGTTCAGCTTCAGGGGCTTGAGGTCGAACCGGAACGTGTGCGCCAGGTCCTTCGTTCCCAGCAGCGCGGGATCCGCCGGCAGGACCCCTTCCATCCCGCCGCGAACGGCGTAGTGGAGTTCCAGGGCGTGGATCGAGACGTCGTCGGCGGCCAGGACGGGGACTGGAACGACATCATCCGGACGGGCCTGCGGACTCGTGACGGTGTCGGCAAAGGCGATCGTCGGCGGGACGTCGGGCGTCACTTCCAGATGCCGGATCGGCTCCCCTTCGTTGTCGAGGCGGTGCTGGTCGAGCACGTTCAGCGCAAACCGACCGCTGTGGATCGCGGCGAATGAGACCGTGGCCCGCTGGCCGTCGGCGTCAAAGACGAGCGGGAGCTCGCCGGTCACCTTCCAACCCGGATACCGCGGGTCTTCCACCGGAGCCGCCCCCGCAGGGGCAGCCGGAGTCTCCCCCACGGGCCCCTGAACCGGCGCCAGCCACAGGAATTTTCCCTCGACAAGCGGTTTGTTGAACGAGAGCGAGAACGTGAGCTGGCTCCGCTCGAAGACGACAATCTCCCCGACCGCTCCGTCGACCTTCTTCGCGGGCAGGCCGGTGTACGCCGGAGGCTGAACGTCGAGCTCGATGGCGGTGATCGCCGGTCCTTCGACGACCTGGACGTGGTACTCACGGGAACGGGCGTTGTCGGCAGCGATCTCGTAACGGAAGCCGTGGAAAACGTGCGGCAGGGTCGTCATGAACGCCTTGCGGTCGGCGTCCCAGGTCATCCGCCGCGCGTCGGACTCGCCGGTCTCGTTCGTCCAGTTCATGCGGACGGCGTCGATCTCGCCCGCCTGTCCGTTGAGCCAGCGGGGCGTGGCGACAAGCAGGACATCACTCCCGCGGCGGACAACGCGGTCCCCGTTCTCGACATCGAACACGAGATTGCTGGGGCGGGCGAAGTTGCCGAACGGTGAGAAGAAGCGAGCCCACAGGAGCGAGTAGTTCGATCCCCAGAACATCCAGGGGATCATCAGGGCCAGGAACGCCACGGTCCCCAGGACCACGCGTTTCATCGCCGGCCAGGTGTCGGCGGAGCCGGTCAGATCGAGGGACGCCGTCTGGGTGACGGTCTGGCGGACGAGCAGCTGCCGCATCAGCGCGGAACCCCGTTCCCGCTCGGGAAGATTCGGGTCGGTCAGTTCGACGGCGGAGGTGAGCCGCTCGCCGAGTTCCGGATGCGTCGTCTCGACGAGCGCCGCGACTTCCGCCATCGACATCCGCCGCAGCCACGGGCGGATCACGCCCCAGATCACCAGTCCGCAGCCGCAGGCCAGAAAGAGCGTCAGGCCGATGGCCCGCGCGGTCGAGGGAAGCTCGACCCACCAATCGAGCAGGAAGGCCACCCCCAGGATCGCAGCCAGCGCGAACACGAGTCCGCCGGCCCCGCCCATGATCGTCAGTCCCCGAACCTTCCGTTCCAGCCGGACCAGGGGATGAGACAGTTCCGGAGGAAGCAGCGCCATCGACATGGACACGCTCGGCTTGAGAAGACAGGAGAGGGGCCAGCACACCGGGAATTCCCGAAGATTGTACCCGGCGTCCTCTCGAAAGCGATATCAAAGGTGTTCGATTGGACCGCCGCTTTCCCCTCCATCTTCAGGTGCTGTTGTCACGTCGATTCTCGCGGGTTTCCCCACTGTCGCATGTGGCGTCCCGTTCACTATCATCCCGCTTCCGGACGGGGCTCCGCCTCGTCCTTCCCGAATTACAAGAACTCAGGTGTCCTCGGAGCGACCGGCCGGAATCGGCCCGGTTTGATCGAGATCGCGGAACGGTCATGAGCATGGAATTCAAGCTGCCGGCGATTGGTGAAGGGGTGGACTCGGCGGACGTCGCCGAAGTTCTGGTGCAGGAAGGCCAGACCATCACGGCCGGTACGAACGTCCTGGAACTGGAGACCGAAAAAGCGGTCGTCGAGGTTCCGTGCCCCCATGCCGGCAAGATCTCGAAGATCCTCGTGAAGGACGGCGACACGATTAAGGTCGGCCAGGCGATTCTCGTCATCGATGGCGCTGCCGCCGGCGGCTCCGCCCCGGAAAGCAAGCCCGCTCCGGCCGCCAAGGCTCCCGAAACAAAGGCTGCGGACAAGCCCGCCGCCAAACCGGCCGAAGCTCCGGCCCCGGCCTCCAAGTCCAACGGTGGCGGCGGCGGTGGAAGCTTTGAATTCACTCTTCCGAGCGTCGGCGAAGGGGTCACGTCGGCCGATGTCGCCGAGATCCTGGTCAAGGAAGGGGACGAGATCGCCGCCGGTCAGGCGGTGATGGAACTCGAAACCGAAAAGGCGGTTGTCGAAGTTCCGAGCCCGCAGGCGGGCAAGATCGGCAAGATCCACGTCAAGAACGGCGACACGATCAAGCCCGGCCAGGTGATCCTGACGATCCTCGGCGCGGGAGCCGCTTCCGCACCGACGGCAAAGCCGGCTGCCCCGAAGGAAGACGCCCCGGCGCCGGCGAAGGAAGCCCCGGCCAAGGAGCCGGCCCGTCAACCGACCACTGTCATGACGACCGCCGAGACGGTCTCCGGCGGAACCGCGAACAACGGCCAGAGCGGCCCGGCGACGCCTCCCGCTCCCGCCGCGCCTTCGACCCGCCGCATGGCCCGCGAGCTCGGCGTCGACCTCCGCCAGCTCGCCGGAACCGGCCCCGGCGGACGGATCACGCACGAGGATGTCCAGGCATACGTCCGCGGCCGGATGCAGACCCTCACCACGCAGAAGCCCGCTGCGGCAGTCCGCAGCGTCGGCGGCGGCCTGACCGCCCCACCGCTCCCGGACTTCTCCCGGTTCGGTCCGGTCAAGCGGGAGGCGATGTCCAAGATCTATCGCACCGCAGCTGAGAACCTGACGGTCGCGTGGAACGTCATCCCGCACGTCACGCAGCACGACCGGGCCGATATCACGGACCTCGAAGCGGCGCGGAAGAAGTTCTCGGACGGCATCGGCAAGAACGGTCCCAAGGTGACGATGACCGCCATCGTCATGAAGGCCCTCGCCCGCTGCCTGCAGGCGTTCCCCAAGTTCAACAGCAGCCTCGATCCCGAGACGTTCGAAATCGTCTTCAAGCAGTACATCAACATCGGCTGCGCGGTCGACACGCCGAACGGGCTGCTCGTCCCGGTCGTCAAGGACTGCGACAAGAAATCGATCCTCCAGATCGCCAGCGACCTGACGGACCTCGCCGGCAAGGCTCGCGAGAAGAAGCTGCCGATCGACTCCATGCAGGGAGCGACCTGCACGGTGACGAACCTCGGCGGCATCGGCGGCGTCGGCTTCACGCCGATCGTGAACTACCCGGAAGTCTGCATCCTGGGGATGTCGCGTGGACAGTCGGAACTGAAGCTCGTCGACGGCAAGGTCGTCGAACGCCTCATGCTGCCGCTGTCCCTCTCATACGACCACCGCGTCATCAACGGCGCGGATGCGGCCCGGTTCCTCGTCACGCTGTGCAACATGCTGGCCGATCCGTTCCAGCTGCTGGCGGCCTGCTGATCGGGCCGGCCGGCTCGGATGTCGGAGAGACGACGGATGAAAGTCACGGTCAATGGAGAACCGCGGGAAGTCGCCGCCGGAACGACGGTCGGCGACCTGCTGCAGGAACTCGGGAAGAATCCCAAGTTCCTCGCGGTCGAGCGGAATCTCGAGCTCGTCCCGCGGACGGAGCACGCTTCGACTCCGCTGCAGGACGGCGATGCGCTGGAGATCGTGACCCTCGTCGGCGGCGGGTAGCGTTTCTTGGCTTGGGGTGTTTGGTTAAACACCAAGGCACGAAGGAGGCACCAAGAGCACAAAGTTGGTCCTGCGTGGCCGCGAATCTTCGTGAACTTTGTGGGCCTTGGTGCCTTTGTGTTTCCCTCATTCTAAGTTCGACGAGCGCTGTGGCCTTGGAAACTTCGGCCTCGCGCTCCAGCCGGAAACAAAGTCATCGCTCACGAAGGGGGCCCGCGCCCGACGCGCGCTACCCAATTTCCCCCGAAGGGGTGGTCAGAGTCTGCCTCCTTTCGTTACCTTTGTTGGATTCCGAATTTTTGAAGGACTGGTTCCGAGGCCGACGCGGAGCGCGGTCGCAGGAGGCATTGAGTGTCACTGGCGCAGTTGTTTGAGTCGAAGTTTCGGGGCGACATCCGGTTCCGCGGCCAGGCATATCTCCAGGCCGAGCGGGTCGCCATCATCCGCGTCTCGGAAGACGATGTCTTCGGCGTGGTTCGGGACGGCGTGGAATACGCCACCCAGCTCAGCCGCCAGAACAACGAGCTGCGGATGTTCTGCAGCTGCGTCGGCGACGGCCAGACCCGCGATCCGGCTTGCAAACACCTGTGGGCCACGCTGCTCGCCGTCGACGCCCAGCACCTTGTGACCGGCGCCCCCAAGCCCGGACACATTCCTCCCTTCTTCGTCGAGGTCCGCCCGTCGCTCTTCGACGATCCGGCCGATGACGAGGACGGCGAAGGGGACGTCTACATTCCGCCGATCGGCCGCGGGTCCGCCCCCGCCGCCACGGCAGTCGCCGCTCCGGCCCGCCCCGCGGCTCCCAAGATGCGTGAATGGGAGCAGCGGCTGGAGTCGCTGCGGTCCTACATGGCGGTCGACCCGACCCGCAAGACGGCCGAGACGACCGACCGCGAGATCTACTACGAAGTCGACCTGGAGGAGAGCCTCAAGTCGAACCAGCTCGTGATTCAGACGTCCCAGCGGCAGCGCCGCGCCAGCGGACAGTGGGGAAAGCTGAAGCCCCTCAAGATCCGTCCGGGCCGGATGGACGAGCTCGAGCTGCAGGAAGACCGCCAGATCCTGGCGTACCTGATGGGGGGCGTGCCCGACCGCTCGGGCTGGTTCGCCCAGCAGGCGGAATTCCAGACCTCGATCTTCCGCTACCGCGTCCCTTACGAGCTGTGCGAGCTCCTGCTCCCGATGATGTGCACGACGGGGCGGGTCCGCTTCCTCGGTGATGAAGAGAAGCACTCCTCATCGCTCGCTTGGGATACGGAGAACCCGTGGACCCTCGCGCTCGTCCTGCGGCATGACGACGCCAACGCCCGCTGGGGGCTCGGCGGCGAGCTCCGCCGCGACGCGGAAGTCCTCAAGTTCGAAGACACCCGCCTGCTGGTCCCCGGCGGATTGGTCGTGACGGAAGACAAGATCGCCCGCGTCGAAGACTTCGGCGCGTTCGACTGGGTCAAGCTGGTCCGGGCCGAGAACGGCTTCTCGGTCGGCAACGGTGAGGAACGGGAGCTGGTCGACCAGCTCCTCGACATGCCGACGCTCCCCGAGCTCGACCTTCCGACGCATCTCAAGCTCGAAGAAGCCAAGGCGACGCCGGTCGCCTACCTGACCCTCAAGTCCCCCCGCACCAAGGGGTGGAAGCACGAGCGGCTCACGGGGGTCGTCGAGTTCGAATACCTCGACGCCTTCGTGTCCGGCTCGAGCGCCCGGTGGGCGATCGTCCAGCGCGAGAAGGGCCGCTGCATCCTGCGGGACCGCAACGCGGAAGCGGGAGGCTGGTCGCAGCTCAAGGAGGCGGGTTTCCGCCGGATGCTCGATCAGCGGAACGCCAAGCACGACGTCGAGATTCCGGTCAGCGACCTGGCGAACGCCGTGCGGCGGTTGATCCCGCAGGGATGGCAGGTCCGGGCCGATGGCAAGCAGATCCGCCAGGCGGCGACGCTCCAGTTCCGCATCCGCTCCGGCATCGACTGGTTCGAGCTGACCGGCGATGCCGCGTTCGAAGGGGCCGGAGTCGGGTTCCCCGAGCTCCTCGCCGCGCTCAAGCGGGGT
This sequence comes from Planctomyces sp. SH-PL14, assembly GCF_001610835.1. Lineage (NCBI taxonomy): Bacteria > Pseudomonadati > Planctomycetota > Planctomycetia > Planctomycetales > Planctomycetaceae > Planctomyces > Planctomyces sp. SH-PL14. The sequence continues at coordinate 796,223 of NZ_CP011270.1, read as the reverse complement.
GACAACACGGTCCGCCTCGACGACGGCTCGCTGGGGATTCTCCCGGAAGAGTGGCTCGTCCAGTACGGAATGCTCGCGGGGCTGGGAGCCGCCCAGGAGGACCACCTGCGGTTCTCGATGACCCAGGTCGGCCTTCTCGATGCGCTGCTCGAAACCGAGGAATTCGTCGAAGTCGACGCCCGGTTCGAAGAGGTCCGGGAGAAGCTCCGCTCCTTCAAGGGAGTCAAGCAGGCGGTCGAACCGGAAGGCTTCAAGGGGAGCCTGCGGCCCTACCAGCAGGAAGGGCTCGGCTGGCTCCAGTTCCTTCAGGACTTCCACTTCGGCGGATGTCTGGCGGACGACATGGGTCTCGGTAAGACGGTCCAGCTCCTCGCGCTCCTGCAGGAGCGGAAGAACCTGGATCCGAACCGGCGTCCGTCGATCGTCGTGGTCCCCAAGTCCCTGATGTTCAACTGGGTCCACGAAATCGAGCGGTTCACGCAGCTGAAGCACGTCGAGTACACGGGACTCGAGCGGGCCCATCTGCGGGATGACCTGACGAAGTTCGACATCATCCTCACGACGTACGGAACGCTCCGTCGCGACATCCTGCCCCTCAAGGACCTCCAGTTCGACTACGCGGTCCTCGACGAAGCCCAGACGATCAAGAATTCCACCTCGCAGGTGGCCAAGGCGTGCCGGCTGCTGAGAGCGGAGCACCGCATCGCTCTGAGCGGTACGCCGATCGAAAACCACCTTGGCGATCTGTGGTCGATCTTCGAATTCCTGAACCCCGGGATGCTGGGTCGCAGTTCCGCCTTCAAGGTGAATTCGGCCGACGCCCAGGACGCGGAGTCGCGGCGGATCCTCGCTCGCGGCTTGCGGCCGTTCGTTCTTCGCCGGACGAAGCGGGAAGTCGCCGCGGACCTGCCGGAGAAGTTCGAGGAAACGATTTACTGCCAGATGGGGAAGCGGCAGCGGGCGCTCTACAACGAGCTCCGTCAGCACTACCGCGAGTCGCTGCTGGGGATGGTCCGCGAGCAGGGAATGAACAAGTCGCGGATGCACGTCCTCGAGGCGCTGCTCCGGTTGCGTCAGGCGGCCTGCCATCCGGCGCTGCTCGACCGCGAGACGACGGAAGAGCCGTTCGCCAAGCTGGACGTGCTGATCCCGCATCTCGAGGAGCTGATCGAGGAGGGGCACAAGTCGCTCGTCTTCTCGCAGTTCACGAGCATGCTGTCGATCGTTCGGGAGCACCTCGACAAGAAGGGGGTCAAGTACGTCTACCTCGACGGCAAGACCCGCGCCCGCAAGCAGATGGTCGACGAGTTCCAGGACAACGAGGACGTCAAGGTGTTCCTCATCAGCCTCAAGGCCGGGGGCTTGGGTCTGAACCTGACGGCGGCCGAGTACGTGTTTCTGCTCGATCCGTGGTGGAATCCTGCTGTTGAAGCTCAGGCGATCGACCGGGCGCACCGTGTTGGTCAGACGCGTCAGGTCTTTGCGTATCGACTGATCTGTAGTGATACGGTCGAGGAGAAGATTCTGGAGCTGCAGGGGCAGAAGCGCGAGCTGGCGGACGCGATTCTCGAGGCGGATGGCTCGCTGATGCAGGATCTGACGGCCGACGACCTGGAGAAACTGTTGTCATAGCCCCAGCCCATATCGGGTCCAGGGGCACCCTGGTGGGGGTGCAAGGGGGGCACACCCCCTTGCCCGCCGGCGGCTTGTCTCGTCGGGAACTGTCTGAAGGAGTACGTGTCCAAACGCGGATTACGTATCGGATGCCCCCCTCACCAAGACGCGGGGTCTGCAAAGCAAGCGGTGTGAATTAAAGGAGTCCTCAACGCCGGTACCACAAAACGGACGCCCGTTGTGTACGGCGGTTCCTCATGGAAGTGCCTCCGGCGGCAAGGGGGTTGCCCCCCTTGACCCCAGCTGCCGTCGCACGTTGGGTTTGACGTAGCAACGCCGTGCCGGCCAGGACGACGTTTGCCGCCAAGAACCTCGTCGCGTACACCTCGATCCCACGGTGGCGGACAATCGTCCGCGGCTCCAACCGTGACGACCGATCGAGGTACCGATGGCTCGCTGGCTGTCCTGCGCATTCTTCTGGCTCCTCCTCGCCGCCCTTCCGACCACCGGAAGAGCCGGTGAACCCCGGCCCACCGTGGTCCTCACACTGGGGGACTCGATCACCAAGGGAGTCCGCCCCGGTGTGACAGCCGAACAGACCTTCTCCACCATCGCCGAGAAGGACCTGACCGCCAAAGGACACACCGTCCGGGTCATCAACGTCGGGATCGGCGGAGAAAACTCCGAGCAAGCCCTCGCGCGACTGGAGAAGACTCTCTTCGACCACCACCCCGACATCGTCGCCATCATGTACGGGACGAACGACAGCTATGTCGACAAGGGGCAATCCGCCGAGCGGATCATCCCCACCCGGTTCCGCGCCAACCTCGAAGCGATCGTCGCCTCGGTGCGGCGGTCCGGCGGTGAACCGGTCCTCATGACTGAACCGCGGTACGCCCAACAGTCTCCAGTGAACGGAATCGGCGAGCACTGCAACGTCCGCCTGGAGCCCTACGCGGCAATCACGCGCGAGGCGGCCGGAAAATTCGGGACGCCGGTGATCGACCACTTCGCGGCGTGGACCAAAGCGGAGGGCGGGGGAACGAACCTGCGGGACTGGACGACGGACGGATACCACCCGAATCCGGCCGGCCACGCCGAGATGGCGGGGCGTCTTGTCGAGACCGTCGACCGGATCCTCCGCCGCAAGCCCCTCCCGGGTTGGCCGGCTGGACGCACTGCCACCGGCCTCTTTGAGTGGGACGCCCTCCAGATCCCGGGCGCCGGCGTGTTCCGGCAGCCGGGTTCGCTGTACCTCGTCTTCGACCAGCCGACGGCGACGCGTGAGGTCGTCCTGCCGCGGCTCAACAACGTGGTCCTCAGGGCATGGTGGTGGCCAATCCCGCAGGGCGGGGCGGTGTCGCCCGCCGAGATGCCGGCGGAGGCCCCTGCGCCGCCATGGACTCCGCCGGTCGAGCGACTCCTGAAATTCTCTCAGTCACCCACGGAGTGGCGGATCGCGGCGGGGGAGGCGCTCGCGTCCCCCGCGGTTGTGGTGCTGGACGTCGTCGGAACCCCGCGGCTCGCTGCCGAAGGAGAACGGATCGGACCGGGGCGGGACGGCGTCCTGACGCTGAATGCCAGCGACGCGATCGTCCACGGCGAAAAACTTCAGTTCGAGCCGCTCACGCACAAGAACACCGTCGGCTACTGGGTGAACCCGGCCGACTGGGTGGAGTGGAAGATCGATCTGCCTGCTCCCTCGGCGTACCAGGTGCAGATCCTCCAGGGCTGCGGCGGACACGCCGGGAGTGAGATGATCGTTTCGGTCGGCAACCGGGAACTCGTCTTCGACGTGGAGGAGACTGGACACTTCCAGAACTTCCGGTGGCGCGAGATCGGCACGCTCGGGCTGGAAGCGGGATCGGCCCAATCGCTGGAGCTCCGCTGCCGGAAGCTCGCAAAGGGGGCGGTGATGGACGTCCGCCAGATCCGTCTCGTCCCGACCGGCCCCCAGCCGGCATCGCGGACCGTGTGGGATGTCGCGCCCGATGTCGTTCTTCCGCCTCTCACGCAGGAGCCCCCCGCGCCGGGCCGCCGCTGCCTGATGCGGATCGACGGAGAGCCGAACGCCTACTTCACCGTCACCTTTCCGACGGACTGGAACCCGGCGAAGAAGTTCCCCGTGGTGGCGGAATGGACGGGGAACGGACCCTATGCCAACCCGCAGGGGGACCGCTCCACAGGCCGCGTGGAGGATGGCGAACTGGCGCTCGGCCTCGCCGGAACGGACGGGGCGATCTGCGTCGGCCTTCCCTACCTGGATCAGCAGGGAGCGAATGTCACCCAGTGGTGGGGCTCCGCTCCCGACCATCAGCCGGCGACCACGGTCGCACACGCGAAGCGGGTTCTGGACGAAGTCTGCGGCCGCTGGGCCGGAGATCCCGACCGGATCGTCCTCGTCGGCTTCTCGCGAGGGGCGATCGCCTGCAACGCCCTCGGCCTGCACGACGACGAAATCGCCAAACGCTGGCGGGGGATGGTCTGCTTCAGCCACTACGACGGCGTCCGGACCTGGCCCGTCGCCGGAAGCGACCGGGTAAGCGCCCTGACGCGTCTCGCAAGACTCCAGGGACGGCCTCAGTTCCTCCTGGCGGAGTCCTCCCCCGTGGCTGGGGCGTCGCTCGACGCCGTTCGAACAATGCTGACCGAAGCCGAGGTCGACACCGGCCGGATGACATTCGCCGAGGCCGGCTTCGTCAACCACGACGACGCCTGGGCGCTGCGGCCGTCCCCGATCAGGGCGCAGGTCCGAGCGTGGCTCAACGACGTGTTGAAGTGAACGAGGAGCGGGCCTCCAGACGATCCGAGGCCGCAGGCGGAACGCGTGCGTCTCAGGAGAGTCTGTAGCGCCTCTCGGGAGGGCAAACTGGATCGCAGGGAACCGGGAGGGCGAAGCTCCTGCTGAGCCGCGAACGGTCGCAAACGCGTTCCCTCCGTCGTCGACCTTCCGCGCCGACTTCTTAGAGGAAGGGCCCCCACCACGACGGCTTCTTCCGGGCGGGGGCGAAGAGGCGACCGGCGACGTTCTCCACCGCCGCGGCTCGGCCGGAGCCTCGCCCTCCCGAAGGTTCCAACTTTCACGAAACACATTTGCTGAACGCTGGTCCCCCGTTGCAAACTGGACGGCGCAGTGAGGACGAGAGACAATCGAGCCGCGGGCCCACCTCAGCGACGGGGATTCCATGACTCCACGGTTCTTCCCACTGGCGGCTGCGGGGCTGCTCATCCTGGCGAGCGGCGGTGCGGTTCAGGTCCATTCCGCGGAACCCGCCGCCGAGACGGCGCAGATCGAGCAATGGGTCGAACAGCTCGGCAGCCGGAACCTCAATGAGCGGCGGGACGCGATCGAAAAGCTCGCCGATACCGACGCGAAGGCCGTACCGAGCCTCAAGAAGGGGATCGAGGCCGGAAATCCGGACAGTGTCCGTTCCGGAACGCTCGTCCTCCGCATGATCCTGCGGGCCGGGAGCGAAGAGGGGCGCAAGGCGGCCCGGGAGGCGCTCGAAAGCCTCTCGGAGTCCAGGCTCCCGCAGGTCTCCAACGCGGCCCGCTCGGCGCTCAACCCCGCCGATGGCGCCGCGCCGGTGCCCGCCCGGCGACCGTTGCGGGTGAACGTCAACATCGTGAACGGCGCGCGGACCATGTCGGTTCAGGAGACCGATCGAACGGTCACGATCACCGACACGGCCGGAAAGGACATTACTGTCCGGATCGAGACGATCGAGAACGGCGAACCGGTCGCCAAGGAGTTCAAAGGGGACAACGCCGAGGACCTGAAGACGAAGCACCCCGAAGCGTCCGAACTCTACGAGCGATACGGCCAGCTGAATGGCCAGCAGTTCCGGATCCAGGCTCTCGGATTCCCCGGAATAGCGCCGCCGCAGTTTCCCGGCGGGATCCCTCAGCCTCCGTTTCCGGGCAGGCGCGGCGGCTTTCCCGGGCTGCCCGGCAGAGACTTCGGGGATGCGAACGAACGGATCGAATCGGCACTGAAAACGATCGCGGAAGCGCGGGACCGGCTGAAGGAGATTGCCGCTCAGGACCGACCCGCGAAGGAAGATCTGGAAAAGCTGAGCGACGACCTGAAGCAGGCGGAGAAGGAACTGTTCTCCGCGCAGGAATCGCTCAAGCCCTGATCGAGCAGGGCGGCGGTATTGTTCCGAGACTCTTTCGCGTTCTCAGGAGTTCTTGCCCCATGAGAGGCTTCGTCGTGGCGGCCCTGGCCGCATTCTTCACGGGATCGTCGTTTGTCTACGCCGATGTCCAATCCGGTCCGCTGGTGGGCCCGGTCCCGTCGGCCGTCAAGGTCTTCGTGACGACGGGGGACGCCGCCGGCAAGGAGGTCGACGTCGTCGCCGACCGCGCCGCCAAGCCGACGCTGGTCGCCTTTGTCCCGGCCGAGAAATGGGGACGGCCGACCGGGCGGTTCTTCCGCGAGCTCGACGCCGGACTGAAGGAGATTCCGCAGTCGCAACTCGTCGTCGTCTGGCTCTCGGCGGATCACGCGGCGAGCCGGGAGTACCTGCCGAAGGCCCAGATGTCGCTCAAGTTCGAATCGACGGTCCTGACCGACTTCACCGGAGACGCGGGCGGTCCGCCGGAATGGGGGATCAACGGGCAGGCGGACCTGACGGTCGTCGCGATCCGTGACGGCAAGGTGCTGAAGTCGTGGGGATTCGTGTCCGTCAACGAGACACTGGCGAAGGATGTCCTCTCCACGCTCAAGGACGGTCCGAAGTAATCGGGTCAACCGCGGGCGGAGGGATGCGGGCAGGCTGGGCGCAGGGTGGAGCTGGCACGCAGCCGCGGGTCGGCGGACGTTCGGCCGTTCCTGCGGGGCCGTCCTATGAATTCCGAAACTCGACTTGCCCCCGCAAGAGGTTCGCAGACTATCCTTCGGTGTTCGCGATGTTTCTTGATGAACTCCTCTGATACGTCTCCCCGTCGCTTCACCCTGACAATCCCCTGATTCCCGGTTGACGACCCCTGTCCCCTTGCGGGCGTGCAGGCCGTTGGCAGCCGACGGAAGAGGATGCGACCTCGCTCGAGTCCGCATCCGGACCCAATGATTGCACGGAGGTGCTGTTATGCGAGGTCTGACCCCGCTTCTGGCGATCGGCCTGGGGCTGATCTTGTTCCCGGCGTCCGACGCCGCGGCGCAGGTTGGCAAGCAGAGTACGTTGTGGACCTGGACGAGCGGCGCGCCGCATCACGACGCGATCGTCCAGGTGTCGCTCAAGGGGGCGATCGGCACCGGCATCGTCATCGATGTCGCGAAGGACAAGCCGGTCGGCGAAGGTTTTGAGGGTCTGTGTGCGACGGCGTACCACGTCGTCGAGCCGGACGAAGGAAAGCGCGAGATCGAGGTCCTGTACCGCAATGGAAAGGTGGCGGAGCGGGCGCTGCTGCTCGATTTCGACAAGCAGCGGGATCTGGCTCTGTTGTGGGTCTGGGTTCCGAAGGGAATCGAACCCGTGAAATGTGCGGAGAAGGCGGTGCGGCCGGGGGATCAGGTTGAGATCGCCGGGCTTGGCGGCGGTTCGAAGCTCGACTGTTGCCTGCGGCACTTTTCGTCCGCGGCTTCGGCCCCGACGAATTCCGATGTGATCCTGTGCGACGTGGCGCTCTTGCCGGGGGATTCCGGAGGTCCGGTGTTCAATGCGGACCACGAGGTGGCCGGGGTGATTTCCGGGGGCTGGTTCTGGTGGGATGGTGGGATCCAGACGGACCACGGTTATCCGATCCAGGTGACGTGGCCGGCGAAGGCGTGCAATGTTTCGGCGATTCAGCAGCTCCATGGGAAGGTGCCTGGGTGGTATCGCCGCCGCAAGTGAAGAGAAAGCCCCATCCCAACAATCCGGGGCCAGGGGCACCCCGGTGGGGCGTGCAGAGGAGCCTGTGTTGTTTTCCTGGCCCTTTGCCCGCCGGAGGCCTGGCCGTCGAGAGATGTCTGAAGGAGTACGTGTCCAAACGCGCACAACGTGCCGTATGCCCTCTCACCAACCCACGGGGACTGCAAAGCGAGCGGCGTCTTTTGAAGGAGTCCTCAACGCTGGCTCCATAAAGCGGGCGCCCGTTGCTTCCCCCGGTTCCTCATGGAAGCGACTCCGGCGGCAAGGGGGTGAGACCAGCGCAATGTACGTCTTTGCTGGTCGCAAATCGCGAACACAAAGGGGTTACGGCGATTGTCGCAGAGTGTCCCGGATCTTGAAATGAGAAATGCTTTCGGCAGGTCGCAGAGGTCGCCTCGCATGCCCTGCAATTTTCCTACTCCGGGCCGCTGTCCAAAGACGTACACCGGGCTGGCGTGGCCCCCTTGACCCCAGCTGCCGTCGCACGATGGGATTGAGCGAGCGGATTGGCACCCAATTGCGATATCCTTCGCGGAAACGTCTCCCTGCCGTCGTCCGCCCAGCATGTCGCAATCCCTCTTGTCCCCCATTCCCCCGCCACAGTCGCCCGCTGAGCGCATCGCCTGGGAACTCCCGGCCGAAGCGATCACGATCCGCATCCGCTGGTTCGGCCTGTGCGTCGGCTACCTCTTCGTCAACTTTCTCTCCCCGTCGAAGCACCAGCTCGAGCTGAACGGGATCCTGGCCCTGGCGACGGGCTACGCCATCGCCGATACGGTCTGGAGCCGGCGGCGGCGGGTCTTCCTGAGCGAGACGCCGCTGTTCGTCTCGCTGATGGAATCGATCTTCATCGGTCTCCTGTGTCACTTCGACCAGGGGATCGACAGCCTGTTCCGATTCTATTACCTGCTCTCGCTGCTCGTCTGCGCGTTCCGCTACACGCCCTTGACGACGTACCTCACCCTCGCCCTGCACGCCCTCAGCTTCAGTCTGCTGGTCTTCTCTGGAAACCAGTCGGCCCCGATCCAGCCCGCCTCGATTCTGCTGATGCTCGTCTTCATGGCGTGGGTCACCTGGGCCAGCACGGCCCTCTCGATGCTGGTCCACACCGCCGGGGAACAGCTGGCCGACCTCAACGCCGAGCTGCAACGGAACCAGAAGCTGCTCGAACAGCGAATCGCCGAGCGGACGACCGAGCTCCAGCAGTCGCAGGCGATGCTCGTCCAGCAGGAGAAGCAGGCGGCCTTCGGACTTCTGGCGGCGGGGATCGCGCACGAGGTGGGGAACCCGCTGGCGGCGATCAGCGGACTCGTCCAGATGATGAACCGCAAGCCGCTCGATCCGGACATGCATGAGCGGCTGGGGCTCATCGACGAGCAGCTCCGACGCATCCAGCGGACGCTGCGGGAGCTCGTCGACTTCTCCCGGCCGGCCTCCCGCGAGGTCCGCCGGTGCGACATCCGTGAAGTGATCAAGGCGGCCCTCAACGTCGCCAAGTACTACAAGCGGATGAAGGGGAAGCACGTCGACGTCGAGTACGCCGAGGACATGCCGGACGTCCAGATTGTCCGGGACCAGGTGCTGCAGGTGTTCCTCAACCTGATCCTCAATGCCCTCGACGCGACCCAGGAGGGGGGGACGATCCACATCGCGGCCCGCCCCGCCCCCCCCGGAATCGAAATCACGGTGAAGGACGACGGCCACGGCGTCCGCGCCGAGGACCAGCCCCGGCTGTTCCAGGCCTATTTCACAACCAAGGAGACCGGGACGGGACTGGGCCTCTTTGTCTGCCGGAACATCGTGGAAAGCATGAGCGGCCGGATCGAGCTCGTCGAATCGAGCCCGGCGGGGACGACGTTCCGCGTCCGATTCCCGGCGGCGTAGCATCGGACCGAGACGCCCTATCCATCGGGGGTCCTCCTCGCGGTGAGGGAGTCCCACACGGGCATCGGCACGCCAGAACCCGGCGGCGACCGAACCAGGAGCGGCGTCGCGCGTGTCCTCGATGCCGGCTGGAAGCAAACGCCGCAAGTCGTTATGAATCGCAGCCTACCGTGGATTCATCCGCGGCGTGCGCCCGTAGCTCAGTTGGATAGAGCAACGGATTTCTAATCCGTCGGTCGGTGGTTCGAATCCACCCGGGCGCGCTGATTTACCGTGAGGGTTCATCGCGCGGACTTTTGGGCTCAGCCCTTCTTGGACAGCTTGTCCGCGGTTTTCAGGGCTGAGGAGCGGAGTTCGATGATCGGGAAGGATTCGCCGATGCGGCGGACTTCCTTGAGGAGCCGCTCCCGTTCCGTGTCCGAGAGTTGCGGCGCGAGGTCGCCGACCGCCTGGAGAGCGTTTTTCAGCATCGAGGCCTGCTCGAAGCGGCGGCCTTCGAGCGCGACGACGTCGTCTCCGGTCTTTCCCTCGGGGACGTCGAGCTTCCACTCCGCAGAGTCGCGGAGGATCTGTTCCAGGACGGTGAGGCCCCGCTTGGAGTCGTTCCGCGCGAGTCCGACCGCGGCATTGACCCGGATCAACTCTTCGGGATCGTCGAGCATCGCCTGCAGCCGTTCGAGGGCTGCGGAACTTCCGGAGAGTCCGAGGACGAAGGCCGCCTGGTTCCGGAACAGCCGGTCGGCGTCCTGGGAGATCGCGATGAGGTGTTCGTCGAAGGATTTGGGGAGGGCGGCCAGATGCCCCTTCTGGCGGGTCCGGCCAACGATCATGGCCAGCGAGTTCAGGGACGTCTTGCGGAGCGTCCGCTTGGCCTCGTCTTCATTTCCTGGCTCGGCGGCTGTAATCAGCGGCGGGACCACGACGTCCGGGACGTCGAGCTGGCCGAGGGCTTTTCCGAGGAATTCGAGCTGGAGCGCTTCGTCATCCGCGAGCGTGGACTTGGTGGAAAGAGTCTGGAACGGCTCGACGAGGGCCTGGGCGATCTCGCGGTTCGTCGTCAGCGACTCGGTGCCAGGCTCAACCGTCCCCGCAGGGGCGTTGGCGGCTTCGGTGAGGAGCATGGCGAGCTGTTTGGCTCCACTCCAGCGGACGTGTGGGTTTTCGCTGCGGACGTCGCTCACGAGCTGCCGCCAGTCCGCCTCACCAGCCGCCATCCGGGAGAAGAGGAGGTACAGGCCGACGATGACCGCGACGATGATCGCCGGGACGACGAAGAGCTGAACGATGAAGCCCGCCGAAGGGGGCTCGACCGGCGGAAGGTGTTCCGGCAGGTCGTAGTCATTCCGCGGCGATCCGGCGTCGTCCACGGGGCGGTTCTCGGCAGACATGTCTCGACTCCACGAATCCAGTCGGAGAGTCTAGGGGCGCACCGCCTTCGGTCCAGCGCCGGACTCCGCTCGAATGCTGATCCTGCGCAGCTTGCTCAGGATTGGGAATTTTCAGCGCTCCGCCCGCCGCGGCAAGGGGGATTCAGCCGGCGAGGGCCCGGTCGATCCGCTCCTTCTGGGCGATCCCGGCAGCGAGGACCTGCTCGTCCTCCAGCACGGCGATGGGCGAGTAGCCAGGGTGGCGGCCCGGCTTGTACGGGTCGTTGTGCCGCGTGTTGTAGCAGCAGATCAGGGCCCACCGCGGGTCTTCGCTGGTGTTCTGGTCGGACCGGTGGAGCAGGTTGGCGTGGAACAGGACGGCGTCGCCTGGGTTGAGGTCGACGTGGACTAGCTCGTGACGTTTCAGGGCAACGTCGACGCGTTCCATGTCGGCTCCGGTCTGGTCGCCGGTCTTTCCGTGATCGATCCGTCCCAGCTTGTGCGTCCCGGCGAGGACCTGAAGGCAGCCGTTTTCCTGTGTCGCCCGGTCGATGGCGATGAGGCAGCTTCCCATGTCGGGGGTGAGGCAGCCGTTGTGGTACCAGTAGCCGTAGTCCTGGTGCCATTCCCAGGCTCCGCCGACGCGGGGCTCCTTGAGAATCAGCTTGTGGTGGTAGTGGTAGACCTCATCGCCGAGGAAGGTCTGCATGGCGCCGACGACGCGGGCGCTGCGGGCGATGGCGCTGTAGAGGTCGTCCGTCAGCTCGTTCCGGACCGCCAGGGTGACGACGGCTCCCGCGGCGTCTTTGCGGCCGTAGGCGGTTTCGGCGAGGTGTTTGTCGGCGCGGGCCACCTGGCTGAGGAGGATGACCTCTTCGGTGGAGAGGAGGCTGCGGACGATGAGGAAGCCGTCCCGTTCGAACTGGGCGCGGTCGTCGTCCGTTGGGCGAAACCAGGGCATGGCGGGCGTGTTTCGGGGAGGGGCGGAGGGAGTGGGACGGATCGGCGTTCCCGACGATTCCGGAGGATAGCGATCCGGGACCGGTTCTTCCCATCCGTATCGGCTGGCACATCGCCCTTGCCGGCACGGCCATGCCACGTCAAACCCAATGTGCTACGGCAGCCAGGGGTCAAGGGGGCCACGCCCCCTTGCCGCCGGAGGCCGTCCTGTGAGGAACCGTGGTAAGCAACGGGCGTCCGTTTTGTGGAACAGGCGCTGAGTACTCACCGCTCGCTCGGGAATCCCTGCGGGTTGATGTGGGGGCATCCGGCACGTTGTCCGCGTTTGGACACGATCTCCTTCAGACAACTCTCGACCGCCAGGCCTCCGGCGGGCAAAGGGCCAGAAAAACAACACAGGCCCCCTCTGCACTCCCCACCAGGGTGCCCCTGGACCCGGTGAGCAGAACGATGTCCGGCGCTCATCGAGTATTCACCGAATGCACCTGTATCGGTCGGGCCGGTCGTACCGTCCGGAACGGGCCACTCCCAATCGCACGCGCCGATCGCCCGCCCAAATTTCGCCGGGAGCAGTCTGCCGACCAGGTTTAGACTGGAACGCCGTCCGGCAATTTCCGACGATTGAGGACGGTTGAATCAAAACGGCCGCGGCGGAAACGTCGCCGGCCGGTCGGGAGTCGCGCCTGTCGTCTTGTCCTGTCGGAGCCTGTCCATGCTCGCCCTGGGGCGTCTCTTTGCGGTTGTGTCGTGCCTCCTCGTGGCCGGTGTCGCCCAGGCGCAGACGCTTCCCGCCGAACAGGCTCTGAACGCGCGGGGATTGACCCGCGCCTGGTGGGGGCGGGCCCACATCGATCCGTCGCAGGACACGGTCCAGTTCCTGTCCGCCGACGAAACGGTCCTGTACGTCCAGTCCAGGACCGGCGGCCTCACCGCGTTCGATGCCGAAACCGGCAAGCGGATGTGGATCCGCCAGCTCGGGCCCAGCATCCAGGCCGGCTTCCGGGCCAACTCGAACGACACGGAAGTCCTGGTCTCCGCCGGCATGGTTCTGTTCAGCCTCGACAAGCTGACCGGCAAGACGAACTGGACCCTCCAGCTCCCGCACCATCCCTCTTCCGCCCCCGGCGTGGACGACAACAACGTCTACGTGCCGATGAGCGACTCCAGCGTCTACCAGTTCGATCTGCGGACGATCCACAAGCTGAGCGACGCCGGCATGCTGCCGCAGTGGTCGCTTCGCGCCCGGGGATGGCGGTACCAGACCGCCCGCCCGGTCCTTTCTCCCCCGTCGTCCGACAATACCCTCGTCACCTTCGCCAGCTCCAGCGGGACGCTCTACGCCGTTAATGCCCAGGGAGTGAAGCTGAAGTTCCAGTTTGAAGCGGGGAGCCCCATCACGACGCCGGTCGCCTACCGCGGCGACACGATCTACATCTGCGACGTGGCGGGGCAGGTCTACTGCATCTCCGCCGTGACCGGCGTGACGCGGTGGACCTTCTCAACCTCCTCTCCCGTCCGGTTCCAGCCCCGACCTGTGGATGATGCGGTGTTCGTCGTCGCGGAACGCGGGGGACTGTACTCCCTCGACAATCAGACCGGCGTTCAGAATTGGCGCAACGTCAACGTGACCAACTTCGTCTCCGTGTCGAACGAACGGGTCTACGCCGCCGACGAGTTGGGGAACATCCTGATCCTGAATCGCAAGACCGGAAAGCCGGAAGCCCCGTCGCTGTCGGTCCGGGACTTCCCGATCCGCATCAGCAACTCACGGACGGACCGGCTCTATCTGGGAACGAAGGACGGACTGGTCGTCTGCATCCGCGAGACCGGCCTCACGCAGCCGATCTACCACCTTTATCCGGACCGCCGCCCCATCCTGCCGGAACTTGCTCCGGACGAAGACGCGGCCGCCACGACCGAAGCCGCACCGGCCAACAACTGAACGTGACCGCCCGGACGACCGGGGATACGACGTAACGGTTTCAGCGACGGAGCGACGGTGCAGTCCACGGACGATTTGATTCGAGCGTTTGCCGCGGCCTGCGAAGCGGGCGAACTCGTTCAGGCGGTTCTCTCAGACCCGTTTCCCGGCCCCTCCGATCGGCCGCGGCGCCTGCGGGTCCGCCCGGTCGTGATCCGGAAGCAGCCGGTCCTCCAGTGGACGCTGCAGTTTGACCGCAGCGAGACGCACGAGAATCTCGACCGCGGCGAGTCGGTCGGCCGGCTGACACGCGCTCTGGAGTCGGACTACCGGCAGGCGGTCCTCACCACGACCGGGGCCGAAGTTCACTATCGCCGCGACCGCCAGGGGCGGGTCAAGCTCAGCGAGAAGGCCCGCAGCCGTCCGCAGCCGGATATGGCGCATGACCGGCAGAAGGCCTATCTGATCCCCGATGGGACTCCCTGTCCGTTTCTGATCGACCAGGGAGTCATGGCACCGGACGGACATGTCCGGGCCGCCATGATGCACAAGTTCCGGCAGATCAACCGGTTCCTGGAGTTCGTGGAAGACGTCTACGCGGACCTCCCGGCCGAAGGAACGCTCCTCGTCCAGGACTACGGCTGCGGCAAGAGCTACCTCACGTTCGCCGTTCACCACCTGCTGTCGAACGTCCATGGGCGGGAGGTCGAGATCTTGGGACTCGACCACAACCCGCACGTCATCGAAACGTGCTGCCGGACCGCGGAACGGCTCGGGCTCGACGGTCTGAGCTTCCGGACGACGCGCATTGCCGACAAGGAAGCTGAGGGAAAGCCGCTGCATCTGGCGGTCGCCCTTCATGCCTGCGACACCGCGACCGACGACGCCCTGATTGACGCCGCCGGGCGGACCGCCTCCGTCATCCTCGCGGCTCCCTGCTGCCAGCACGAAGTGGCCGCCCGCCTGGCTGCGGACGCGGTTCCGGCCCTGACCGCTCACGGCATCCTCAAGGAACGGCTGGCGGCCCTGGCGACCGACGCCCTGCGGGCCGCGGCACTTGAAGCGGCCGGCTACCGGACGCAGGTCCTCGAGTTCATCGAGACCGAGCACACCCCCAAGAACCTCCTGATCCGGGGGGTGCGGCGAAAGGCCGGCGGTGACGGCGAGGGTGGGATCGACACGGTCTGGCGGACGCGCTACGACGACCTGAAGCGGTCGCTCGGTCTCGGCGAAGCCTCGCTGCGGACGGATGAGATCCTGCCCCCGGCGGCCGAGGAGGCCGCGCGTGGCTGAGCGGATCTTCGTCTCCGAGTTCGTCTGCGGCGGAGGCTGGTCCGAGGGGCGTCCTCCCGAGAGCTTGGAGCGCGAAGGGAGGGCGATGCTGCTGGCGGTGCTGGCCGATCTGGCTGCGGTCCCCGGCCTGCGAGTCGTGACGACCTGGGATCACCGGCTGGCGCGGCCCCTCTTTCCGGACGGCGTCGAAGCGGTCGAGGTCGATTCTCCCCAGGCGGAGATTCGGACATTCGCGGACCTGGCAGCGGAGGCGACCTGGACCCTGGTCATTGCTCCAGAGACGGCGGGGATTCTTTCGGCTCGCGTTCAGGCTGTGCATACCGCGGGGGGCATCGCTCTCAACGGCTCCGTCGAGTCGATCGATCTCTGCGGCGACAAGCTCCGGCTGGCGGGCTTTCTTCGTCAGCGGGGGATTCGGACTCCGGCTGCAGCACTCTGGGACGACGAGGTCGTCGGGGAGCTTGAGGGACTGCGGGTCGGTCCGGACCGGTGGCCGTGGCCGGTGGTCGCGAAGCCGCGGGATGGGGCGGGTTCGCAGCAGACGCGTCGCGTGGATGGACTCATGAGAGGTCCATCGGCAAATCTCGGCTGGGACGAGCTTCCGCAGGATCCCGAGTTCGTTGGCGCGCGCGAAAACCTGCTCGTCCAGCCCTGGATCGCCGGGCGGGCCTGTTCGGTGGCCGCCCTCGTCCACCCGGACGGGACCGCGACGATCCTTCCGCCGGCGGAACAGCGGTTCTCGGAGGACGGTCGGATGAGTTACCTCGGGGGAACGATCCCGGCCGAGGGCGTTTCCGCGGCGGCGGTCGAGTCGCTCGTTCGATCGGTTCTCTCTCAGGTTCCCGGCCTCCGCGGGTGGATCGGATTCGATTTCCTCGTTCCGGCGGACGCGCCGGAGAGCGTGGTCCTGATCGAGATCAATCCCCGCCTGACGACAAGTTATGTCGGCTATCGGAGGATTTGCCGTGGCAATCTGGCCCGGAGCCTCGTCTTCGGCGCGGAGTCTGCCCCGATCTTTGATGGGAGAATCACATTTTCTTCCGACGGGACCGCCATCCTCCCGGAATGAGTGATGATCTTCGCTTTCCGGGAGAGGGTGGGTATCGTGTCGGGCAGAAATCCCCGATTGGCCGCCTCCCTGTTGCCTCATCACGCCACATGAGCCGTCTGAAGACGAATTACCTCAACCGTGAACTGAGCTGGCTGGACTTCAACCAGCGGGTCCTGGAGGAGGCGGCCGACACCAGTATCCCCCTGCTCGAGCGGCTCAAGTTCCTGGCGATCAGCGCCTCGAACCTCGACGAGTTCTTCCGCGTCCGCGTCGGCGGTCTCCAGACCCTCGAACAGCAGGGAGTGATGCGGCCCGACGCCGCGGGGCTCACCCCGGAGCAGCAGCTCACCGCCATCCGCCGCCGCGTGCGGCAGATGATCGAGGAGCAGTACCGCGTTTACCGGGAAGAACTGGAGCCGCAGCTCGCCGCGTCCGGAATGCGGTGCCTGCGGCCGTCGGAGCTGAACGCCGCGCAGAAACGCGTGCTGAAGCAGGTGTTTCAGAACGAGATCTATCCCGTGCTGACCCCGATGGCGGTCGGCGGGGAAATTGAGTTTCCGCTCCTCTCCAGCCAGGGGCTGAACGTCTGCGTCCGCCTCGCTCCAGGCGAAGGGGCGGAAGCGGACGCGTTCCGCTACGCAATCATCCCGCTGGCGGGGGCGCTCTCGCGGATCATCGGCCTGCCGGCGGATGCGGGGTATTCATACCTGCTCCTCGAAGACGCCGTGACGCTGTACGTCGGCGACTTCTTTCCCGGGGAGACGATCCTTGAGACGATCCCGTTCCGGATTACGCGGAACGCCGACATGAGCGTCCGTGAGGACTCCGCCGAAGACCTGATGGAGGAGATGTCGAACATCCTCGACGCCCGCCGGCTCGGGAACTATGTCCGCCTGGAGATCCTGGAGAACGCGAGTGCGGAGCTGACCCACTTCCTTCGCCACGCTCTCGACATCGTGCCGGAGTCGCTCTACCCCTCGAAGGGTCCGCTCGATCTCTCGGCGTTCTTCCGGATCAGCGACCGGCCGGGCTTCGACCATCTCAAATATGAAAGCTGGCCGCCGTTTCCTTCGCCCGACCTGCCCCCGGGCTCCTCGGTGTTCGAAGCGGTCTCGCTGCAGGACATCCTGCTCTATCACCCGTATGAGAGCTTCGAGCCGGTGGTCCGGTTCATCGAGCAGGCGGCGGACGATCCCGATGTCCTGGCGATCAAGCAGACGCTGTACCGCACGAGCCGCGACAGCCCGATCGTCGCGGCCCTGCTTCGCGCGGCGGAGCGGGGGAAGAACGTCACGGTGATCTGCGAGCTCAAAGCCCGCTTTGACGAGGCGCGGAACATCGAGTGGGCGCGGCAGCTGGAGCAGGCTGGCGCCCAGGTGATCTATGGCGTGAAGGGGCTCAAGACGCACGCCAAGGTCTGCGTGGTGATCCGCCGGGAACCGCAGGGGATTCAGCGGTACGTCCATTTCGGGACGGGGAACTACAACGAGCAGACGTCGCGGATTTACAGCGACGTGAGCCTGCTGACCTGTCATCCGGACCTGGGGGCGGACGCGATTGCGTTCTTCAACGCCGTGACCGGTTACTCGCAGCCGCTGCAGTACCATCGGATCGCGGCCGCTCCGCTGGGGCTGCGGGACAAGCTGCTGGAGATGATCCGGGCGGAGACGGAGATCCGGCGCGACGGGCGGCCGGCGCGGATCTGGGCGAAGCTCAATGCCCTGGTGGATCCGACGCTGATTGATGCCCTGTACGACGCCTCACAGGCGGGGGTCGAGATCAAGCTCAACGTTCGCGGCGTGTGCTGCCTGCGGCCGGGGGTGAAGGATCTGAGCGAGAACATCGAGGTGGTGAGTATCGTCGACCGCTTCCTCGAACATGCCCGGGTTCTCCATTTCCATCATGGCGGGGATGACCGGGTCTTCATTTCGAGCGCGGACTGGATGCCGCGGAATCTGGATCGGCGGGTGGAGCTGCTGGTGCCGGTGGAGGATCCGCGGTGCCGGGATCGGTTGATCCATATTCTCGAGGTCTGCTTTGCGGACACGGTGAAGTCGCGGAAACTGACTTCGTCGGGGACGCATCGGCGGATCAAGGTCTCAGGGGCGGAAGCGATCCGGTCTCAGCAGCGGTTGTACGACGAGGCGAACGAGGCGCGGCATCTGGCGGACCAGCAGCGGCGGACGATCTTCGAGCCGCATCGGCCGGGCTGACCAGGGGCGAAGGCCGGGGCGCTAGTTGGAGGGCTGCCCAGCCGTCAGCGCGCGGGATTGCCTTCCCTTCTCTGTGATCTCTGCGCCTCTGTGTTTTCTTTCAGAAGAGTTTTGAAACACAGAGATACGGAGGGCACAGAGAAGACCAGAGAGGGAGGGCCGCCGCAGGCATTCCGTGCGCAGTGTCGAGCATTGATCGGGCGCGAGGATCACCGTTGCGGCTCGGCTGGAGCCTCGCCCTCCCGAATGGGAACGCCGCGTTCTTTGCACGCGGGGTCTCGACCGCGGGCTGGGACAGGAAGCCCTGATCACTCGTTGTCGATGACGACCCGCTCCTTGCGAGCCTCGTTCGGCTGCGGGAAATCGCTGCGGTAGTGGACGCCGCGGCTCTCTTCGCGGGCGAGGGCGGAATCGATCATCAGCCGGGCGACGAGGAGCATATTCTGGAGCTCCCAGCCGGCGACGGTGCTGAACTCCCGCTGCGAGACGTACCGGTCCCAGAAGTCGACCTGCTCGCGGGCCGACAGCAGACTCTCGGCATCGCGGCGGATCCCGACGTTCCGCCACATGATGCTGCTGAGCGAGTTCTGCAGGTCCAGGAGGTTGAGGTCCTCTTCTTCCCGGGTCGTCCGCGGCCAGTCGGAGACGAGCGGGAGCGCGGTGAAGCTGTCGGGGATCTGGAGGGCGGCGTCAGAGGCTCCGCGGCCGGTCCGGATGCCGTAGTAGAGACCTTCCAGAAGGCTGTTCGAGGCGAGGCGGTTCGCGCCGTGCAGGCCGCTGGACGAGACTTCGCCGGCGGCCCACAGGCCCGGTAGAGTCGTCTTGCCGTCGAGGTCGACGGTCAGCCCGCCGATCATGTAGTGCGCGCCGGGACGGACCGGGATCAGGTCCTCGGCGAGGTTCAGGCCGAACTCGCGGCAGACCTCGGCGATGTGCGGGAACCGCTCGGCGATCAGGTCGTCCGGAAGGTGCCGCAGGTCGAGGTAGACGCAGGAATGCCGCGTCTTCTCCATCTGGTCCGTGATGGCGCGGCTGACGATGTCGCGGGGGGCGAGTTCGCCCCGCTCGTCGTAGTCCTGCATGAACCGGTGTCCGCGGGAATCGACGAGGTACGCCCCTTCGCCCCGGACCGCCTCGGAGATGAGGTGCCGGGCTCCCCCGGCGATGTACAGGACGGTCGGGTGAAACTGCATCATCTCCATGTCGCGGACCTGGGCCCCGGCCCGGAAGCCGAGGGCGTGCCCGTCCGCGGTGGCGATGTCCGGGTTCGTGGTCTCGCGGAAGAGCCGCCCCGCCCCGCCGGTGCAGAGGATCGTCTGCTTGGCCCAGACGATCGTCTTGCCGTGCTCCTTGTTCCAGACGATCGCGCCGCGGCAGGTCCCCTCGTGCGTCATCAGGTCGATCGTGAACGTCTGCTCCCAGATCTCCGACCAGTTGGCGCCGCGGACGGTGTTAATGAGGGCCCGCATGACCTCTTTGCCGGTCGCATCGCCGAGGGCGTGGGCGACGCGGGGATGGCTATGGCCCCCTTCGAGGGTCAGGGAGAGCTCGCCGTTCCGCTGGTCGAACTTCGCGCCGAACGACACAAGTTCGCGGATCAGCGTCGGGGCGGCGTTGACGACCGTCCGGACGACCGTCTCGTCGCACATCCCGGCCCCCGCCACGAGGGTGTCGGCCGTGTGGTTGCGGACGTCGTCCGAGGGGTCGAGGACGCCGGCGATTCCCCCCTGGGCCCAGGCGCTGTTCGAGAGCTCGACGCGGTCCTTGGTGACGATGACGACGCGGAGCCGCGGGTCGACTTCCAGGGCCGCGCGGATCCCGGCGATCCCGGAACCGATGATCAGCACGTCCGTGAACATGTGCGGGACGCGCTTGGGATCAAACCGGACGAGATAGCGGTGTCGCGGAGCGAAGTTCAACTGCGGCACGGAAAACCCTTCGGATCAACGAATACCAACCTCACCCCGACATCGTGACACTCCGGCGGGGAACATTCCACGGCGAACGCCACCCGCTCCTCGGCCGGCGCGTGAAACCGCGCGGCGATCCGTTGCAGCCGGTTCAATGCGCATCTCCCTCGGAAGACCGCGATCCGGCGTCACTCGGCGGGAGCTGTCGGCCCGGCGCCGAGGGCCGCGACGACTGCAGCCGTTTTCCCGCCGGACCGCCGTTTCCCGGTTCTCGTCGTCCGTTTCGCCGCAGATCACGCCTTTTGTGCGCATCGGGAGGGAGCGGCAATTCACGCTGATCCGGCAGAACGGATCGGACTTTTCCCCATGCCAGTCGGCGACAAAGTCCTTACGCCTCTCATGAACGGCACTTGCGTCGAATTCCCGCCGGCGACGGCGGAGGGGGACGGGCTCAAGTCGGAGGCGATCTTCACCGATCTTTCCCGTGAGGCAGCCGGGTGGAACCTGGTGGTCCTCTCCGAGTTTCGGCATCCCTTCAAGGACGGGTGTCCATGGCGTCCAGTGGCCAGAAGTTCCATCTTGGATTTCTGAGTGTCGTCGAGCTTCCCTCCGCCGGCTACGTGGGAGGTCTGCTCGTCACGAATCAGCTGGGGCGTCCGCTCGAGTTTCAATGCACGACTCCCGTCCGCCCGAACCGGACGCAGGAGATTCTCTATGGTCCGACGCTCCGGCCGTTTCTGCTCGCCGACCTGATCGGCAAGACGCTCTTCGAACGGCTCACGGTCAAGCCGACCGCGATCCTCGTGGGCGACGCCGACTTCCTGGCCCTGCGGCCGCACCTGACGGCGCCGGTCGCCGTCGTGTGCGACAAGGAATCGAGCCAGACCTCGATGAAGCTGGGCCAGCAGTGGCTGCGGTTCCACGACGAACATGTCGACGCGGACCGGACGGCGATGAAAGAGGCCGGCAGCATCATCGGGGCGGACTGCGATCTGCGGGAGCCGATCGACCGGATCCGTGAGGCGCTCGAGGAGACGCTGAAGGCGGGAGCCGCGGCCTAGAGCGGGCCGCACAGGATCGTTCCGACAGATCGTTTCCGACAGTGGAGGGAGCCACACGGATGTCGCAGGAGCCCGGAGAGAACGGCGCAACGGATGGGACGTCGGCCGTCACCGAAGTCGGTGTATCGAGCGTCCCGGTCGCGGTCGCGACGCCGGACATTCTCATCTCCGGCATGAACTCCGCACTGCGGCGGCTGCCGACGCCCGAGCCGAGCGCGGCGAAGCTGCTGGACTCCGTGGGCTATGTGCCAAGCTGGAAGCCCTTCTGGCCGAAGGTCCGGACCTTCGGGCTCACCTTCCCGGCCGGGATGGAGTTTCTCCCACCCAAGGAGGAGAAGCCGGCCCCCGCCGATCTCGTTGAGATCGCTCCCAAGCAGAAGAAGGACGTTCCGGCAGGAGAAACCCCTAAGAAGCCGACCCGGATCAAGCCGCCGGCCGACGCCCTCTCGCTCGAAGACCGCCTGTTCTATGTCCTCCAGCCGCCGCTCGAATCGTGGCTGCGGGGCCAGGAACTGATCATGCCCTTTGAGCCGTTCCAGTATCAGTACGAAGGAATCGCCTGGCTCTTCGCCCAGAAGTGCGCGCTCCTCGCCGACGAGATGGGGCTCGGCAAGACGATGCAGACGATCACCGCGCTGCGTCTGCTCCTGCGGAGCGGGCAGGTGCGGCGGGTCCTGATGGTCTGCCCCAAGCCGCTCATCCCGAACTGGCAGCGGGAGTTCAAGACCTGGGCCGAAGAGATTCCGGTCACCACGATCGAAGGGGACGGGCCGCGGCGGAACATGATCTGGCGGATGCCGGGGTCGTTCGTCCTCCTGGCGAACTACGAGCTCGTCGTCCGTGACTTTCAGCAGATGATGCTGGAGAACCGCGGGGGAACGCTCGGCGGGAAGGCGGACATCGTCGGCGATGTCGACGGGCTCGGCCGGCGGCGGCAGGTGTCCATTGGCGGGGACGAGAACCCGGGACCGCCGCTTCCGAAGTTCGATCTCGTGGTGCTCGATGAGGCCCAGCGGATCAAGAATCGCGAGGGGCTGACGGCGACGATCATCCGCGAGATCCCCCGCCGCCGGAGCCTGTGCCTGACCGGGACGCCGATCGAAAACCGGCCCGAGGAGATGGTGTCGCTGTTCGAGTTCATGGGAGTGGTCCCGCCGAACGCGAATCCGGACATCCGCCAGCTCTCGAGCCTCAGCCGCGAATACATCCTGCGGCGGACCAAAGACCTGGTCATGAAGGACATGCCGCCGCGGCTCGACCGGGACGAGTACATCGAGCTCGGGCCGGCGCAGCGGATCGCCTACGACCAGGCGGAAAAAGACGGCGTGATGCACCTCAACGAGATGGGGGAGCAGATCAACATCCAGAACGTGTTCGAGCTCGTCCTGCGGCTGAAGCAGATCTCGAACTACGACCCGCTAACGCAGGAATCGGCCAAGCTGGAGCGGCTCTGCGCGGACATGGAAGAAATCTCCGCCTCGGGCGGGAAGGCGATCCTCTTCAGCCAGTGGACCAAGACGATCGACTGGATCGCCGAGCGGACGAAGGACTACGGCCGCCTTGTCTACCACGGCGGGGTCCCGGCGAAGCAGCGGGAGCCGATCCTCGACAAGTTCAAGAACGATCCCAAGAGCCACCTGCTGCTCATGAGTTACGGCACCGGGGCGGTGGGGCTCAACCTGCAGTTTGCGGGGTACGTGTTCCTGTTCGACCGCTGGTGGAACCCGGCGGTCGAGGACCAGGCGATCAACCGGGCGCACCGCATCGGCTGCAAGAGTCAGGTGATCGTTTCGAAGTTCATCTGCACGGACACGATCGAGGAACGGATCGACAAGGTCCTGAACGAAAAGCGGGAGATGTTCCGCCGCGTCCTCGGCGAAGGGGACAACGAGAACGCCCAGCTCAGCATGAACGCCGGCGAGATCTTCGGCCTGTTCGACCTCAAAGCCCGCAACAAGGCGGGGGGCGCAAAGAAAATCGGCCCCAAGGTGGCTTGAAGCACCTCGGGGCCGATGACATCCGTTTTGCCACTCGCGGAAGGACGGTCCGGCGGTAAACCAGACATCCTGCGGCGGCGGACAGTTCAAAGCTTGTCGGCGATCCGCTTCGAAAGAACCTTGTTCTTCGCGGCGTCCGACGACACGTTCAGCACGTGAAAGTCCTTCAGCAGGCTGGCCTGAACGGCCGGATCCGGGACGTGCTTCTTGATCTCCGCGTCCAGCCCTTCGAGGGCGCTTCCGCCCTCACCGGATTGAGCCAGTTCCTGAAAGCGGGCCTTGAGGGCCTCCTTCGAGCCGATCACGGGGGGACCTTCGACATTGGTCGGGGAGGGGACGCTGTTGCTTCCCCCACACCCGGCCAGGGCCAGAACACCTGCGAACGACAGAGCACAAATCGCGGAGCGCATCATCACTCGATCCCGGACCACCTCGAACGCCATCGGAAAACTTACAGAGCGACCTTCTTGCCGTCGGAGGTGTGGCCCAGCGACTGCCAGATGTTCAGGTCGATGTTCTCGGAAATGAACTGGATCGAGCCGTCACCGAGGAGGGCGTTCACCCCGCCGGTGTGGTTGCTGCGGGCCGCGTACACGCCCGCTCCGTCCATCACGCCGCCCGTGCCGGTCGAGGCATCCGGAGCGCGCCAGTTCGGATTGGCCATCGTGTTGAAGATCGTGGCGCCGGTCAGGCCGTTGAGCCAGTCGCGACGGCCGTGGCTGTAGTGCGACGCCGCGCTCCCCAGCGAGCTGGCGGCGAAGGTGTCGATCTGGGCCTGCGTCCAGTTGACGTCCGGAGCTCCCGAGGGACGGGCCACGCCCTTGCCGATGTCCGTTCGGAGGTTGTACGCCGCGCCGTCGTTGTCACCCTTCAGCGACTCGGAGGCGGCGATCGTGTTCGACGCACCGTCGGAGAGGTCCCGCAGGTTCGTCGTGCGGTCCTTGTTGAACATGCCGATCTGGTTGGCGACCGCGACCCAGTACAGCGAGGGACCGGCCGACATCACGTAGTTGTTGCCCCCTTCGACGCCGACCCAATCGCGGTCGGACGGACAGAGCATGGAGGCCAGGCGGACGCGGTACGGGGTGCCGTCGGCGGTGCCGTTCGGCGCCTGGCTGTACATGAGGCTCATGTCGAGCTTGCTGTACAGGGCGGCCTGGTCCAGGTACGGGAGCATCATCGCCTGGGCGCTGAAGGCCCGGTAGTAGTTCCCGTTGTCCCAGACGGACTTCCCCTGCGGGGGCGGGAACATGCCGTGCACTTCGTGGTAGCTGTGCATCGCAATCCCAAGCTGCTTGAGATTGTTCTTGCACTGAGAATTCCGGGCCGCTTCGCGGGCCTGCTGCACGGCCGGCAGCAGAATGGCGACGAGAACCGCGATGATGGCGATCACCACCAGCAACTCAATGAGCGTGAAGCCGCGCGACTGGCGGCGGTGCGACAACAACATCAGCGGAGTTTCCTTGAACTTGGGGAGGCAGCCCTGGCGGAGCCACCACTCAGGCGGGAACGTGGAGAGACCGTGCGGCGCAACGGCGGGAAACATGGAAGGGTACGGTTGGATCTTTCGTACAGTCAAATTATTCGGAAAAGATTTATCAATTCTTGGGATTTCATCCCTTGCAAAGGCTGCTCGCCCCCTATTTCTGACGGATCGGAAAGGACTGTTGGCTGCCTGAAGGGAGCCAGTTCATGGAATTCCGGGGGGCATTTCCTGTTCTTCCCGCCTCCATTAAAGTCTGCAGGCTCGAAGTCACGGACAGTCCCCGGCGGCAAGCGGCTTGGCCGAGACTGAGTGGCGTCCGACGACATGCGCCCGCCCGGCCACCAGAGATGGCCGCGGCTCTTGTGCATCGGTCGCTTCCGTGGGTTTTCGGCAATTTGGAGAGTGACGGACATGGCTGCCCCGCTGCGAGTCGGGTTGATCGGAATGGGAAACGTCGGCGCCGGAGTGGCGCGGATCCTGATGGAGCATGGGCCGCGGATGGAGCAGCGGACCGGGCGGCCGATCCAGCTCATCCGGGCCGCCGTCCGCGACGTCCACAAGCCCCGCGATTACACGCCGCCGGCGGGAATGCTGACCGACGACGCCCTCTCACTCGTCCGCTCGCCGGACCTGGATGTCGTCATCGAACTCATCGGCGGGCTCCGGCCAGCCCGCGAGCTGGTCCTGGAAGCGCTCCAGGCCGGAAAACACGTCGTCACCGCCAACAAAGCCCTCCTCTGCGAGCACGGGCCGGAGCTGTTCGCCGCCGCCCGGGAAGCGGGGAAGGCGATCGCCTTCGAGGCGGCGGTCGCCGGCGGGATTCCGATCATCCACGTCCTTGGAGCGGCGATGACCGCCAACCAGGTGATCGAGATCCGCGCGATCCTCAACGGAACCAGCAACTTCATCCTGACCGAGATGTTCCAGAAGGGGACCCCGTACGACGACGTCGTCCGCGAGGCCCAGGCTCTGGGATACGCCGAGGCGGATCCCTCGATGGACGTGAAGGGGACCGACGCCGCCCAGAAACTGTCGCTCCTGGCTCATCTGGCGTTCGGAACTCGCGCGACTCCGAGTGATTTCATTGTCCAGGGGATCGACGGCATCGAGCCGATGGACTTCAAGTACGCGTCGAGCCTGGGCTACCGGATCAAGCTCCTGGCGACGGCGAAGCTGGTCGATGGACGGCTGGAGATGCACGTCCAGCCGACGCTGATCCACCGCGAGAACCCGATCGCCCAGACTGAGGGGCCGTTCAACATTGTCGCCCTCGACGGCGACAACGTGGGGCGGACTGTGTATTCCGGCCGCGGCGCGGGTCAGCTTCCGACCGCGTCGTCCGTGCTGGCCGACCTCGTCGACGTGGCGGTTGGCCGGGCTCAGCTGACGTTCCCCCGCCTCGAGCTGTGGCACGACGCGCCGCAGTTCCCGCTGCAGCCGATCGACGAGATCCGCCGCCGCTACTACCTGCGGTTCCTGGTCCTCGACAAGCCGCACGTGATGGCGGACATCACCGACATCCTGGGGCGGAACCAGATCAGCCTCGCCTCGGTGATCCAGCCGGAATCGCCGGAAGTCGAAGGGGGGGGCGGCCCGCCGACCGTGCCGCTCATCATCATGACCCACCGCTGCCGCGAAGGGCAGCTCCGGCGGGCGGGCGAGGAGCTGCGGAAACTCTCCTGCCTGCTCGGCGAGTGGAAGTGCCTGGCTGTCAGCGACTGAACGCGGCCTCCGATGCCCGGCGTCGTGTTCCTCCGATCCGCAGCGCCCGGACGGAGACGGCCGGCGTCCTGGTGATCGCCGGGGCATCCGGACAATCCTTCCCTTACAATCCCCTTTGAGCCGACGCGTCTGCGGGGACCGTCGGCCCCGCCCCCTTCGGGCCTCCCCCGGGAGGCCTGCTCTCACGAGATCCATGTCCTCCGGCGCGCCTGCCTCCGAACTGCCCGAGTCCGAAGGGATCTACAGCCGATCCTTCTGGATGGCGTACGCCGCGAACATGATGCTCGTCGGCGCGAACACGATGTCCTACCGGTTCGCGGACTACGTCAAGTACCTCGGCGACACCGAGGCGACGACCGGCTGGATTGTGAACCTGAGTCTGGTCGGGGCGCTCGCCAGCCGGCTGTTCATCGGGGCGGCGATGGACCGCTTCGGCATCGGCCGGGTGTGGGGCGGCGGAGCGATCTGCTTCATTGCCGGGGCGCTGCTGTTCATGACCGTCACAGCGGTCGGTCCCACGATCATCGTGGCCCGGATGCTCTTCGTCCTCGGGCTGGCGATCATGTTCATTGGCTCGAACGCGCACATTCAGCTCGACGTTCCGGCCCACCGCCGCACCGAGGCGATCGGCAGCCTGGGGTCGAGCGGGTTCGTGGGGATGATCGCCGGGGCCCAGCTCGAAGGTCTGCTGCGGGGGCGGATTCCGGACCCGTCGCTCTACTTCCGCGTCCTGTTCGGTCTGGCGGCGGTCGTTGGCTTTCTTTACCTGGGCCTCGTGTGGCTCCTCAGCCGGCATGACAAATACCAGCCTCCGGAGGCGACCCCTCTCGCCCATTCGCTCCTGGTCCGGCACTGGCCCGGTCCGGTCTGCCTGGTGGCGATCCTGATGGGGATGGGCTTTGCCGTGACGACCGTGTTCCTGACGCGGTACGCCCAGTCGCTCGGTCTCGAAAGCGGCTTCAAGTTGTTCTTCACGAGCTACGCGATCGCGGCGTTTTCGGTCCGCATCATCAGCCGGACCTGGAGCCGGTGGCTGGGGCGGAACAAGATGATCCTGATCGGCCTGTCGGGGCAGGTCGTCGCCTACCTGCTCCTCGTTCCGGTGTCCCAGAGCTGGCATTTCATCCCCGCGGGGCTCGCGACCGGCTTCGCCCACGCGCTGCTCTTTCCGTCGGTCGTGTCCCTGGGCTCCGGGAGCTTTCCAGAGCACTACCGCGGGACCGGGACGACGCTGATCCTGGGCTTCATCGAACTGGGGACGTTCATGGCGTCGCCGGTGTACGGGTGGATGATCCTGCAGTACGGGTTCCAGCCGATGCTGCTGACGGCGACGGCGGCGACCGTGATCCTGATCGTGGCCTACTGGCGGCTGACGCGCTTTGTGCCGGATCTCGATCTGCTTCACTCCCGGCCGTCATCCGCCGCGTAGGGCCGACGAATCCGGTGCATGGACCGCAAGCCGCTGGCGGGCGATGTCGGCCGAGGGGCCGCGGGTGTGGAAGCCGAGGTACGACTCCCAGTGCGGGATCGCCTCGTCCGTCAGGCCGAGGTCCGCGAGCGTCTCGGCCTTGTGGAAGTGGACGTCCGGATACTCCGCATGAACATCGAGGGCGATCTCGAAGGCGACGAGGGCCTGCTGCAGCTCGTTGAGTTCGCGGTGCAGGCAGCCGATCTGGGTCCAGGCCTCGACGTACTGATGGTCGTGCTCGACGGCGACGTAGTACCGCTCGAGCGCGCCGCGGACGTTGTCGAGTCGATACAGGCAGTCCGCCAGGTGAAAGTGGGTCTCCGGTCCGTCGGGGCGGCCCATGAGTTCCATCCGGAATGCTTCCACTGCTTCAGCGACGCGGCCGTCGTCGTAGAGGCGGCAGCCGGCGACGAACCAGTCCCGGACACGATTTGTCTCGGCGACTTCGCGATGCGGTTCGAAGCGGATGGTCGCGGTTTCGGCCGGCAGGTCCTCCGCCGCGTCGGGTGGCGTCTGGGTTCCGAAATCGAAGACCCGTTGTCCCCGCACGGGATCGACGAGCCCGAACCGGTCGCGAACAACGATCCGCGCGTTCTGAGCCAGGATCTGGAGCTGTTCCAGCGGCCGGTGGTCTCCGCGCTCGACGGAGGGGAGGCGGCGGAGGGCGGTTTCGAGGTCCTTGCGGGCGACGCCGGCCTGGAGGAGTTCGGAGAGGCGGCGAACGCTGGTGACTTCCTGGAAGTCGAAGTAGGGGAGGCGGTAGACCCGTTTGACCGGGCGGATGAGGCCCAGGCGTTCCCAGGTGCGGATGACTCCCGCGCGGAGGCCGAGGAGCTGGGAGAGCATGGCCGGCGTGTAGAGTTGCCGGGCTTCTTCGGCGTCGGAGGTTTCGCCGAGGAGTCGGAGCCATTCCGTCTCCGTCAGAATCCGGAGTTCTTCGCCTTCGGCGCGGAGTCGTTCGGCCTGTTCGAATTTGACGGAGGGTTGGCCGTTGTCTTCGAGGGGCCAGCCTTCGTCACCGACGACGAGGATCGTGGTGGCTCGGCTGACGTGTTCCTGGGGTTCGCCGCCGTGGCCGCGGGCGAGTTCCGCGGCCTGTTCGTGGGTCATGGAGGCGAGGGTGCCGGTGAAGGCGATGACCTGGCCCTCGAGGCAAGGGACGTTGATCAGCGGCGACTGGGGCGAGGGTGAGGTCGGAGGCGTGGTCATACGCAGCCTTTGCTTCCGCCCGGTCGTCGAGCGAGGTTTGCAGGATAGACCACTGGCGTGCTGAGGCAAGGAGGTCGTTCGAGCTGTGTGCTTGCCGGCTGGGCGTGGTTGGCTCAAACCCAACGTGCTACGGCAGCCGGGGTCAAGGGGGTCACCCCTTGCCGCCGGAGGCACTTCCCTGAGGAACCGTCGTACGCAACGGACGATCGTTTTGTGGTGTCGGCGTTGAGGACTCACCGCTCGCTTCGGAATCCCCGCGGGCTGGTGAGGGGGCATACGACACGTCGTCCGCGCTTGGACACGATCTCTTTCAGACACCTCTCGACGGCCGGGCCTCCGGCGGGCAAAGGGGCGTTGCCCCTCTGCACTCCCCACCAGGGTGCCCCTGGACCCGGTGACGGGAGGCTGTTCTCGCAATGGATCAGTGATCTTTCATCGGTTCGCCCCGTCGCCAACTCATTGGCTTCCCACCCCCACGAACTATAAAGTTTCCCTCTGTCGCCGCCGGTTCCAACCACCGGATCGCCCACCCGGCTGGCCCTCACCAGCCACCGCACGCACGTCGCAACGCCCCGGAAAGTGAGTCATGACCCCGTCTCCGCTGCAACAGTCCGATCCCGCCGTCTGGAACTCCGTTCTCCGTGAACAGCGACGCCAGAAGGAAGGTCTCGAACTGATCGCCTCCGAGAACTACACCAGCGCCGCCATCCAACAGGCCGCCGGCACGGTCCTGACCAACAAATACGCCGAAGGCTACCCCGGCCGTCGCTACTACGGCGGCTGCGAATTCGTCGACGAAGTCGAGTCCCTCGCCCGCTCCCGCGCCTGCGAGCTGTTCGGCGCCGAACACGCCAACGTCCAGCCCCACGCCGGCTCCCAGGCCAACATGGCCGCCTACATGTCGGTCCTGAACGTCGGCGACACCATCCTCGCGATGGACCTCGCCCACGGCGGCCACCTGACCCACGGGATGGCCCTCAACTTCTCCGGCAAACTCTACAACGTCGTCCACTACGGCGTCCGCAAAGACAACCATCGGATCGACTTCGACCAGGTCAACGCCCTCGCGCAGCAGCACAAGCCCAAGATGATCGTGGCGGGGGCGAGTGCCTATCCGCGCGAAATCGACCACCCCAAGTTCGCCGAGATCGCCCGGTCGGTCGGAGCCTTCTTCATGGTCGACATGGCCCACTACTCGGGCCTCGTCGCCGGCGGCCTCCACAACAACCCGGTCAAGGTGGCCGACTTCGTCACCACCACGACCCACAAGACCCTCCGCGGCCCCCGCTCCGGCATGGTCCTCTGCAAGGAAAAGTTTGCCAAGGACGTCGACAAGACCGTCTTCCCCGGCCTCCAGGGGGGACCGCTCATGCACATCATCGCCGCCAAGGCGGTCTGCTTCCACGAGGCCCTCCAGCCCTCGTACCGCGACTACGCCAAGCAGATCGTGGCGAACGCCAAGACCCTGTCCGAAACGCTGATGGCGGGCGGGATCACGCTGGCGTCGGGCGGGACGGACAACCACCTCATGCTGTGCGACGTGACCTCGATCGGCCTCTCCGGGAAGATCGCCGAGCACGCACTCGACAAGGCGGGGATCACCGTCAACAAGAACATGATCCCCTACGACCAGCGGAAGCCGCTCGACCCGAGCGGAATCCGGATCGGCACGCCGGCCCTCACGACGCGAGGGATGAAGGAAGCCGAAATGAAGAAGGTCGGGGCCTGGATCCTGGAAGCCCTCAAGACGCCCGACGACGCTGCCAAGCTCGAGAAGGTCCGCCTGGAGATCGCCGAGTTCGCCGGGGCCTTCCCGGTTCCCGGCATCGATTAGGATCGCCGCCGGGCCGGTGACGAGACGCTGACTTGACCACGCCGCTCCCATGCCGGACGCCATTGATGTTTCCGCGACACCGTCCGATCTGACGCTCGTCCAGGACGAGCAGCAGCGGACGAAGTCGCGGGAACTGAGCCGGGCGCCATTCGAGGCGCCGCCGGCCATTCCCGGCTACGACCTCCTCCACCGGCTCGGGGAGGGCTCGTTCGGGGCGGTCTGGCTGGCGCGGGAGAAGCGGACCGGGAAGCAGGTGGCGATCAAGTTCTACACCCGCGGGCAGGGGGTCGACTGGTCGCTCCTGAGCCGCGAGGTCGAGAAGCTCGCGGTTCTCTACACGTCGCGGAACATCGTCGGCCTTCTCGACGTGGGGTGGGACCACGAGCCCCCCTACTTCGTGATGGAGTACCTGGAGAACGGGTCGCTTGCGAGCCGTCTCAAGGAAGGGCCGCTGTCCGCGTCGCACGCGGTCCGGATCACGCGGTCCGTGGCGGAAGCCCTTGTCCACGCCCACGGCGCGGGGATTCTCCACTGCGACCTCAAGCCGGCCAACGTCCTCATCGACGGCAACATGGACGCCCGGCTGGGGGACTTCGGCCAGTCGCGGCTCGTCACCGAGATGTCGCCGGCGCTCGGGACGCTGTACTTCATGGCGCCGGAGCAGGCGCGGCTCGACGGGATTCCGGACGCCCGCTGGGACGTCTATGCCCTCGGGGCGCTCCTCTTCCACATGCTGACCGGGGCGCCGCCGTTCCGGACCCCGGAGGCGGAGGCCAAGCTCGCCCAGGCCCGGACGATCGAAGAACGGCTCGTCGTGTACCAGCAGGTCCTCGAAGCGAGCCCGGCGCCGACCGCCCATCGAACCCAGTCGGGAGTCGACTGGCGCCTGGCCGACATCGTCGACCGGTGCCTTGAACGCGATCCCCAGAAGCGGGTCGCGAACGCCCAGATCGTCCTCGACATGCTGGAGGCCCGCGACAACGCGCGGGCCAAGCGTCCGCTGATGGTCGTGGGGGCCCTGGGGCCGGTCCTGTTCCTCGTCGCCCTCTACTGGATCGCCAGCACCGTCGGTCCGCGGATCGTCCGAACAGCGGAGCATGAGCTCCTCCAGCAGGCGCTGGCGGGGGACGCCGTCTCGGCCCGCATCCTGGCGTCGAGCATCGAGACGGAAGTCCGGATCCGACAGGATGAACTCGTCGACACCGCGGACTGGACCTACGTCCGGCAGATGATCCGCGACTCCCACCAGCGGACGAAGGACGAGCTCTCCCAGCTCAACAAGGGGAATTTCCCCGACGCCGAACTTCAGCTCGCCTTCGACAAGGTGACGAACCACATCAAGGTGCTCGAACAGCGGCTGGCCCAGGCGGACCGGACGCTCGACGAGAGCTGGTTCATCTGCGACGCGCAAGGCCGCCAGATCTATCGCTTCCCGGACGCCGGAAAGAGCCTGAGCGAGTCCTTCCACTGGCGGGACTATTTTCACGGACGAGGAGAAGAGCTCGACGAGTCGGTTCCCCACGACAAGGTCTCGCCGCGTACCAAGACCGGGGTGTCGCTCGCGTACCTCAGTACGTCGTCGAGCAAGTACAAAGTCTCCTTTGCCACGCCGGTCTGGGACGAGGACCAGAAGACCGTCCTGGGGGTCATGGCCCGGGGCGTTCACATCACCGATCTCCTCGATCAGTGGGAGCCTCAGATCGGTAAGGAGGGGCGGCCGGACGACCGTTTTCTCTCCTTGCTGGAGACGCGCGGGAACCGTCCGCACCTGCTCGACCACCTGCGGATCGAAGAGGCCCTCAAACGGGTCGGGACGCAGGAGCGGGGGGAGGTGATCCTGCGGGTTTCGCCCGCCGTCGAGAAGGCGCTGGAGACGACGGACCGACTGGAGGACTACCGCGATCCGATCGCTCAGCTCGATCCCAAGTTCGACGGCCCCTGGCTCGCGGCGTTCTACCCCGTCGGCAACACCGGCTGGACCGCCGTGGTTCAGGAGCGGCGAAATCTGACGCTGGAGCCGCTGGGCCAGATGCAGGGCGTTCTCACGAGGGGGGCTCTGAGTGCCTTCCTTGTCTTCAGTGTTCTGCTGGGCGTGCTGTGGTACTTCCTGCATCGCGCGTCGTTGTAGGCCGGCGTAGAAAGATCGAAGGGGATCGACCATGCATTACCACTTCGAACCGACGACCTGGCACAACACGATCGGACCGCATGCGGCGGTCCTCCGCGTGGCGAGCGGCGACCGGGTGACGACGACGACCGTCGACGCCTGGGGGCTCGACGCGCAGCGGCAGCCGGCGGCCCGCCGTGGGAATCCGATGACGGGGCCGTTCTACATCGAAGGAGCTGAGCCGGACGATGTCCTGGCGGTGACGATCGAGAACATCGTTCCGAGCCGGACCTACGGATTCACGAAGACCGCCGTCGCTCCGTGGATTGTCGATCCGGGGTTCGTGGGAAATCTTCCGCCCACGGAGCTGGTCGAGTGGTCGATCGACCGCTCGGCCGCGACCGTCTCGCTTGTCTCTCCTCGGACCGCCGCGTTGCCGGAGCTGGTCCTGCCGCTGGAGCTGATGCTGGGCTGTTTTGGTGTCGCCCCGCCGCGGGGACAGAGCATTTCGACAGCGACCTCCGGGGAGTGGGGGGGGAACATGGACTATCGCCAGTTTGGAGCGGGGGCGACGGTGTACTTTCCGGTCTTCGAGCCGGGGGGGCTGTTCTTTCTGGGTGACGCTCATGCGGTCCAGGGGGACGGGGAGATCTCCGGTAATGGCGTCGAGGTCTCGACGACCACGACGTTTCGGGTCGACGTGCTGAAGGGTTGGAAGATCCACTGGCCGCGGTCTCGGCGGGATGGGTGGTACGGGACTGTGGGGAATGCCCGTCCGCTCGATCAGGCGGTTCAGCATGCGACGACCGAGATGCTTCGCTGGTTGACGGAGCCGCATGTGGGGCTGGATATGCTTGGGGCGAATCTGTTCCTGCAGCAGACGGTTCGTTACGACTTGGGGAATGTGTTCGATCCGGCGTACACGATGGTTTGCAAGGTGCAGGAGGAGACGCTGGAGCGGGCCGGGTTGCCGCCGTTGGTGCCAAAGCCGGTCGTCGGATAGCGAGAGAGAAGCCTGACCGGCCGACCGGGTCCAGGGGCACCCTGGTGGGGGATGCAAGGGGGCAACGCCCTCTTGCCCGCCGGAGGCCCTCTCGTCGAACACTGTCTGAAGGAGATCGTGTCCAAGCGCGGACGACGTGCCGGATGCCCCCCTCACCAAACCGCGGGGAGCGCGAAGCAAGCGGTGTGGTTTGAGGGAGTCTTCATAGCTGGTACCACAAAGGAGACGCCCGTTGTGTACCACGGTTCCTCATGGAAGTGCCTCCGGCGGCAAGGGGGTGAGACCCCCTTGACCCCAGTGGCCGTGGCACGTTGGGTTTGAGCAAGCACAGCCGTGCCGGCGAGAACGACGGCCCCTGCACCCGATCTTCTTCCAACCTTCTCGCTTCCGTTGATATTGCCCCCTCGACAGTTACGATAGGAACCCGCCCTGCCAACAGGGTGGCCTTTCACATCGATTTCACCATTTACGCTCCGCGTCGTCGGCCGCAAATGGTCCTCAGGATTTCAACGGCGGATACGCCGTGTCTGAGTCGCGTCGAGTGGCATTTCGTTCAGTTCCTTCCTGATTCCTGCATGTCCTGGTTTCTGGCGTTCCTCGTCTGGATGACCGCTCCGCTGCGCTTCTGCGCCGCGGTCGTGGCTCATGCGGCGCGCGCGTTCTGGGGAGCCGTGGGAACGGCGGTCGGTCCGGAGCTGGCATGGACATTGGTCCCCGCGGGACCGCCTGCCTGTCTTCCCCGCCCCTTCTCACCCGCCCTCTTTCGCGGCTCCGGAGGATCGCGCTGTTTTCACCCAGGGCCGGCCGGAACCGGGAGCTGATCCCCGGCGGGACCGCTCCCGCCTTTGCCGCTGACCGACTCGAATCCCGTGGGCCTCTGCCCCGACTCCGTCCTCATCCCGGACGGCCCGGAGCTGGAAAAGGATTCGTCATGGGCTACGTCGCCGCTGCACTCGCGGGGATCGCCGCCGGTGCGCTCGTCGGCTTCTTCATGGATCGCCTGCGGATGGGGGCCGCCTACCGCACCCGCGATCAGCTGATGGACTCGGCCAAGACCGACGCCGACAACTTCCGCAAGGAGAAAGAGCTCGAGATCAAGGAGCAGCTCCTCAAACGCCGCGAAGACCTGGAGAACGAGCTCCGCAAGGTCCGCAACGAACTCCACGAACAGGAGCGGCGGATCGACAAGCGGGAGAGCGACGTCAACCAGCTCCAGAACGAGTTCTCCAAGAAGGAAAAGATGCTGCAGACGCAGCAGAACCGGCTCGTCGAGCGGACCAAGGTCATCGAGACGCAGGAGCGCGAGCTGGACCGGATGGTGAAGCAGGAGCAGGAGGAGCTCTACAAGATCAGCGGCCTCAATCGCGAGCAGGCGGCGGAGCGGCTGATGACCCGCCTCGACGGCGACCTGAACGCCGAAGCGGGCCGGGTGATCATGCGGAAGGAGTCGGAGCTCAAGCAGAACTCCGAGAAGCTCGCCCGCGAGATCATCGGCATGGCGGTCCAGCGGTACGCCTCCGCCCACACGAGCGAGACGACCGTTTCGACGATCGACATCCCCAGCGATGAAGTGAAGGGGCGGATCATCGGCCGCGAAGGCCGGAACATCCGGGCCTTCGAGAAGGAGACCGGCGTCGACGTGATCGTCGACGATACCCCGGGCGTCGTCGTCGTGTCCTGCTTCGACACCGTCCGCCGCGAAATCGCCAAGCGGTCGCTCGCCAAGCTCATTCAGGACGGACGGATTCACCCCGCCAAGATCGAAGAAGTCGTCCGCGAGACGCAGAAGGAGATGGACGACACCATCATGCGGCTCGGCAAGGAGGCGGCCGAAGAGGCGGACGTGCCGGGCGCGCACCCGAAGCTGATCGCCCTCATGGGGCGGCTCAACTTCCGCGTCAGCTACAGCCAGAACGTCCTGCGGCACTCGATCGAAGTCGCCCACCTGACCGGGATGATGGCGGAACAGCTCGGCATGGACGGAACGATGGGCCGCCGGTGCGGGTTCTTCCACGATATCGGGAAGGCAGCCGACCACGAGGCCGAAGGGGGCCATCCGGCGATCGGGGCGGATCTCCTCAAGCGGTACAACGAAGGGCCGGAAGTCGTCCATGCCGCTCTCGGCCACCACGACGATATCCGTCCGGACTTCCTCTACACCGTCCTCACCGCCGCCGCGGATGCGTGTTCGGCCTCGCGGCCCGGCTCGCGGCGTGAGACGCTCGAAAAGTACATCAAGCGGCTGGAGGAGCTCGAAGCGCTCGTCTGCGGGTTCCCCGGCGTCAGCCAGGTCTATGCCGTACAGGCAGGGCGCGAAGTGCGGGTCATCGTCGATCCCAAGGCGGTCAACGACCGCGAGGCGGCCAAGATGGCCCGCGACATCTCGATCGCCGTCGAACAGAATCTCACCTACCCCGGCGAGGTCAAGGTCGTCGTGATGCGCGAGACCCGCGCGGTCGGCGTCGCGAAGTAGCCTCGAGAGCCGCCGGTCTTCGCCCGCGGCTGTCCCCTCTCACTCGAACCGGCCGCATCCCTGGATGCGGCCGGTCTGCGGAATTCCAGCGGAACGCGTTATGTCCTTCCTCCCCGTCGACGAGCAGCTGGCGATCATCCGCCGCGGCATCGAGAAGATCGTCCCTGAAACCGAGCTGGCGGACCGCCTCAAGGCGAGCCGTGAGAGCGGGAAGCCGCTGCGGGTGAAGTATGGCATCGACCCGACCGGGATCGACGTCCACCTCGGCCACACCGTCCCGCTGCGGAAGCTCCGCCAGTTCCAGGAACTGGGGCACACCGCGGTCATCATCATCGGGAACTACACCGCCCTCGTCGGCGACCCGAGCGGACGGGACCATGCCCGCGCCAAGCGGCTGACTGCCGAAGATGTCGAACGGAACGCCCGCGACTACCTCGAACAGGTCGGCAAGGTGGTCGACCTGTCGAAGGCGGAGGTCCACCGCAACGGCGACTGGTTCGGGACGATGACCTTCGCCGACATCCTGCAGCTGTGCGGCAAGGTGACGGTCGCCCAGCTCCTGACGCGGGATGACTTCGCCAAGCGGCACGCGGCCGGGACGCCGATCTTCCTGCACGAGTGCCTCTACCCGGTGATGCAGGCCTGGGACTCGGTCGTCATCAAGTCGGACATCGAGCTCGGCGGGACGGAGCAGCTCTACAGCTTCATGCTGGCGCGGGACCTCCAGCGGGACTCCGGCCTTTCTCAGCAGATCGGGATGATGTCCCCCATTCTGGTCGGGCTCGACGGCGAGCGGCGGATGGGGAAGAGCCTCGGCAACTACATCGGAATCTCCGAGTCTCCGTACGACATGATGAAGAAGTTCATGCAGGTCCCCGACGGCTGCATGAAGATGTACTACGAGCTGCTGACGAACATTCCGCTCGACGAAGTCGGCACGATCCTCGCCGGACACCCCAAGGAAGCGAAGGTCCGGCTCGGGCGGACCGTCATCGGCCAGTACCACTCCGCGGCCGACGCCGACGAGGCAGCCGACCGCTGGCAGCGGGAAGTCGGCGAAGGGGCTCTTCCGACCGACATCCCGGTCGTCACGCTCGCCGCGTTGCAGCTTACGGACGGTGCCCTTCCGGCGGCGCAGCTCCTGAAAGTGGCGGGGCTCTGCCCGTCGACGAGCGAGGCCCGCCGCAGCATCGAAGGGGGCGGAGCCTACATGGGAGCCGAGAAGACCAAGATCGAGAAACCCGACCAGTCGATCCCCGTAACGAGCGGCCTGCTCCTGTGGGTCGGCAAGAAGCGGTTCTGCCGGATCGAAGTGACCTGATCGCTTTTCCGTCCGCCGATTCCTAACGTTCCATTCGGCCCCGCCGGCATCGGCCGACGCCGGCTCCTGCCCCCGCCCAACCTTCCCTCCTGACGGCGACGTGACGTGGCTGAACCCTCCAAGCGATCCGGTCTCCTGCTGATCTTTGTGGTGGTCTTCATCGACCTCCTCGGATTCGGGATCGTCCTCCCGCTCCTGCCGCGGTACGCCGAGGCCTTCAACGCCAGCCGGATGACGCTGGGACTGCTGATGGCCTCGTTCTCGGCGATGCAGTTCGTCTTCGCACCGCTCTGGGGGCGGATCTCGGACCGGGTCGGGCGGCGTCCAATCCTGCTCGTGGGTCTCGCCGGCTCGGCGGTGTTCTACAGCCTCTTCGGATACGTCAGCTCCCTCGGCAGCACCGGCACGTTCCTCGGGCTCGCGGCGTTGCCGTGGCTCTTCATCGCCCGCATCGGACAGGGGATCGCCGGGGCGACGATTCCGACCGCCCAGGCCTACATCGCGGACAGCACGACGACGGAAGGCCGCGGCAAGGGGATGGCCCTCATCGGGGCGGCGTTCGGACTCGGCTTCACGTTCGGTCCGCTGATGGCGATTCCGTTCGTCGGGGCCGGCGAGGCGGCTCCCTCGGCCGGGCCGGGGTTCCTGGCCGGTGGCCTGTCGCTCCTGGCGTTCCTGGCCGCACTGTTTGTCCTGCCGGAGTCGCTCCCCCCCGGCGGACGTCGCGTCGACCGGCACTGGCTCGATCCCCGTTCGATTCAGCTGGCGCTCCGCCGTCCGCTGATTCTTCCCGTGTTGATGACGATCTTCCTGACGACGTTCGCCTTCGCGGAGTTCGAGTCGACGCTGGCCCTCGTCACGAAGGCGATGCATCTCGACGACCGCTGGAACTACGGCGTGTTTGCGTTCCTCGGCTTTACGCTAATGATCTGCCAGGGAGGGATCGTTCGCCGGGTCCTGCCGCGGATCCGCGAGCACCGGACCGCGACGATCGGCGCCGTGCTGCTGGCGATCGGGCTGCTTCTCGTAGGGGTGATCTCCCGCGTCGGGATCGACCAGTCGGCCCGGGCGGTCGATGTCAGCCACAAGGTGGAGAAGCCGAAGGCGTTCTCCGAACTGACGCCGAAGGAACGGACGACGATCTGGGCGCTGGTCGCCTGCCTGCCGATCGCGGTGCTGGGGTTCTCGTTCCTCAATCCGTCGCTGCAGTCGCTGCTGTCGCTCAACAGTCCGGAGGACGAGCAGGGGCAGGTCCTCGGGCTCGGCCAGTCGCTGTCGGCGCTGGCGCGGATCGGCGGGCCGTTCCTGGGGATCACGATCAGCAAGTACGGCATCGAGTGGCCGCAGCTGACGGCTGCAGGCGTCATGCTCCTGGGGATCGTATTTGTGCTGAGCCTCAAACGCCGCGATCAGACGGCGGCGGCCTGATTCGTTCTTGGGACCGTATTGTTAAACACCAAGGCACCAAGGATTCACCAAGAACACCAAGGGCGGAAGGAGTGAATGATCCTTTGTGACCTTGGTGCCTCCTTCGTGCCTTGGTGTTTAACTCTTCCGCAAAGCCGGCGCATAAAAAAAGACGACTCGGTCAACCCTGAGCGCGGGGAAACCGAGTCGCCAACGTAGAACCCTGCGGCGCACAGAGTTCATGTTCTCTTGTTCGATCAGGCCTTCAACATCTCATCACGAACGGTCTCAAGCAACTTCTTTGTTGCCCGAATTCCGGCGTACTCGTCGAGCTTGCCACCCTCGTACTCGACGCCGACATAACCGCGGTAGCCGTGATCGTAAACGATCTTCATCATCTTGCGGTAGTCAGTGTGGGTTTCGTTCCCCGCGTCGTCAAAGTCGTGCGACTTGGCGCTGACCGCATGGGCGAAAGGCATCAGCTCATCCACGCCCTTGTAGCGGTCGTACTCCTCGTCCTTGCTGACCTTGAAGTTCCCGAAGTCCGGGAGCGTGCCGCAGTGCGGGTGGTTGACCATCTTCATCACGCCGGCGAGCCATTCCCCGTTCGAGGAGAGCCCGCCGTGATTCTCGACCAGGACGCTCAGCTGCTGCTTCTCCGCCAGTTCGGTCAGCCGGCCCAGGCCGTCCGCCGCGCGGGCCATCTGCTCTTCGAACGTCCCACTGCTCTGGGCGTTGACGCGGATCGAGTGACAGCCCAGGAACGAAGCGGCGTCGAGCCACTTCTTGTGATTGTCGACCGCCTTGTGCCGCTCGGTCTCGTCGGCGTGCCCCAGGGCCCCTTCGCCGTCGATCATGATCAGGAGGCTCTTGACCCCCAGGTCGCCGGCCCGCTTCTTCATGTCGCCGAGGTACGCTTCGTCCTTGGCCTTGTCCTTGAAGAACTGGTTGACGTACTCGACGCCGTCGATCCCGAACTCCTCCTTGGCGGTCTTGGCGAAGTCGAGATGGTCGAGCTTCTTGCCGAACAGCGCCCGGTGCAGCGACCACTCGGCCAGCGAGATCTTGAACGGCAGCGGCTTGTCGGCCGCCTGGCTGAAACTGGACCAGGAGAGGAACGAGAGGCCGGCGGCTGCGGCGGCGCTCGACTTCAGGAACTGGCGGCGCGTATTCATCATCGTTGAGGTTCTGGCGTCGGGTGGAGGGAACGGCCGGGACAGGGACGGACCGCCTGACCGTGAATGCATTCTCACGGCGGAGCGGCGCGATCGGCAAGCCTCGGGCGGCGGAACTTCGGTCTGCGACGGCTTGTCCGCCCCCCGTTCACCGTTCAAGCTGGTGCGATCGGCAACCTCCTCCGCCCGCAGCGATCTCCCATGCCGCGCATCACCTTCACTCCGCACCTGCGAAAGCACCTCCGGTGCGACGATCAGGTTGTCGCGGGAAGGACGGTGCGGGAGATTCTCGACGTCCTGTTCGCCGCGAATCCTCCGCTTCGCGGATACCTCGTCGATGATCAGGGGCGGCTGCGGCAGCACGTCGCGATCTTCGTGGGGAACACGATGATTGCCGACCGGATCCTGCAATCGGACCCGGTGCCGGATGGAGGCGAAGTCTATATCTTTCAGGCGCTCTCCGGGGGATAGCCCCGCAGGGACGTGCCAGCGGGTCAGGCCACAACAAGTGAGGTGCCGATCGTGTCATCCCGATGCTATCTCGGAACGCGGAAGGGGCTGATGTCACTCACGCCGGCGGCGACCGGCTGGGAACTGGGCCCGGTGTCGTTCCTGGGGGAGCCGATCACGATGCTGCTCCCGGACCGCCGGGACGGGTCCCTCTACGCCGTGCTGACGCTGGGGCACTTCGGAACGAAGCTGCAACGGTCCACCGACGGTGGAGCGACCTGGACGGAACTGACGGCCCCGGTCTATCCGGAAGGCGCCCGGCTCCCACCCGGTCACGTCCAGACGACGGAGCGCCCCGCCAGCCTGATGGAGATCTGGAGTCTCGAAGCGGGAGGGCCGGATCAGCCGGGGCGGTTGTGGGCCGGGACGATCCCGGGCGGCTTGTTCCGTTCCGATGACGGCGGACAGTCGTGGACGTTCATGCGAAGCCTGTGGGACCGGGCGGAGCGGCAGAAGTGGATGGGGGGCGGCAAGGACGAACCGGGGATCCACTCGATCACGGTCGATCCGCGCGATTCCCGCCGCGTGACGATCGGCATCTCCTGCGGCGGCGTCTGGCAGACACAGGACGACGGCGAGACGTGGGAGAACGTCGGCTACGGCCTGCGGGCGGAGTATCTTCCGCCGGAACTTGCCAACGACCTTATTGCCCAGGACCCGCACCGCCTTGTCGCCTGCCCGGCGGCTCCCGACCGGATGTGGATCCAGCACCACAACGGGATTTTCCGCTCGGACAACGCGGGGCGGGACTGGGTCGAGATCGAAAATGTCCTCCCGTCGCCGTTCGGGTTTGCGGTCGCGGTCCATCCGCAGCGGCCGGACACGGCGTGGTTCGTTCCGGCGTCCGACGACAGTTGCCGCGTCCCGACCGACGGGCGTTTCGTGGTCACGAAAACGACCGACGGGAAGACGTTCGCCGCGCTCGACGGCGGTCTCCCCGCCAGCCAGTGCTATGACATCGTCTACCGTCACGCACTCGACGTGGATTCGAGTGGAGAGATGCTCGTCCTGGGGACGACGACGGGGAACGTCTGGGCGAGCCGGAATGGGGGCGACGCCTGGACGGAGGTGAGCCATCGGCTGCCTCCAGTTTACTGTGTGCGGTTCGGGACATGACGTCGGCCGACGAGCGCTCTCCATGGAGATCCGACCATTTCCATTCTGACCGCCGAAACAATCGAAAAATTTCACGGCCTGGAGCTCCAGGCGCGGGCGATCGTGGACGGTGTGTTCTCGGGCGGACACCGGAGCCTGCAGCGGGGGTTTTCGGTGGAGTTCGCCGACTACCGGGCGTACACGGCGGGCGACGATCTGCGGTACGTCGACTGGAAGGTGTTGGCGCGGCGGGACCGCCTCTACGTCAAACAGTTCGAGACCGAGACGGACTTCCAGTGCCACCTGGTTCTCGATGTCAGTCCGTCGATGACCTATCGGTCCGACGGAATGCTGTTCAGCAAGTGGGGCTACGCGCAGCTCCTGGCGGCGGCGTTCTCCGTCATTGTGACGCGGCAGCAGGATCGGGTTGGATTCGCGACGCTCGCGGAGTCGCTCCGCCAGCGGTTCGCCGCGACGTCGAGTTTTTCGGACGCGATCCAGTTCCTGGAGGGGACCGCGCCGCTGCCCCCTGTCCCCGGCAGTTCGCGTGGAGAGGAGATTAACCTCGGTCCGGCCTTTCACACGCTGGCGGAATCGCTGCCGCAGCGCGGGGTCGTTCTGGTCTTCAGCGATTGTCTGACGGATCCCGAGTCGCTGGCACTGGGGCTGCGGCATCTCAAGTATGGCGGGCACGATGTGGGGCTGTTCCACATCGTTGATCCGGCCGAGGAGGCGTTTCCGTTTGACGACCCGCTGCTGCTCGAAGGGCTGGAGGGGGAAGGAGAACAGCGGGTCGACGCCCGATGGCTGGGAGACGCGTACCGGGCGGAGTTCCGCGAGTTCCGGATCCGGCTGGAGGAGACCTGCCGGGACCACCGCATCCACTACGGATTCGCCCGGACGGACCTGCCGCCCGAGCATGCCCTGCGATCGTTTCTCGGTCGGGAGTGACTCGACGTGGTGCCGTGAGTACCGGCGCCTGCTCGTCACTCCGCCGCATGAGGCGAGGAGGCATAGGGGATCACCGACCGGTCCGTTCCCTCGATCCGCAGGAACCCGATCACTTTTCGGTCCGTCGCCGCCAGCAGAGGGGCGCCGGTCACAATTCCGGGCAGGGAGAGTTCCGGATCGAGCCGCCAGTGGCCCTCCTCGACGCGGATTCGTGTTGCGGCCAGGAGGAGCGGAGAGTCGTTGCTTCCGGTGACGATGAAGCCGTCTTCGGGCTGCGAGGGCTCGCGGCAGGCGGCCGGGCGGCCAGTGACCCCCTCAATCCGCCGCTGGCGAAGCGTCGATTCCGGATGGGCTCCGACTGGGGCGTTGAGCGCCACGGTGGTCTCTCCGGCCTGGAGCCGGGCGGTGCCGGGGATGGCGTCGGCGGGGACGGTCTGGAGTTCGGCGGGGCCGAGGAGGAGGCCGTCGCTGGCCATGAGAAGCCCCCGCCGTGAGCGGTCGGTGTCCCAGAGCCAGCCGTCGTGCTTCCAGGTCAGGACGACCGGCACAACGTCGGGAACTTGCGACGCGGGTGGTGCGGGACCGCTGGCGATCGCGGGGGACCATTCGAGCCATTCCTGCTTGGCAGCGGGATGGAGCGGGAAGCGGTGGCCGGTTTGGACGGCGTCCCCGGCTTCGGGCGGGATGCCGAGT
Source organism: Planctomyces sp. SH-PL14 (assembly GCF_001610835.1). NCBI lineage: Bacteria > Pseudomonadati > Planctomycetota > Planctomycetia > Planctomycetales > Planctomycetaceae > Planctomyces > Planctomyces sp. SH-PL14. The sequence goes on along the minus strand of NZ_CP011270.1, from coordinate 752,643 downwards.
TCGACTCCGCCGTGAATCCAGCTTTCGGCCGGGCCGACGTGCAGGTGGAAGCCGGTCAGGCCGCCGGTCAGGTTGACGCCGCTGGCGTTCCAGAACGTGGTGTTGGTCCGGATCAGGTGGGCGTAGTCCGGCCGGATGTAGGCGGTCGCTTCGATCGCGCCGCCGTCGGCCGAGAGGGCGATCTTTCGAATGCCGCCGACGCGGAGGTGGCGGTAGTGGAGCGGCAGGCCGGCCCGGAGTCCGCGGGCCTGCGGGGCCTGGAGGACGATCTCAATTCCGCCGGGGAACTCGAGGTCCGCGAGGGGCGGCTCTTCGAGTCCGGCAAAGGTGCTGGTGAGCGGAGCCTGCGGCGGTGCCGGGCGGAACGTCAGGTACTTGGCGCCGACGAGGGTTTCGAGGCCGCTGACGCCGGAGACGTCGAGCTGGGGGCGGACGATCCAGAACTGGGTTCCCTGGCGGATCAGGTTGTCGCAGTCGCGGGTGATGCGGACCCGGGCGACGACCCCTTCGCCCTGCCGGAGGAGTTCGAGGCTTTCGACGTCGCCGGCGCGGATGCCGCGGTAGCGGAGCTGGTCGCCGGCGGCGAGGCCGCGCCCTTCGGTAAACGTGATCGTAATGAGGCGTCCCCGCTGACGGATGACGTTCCAAGTCAGTGCTCCGGCGGCGACGAACGCGAGCAGCGGGAGAATCCAGATCCAGAGCCGGTGCCTCGACGGGGAGGGGCGGCCGATCGCCGTGGGAAAGGCGCTTGGCGTTGAGGGCGGAGCGTCGGAGGCGGGCTTTGGCGGGGTGTTGTCGGTGGTGTTCATGACGTGTTCGCTCCACAGGACGTGTGGATTGAAGGCGAGACTGGCCAAGAGGCTGGCGATGACGAAGGCGGCGAAGAGGGGAAGGCCGGGGCCGGCGCCGAAGGCGACGAGGGAGCCGAGCTTGATGAAGGCGATCATCACGGCGACGAGGAGGACATCGAGCATGCCCCAGCGGCCGAGGTGTTCGACGAGGCGGTAGCTGAGACTGCGGTCGGCGGAGTGGAGCCAGTCGCTGCGGGTGCTCAGAAGAAAGATCAGGCCGAGCTTCAGGAGGGGGAAGATGAGGGAGAAGACGACGACGATGCTTCCGACGGCGAAGTGTCCTTCGCGGAACAGGATCCCGATTCCCCCCAGGACGCTGCTGGCGGTGGTGAGTCCGAAGCGGCTGATCTGGAGGAACGGGAGGGTGACGGCCGGTAGGAAGAGGATGAGGGCGGAGAGGGCGAGCGTGGCGGCGAGGCGGTTGTCTCGCTGGTGATCGGCGGCGGTGAGTCGGGTGTGGCAGCGGGCGCAGTATTCGAGGTGGAGCTCGGCGGCGGTTTGGATGAGTCCGCAGCAGTGGCAGCTTCGCAGGGTGAGCATGGGTCACCGGGGGAAGGAGGGGCGGCGGGAACATCAGCAGGAACGGAGGGTCCCGGCGGGCGGACCACGTGATCCGGCTGGTTCATCATCAGAAGTTTGGGCGATTCCTCAACTCGAAAAGCAGCGGTCGCATCCCCCACCGGGGTCCAGGGGCACCCTGGTGGGGGATGCAAGGGGGCAACGCCTCCTTGCCCGCCGGAGGCCTGGCCGTCGAGAGATGTCTGAAGGAGTGAGTATCCAAGCGCGGAGAACGTGCCGGATGCCCCCTTACCAACCCGCGGGGACTGCAAAGCGAGCGGTGTGATGTGAAGGAGTCCTCAACGCCGGCTCCACAAAGGGGACGCCCGTTGCTTACCACGGTTCCTCATGGAAGCGCCTCCGGCGGCAAGGGGTTGCCCCCAACGCCGTTAACCCTGGTTCGTGTTCAAAAAGAAAGTCTTGATGCGACATGGCGTTGTGGAGACGCTTCGGTTCTCACACTGAAACCCACCCACTTCGCCCTCCCGAAAGGATTCGGGGATGCCGCATCAAGACCTGTCTCCGGATGTTGCGCTCAATTCTCGGCATCTCGAGAAAGCTCTGCAATGGCTTCTGGCTGGGACGGACTGGAAGACCATCCTCTTCCGGCACGACTGCACGTGGACGCCACCACTGTTGGTTCGAGCCGCCCTTCTGTGGGCCTGGTCCGATGAGCAGACACTGCAGGAACGGTTTGTCACGACCCACAGGCTGATGGCGCATCTGTTCCCCCATCACGGCCCTCTGGCCGGGTCGTCCCAGGCCTTCATGAAGCTCCTCCGACGCTGGACCGTTCCCCTGGTCTATCTTCTCACGACGGCTCTCCGAAAGCGGATTCGCCAGACGCTCCCCCGGCAGTGGGAATCCTGCGGTCTGGTGGTCTACGGGGTCGATGGCAGCCGAGTGGAGCTCCCTCGCACCCAGTCCCACGAGACGGCCTATGCCCCGTCGTTCAAGAGATCGATCCGGAAGAGGCGCCACCGCCGCCAACGGACGAGAACAGCCGCCGGGGCCAAGGCGGCCCGCGTTCCCCAGATGTGGCTGACGACCTTGTTCCATGTCGGGACGGGGCTTCCGTGGGACTGGCGGATCGGCCCCGCCGACAGCAGTGAGCGGGAACACGCCCTTCAGATGCTCCAGGACCTGCCCGAGGGAAGCTTGATGACGGCGGACGCCGGCTTCGTGGGCTATGACTTCGCCCGGAAAGTCCTGGGAAGCGGCCGGCATCTGCTGGTTCGGGTGGGAGCGAACGTCAAGCTTCTGCGGAAGCTGGGGTTCGTGCGGGAATCGCAAGGAACCGTCTACGTCTGGCCTGACGAGGCCGCCAAACGGCTCGATCCGCCTCTGGTGTTCCGGCTGATCGTGGCCCAGGGACCGAGATCTCCGATCTCTCTGCTCACGAGCGTCCGGGACCCGAAGATCTTGAGCGACCGGGCGGTCCTGGACCTGTACCGCAAACGCTGGGGAGTGGAACTGTTCTATCGAACCCTGAAGCAGACGTTCGGTCGACGAAAACTCCGCAGCCTGTCCTCCCTGAATGCCGCGGTCGAGCTCGAATGGTCGCTGGTCGGCCTGTGGGGCATGGGACTGTCGGTTGCAGTGGAACTGGCGAAGGCCCAGGTTCCGCTGTCTCGAATCAGCATGGCGGGAGTCTTGCGGTCGTTCCGTCGACTGATACGGGACTACCGGCATCCCGTTGTTCGAGGTCAGACGCTGTGCGCGATGCTGCGTGAATCCGTCACCGACCCGTATGAGCGGAAGAACAAGGCCAGCCGGGACTACACACGGAGGAAGAAGGAGCGGCCGGCGGGATCGCCAAAGATCACCAACGCCACGTCCCAGCAGATCGACCAGGCCAGGAGACTCAAGCTCCTCAACCGGGGTTAACGGCGTTGGGTTGCCCCCTTGACCCCGGCTGCCGTGGCACGTTGGGTTCGAGCTATCAGAGTCGTGCCGGCAAGGACGTGGTTCGGGCCTGCGGTCGCGTCCCGTTTCGACCGTCGACTACCATCGTGTAATCACCGCACCCCAGGTTCCGACTTCGTTCATGACTCCACCCGACTCCCCCCTCGACATCCTGGTCGTCGCTCCACATCCCGATGACGCCGAACTCAGCGTGGCGGGGACGATCGTCCAAAGCCGCCGTCAGGGGTTGCGGGTCGGAGTCGTCGAACTGACGAACGGAGAGCCGACGCCGAAAGGGAGCATCGAGCAGCGGGCCCGCGAGACGGCCGCGTCAACGAAGATCCTCGACCTCACATGGCGACACATGCTGGGGCTGCCCAACCGCAACCTTCGCGACGACGTCGAGGCGCGACGCGCACTCGCGGGAGTGTTTCGGCTCACAAAGCCCAAGGTGATCCTGGCACCGTACTGGGAGGACTCCCATCCCGATCACGTCTCCGCCAGCCAGCTCGCCGACGCCGCCCGGTTCTGGTCAAAGCTGTCGCGGACCGATCTCCTCGGGGAGCCCTACCACCCGCCGCGGATTTACTACTACTGGAGCATTCACCTCCGGATTCATCCCAAGCCGTCGTTCGTCGTCGACATCGGCGACGCGATCGAGCCGAAGCTGGCCTCCATCCGCTGCTACGAAAGCCAGAGCCTCGACCTGCGGCGGAACGGACTGCCTTCGATCGTCGAGGACGTCCGCGACCGGGCCCGGTACTGGGGCTGGACGATCGGTCGGGAGTTCGCCGAGCCGTTCGCGTCGCGGGAGGAGATCGGCGTAACGGGATTCCCGGCGCTCGGCGTCGTTTGACGGACCCGGACTCGCATCAGCGACGGCTTGAGCGACGTTCCGTGCTTGGCAGAACACCGACTGCGGTGATATACGAGATCGCCCGTTCCCCGTTCTTGAAGGCGCAACCCGGATGCTGGCGTGGATTCGCAAACAGTGGGTCATCGTCCGCAGCTGCTTTGCGGAACGGCTGGCCTACCGGGGCGACTTCATCCTCGGGACGCTCTTCCGCTTCCTGCCGATCGTGACCCAGGTCTTCCTGTGGGGCGCGATCCTGCGGCCGGGGGATCGAGTCGAGAACTACAACTACGAGGACATGGTCGCCTACCAGCTCTTCGTAATGCTGGCCCGGGCGTTCTCCAGCATGCCGGGACTGTCGAGCGGCATCGCCCGCGAAGTCCGCGACGGCAGCATCAAGAAGTACCTCACGCAGCCGGTCGACATGCTCGGGTACCTGTTCTGGTACCGCGTGGCGCATAAGCTCGTGTACTACGGCGTTTCGGCGATCCCGTTCGCCATCGTGTTCTGGCTCTGCCGCGGGTTTCTTCCGGGCTGGCCGGATGCGATCACGTTCTGGGGCTTTGTGGCGTCCCTGCTGATGAGCTTCGTGGTCGGCTTTCTGATTGAAGCCCTGCTCGGCCTGGTGGCGTTCTGGTTCCTGGAAGTCAGCTCGCTGCTGTTCATCTACATGATGCTGAACTACCTGCTCTCCGGGCACATGATGCCGCTGGAGCTGCTGCAGGGAGAGTCCTCGCCGGGCACATCCGCTTTCGTTTCCTGGTTCTCCTGGGGACTCGGCCTGCTGTCGGAGTGGCTGCCGTTCAAGTACCTGGCGTACTTCCCCGCCAAGATCCTCCTGGGAGGGTTTTCGCATGCGGAACTCGGCCAGGCGCTGCTGATCGAACTGGCCTGGGTGGTGGGGCTGCTGTTCCTCTGCCGGCTGGCGTTTGCCCGCGGCGTCCGGCGTTACTCGGCGTTCGGCGGATGACGGCGTTGGCCCCGGCTGGCCCCCTCGAGGAGCGGTCGGCCGGGATTGTCGACAATCTTCCGGGACCGTGACTACCCGCCGCGTAGGTGTTCTGTCTATGCTGACGCCCCGGCCCCCCAGCCTCCGTGCCCTCCCTCCGCCAGCCTTCCTGCCAGCCCTCCCCGTTATGGCTTCCGATTGGTTCACGCTCGAAGAAATCTCACGTCAGTTGGGAAGAGACCTCCGCGAGATTGAAAAGCTCGTCCAGCGCGGACGGATTCCCGCCCACAAGCGCGGCGGCGAATGGCTGTTCCAGGCGACCGAAGTCTCGCAGTGGCTCGAGCAGGAGATGCGGTCGTTCAGCGACGCCCAGCTCGCCAGCGTCGAGCGGTCGCAGCAGGCTCCCGGCGTCAATCCGCAGGTCCCCGTGACGTCGTTCCTGCGGCCGGAGATGGTCGAGGTCGACCTGCAGGCCCGGACCAAGCGGTCCGTCCTGGAAGGGATGGTCGAAGTCGCCGGTCGGACCTGGAAAATCTGGGAACCGGCCGCCGTGCTGAAGGCGGTTCAGGAACGCGAAGAGCTGATGTCGACCGCCTACGACTCCGGCGTGGCGATCCCGCACCCCCGGCAGGCTCCCACCGAGTCGATCGAAGAGTCGGTCGTCGCGTTCGGCCGGACCGCGACCGGCATTCCGTTCGGGGCGCCCAATGGATCGCTGACCGACCTGTTTTTCCTCGTCGTCTGCCGGGACGCGCGGACACACCTGCAGGTTCTGGCCCGGCTGGGACGGATGCTGCAGCAGCCGCAGTTCCTCAGCGACCTCCGCTCGGCGAGTTCCAACGAAGAAGCGTACGGCGTGATCCAGGCGGCCGAGCAGCGGGTTTCCTAGAGGCAGACGTTTCGATGGCTTTCATTGCTCGCCGCCGGGTCGAGTTCGCTCAGACCGACATGGCCGGAATCGTTCACTTCGCCAACTTCTACCGCTGGATGGAAGAGGCGGAGCACGACTTCTTTCGCGCCCACGGCCTCAAGATCATGGAGCGGCAGGCGCACGGGCCGTACATCGGCTGGCCTCGGGTCTCGTGCAGTTGTCATTACGAGGCCCCGGCCCGGCATGAGGACGAGATCGAGATCCGGGTCTCGGTGGAGCGGGTCGGGTTCAAGTCGGTCTCGTTCCTGCACGAGATCTATTGTGGCGAGCGGCGTCTGGCCCACGGGCGGATGAAGATCGCCTGCTGCCTGTGCCACCATGACGGGACGCTGGTCTCGATCGAGATTCCGCCGGAGTACCGGGCGGCGTTCGAGTCGGTGGCGCTGCCGAAGGCCTGACTGGGGCGCAGCAGCGCCACCCAATCTCACCGGCCCAATCACCGGGTCCAGGGGCACCCTGGTGGGGGATGCAAGGGGGCCTGTGTTGTTTTTCTGGCCCTCTTGCCCGCCGGAGGCCTGGCCGTCGAGAGATGTCTGAAGGAGCGCGTGTCAAAGCGCGGACAACGTGTCGCATGCCCCCTCACCACCCCGCCGGGATTGCAAAGCAAGCGGTGTGGTTTGAGGGAGTCCTCAACGCGGATCTCACAAAGCGGACGTCCGTTGTGTCCCACGGTTCCTCATGGAAGAGCCTCCGGCGGCAAGGGGGTGAGACCCCCTTGACCCCGGCTGCCGTCGCACGTTGGGAGTGAGCTAACAGAGCCGCGCCGGCAAGGACGCGGCGCTAGCCCGGACACCGTCGGACAGGCATAGCTCCGAGCGCCCGCGTCAAATCGCTGCCGGCTTCCCCGTGGCGATGCTCTCCGCCTCAGCATGGCACAGACGCAGGGCGTTGTAAGCGAGTTCCCCGCTCAGGACGGGAGCAGGCGTCCCCGTCCGGACGCTGTTGACCGCTGCCTGGAGCTCGTCCGTGAAGGCCGCGCACCACTCGGTTCCGCCCCCGGGAGCCGGCGTCGAGACCTGGCCGTCGCTCGTGATGAGCGTCAGCGGGCGGTTCACGGTCCACGAGTCGCCGTAAGTCCCGGCGTCGTACTGAAGCGTCGCCCGCTCCAGGAAGATCTCAAAGCTGTGGGCGAACTTCAGCCCCGCCGCCGCAATCCCGCCACTGATGGCGCTGACGGTCAGGTCCCGGTCATCGTAGAGGTACTGCGTGCAGACGTGGTTCACGAGACCATCGATCAGCAGGCCGCGCGAGAAGACCTGCTTCGGAACGCCGCAGAGCAAACCGATGTAGTGGTTGTCGTGAATGTGGAGGTCGATCCCCCAGCCGCCGAGCTTTCGGAAATCGTTCATTCCCGCCGACCAGTTCGGCTCCGCAATCACGCGGCGGAACGCGGCTGCCCGCAGCTTCCCGTACTGCCCGCTCTCGACCGTCTCCCGGACCCAGCGGAACTCCGGGAAGAACGGCAGGACCTGGCCGACCAGCAGCAGCTTCCCCGCCTTCTGGGCGGCGTCGACCATCCGCTTTGCGGCGTCGAGGTCGATCGCGATCGGCTTCTCGACAAGGACGTGCTTTCCCGCCGCCAGAGCATCCAGCACCATCGACTCGTGCTGGTCGGTCGGGAGACAGATATCGACGAGGTCGATGTCCGGATCGCGGAACATCTCGCTGTGATCGCGATACGTCTTGATGCCGCTCAGGTCGACCTCGGTGCTGCCGCGCGGACCGAAATTCCCCTGGATATCCGACCAGTCCCCCGCCAGCTTCTTCTCGCTCCGCGTGCAGATCGCCGCGATCTTCCCCCCCTCCAGCTTCCGGGCACCTTCGAAGTGCGTCATCCCCATGAAACCGATGCCGAGAAGTCCGATGCGAACAGTCATTGCGTTTCTGTCGACTCAAAGAAAGGTGGGAGGCGAACGCTGCGGACAAGATCGTTTGCCGAAGAGACATCGTCAACCGGGGAGGGACGCGAGCAATGTTCGAAGGCCGTCTTCGGCGACGCGGCTCCCGCTCGCTCATTCCCATCTTTACCACGGCCACCGCGGCCAAGGCGGATGCCCCGGTGGCAGGAGCTGCCGGTGAAATGGCCGGCGGGGTGAGGGGCGATTGACGCCAATGGACTGTCCGGCGATACAGCCCCCACGAAGAACGGCGGACAGGTTCCGCCCAGGTTCCCGCGTGCCCGGAAAAGGGAGTTTCCACCGCGTGACGATTCGCCGGCGAGTCAGCACCTGGCTCTGTGCGTTGGCGGGACTGGCGTCCCCGCTGACCGCGGCCGAGGTCGCGCGCCCGAAGCTTCCGGATTCACATCCGGACGGCGTTCGGATGACGAGCGGGCCGGCGACCAGAGGCGGGCAACCGATTCAGGACTCGCTCTCGTCGTGGGAGGAAGTCCTCCGCAGCGAAGACGGCTCCGAACCGGTCGTCATCGAAACACAGCCGGTGCAGTACCCCTTCGAAAACGATCCCTTCGAGGGACGCGGGCCCGACGGACTGGCGTATCCGCCGGAAGGGATGGCCACGCCCGACTGGCGGGACCAGAGCGTACTTCAGCCGGAACAGTGCCTCCCCCAGCCGCGAACCCACGCGGCGGAGTGGAGCAGCAGCCGTCTCACATTCGACATCGTCCCCCGGACCGAGGACGGGATCGGCTTCACCAACGCCGAATACCGGGGGACCATCAAGTTCCCCAACGCTCCGTACCTGTGGATCTCGCCGCGGTTCGCATGGCACTTCCTGAACGGCCCCAAGGATGGACCGGACGGCGTGCCGAAGCAGGTCTACGACGGTTCGGTCGATACGACCCTCGGATGGCGGTCTCAGGACGGCATCTGGATGTCGCAGCTGACCGTGGCGCCGGGGGTGTTCTCGGACTTCGAGAATACCAACGACGGATTCCGGCTCACCGCGCGGGCGTTCGGCCTCTACCAGTGGAAGCCGGACACGCAGTTCCTGTTCGGGGCCAGCTATCTGGGCCGGAAGGACCTTCCGTGGTTTCCGATCCTGGGGGTGATTTACGTCCCCAACGACTGGCTCCGTTATGAGCTGAGCCTGCCGCGGCCGCGGGTCGCCTATCGATACTACTCGGACGGCGACCGGGAGCGGTGGGCGTATGTGGCGGGAGAGCTGGGCGGTGGGACGTGGGCTGTGCGGCGTCCGGCGGGTGGCGGAACCGACGACCTCATGACGTATCGCGATCTTCAGTTCGTGGGCGGGATCGAGCACAAAGACAAGACGGGCTTCGGCTGGCAGTGCGAACTTGGCTGTGTCTTCGCGCGGCGGCTGGAGTGGGAGAGTCAGATCGGGGATCGTGACCTGGGGGCCACCGGGATCATGCGGGTCATGCTGACGTTCTAAAGCAGCCGTGGTCCAGGGGCTCGCCCTTGGTGAGGCATGCAAGGGGGCCTGTGTAATTTTCTTGGCCCCTTGCCGCCGGAGGCCTGGCCCGTCGGACACCGTCAGTAGCAGCACGTGTCCGAACGCGGACAACGTGTCGGATACCCTCTCGCCAAAGACGCGGGTATTGCGAAGCGAGCTGTGTCGATTGAGGGAATCGTCAACGCCGGTGTCACAAAGTGGATGTCCGTTGCTTACCACGGTTCCTTAGGGAAGCGCCTCCGGCGGCAAGGGGGCGAGACCCCCTTGACCCCAGTGGCCGTGGCACGTTGGGTTTGAGAGAACAACGCTGCGCCGGCAGGGACGTGGTTAGAGCCAGCGGGAAACGTCCCTGAGTCCCCGCCTCACCGGCCCGCTTTCAGTCCAGCCAGACGCGGGTCAGTGCCGCAGCACCTTCCGCAAGACATGCCAACCCACAACGGCCAGAGCTCCGTTGCCGAGCCACATCGACCAGCTCGGGTCGAGGTTCCCGGACTTGCACTGCGTCATCAGGCCAAGCATCAGCGGGTAATACCCGCCGGCAATCGGGCCGAAGCACATGAGGAAGCTCGTCAGAGCCTGGTTCTTGGCCATCAGGATGGCGAAGGGACTCCCCAGCAGCACGAAAAAGAAACAGCTGCAGGCCAGCGCGTAGCGGCTGTGGTACTCGGTCCGCAGCTTGTGATACCAGTCGTCCGCGACGGCGATCTTGGTCGGGAGCTGGCCGAGCGCGGAGCCGCACCGCTCGGCGCGGCCGCGGCCCATCTCCAACAGGCATTCGACCGCCTGCCGCTCGCGGAGCTCGTCCCGGACGGCGTCCGAGATCGCCAGTTCCTCGTCGATGACATGGATCGGAAGGTGCCGCGCCTTCGGCTTGCTGGTGGTCGGATCAAGTCGGATCTTTTCGGTCCAGGGGCGGTGCATCGTCAGCCGTCCCGCGCCCGGGACGTCGACGTACCCTCCGGAGATCGATACGAGGAGCAGGCGGCGCTCGAGGTCGATCTTGATCGTCGCTTCGTCGGCGTAGATCGTCGTGACCCGGCCGGAACGCTGGGCGTGCTGGATCATCGCCTGTTTGAGCGTCTGCCCTTCGATCCCGCCGACGATGATGTGAATCCCTTTCGACCGATCCACGAAGGACCGGTTGACCCGAAGCTGTTCGAAGAAAATCTCCTCGAGAGCCTGGACGATCGTGGTCTCGATCTTCCGCTCCGCCCAGGGAATCACCTGATCGGTCAGGACGAGACAGGTGACGCTGGCGGCGGCTCCGAGGAAGAACGCCGGCCAGAGGAGCGAGAGGACGTTAATACCCGCCGCCTTGGCGGCGATGATCTCGTTGTCGCCGGCGATCCGCCCGAAGACGACGCACACCGTCAGCAGGAGCGCCGCCGGGATCGTGAACGGCATCATGCTGGGGACGATGAATGGCAGGATCTTGAGCGTGTGCTGGAGGCTCAGTCCCCGTTCCAGCGCCTGCTGGACGACACCGGCGAAGATCACCAGGACCGTCAGGACGATCAGCACGAACACGAAGACGCGCAGGATCTCGCCCAGCAGATAGCGTTGCAGAATGGAGATCGGGAGGCGCATCGGTTCCCGTCCGTGGGGGCAGCGCGGCCGCGTCCTGCGGCGACTTTAGCCGGAACGTACGGGAGAAATCGCCTGCCGGTCAACAGGGGTTGCCGGAGGGAGCCTGAAGAGGCGCGGTCCGCGCGGGAAGCGGCTCCGAGTTGACGATCGATCTCAGGTCAAGGAAACGATTTTTGGCGAAAAACTGTGTCCTTGACAGCCCCAGGGGGTCGACCTAAAACCACGTCGAACGCCCCCGCAAGCGGGCGACAACGAACCGTCTGGTGGTCGCCAGCGGTTCCGGCAGGTTGGTCCTGCAACGGCCGCGGGCACGAGTCGTGCTCTGATCACGTCCGTACCTGAATACCCACGTCCCTGTCACTCCAGTTGAAGCTCCACGAGAGAGGGCTGCCATGACTCACGTTGTCGCGGAACCGTGCTTCGGATGCAAATACACCGATTGCGTCGTTGTTTGCCCCGTTGAGTGCTTCTACGAAGGGGAACAGATCCTCTTCATCCATCCGGAAGAGTGCATCGACTGCGAAGCGTGCGTTCCGGAATGCCCCGTCGCGGCGATCTTCCACGAAGACAACCTCCCCGAGCAGTGGGCGGACTACAAGCAGCTGAACGCCGAAATGGCGCCGAACAGCCCGAGCATCACCGAGAAGAAGAAGCCGCTGGCCGAAGGCTGAGCGGAGGCGTCCTGCGACGCCCGACATGGAAATTTGTGATCGGACAGGGAGCGAGGCTCCGGGAATCCCGGGCCTTCCAGCTCCCTGTTTGCCTTTTCCGGACTCAGGATGGGCTTTCCTGGAGTCCCAGATCGTCATATATTCGAAAGGTCCGGTGCCATACTCCGGGCGGTGAGGTGAGCGATGAGCGTTTCGAGGCAGACTCGACTGAAGTACAACCGGGACGCGTATCGGTTCATTTTTGAGGCCCTGCAGTTCACGCAGGAGAAGCTGAAGCGGGTCTCCCGCGGCGGGACCGAGGACGATGCCCACATCTCCGGCCAGGAGTTGATGGAAGGGGTCCGCGAGCTGGCGCTGAAGAAGTTCGGCCTGCTGGCGATCACCGTCTTTCACCACTGGGGCGTCCGGGCGACCGACGACTTCGGGCGGATCGTGTTCGAGCTGATCGAGCGGGGCGAGATGCGGAAGACCGATCGGGACCAGCTTTCCGACTTCTTTGCGGTCTACGATTTTACGGAGGCCCTCGACCGCCAGTATGTCATCCCGGTCCAGGATGCGTTCCGGCCGCCGGTCGAGACCGCCAAGGCCTGACCGGTTCGGGTTTTTCGCGTTGGGGCTGTCGCGCCGGCCGACGGCAGTCGGGCGGCGAAACCGTTCGTCCGCCGGGAGACTTTTTCTTGCCCGCGGACTGGGGCTCGGGGAGACTTTGAGGCGCAACGTTGCGCCTCACCAGAAGACTCTCGTCCCATGCGAATTCGCCTGCTCGCGCTCGCGGTCGCCGCTCTTTGCGGCACTCCGTCTCTCCAGGCCGCCGACAAGACGCCGATCGCGGTCTACACGGACCCTCGTCAGACGGACGCGGATTTCCCGCTTCAGGGGGAGTACCTCGGTTATCAGCGTCCCCTGCCGAGCGACCGGAGCAGCGTCCTGGTGGGGCTGCAGGTGATTGCCGTTGGCGACGGGCAGTTCGAGGCGGTCAAGTTCTTCGGAGGACTGCCGGGGACGACCTCATGGCGGCGGGAGCGGATTCCCCTTGTGGGAGAGCGGCGAGACGACGTCCTGCACTTGAAGGGGGATCTCTACGACGCCGTCATCGATGGCCAGCAGGCGACGCTCTACAACAAGCTGGGCGAAGAGTCCGGCCGCCTGCTCAAGCAGCGCCGCGGCAGTCCGACGCTCGGGGCTCCGGCTCCGTCACAGGCGATCGTCCTGTTCGATGGACGCGGGACGGAGGAATGGAAGGGGGCCAAGGTCACGCCCGAAGGCTTCCTGATGGCGGGGACGGAAACGAAGCGGTCGTTCGGCAGCTTCCGGCTCCACGGCGAGTTCCGGCTCCCCTACAAGCCGCTCGGCCGGGGACAGGACCGCGGCAACAGCGGCTTCTACCTCCAGAACCGTTATGAGATCCAGGTTCTCGACTCGTTCGGGTTCCCGGGGATCGAGAACGAATGCGGCGCGGTGTACCGGCTGGTGCGACCGAATCTCAACATGGCGCTGCCGCCCCTCGCGTGGCAGACATACGACATCGATCTGACGATGCCCCGGTTTGACAACGCGGGGAAGAAGATCGCCAATATGCGGATCTCGGTCTGGCACAACGGGGTGCCGATCCACGAGAACCGGGAGATTCCGAGCAAGACGGGAGCCGGTCAGCCCGAAGGCCCCAACCCGCTCCCGATCAAGCTCCAGGACCACGGCAATCCGGTGGTCTACCGGAACATCTGGGTCCTTCCGAAGACCGAGGAAACCGTCGGCGTTCCCTGGCTGGATCTCCCGGTCTACGGGCCGCCGGTTCCGATCTTTGCCCCCCAGCCGATGCCGGGGACCGCGTGCTGTGGACTCGTCTTCAGCCTGCCGGGCTGGACCGTCCTTCCGTAAGGTTTGGTCGGGGGTTCACTTCTTCTCGGCCGTCTCCAGCGCGCCGAGTTTCTTTTCGACGTTCTTTCGGAGGGGGTCGGACGGGGCGACCTTCACGGCCTCGGCGTATTCCCGTGTGGCCGCCGGCTTGTCTCCGGCGGCAAGGAAGACGTCGCCGAGTCCTTCCCGCCACATCATGGTCAGAATCTCTGTTCGGGCTTCCGGCGGGGCCTGAAGGGATTTCTCGGCGGCCTTCCGGGCTCGCGGCGGGTCTTCCGCTTCGAGCCAGGCGATCGCGGCATTCTTCCAGAGCCAGGCGGAGATCATCTTGTTCTCCTCGGCCTGCTGTTCGAGGGTCTCGGCTTTTTTGACCGCCATCTCGGTGTTGAGTCGCTTGAGGCGGGTTTCGACTTCGTTCTCCCGCTCTTTCTTGTCGCGCCGCGTCCGTGAGTAGAGGGCGGAGAGGGCGCTGAGCGCGGGGAGGTCGTCGCGATCCTGTTTGAGGCGGGCTTCGTAGCGCTCGATGGTTTTGTCGCCCTGGCCGCGTTGATAGACGAAGGAGGCGTACGCAGCGGCGGAGAGAGAGCGGCCGGCGGTGGTGTCGGTGTGGCGGACGATGAATTCGTAGGCCTCGGTCATCTTGTCGATGTCCGGAAGCTGGCGGTAGGCGGGCTGGAGGGCCTCGTAGGCCTGGAGGCGTTGTTCGTCGGTTTTGGCGAGTTGGAGGGCCGCTTCGAGGGGGGCCTGGCTGCCGGCGAAGTTGCGGGAGCGCAATTGTGTCTGCCCCGCCGCCATGGCTTCGCGGAACGACGAGTAGGTCTGGGCTGAGGCCAGACCGGGAAGGAAGCACAGTGCAACGAGCAGACCGTACGAGCGCCGCCACGATCTTGTCATGACCCTTCTCCTCGATGAACGAGTTGCCCTAGAGGGGATCATGATGGTCTTGGTTTCCGCCGTCCGTCAATCTTGAGCCTTAACCGGGTCCAGGGGCACCCTGGTCAGGGGATGCAAGGGGGAGAATCCCCCTTGCCCGCCGGAGGCCTGGCCGTCGAGAGATAGCGGAAGGAATGCGTGTCCAAGCGCGGACACCGTGTCGTATGGCCCCTCACCAACCCGCGGGGATTGCAACGCGAGCCGAGAGTCCTCAACGCGGGTACCACAAAGCGGTCGTCCGTCGTGTCCCACGGTTCCTCACTGAAGTGCCTCCGGCGGCAAGGGGGTGAGACCCCCTTGACCCCGGCTGCCGTGGCACGTTGGGTTTGAGCGAACACAGTCGTACCGGCAAGGCCACGGTTCGACGCCCCGGAGTAGCGCTCTCCCATCGCCGACGATTACCATGACACCATCATGGACCTCCAGACCTGGGAACTCCTCAGCTACATCGTCACCGTCTTCGGTCTCCCCCTCGCCATCTTCGTCTTCCTCTACGAACGGCGCCGCGACTTCGAAAACGAGGAAGAAGAGGTCTACCAGCTCCTCTCCGACAACTACCAGGAGTTCCTCAAGACCGCCCTCGAACACCCGGACCTGCGTCTGTTTTCGTCCGAAGAAACCGAAGCCCTCAGCGACGAGCAAAAGGAGCAGATGCTCATCATCTTCTCCATGCTGATCTCCCTCTTCGAACGCGCGTTCCTCCTCCTCTACGAGGAAAACATGACCCGCTCCCAGCAGCGCCGCTGGTCTTCCTGGGAAGACTACATGCGCGAGTGGTGCCACCGCGCCGACTTCCGCTCCCGCCTCCCGGGCCTCCTCAAAGGAGAAGACCCGGACTTCGTCAAGTACTTCGAGGAGCTGCTCGCAAAGGAAGCGGTCGGTCTTTCGACTCCCCCCACCTGACCGAACGGGAGGCCGCCGCCCCGCTCACGTCCCCTCGGGCGGCTTCCGACGATGCCGCCCGCGCTGCGTCCGGCCCTTCCGCCCCCGGCGCTCCGGCTTGCGGTCGACGCCGCGGATGACGGGGACTTCCCAATCCCGCAGCTGCGCCCGGAACTCCTCGGAAGTGAGCAGCCGTTGCGGCATATCGAGCTCGGCATCCGTCCCGGGACGGCCCCCCTCGTTGTGCTCGGTCTGGTCGTGGACTTCCTTCTCGAGCGACCGGAGCCAGCTCGGAATGTCGACCCCCGATCCCCACGAGTCTTCGAGGTACTCATCGACCTCGGTCGAGAGCTTGTCGAACGACGCCGAGTGCGGCTCGCCGGCCCGCGCATCCTTGGCCGACTGCTCGACGAGCGACAAAATCCGGTTCACCGCCAGCGGCTTCACGAACCGCTGGTTCAGATGGTCGACGATCGTCGGCATCCGCATGCCGAACCGCGTCTGGAGCTGCCGCAGGTCCTTGAGGTGTTGCTCGGCGAGGTCCCGCGTCTGGGCCTCGTAGGTCGACTCCCACAGCTCCGCGGCGTCGGCGTGGCCGAGGCGACAGAGCATCTCGTGGACCAGCGTCACCGGCTGCATGTTCCACGAGTCCCGGTCGTACCGGGCTTCGACCCGCAGGAACTCGAGGAGGCAGTTGAACATCTCCCCGTAGTCCGACTGCGTCGTCGTCGTGTTGTATTCCAGGAAGCGGTCAAACTTGTCGACGACGATCGAGTAGATCTGCTCGAGCGCCCACTCGGCGTCGGACCGGTCGAGCGTTCCCGCGTCGAGGTCCTCCAGGAGCCGCATCGGCCGGAGCGGGTCCTGCTCCTCTTCGAGATAGTCGAGATACCAGTCGATCCCGTTGTGCAGGATCGCCCGGACGTTTCCGAGGGTGAGCTGGCTGGCGTGGAACAGATCGCCGCCGTAGAGCTGGATGAACTCGGCGAGGTCTTCCCAGTCGTCTTCGTTGCGGAGGCCGTCGACCGCGGAGATCCGCATCGTCCGGCTGTGCTCCATCCAGAGCTGCTGGAACGGCTCGACGATCTCGCCGACCGCGTCGATCAGATCGTCGACCGGCGCCCGCCGTGGCTCGGTGGCGTCGCGGTCCGGCTGATCGGCCGCCCAGGAATCGACCGATTCGATCGTCGCCGCGAGGCTGTTCCGCAGGGCGATGTCGAACAGGCGGTCGAACTCCGTGATCGCCTGCCCCTGCGGACGCCACTTCCGCTCCATCCGGTAGGCGGTGTGGAGGACGTGATAGGTTTCCCGCAACAGGCCGAGCCGGGGGAGTTCGCGGAGGAAGAAGCGGACGATCGACTGCATCGCCTGGGCTTCGAGGATCGGCGACGGCTCGCCGCTGTTCTCGAACGGGACGTAGAGGAGCGGATGCTTCTCCAGCCACGCCAGCATGTCGGGCAGATGCTTCCGCACGCCGGCCGGGTCGCGGCGGATGATGGCGCGGTACGTGTCGGCGACAATCTGTTCCGGCCGGGCGGGGGCATCCGGCTTGAGCGGGAGGCAGCCGGCCAGCAGCCGCTCGCCGTTCCGCAGGCAGATGAGCGTCGCGATGATCTGGTGCAGCAGATAGAACTTGACCTGCAGCTGGATGTCGTATTCGACGTTGGCGTCGTGCTCGCCCGACGGGGTCGCGATCTCGTGATCCCAGACCCCCTCCATTAGCTCCGCCAGGTCGATCTGCCACCGCTGCGTCTGGTGGTGCCACTCGCGGATCGTGGCGAGCGTCGCGTCGTCGAACTTGAGGTCCGGACCGCCGTCGCGATGGGCGTCTGCGACGAGGCAGACCGCCGCCATCTGCCACAGCTGGGCCACGGCGTTCAGGAACTTGAGCCGCGGCTCCATCTCCCGGTTGATGAGCTCGAACTCGGTGTTCCGGAAGCCGAAGTCGTTTTCGAGCGTATCCCCCCAGTTACCGTCGTCGGCACTGTCGCGGAACGTCACCTCGTCGTAGGCGGCGCTGAAGACGTTGTCTTCGTCATCGTCGTCGGATTGCGGGGGTGGCTCGTTGGCGGGACGGTTCTGCGGGCGGTTCTTGTCCTGCGCCCGCTGGATCGCCCGCTCCATGCGGGGGACGATCCAGTATTCGTCAGCGTTCGATTCCAGGAAGGCGAACATCCGCCGCAGGACCGCCGCCCGTTCCGTGGCGGGCATCTCGGCGGCGTCGCGGGAGGTAACCGACTTCATCCACTGGATCAGCGACGAGTAGATCGAGTGCCGCGTGGACTCGACACCCGCCTGCTCGACCTGGCTGAGCCACTGCATCAGCAGGGCCATCGAGGCGACGTGGTCCTTCTTCGCCAGCAGGGCTTCGACGACGAGCGCGTAGGCCTGGGCCGATTCGAACTGTTCCAGCTTCTCCCGCCAGAACCCGATGTCGCCGGCCGCTTCGCCGGCGGCCCGCCACTCCTTCAGGACTTCCGCCACGCGGTTGGCCGACTCCCAGCTCTCGTGGCCGCGGACCTGGGGCAGGTCCTCGATGACGTAGCTGGCGAACTGGTCCCACCAGTCGGTCAGATGCCGGAACGCCGCGGAGAGCTTTTCGCGGAGGGGGCCGTTCCCCTGCGCGGCCGCTTCACTGACCGCCTTGGAGAACGTACCGAAGACCCCTTCGAGGAGCTCCAGCAGGGTCTCGACGCGGTTGTCCGGGATGACGTCTTCCCGCGTGTGGAAGAGCGGAAACTGCCCCTGGAAACCGAGGATGTTCCACGGGTCGACGAGGGCCCCGCAGTCGATGCCGCGGTGGATCAAGTCTTCCAGTTCGAGGACAAGAGCCGCGGCTCGCTCCAGTTCCCCGCGGGCGAGGAGGAGCTGCGCGGTCGTGATCCGGGACTGGATGTCGCACTCGAAACGGATCGACGCGGCGGGGATCGCCGCCGCCTGCTTGGCGCTCGCTTCGGGATAGCCGAGCCGGGCCTCGATGTAGGCCAGCTCGCGGTGCTGGATCTGCCGGGCGCCGTAGCCGGCGAGGTGCATGTTGAGGAACTGCCGGACGTGCCCGAACGGCTGCTGCGTCCGTTCCTCTTCCTTGCGGAGCCGCTTGAGCCGGGCTCCGGTCACTTGCTGCATGAGCCGCGCGTAGAAGGCATCGCGGCGGCGGGCGACGACCGGCAGAAGCGACGTGAGCGTGGAGTTCGAGTCGTGCGTGTTCGGTCCGTCGCCGCTGATCGACGAGGCCATCAGCATCGTGCCGCAGAGGGCCGCGGCGGCATCGAACAGCCGCTCTTCGCGGCTCGTGCGGACCTTCGGATCGTCAATCCAAACCAGGAGCGCGTCGAGGATCACCTTGCGGAGGATGAACCGGCGGTAGTGCCCCTTCACGTCGACGCGATCCGGATCCCACTCGCCGAACATGTAGTTCGTCCGCTTGTTGGCGGGGTGGAGGTGGTCATGGGCCCGGACGTCGACCGCCAGCTCCTCCATCTGGGGCAGACGGAAATAGGCGTCTTCGAGAATGTCGGCCGGCGCCTCCTTGAGGAAGCTCAGCGTGGCGTCGATCAGCTCGCGATAGACCCCGGAGGCGACACCGACACCGTCGATGTAGATCGGGACGGGACGGAACCGCTCGTGGTCGTAGACCTCCATCTTGCGGTTATTTTCGAGGATCGCCACCGGCCGGTAGCCGACGAAGTCGTTCACGTATTTCAGCGCGCCGCTGACGATCCGCGGGACGTCGTCCCACGGTGCTCCCTGGAGCAGAACCGCCTCAAAGAAGGCTCCGATCAGGAACGGCTGCTCGAAGTCCGCCGGTGTCAGGTGGAACAGGAGATCGGAGTGGTGTCCGCGGTAGGCGGCGAGAAACGTCGTGAGTGTCAGGTCGATGACGGCCTTGGCCTGCTGCGTGTCCTGGAACGCCGGGGAGGTTCCCTGGACCACTTCGAGCTGGGCCTGGAGGAATGTCCGCAGGGTCTCGGCCCGCCCTTCGGCCGGCAGGAGGGACCAGAGCCAGTTGAGCCGTTTCAGGAAGGTGGCGTCCCGCTTTCCTCCGGAAAAATTCAGGTGCCCCAGGAGCTCCCGGACAGAGGCCAGATCCTCCGCCGTCAAGTTCTCCAGGCCCGTTGACTTCCGTGATGCCATCGCTTCCCGATCTTCAGTTCCCGCGCCACCCGTAAGCCGACCGATCGCGGAACCCGGCGCGGCAAGTGGACCATTGTGGTAGAGACGGGCGAGTGGGGTAAAGCGTACCATTGCATCGCACTCCGAACTTTCAGAGTAGACAGGGGCCGGTGCCTCAGAGTTCGCCTGATCGGCTGTGGCGAGTTGGGCGGATTGCGGGTGCATTGCGGTCCGATGGGGCCGAGACCTTGGCGTCGCGGGACACTCCTTTCTGTTGTCAAAACTGCCTTGGCTGTTGTCGATCTGACAGGGTCGACGTCGTACCGCTCGATCGGCTCCACGCGAAAAACCATGCGCATAGCGCGCTTCTCAAGATCACGGGCGCAGGGCATGCGGGATGCCTAAGATGAAGACTGTCTAAATGATTCGTCGGTTTTGCCTCGCCACTCCGCAACCCACCCACTAACATTCGTCGATGGATGGTGGCCTGCGACGGCGGAGTCCAGGCGGTATTCACGTTTCGAACGGGAGAACACGGAATGAAGAAGATGATTGCGTTGGCCGCCGCGGCCCTGGTCTCGGTGTCCTACTTCGCCCAGGCCGCCGACAAGGCGGAATGCCTCGAAGTTGGTTCGAAGGTCGGCGCGTTCTACGTGACCGACGTGACCGGTCCCGAAGCCGGCAAGAAGCTCTGCTACCGCTGCAAGTACGGAAGCCGCCCGGTCGTGACGATCTTCTCGCGTCAGATGGACGATCAGGTTGCCTCGCTGGTCAAGCAGGTCGACGGCGTCGTCGGCGCGAACCAGGACAAGAGCATGGCTGCCTTCGTGGTTCTCCTTTCGGACAAGCCGGAAGAAGCCGCAGGCTCGCTGAAGAAGGCCGCTGACTCGACCGGCATCAAGCACACGCCGCTGACGACCTTCGACGGCCAGGCCGGTCCGGAAGGCTACAAGATCGCCAAGGAAGCCGACACCACCGTCATGATGTGGGTCAACGGCGAACTCAAGATCAACGAGACCTACAAGGCTGGCAAGCTCGACAGCGCCACCGTCAGCAAGCTCGTCAAGGACACCGGTTCGATCCTGAACTAGTTTTCGATCGGCCAAGCCGCCCATCGGGCGCGTTGGACCTCTCAGAGCCGGATCGCAGAGACTGCGGTCCGGCTCTTTTCGTTTACCGATCGCGAGGTTTGTTTTCTGGGGATACCGCGACCGTTTAGAGAACCTCCCGGCGTTCTCAAAGAAAAGTCCGGCTTGCGGTTGCGAGTCGCATCGGCGGTTTGCGATAACATGCAGTACGACTGATGGGTTGTCGCGCGCGGCATTCCGTTCGTCCCCCACCCCCGAAAGACCCCGCCATGCTGAGACTCCCGCCCTTCCTCGCCGGCGTTCTTTTCCTCGTGAGCACGGTGGCCACTGCTCAGCAGTCGGCCCCGACCGCGTTGGAACTGGCCCCGGCGAAGTTCACGCTCACCGGGCCGCGCTCGCAGCAGCAGCTCGTTGTGACGGGAGCCTACGGGGCGGCGGAACCTCGCGACGAAACGGCGGCGGCGGTCTTGGAATCGTCCAATCCGGCAGTCGTTCGGATTGAAAAGGGGAAGGCGTTTCCCGTCGCCGACGGCACCGCCACCGTGACCGCCAAGATCGGCGACAAAAACGCGACGGCGGAAGTGACCGTCGCCCAGTTCGGGACGCCCGATCCGATCAGCTTCGAGTTCGAAACGCTCGCCGCTCTGACGAAGGCGGGTTGCAACATGGGGGCCTGCCACGGGTCCCCCTCCGGCAAGGCTGGCTTCCGGCTTTCGCTCCGCGGCTACGATCCGCCGCTCGACATGGTGACTCTCCGGTCCGAGACCTTCGGACGCCGGACGAACGTCATGGAGCCCGACACCTCCCTGATCCTCAAGAAGGGGCTGATGGAAGTCGCCCACGGTGGGGGCCGGCGGCTCATGAAAGGGGACGCGTCCCACACCGTCCTGCGGGGCTGGATTGCCGGAGGGATGCCCCTCGATCCGGAGACCGAGCCGCGTCTCGACCGGATTGAGATCTATCCGAAGAAGCGGGTCTTCCAGGAAACCGGCAAGCGGCAGCAGGTGTTCGTTACCGGCTATTTCAGCGATGGGACCGCGCGGGACCTGACCGCGCTGACCGTCTTCAGCTCGTCGGCTGAAGCGGTGGCGAAGGTTTCGGAGGCGGGCCTCGTCGAGAAGACCGGCAAGGGGGAGGCGGCGATCCTCGCCCGCTATCTCGACAAGATGGACACCGCCGAGATGTCGTTCCTCGAACCGACCCCCGGCTTCGCCTGGAACAATCCTCCGGAATTCAACTTCATCGACAAGCTGGTCAACGACAAGCTTCAGCAGCTTCAGATCCTTCCCTCGGGCCTGTGCAGCGACGACGAGTTCCTTCGCCGGGCCTACCTCGATGTCGCCGGCCGCCTGCCGACGCTTGAGGAGACCCAGGCGTTCCTCAACGACATCACTCCGGAGAAGCGGGTCCGGCTGGTCGACCAGCTCCTCGATTCCTCTGACTATGCATCGTTCTGGACGATGAAGCTGGCTGACGTCCTGCGGGCCAACAGCGGAAAGCTGACGCCGACGGGCGTCGCCAAGTTCAACCGCTGGCTCTACCAGAGCACGCTCGAAGACCAGCCCTTCGACGAGTTCGCCAAGGAGCTTCTGACCGCCCGCGGCAACACGTTCGAGAATCCGGCGGCCAACTACTGGAAGTCGAGCCGCGATCCGAGCGACGCCACGGAATCGACCGTGCAGCTGTTCCTCGGCATCCGGATCCAATGTGCGAAGTGCCACAACCACCCGTTTGAGCGGTGGTCGCAGGACAACTACTACGGCATCGGGGCGGCGTTCGTCCGCGTGGGCCGCAAGCAGAGCGCGGACAAGCAGGAAGAGATCATCTTCACCTCGACCGGCGGGGAAGTGACCCAGCCCCGGACGAACAAGCAGATGAAGGTCCACCTGCTCCTCAAGGGGGATGTCGATGTGCCGGCCGACCAGGACCGCCGCGTCGTCTTCGCGGACTGGCTAGCGTCGGCGGACAACCCGTTCTTCGCCAAGGCGGCGGCGAACCGGATCTGGGGGCATCTCCTCGGCCGGGGGATCGTTGACCCGGTCGACGACTTCCGCGACTCGAACCCGCCGTCGAACGCTCAGCTTCTGGATGAGCTGTCGAAGCAGTTCGCCCAGAACAAGTTCAGCCGCAAGTGGCTGATCCGGACGATCATGTTGAGCCATACCTATCAGCGGAGCTCGCGGACGAACGACTTCAACAAGACCGACGACATTTACTTCTCGCACGCGACGACCCGGATGCTGACCGCCGAGCAGCTGCTCGATGCGATCTGCGCCGTGACGGCCGTTCCGGAGACGTTCCCGAACATGCCGGCCGGGACGCGGGCGACGGAGCTGGCCGAGCCCCCTTCGGACAATTACTTCCTGAAGATCTTCGGGCAGCCGCAGCGGGAGATGGTGTGCGAGTGCGAGCGGTCGAGCGATTCGAACCTGTCGCAGGCGCTGCAGATGATCAACGGGCCAACCGTCCACAACAAACTGCGTGCGGACAATGGCCGGATCAATCAGCTGATTGCCGCGCAGAAGCCGGATGATGAGATCATCTCGACGCTTTATATGTCGGGGGTTTGCCGCACGCCGACGACGGATGAGCTGAAGACCGCGAAGGCGCACATTGCCGCTTCGGGTGAGGCGAACCGTCGGCAGGCGCTGGAGGACATTGGCTGGGCGATTTTGAACTCGAAGGAGTTCCTGTTCCAGCACTGAGGTTGCGGTCCGGCCCATAGCGGGTCCAGGGGCTACCCTGGTGGGGGATGCAAGGGGGCAACGCCCCCTTGCCCGCCGGAGGCCTGTCTCATAGGGGCCTCTCTGAAGGAGCACGTGTCCAAGCGCGGACAACGTGTCGGATGCCCCTTCACCAACCCGCGGGGATTCAAGGGCGAGCGGTGAGTCCTTAACGCCGGTTCCACAAAGGGGACATCCGTTGCTTACCAAGGTTCGTCATGGAAGTGCCTCCGGCGGCAAGGGGTGACCCCCTTGCCCCCGGCTGCCGTGGCACGTTGGGTTTGAGGTGGCATCGCCGCGCCGGCAAGGAGGCCGCGCGATTCAGCCATTCACCTCGCACTGGCCGCGACTTTGCGTTGAACCGCCCGGGACTTTACCCTCTCCCTTTTGCCACGGCGCGGAGTCCCAACGCTTGTCCCACGAGATCTACCAGAACCCCCTCAACACCCGCTACGCCTCGCGCGAAATGAGCGCGATCTGGTCCGACCAGCGAAAACACTCCACCTGGCGACGGCTCTGGGTCGTCCTCGCCGAATGCCAGCGGGAACTCGGACTGCCGATCACCGAGGGGCAGATCGCCGAACTCCGCGCCTCCGTCGACAACATCGACTTCGCCCGCGCAGCCCATCACGAAAAGATCCGCCGCCACGACGTGATGGCCCACGTCGAGACCTACAAGGAACTCTGCCCGACCGCCGGCGGGATCATCCACCTCGGCGCGACCTCCTGCTACGTCACCGACAACACCGAACTCATCCAGATGCGGGACAGCCTCCAGCTGCTCCGTTCCCGCCTCGTGCAGGTCATCGACCGCCTCGCCCGGTTCGCCGCCGAATACCGCGGCCTCCCGTGCCTCGGGTACACCCACCTCCAGCCCGCCCAGCCGACGACCGTCGGCAAGCGGGCCACCCTCTGGTGCCACGACCTCGCCCTTGACCTCGAGGAGATCGAGCACCGCCTCGCGAGCCTCAAGTTCCGCGGAGCCAAGGGGACGACCGGAACCCAGGCCACCTTCCTGCACCTCTTCGGCGGCGACCACGCCAAGTGCGAACGGCTCGACCAGATGGTCGCCGAGCGGATGGGATTCCCTTCGTCCTACCCCGTGACCGGCCAGACCTACTCGCGGAAGGTCGACGCCCAGGTCATGGCGACCCTCTCCGGGATCGGCCAGTCGGCCCATAAGGCGGGGAGCGACCTGCGGATTCTCCAGAGCCGCAAGGAGATCGAAGAGCCGTTCGAGTCCGGCCAGATCGGCTCCTCGGCGATGGCCTACAAGCGGAACCCGATGCGGGCCGAACGGATGTGCGCCCTGGCCCGCTTCGCGATGTCGCTCACCGCCAACGCCGAGCAGACGCAGGCGACGCAGTGGCTCGAGCGGACGCTCGACGACAGCGCCAACCGCCGGCTCGCCATCGCCCAGTCATTCCTGGCGACGGACGCGGTCCTCATCATCTACCGGAACGTCACGGACGGTCTCGTCGTCTATCCCAAGGTCATCGAGAAGCATCTCAACGAAGAGCTGCCGTTCATGGCGACCGAGGAGATCATGATGGCGGGGGTGCAGCAGGGGGGGGACCGGCAGGAACTCCACGAACTGATCCGCGTCCACAGCCACGCCGCCGCGCGGGAAGTGAAGGAGTTCGGCCGGGCAAACGACCTCATCGACCGGCTCAAGGCCGATCCGGCGTTCGCCAAGGTCGACATGGAGAGCATGCTCGACGGCAAGCGGTTCATCGGCCGCTCCCCCGAACAGGTCGACGCCTTCATTGCCGGGGTCGTCGACCCGATCCGCGGTAAGTACCCGGAGGCACTCGCCGGCGCGGCGGTCGAGTTAAAGGTCTGATCCGGCCTGCGTATGCAGGACCATCGACCGTTTCCTCAGCCTGGCCAGACAGCAAACGAGTCTTCGTTTCTGCGTGGGCACGCGCCCTGGTCAGTCTCCCTGGGCTTTGAACCACAGAGCTCACGGCGGTGCCACAGAGCGTTGATCGGCAGCGGTCGCTATTGAGGCCCTGACCGATGCACACCTTGCCGCTCTCGATCGCCGTGACCCTGCGATCGCGGGTTCCCGATCTGGCCACGCGGGATCTCCGGTCGTGGCTTCTCGATCCCTGGTGGATCTGGGACGCCGCGACCGCGGGACCGGGTGATATCGCCTACCGTTGGTTCAACCTGGCGGAAGCCGGCGCGTGGTTCGTCTTCGCGACGCTCGTCCTCGCCCGTTGGAGCCGGAACCGCCGTTCGGGACTGGAGATCGCCTACGCTTTGGCGTTTATTGCCTTCGGTCTGACTGACGTCCGCGAGTCATGGGAGCAATCGGCGCCGCTCTTTGCCGTGAAAGGGGGCGTGCTCGCGTTCCTCCTGACGCTCCGCTGGTTTTTGCACCGCCGCCACTATCCCGAGAGCCGTCTTCTGTGAGGATCGCTACCGTAGTTCGGAAACCGCCTCCGCCGCGGCCGGGAAGCGGGAGATGACGTAGGTGAACGCTCCGAGGAGTGTCCCTTCGGGAACCGAGTGACAGGCGGTGCAGGTCTTGGATGCTCGCAGCGAGCCCAGCATCTCGATCCGGTTTTGACCCGGCTCGATCACGACATCCTCCTGGGTCGCCAGCTTTGGGAGACTGTCGCTCTCGAAGGGGGTCAGCGAACGCGTTGGAACACCGACCAGCTCCACCATGTCGGGAAAATGCGGCGTGTCGTAAACCTGGGGCGCCTCGAACTTCAGAAGACTGACAAGCTGCAGGCTCGTCACTTTCCAGGCAACCGGCTTCGTGTCGGTCTCCACCTCCGGAGCAAACGGTCTTCGGAACGCGTGGGCCTCAAATCCCGCCACCTGGTCCCGGTTCCGGACGAAACCAAAGGCCCGGCCGTCCAGAAAGTGGTCCCGAGCCCCGAAGTGCTTCGTCCTCAGAGACTTCGCATTCGCCGCTGGCTCGGATTCCGTGCGGTAGTCGACAATCGCGGGCGGCGCCGATGGCAACGGCTCCGGCGGTTCCTCCTTGAGGACGACCGCCAGCCGACTGGGACGCCGCATGCGAGTCACCCCGAAGCCCGGGGCGCTCACGAACTCATGCGAGGCTCGCGAATGCAGCAGTTCCAGGGCGTGCGAGCGCCAACTGTCCCGGTCCAGAAACTCTTCCGTCGCGTCCAACGTTTTACGAACCTCCGGCATGAGGTCCGGAGTGTCCTGCAGTGACCGCGATGATTCGTGCGCCAGACGCGGAGCCAGCGACACAAGCGGGTAGTCCTCTCGCAATCGGTCCAGTGATCGAACCTGAGCGACATAGATGATCCAGTAGAAGCTGAACAGGCCGAGCATGGCCGTCCCGCTCACGATGGCCATTCGCCGGGACGTCCAATCGAAGGTTCGGCCGACAATGCAAATTATCGATGTCGCGAGCAGGACAGCGGCCGCCAGAAGGTCTCCAAAGGGAATCAACAAAAGCACCCCAGCGACGCCAGTGATGCGTTGGAGCCACTTCGCCGCAGTTTTCCTCCGGTCGTCTCTCGCCAGCACGACAACCAGAGCGACCGCCAGAACGGCGTGAAGCAGGACGACGATCAGGAAGTCGTTGGACATTGGCCGCTCCAGGATTTGGCAGACCCACCAACTTCTACGGCAGCGGAGGCACGACGCTTGGAAGAAAGAGGCGATTTGCGGTCGAAAGACCGCAGAACTTTATCTCATCGCGTGACGTCAGCCCGACCTTACTTCGCATCCAGCCAGTTGTCACCGCTTTTCACGTCGACGACGATCGGGACGCTGACAGGGATCGCATTCTCCATCTCGTGCCTGGCGAGCGCCACGAGCGATTCGACCTGATCCTCGGGGGCCTCGAAGACGAGTTCGTCGTGGATCTGGAGGAGCATCCGGGCGGGATGGCCGGTCTCTTTGAGCTTGGCGTGGACGTTGATCATTGCCTGCTTGATGAGGTCCGCCGCGGAGCCCTGGATGACCGAGTTCACCGCCGTTCGCTCGGGGAGGTTCAGGTTGCGGTATCGGCGCGGGCGGATCCCCACGATCTCCCGGCGGCGACCGAGGATCGTCGTCGAGAAACCGTTCTGACGGCATTCATCGAGTGTGTCGTTGATGAACTTTTCGACGCCGGCGTACCGCTGGAAGTATTCCGTGATGAAGGTTTCGGCCTCTTCCTGCTCGATGTCGATCGTCGCCGAGAGGCCGTAGGCGGTCTGGCCGTAGATCACGCCAAAGTTGACCGCCTTGGCGACCCGCCGCTGGTTCGAGTCGACCGCTTCGGGCGCGACCTTGAAGACTTCCGCGGCGACGCGGCGATGGATGTCCTCCCCCTTCTGGAAGGCGTCGACGAGGGCCGGGTCCTGGCAGAAGTGGGCCAGCATCCGGAGTTCGATCTGCGAGTAGTCGAGACAGACGAGCTTCCAGCCCGGCTCGGACGGCACGAAGGCCCGGCGGACGCGGCGGCCCTCCTCCGTCCGGATCGGGATGTTCTGCAGGTTCGGGTCGCTGGAGCTGAGTCGGCCCGTGGCGGCGGTGACCTGGCTGAATGAAGTGTGGATCTTCCCCGTGTGAGGATTCACCATCTCGGGAAGGGCATCGAGGTACGTCCCCTTGAGCTTCTGGAGATGGCGGTGCTCCATGAGCTTGTGCGGGAGTTCGTGCTGCTTGGCCAGCTCTTCGAGCACTTCCTGGTCGGTGCTGGGACCGGTCTTGGTCCGCTTGATCACCGGCAGCTTGAGCTCGTCGAACAGGATCACGGCGAGTTGCTTGGGTGAGTCGATGTTGAACTCCCGCCCGGCGATCGCGTGGATCTCGCGGACGAGGACTTCCAGTCGCTCCGCGGCGGAGGCGCTCTGACGCCGGAGCTCGTCCGCATCGACCTTGATGCCGTGCCACTCCATCTCGGCCAGGACCGGAATCAGCGGCCGCTCCAGATTCCAGTAGAGGTCCCAGAGGCCCTGTTCCTTGAGCTTCGCCTCGATGATCTCGGCGAGCTGCCAGGCGATGTCGGCGTCCTCCGAGGCGTACTCGGCGACCTTCTCGACGGGGACATCGCTCATCTTGATCTGCTGCTTCCCCTTTCCGATCAGGTCAGTGATCGGGATCATCGTGTGGAGCAGGTACTTCTTCGCCAGTTCGTCGAGCCCGTGGGCCCGCGCGCCGGCATCCAGGAGGTAGTCCCCGATCATCGTGTCGAGCCCCAGCGACGGGATCTCGACCCCGGCCCGCTTCAGGACGAGCATGTCGTACTTGATATTCTGATTGATGATCTGAGGCATGGGGCTTCCTGGTTTTCTCCTCTCCGCAATAGGTCCCTCGCGACGGACAGGCCGCCGCGGCTACTCCTCGGGCGGGTAGGGGTAGAACCTCGTCCGGACTTTTTCGAGGTCCTTCTCCATCACGAACCACTCAATGTGGCCGCATCCGCCGCAGACGACGATGCGGAACTTCGGTGACGAGAAGAAGCCACCGATCGGGAGCAGGTCGGGGCCGTACCCCCCGCGGGCGTGGACGACCTCCGAGTAATGTTCCGTCCCGCCGCAGATGCGGCAGGTCAGTTGTCGGTCGGTCATCGTGTGTCTCCGCCGGTTCCCGGCACGTCGCTGACGGCGCGTGCCGTTCCCGCCGCGTGAGTGGTTACTTCCAGTCTTCGTCGACGACCGGGTTGGTGAGCTGGCCGATCTTCTCGATGTCGATCGTCACCGTGTCTCCCGCCTTGAGGAACACCGGTGGCTTGCGGGCGAAGCCGACGCCGTGCGGGGTGCCGGTGAGGATCACGGTTCCGGGAAGGAGAAGCGTGCTGGCGCTGAGGAACTCGATGAGGGTCGGGACGTCGAAGATCATGTCGCTCGTCGTCCAGTCCTGCATGACCTCGCCGTTGAGGATCGTTTTGATCTTGAGGTCGTTGGGGTTCGGGATCTCGTCTTTCGTGACTAGGACTGGGCCGAGGGGGGCGAAGGTGCGGAAGGTTTTACCACGGCACCACTGACCGCCGCCGCCGTTCCGCTGCCAGTCGCGGGCGCTGACGTCGTTGGCACAGGTGTAGCCGACGACGTAGTCGAGGGCGTTGGCTTTGGAGACGTTGAGGCATTCCTTCCCGATGACGACGGCCAGTTCGCACTCGTAGTCGACCGACTGGCTGGGGAGCTTCTTGGGGAGGACGATCGGTGCGCCTGGGTTCTGGAGGGCCCCTTTGTTCTTGATGAAGAGGACGGGGTTTTCGGGGATGGCCTGGTTCCCTTCGGCGGCGTGCTTCCGGTAGTTGAGGCCGATGCAGAGGATATCCGTGGGGATGAGGGGGGCGAGCCACTCCGCGACTTCGGCCGGTTGACCGGTGTCTTTGAGGGAGCCGAAGAGGTCACCTTCGACGCGGGTGACGCTTTTCTGGTCGTGCTGGCATCCGAGGTGGATGGAGCCGGCGGAGTCTCGGTAGCGGAGGATGCGCATGGTGGGTCTCAAAGGGAATCGGTCGAGTCCCACTGTCGCGGATGCGGGGGATGGACTCAACCATCGCGACTTTACGCTGGACCTCACCGGGTCCAGGGGCACCCTGGTGGGGAGTGCAGAGGGGCAACGCCCCTTTGCCCGCCGGAGGCCCTCTCGTCGAGAGATGTCTGAAGGAGATGGTGTCCAAGCGCGGACAACGTGTTGTGTGCCCCCTCAACAACCCGCTGGGATTTCAGAGCGAGCGGTGAGTCCTCGACGCCGGTCCCATAAAGCGGACATCCGTTGTTTACCACGGTTCCTCATGGAAGTGCCTCCGGCGGCAAGGGGGCGTGGCCCCCTTGCCCCCAAGCTGCCGTCGCACGTTGGGTCTGAGCGAGCAGAGTCGTGCCGGCAAGGACGTGGTCCGGCCACGCGGCTCGAAAGCTTCGGCAGGAATCAACATCTCAACGCCCCGGTCGAAACAATCGAAATTGACACACGCGACGAAACCTGGCAATAACAACCCCGCTGCACTCCGCTGCTCGCAGGAGTGATCCAAGAGGCCGGTGGCGGTTACGTCAGATCCTTCTCCCCCCTCTGCGCCCACGTCGGGAGAGTGGACGACGTAATCAGGACATGTCGCTTGTTTCGTTGGCCTGATCCAGAGGTGCCGCGATGCCCGCTGCGCTGGAGGGTGATCTGCTGTGGGGACTCGGCCTCATGACGTGGCTGAGCACCTGGCTCTTCGTCCGGCTCGTCCACTGGTCCGCGGGGATCGAGCCGAGATCCCGCAACATGGCCGCGATCCTCACCGCGGCCGCGCTCGTGGCATATATCCAGTGCGGCTACCAGTCGAACTGGATCATCATGCTGATGCCGCTTTCCAA
This sequence comes from Planctomyces sp. SH-PL14, assembly GCF_001610835.1. Classification (NCBI taxonomy): domain Bacteria; kingdom Pseudomonadati; phylum Planctomycetota; class Planctomycetia; order Planctomycetales; family Planctomycetaceae; genus Planctomyces; species Planctomyces sp. SH-PL14. Next base: position 722,078 of record NZ_CP011270.1, on the reverse strand, counting down.
CGTCATCATCCTCGGAAACTGGCTGCCCCTCTTTTGCTCCGCCATTGCGGGAATCGCCGCCGGAGACAGCGCCCGGCCGCGATGGTCGCGTTTCGCCTTAGGGGGAACCGTGCTCGGGATGGGGTTCTACTCGATGTTCCATCCCCTGATCGGCGTCTCTCCCGTGACCCGTTCATCGACGCGAGGGAGCTGGATGCATCTCCAATCAACAGACGTCTCGTGCGCTCCCGCGGCGGCGGCCACGCTCCTCTCATGGCATGACCTGCAGGCGACCGAAGCGGAGCTCGCGACGCTGAGCCTGACGCGCCGCTCCGGAACCCTCTGGAGCGGAACGTACCGCGGTCTCAAGAAGAAAGTGACGGGAACGCCGCTGCAGGTGGAGCTGATCAACGGCACGATCGCGGACCTGGAATCCCGAAAAGGCCCGTTCCTCCTGCATGTCGGGCTCAAGAGTTCCTCGACGGCGCCGGCCAGCTACGCCGACGACCAGGGCTGGGTCCCCGGACGGGCGCACGCGGTGGTGCTGCTCCGCTTCGATGACTTCGGCCGGGCCCTGATCTTCGAGCCTTCCGCCGGAAAGCAGTGGTGGAACCGGGAAGACCTCGAATGGCTCTGGCACGGCCAGGCGATGCGGCTGGTCTCGCGCTAGAACTCGCTGAGTGCTACTGCGTGAGAAACGCTTCCAGGATATCGGTCGCCTGGCGGAGCTCCGTAATGGGGAGCCATTCGTCCTTCGTGTGGGCCTGCCGGATCGAGCCGGGACCGAAGACGACGGACGGCACCCCGGCGGCCGCGAACCGCGACGCGTGTGTTCCGTAAGGAACGCCGACTTTCTTCCGCGGACCGACCTGGGCCGCGATGACCTTCAGGAGCCGGTCAGCGAGGTCGCCGTTTTCGTCGTCGCCAAGCGGCAGGCCGACGATCCAAGGAGGGAGCATCTCGAAGTCGAAATCGACCTTCGTCCGGAGGTAGTCCCGCAGTTCGTCCATGACGCCCAGCGGGTCCTCGCCGGGGATCACGCGGCGGTCGATCTCGATCTCGCAGTAGTCGGGAACGATGTTGACGCTCTGGCCCCCCTGGATCCGTCCGACACTGAGCGTCGAGCCGCCGCACAGCGGATGGGCCGGATGGAGAGTCGGCAGCTCGGCCGCGAATTCTTCGAGGGCCGACACGACCTTCGCCATGCGGTAGATCGCGCTGACACCGAGCGTCGGCTCGGAGCTGTGGCAGGCGCGGCCCCGCGTGACGACTTTCCAGCGGGTCGCTCCGCGGTGCGCGACGACAACATCGAGATCGGTCGGCTCGGCGATGATCGCCAGCGTCGGCCGCTCGCGAAGGAGCTGGCATCCGCCTGGTTCACTCCACGACTTGGCCAGCCGGTTGACGCCGGTCGCGGTGAACTCCTCGTCGACCGTGCAGCTCATGACGACGTTTGCCTGGAGCCGCTCCGGCGCCTTGGCCAGGCGGGCGAACGCGGCCAGCATCGCGGCCAGTCCCCCTTTGACGTCGCACGAACCGCGTCCGGAGATCCGGTCCCCCTCGATCCGCGGCTCGAACGGCGGAATCGTCATTCCGTCGACGGGAACGGTGTCCTGGTGGGCGTCCAAGACGATCGTCTCGCGGGCGCCGGGGCGGTCGATGCGGGCGACGACGTTGTGCCGGCCGGGAGCGATTTCCTGCGTTTCGAACGTGACAGCCAGCGAGCGGAAGAAGCCGACGAGGAACTCCGTCAGCCGGGTCTCGTAGTATTCCGGGCCGGTGAGGTCGCGCCCCATCGGATTGACGCTGGGGATGCGGATCAGGTCCTGCAGCAGCGGAAGCGGGTCCATGAAATTCCAGAAGGTCGGATCGATTCGGTGTGCGGGATCGGATGCCCGCAGGCCGGGGCCCGCGGCCGATTCCGGAGGAGGAATCGGCGACGCACGAACGCCCGCGAGGCAGGACGGGGCACGTGAACCACACGCACTCTAGCGAACGGGGCGAAAAACGGGACGCTGCGGGGCCCGTTCCTCGTCCGTCTGCCACACGGGGAGACTATTCGTTGGCCGACGTCCGGATCTGTTCGATGGCGGTCTGGGCGGCCCGCTTGACCTCCCCTTCCTGCTCGAAGGCGATCTGCTGGAGACGCTGCATCGCCGGTTCCGCCCGAGGTCCGATCCGGCCAAGGAGCTGGACGACCGGCAGGACAACTTCGGCGTCGCTGTCTTCCAACGCGGCGGCCAGCGTCGCCACTTCGGGAGCGGCCTCCTTTCCGAAGGAGCTCAGGTTCATGGCGGCCATTTTCCGCAGCTGCGGATCGTCGGCCTTGAGGAGCTTCGTCAGCACCGGGACGACCGTCTCGCTGTGCTCGGCGACCGGCGCCAGGGCGGCGGCGGCGTTGGCGCGAACGAACAGAGACTTGTCGTCGAGGAGCGGGAGCAGAGCCTTCTGGGTCGCTTCTGAGGGAGTTCCGAGCTGGGCGACGAGGGTTGCCGCGATTTCGCGATGGTATTCCTCGGAGGAGCCGAGCTCGCGGTTGAGGAGCGGCGTCGCCTCGGCGCCGAGTTCAACCAGGGCTTGCTGGGCCGCGTCCCACTGCTCGGCGGCGAGATCCGGCCGCATGAGGTTCCGCCAGGCCTTCTCGGCGGCGGGAGAGATCGGGGGGCCGGTCTCTGTCGGGACGAGGAGCCCTTCCTCCTCACTGATGATGAGCGGAATCGACAGCGTTGCCAGATCGCGCGAGCGCCCTTCTCCCGGGACCGTCAGGACACCGGGAGTCTGTGGCGAGGCTCCGCGGGCGGTCGAAGGCTGAGCGGCCCCGTTGCCGGGCGCCGACGAAACCTCCGTCGCGGTGTCGCTGGGGGGCGTCGACGTTCCGCCGCATCCGGCGCTCAGGAGAAGCGCCGCGCCGAGCGGAAGGCGGAGGCGACGGGCGAGTGAAACGAATCCCTTCATGACGATTCCTTGGCGCGAAGTGCGGCTCCGAGTGTCGTGGCGGGCGGAGGACCAGTGGTGGCACCGGACGGCGGCGTGGGGCCCGGCGAACCCGGAATCTCCGACGCCGGGATGTACATCGTCGTGTCGGAGTATTTGGGAGGGGCGCCGCTCCGGTCGAGGGGGATCTCGTTGAGGACCATGATCTTCTGCCACACCTTGCGGGCGAGGCTGGCGGTCAGGTCTTCGAGATCGTTCACCGCCGCGACGGCGTCGGCATCGGCAAAATCCTGAACATAAAGCGCGGCGATCTTGCCGACGAGGGCCAGCATTTCGCTGCAGTAGTCGAGATACCGGTTCAGTTCGAACCCGGTCATGGTCCGTTTCGGGGAGGACGCGGTGTCGCTCCCGGGCGAGAGGAGCCGCTCCGGATCCTTCGTGAGCTGGTGCATATCGATGATATGCGCAATCGATCGCAGCTCGTGGATTGCTTCCAGGCAGCGGCGGCGTTTGATGCGGGTGTCGAGTGTGAAGAAGAAGATCAGGGCCGCGCCGATCAGGACCGTGGCGTTGAAGCCCGCCTCGAGGACCTGCACGAACTCCGCCGTGCTGATCTGGCTGTCGCGGGGATTCAGCTTCACATAGGTCACGGCGAACATAGCCGCGATGCCGAGGACGAACGCCACGGCGCCGAGCCGCACGCTCCAGATGGGCCGTGCGATGCCGGCCGCCCGGACCTGGGCCTGCCGGGAGACGGCCAGGAGCTGGTCGCAGACTTTTCCGAGACCGGCTTTGGGGAACCGCTCCCGGATTCGCCGCGACAACGTCTCGACAGTCGAGATGATGAGGTCGGCATCAAGTTGGAGAAAACTCTGTCCCATAGGGCCACCTTATAGCGAATGTTTTTCGAACGAGGCGAGGCGAAAAACGCCCCCGGCGGATGGACGCCCATGCCGCGACCCACAGCCTGGGGTCAAGGGGGCCACGCCCCCTTGCCACCGGAGGCACTTCCATGAGGAACCGTGGCACACAACGGATGTCCCCTTTGTGGTCCCTGCGTTGAGGACTCCCTCAAAATACACCGCTGGCGTTGCAATCCCCGCGGGTTAGGTGAGGGGGCATACCGCACGTTGTCCGCGTTTGGACACGCGCTCCTTCAGACATCTCTCGACGGCCAAGCCTCCGGCGGGCAAAGGGCCCAAAAAAACAACACAGGCCCCCTTGCATCCCCCACCAAGGTGCCCCTGGACCCGGTGAGGCCAGTGTTTGGCGACCACCCATCGGCGAATGCAACCGTTGGCCCCGATCCCTTTCGTCTCCGATTGACAAGTTCCCCTCGATAAAGGCTACTGCCTGTATTCGTGTTTCCTCGTTCCCCATGTGATCCATGCGCGTTCTTTCCGGAATCCAGCCGACCGGCCGTCCCCACTGGGGGAACTATTTCGGCGCCATCAGCCAGTACATCGCCCTGCAGAACAACGAGCAGGCGTTTTATTTCATCGCGGACCTGCACGCCCTGACGACGATCCGGGACGCGGAGCGGCTGCGGCAGAACACGCTCAACGCCGCACTCGACCTCCTGGCCCTGGGGCTCGACCCGAAGCAGGCGACGCTATTCGTTCAGTCCGAGATCCCGGAGGTGACGGAGCTGACGTGGCTCCTGATGACCGTCACGCAGATGCATCTCCTGGACAAGTGCCACGCCTACAAAGACAAGAAAGAGCGGGGGATCGCCGCAGACGCAGGGCTGTTTACGTATCCGGTCCTGATGGCGGCCGACATCATCATTTACGACAGCCAGCTCGTCCCGGTCGGGGTCGATCAGGTTCAGCATGTTGAGGTAACGCGGGACGTCGCCCAGCGGTTCAATCAGATTTACAACCGCGAGGTCTTCACGCTCCCCAACTACCGTGTCATGGAGGCAACCGCCAAGGTGGTCGGCCTCGACGGCGAGAAGATGTCGAAGAGCTACGACAATACTGTGGAGGTCTTCGAGGAGCCGAAGAAGCTGCGGAAGAAGCTGATGTCGATCAAGACCGATTCGACGCCGGTGGAAGAGCCGAAGAATCCCGACACCTGCTCGATCTTCACTCTCTTCAAACTGTTCGCCAACGCCGAGGAACAGGACGCCCTGGCGGCCCGTTACCGGGCCGGCGGAATGGGGTACGGAGAAGCCAAGCAGGCCCTGTACGAGAAGGCGGAGGCGTTCTTCGGCCCCGCCCGTGAGCGGCGGGCGGCGCTGGCGGCGGACTTGCCGTACGTGCAGGACGTCCTGGCGGCCGGAGCGAAGCGGGCTCGGGAAAAGGCCCGCGTGGTCCTCGATCGGGCCAAGGAGGCCTGCGGAGTGTCGACCCGGTGAGTTCCGATCCGGAAAGTTCCGTACCGGTGACTGTCGGTCCTGGCGTTGCTCCCCAGGAGGCTGCTTCGTCCACGCCCGCTGATGAGGCGAAGGCGCCCCCCAGCCGATGGCGGTGGCTGGCGGCGGTGGTTCTCGCGGCCCTGGTGATTTCCACGATGGCCCCGTCTCTCCCGGCCGGGTGGAAACGGCTGGGGCTGCTCTATGCCGCAGTGGGGGCGGCGATCGGCGGCATTGGGGGCTGGATGGCGGTCCGCGAAGGATTTCGCCTGCCGCGGCGCGGGATCTGGTTCGTCCTGCTGCTGACGCTCCTCGCGCTTTTTAACGCCACCTACCTCTCGTTCCGGGCCCACCGGGCGGAGGTCCAGGCGGCCGCGCGGCAGGACAAGGAACGTCAGGCCCTGATGAAGCTCATCGAGTCGGTGGACGCGAACGACCCCGCCGGAGCCCCGTACATTGAGGCGTTTCGGCGACAAGTCTCGCCGGAGCCGCGGGACTATCTTGCCTTTCGATACTCCAACGTGGTGGACCGGCCATCACCGGTTCCGGAACTGCTCTGGGGAATCGAGGTGATTTTGGGTTTGCTTTCGTCGGGACTTGCCTATCGTGCCGCAGTGAAGAATTTCTCCCCCTCCCCAGTCCCCCCCTCGTCCCTCCCGCCGGCGCCGTAAATAATCGGCGAACCCCACCGTTTTGACTCCTCGCGGACGCCTCTCTGGCCGAAGCGGCCAACTCAGTAGCATACTTATGATTGCCCTCTGGAAAGCTGTTCTCCCGGCTTGGGAGATTTCCGGATTCTTCCCAGTTTTGTGTCCGGAATTTGCTTCGCGGGTTCCGGACGGTCAGCCGAGTGAATAGGGTTGATTTGCCACCCGATGCCCATCCTGAACTCGTCTGCCATCTTTCACTTCAGTCTCCGTCCCGCGCCGGATCACCGAAAAATCGGGTCCCGTGAGACGAACGAGGTCGCCAATGCAGGGTGAGTCGTCCGCTCAAACGAAGGCGATCCGGACCGCCATCGTTCTCGAAGAAAAGCGGCTCCGGGCCAAGTATCCGATTCTCGCCCGCCAGAACCTGCTGGGGATGTTCTGTTTCCTCGGCAGCCTGGGAGTGATGGGGATCGTTGCGGCCCTGTATCTGAACGGGGTGCTGCCGTGGTGGGGCGCGATTCCGCTGATGGCCCTGCCGCTGTCGATTCTGCATGAGCTGGAACACGACCTGATCCACGACCTGTACTTCCGTCATTCGCCGCTGGCGCAGAACGGAATGTTCTTTGTGATCTGGATGGCGAAGCTGAGCCTCAATCCGTGGTACCGGCGCGAGATCCATCTCCGGCACCATCAGGAGAGCGGGCAGGTGACGGACATCGAGGAGCGGCTGATCGGGATCGGTCTTCCGTTCGGCCTGCGGCGGCTCCTGGTGGCGATTCACCCGATGGCGGGGCTCTTGCTGTTCCGCGAGATCAAGAAGGACGTACCGGACTTCCAGCCGATGCGGCTTTCGCTGATGTCGGTCCCGACGTACCTGTCGTTCCTCGTGATCTGGGAATCGTTCTTTGGCTACTGGCGGTTGCAGAACGGCTGGGCGCCCAGTTTCGACTTCGCCCACTTCCTGCCGCCTGAGGGGTATCCCGTGATGCGGGACCTGGCGGTGCTGCTGGTCCTTCCCAATGTCCTGCGGCAGTGCTCGCTCGTTCTGATGTCGTCGTACAGTCATTACTACGAGGACATTCCGGATCGGGACGTCTTCTATCAGAACCAGATTCTGAATTGCTGGCTGGTTGCGCCGCTGCAGCTCTTCTGCTTCAACTTTGGCGCGACGCACATCATCCACCACTATGTGGTCCGGCAGCCGTTTTACCTCCGGCAGATGGTGGCTTGTGCCGCCCATAAGGAGATGTTGCAGCAGGGGACGCGGAATAACGACCTGGGGACGATTGCTCGGTCGAACCGGTGGAATGAAGTCCCTGCAGCCGAGGCGAACGTGGCGCTGCGGCAGTCGGCCTGATTTCGTCCTCGCCGGCACGACTCCCGTAGCTCAAACCCATTGTGCGACGGCAGCCTGGGGTCAAGGGGGCAGCCCTTTGAAGGTGGCTATCCCGTGTTGGATCTCCGCTGCTTGAGAAGCCTGTCGGTCGAGATGTGCTGAGCCCTCGCGGCTGGACGTTTGGTGCGTGTCTTTGGACCACGAATCGATTTGCGATATCGCATGACATCGACGCTCTGGGCCCAGACGTGGAGCTGCCGGCTGAGAGCTTCGGTGGGAAGAGTTCCATACTGTTCCCATTGATCCGCCGGAATCGCGATCATCATCCCGACGTAGGTGCGGCTGAGCTCATCCGACATCCGCCAGTGCGAGAACTGCTCGTCAACGAACTCCTGGCCATGAGCAGAAGCCAGAGCGGCCTGCACGACCGCCAGGACGTTGTAGCACGCAACCGCCGTGCAGAAGCCGAAGAGGGCCGCAGGCGGATAGCCAAGGGTGTTGAGTTCACACCTCAGGTGTGTCGTCAGTTCCTGGAAGGCTGTCTCGATCGTCCATCGCTCCCGATACAGCTCAGCGACCTGTGCTGCGGTGACCTCACTGGCGGGCAGGTTCGTCAGCAAGTGGAGCGTGGAGTCGTGATCCCGGGTTGGTTCGTCCAACTCGATGGTGATTCTGCGGACCGGCAGGACCTCACCGGTTGTGGGATCCGTCAGGCGGACAGGCTCTTCCGTCAGGCGGCCGGAATCGCCCCGGCCGAGCGATTTGGCTTTCCCGGTAACCTCCCATCGCAGCCGGCCCCGATGCTGCCGGGTGATGAAGAACGCGGCGTGTCGGGCCAGACCGAACAGGAGTTCGCTCGTACAGAAGTTCCGATCGTCGATCACCACATCCTTGGGTTCGATCCCCTCCAACAGCGGCAGGCAGAGACGACACTCCTGGGTGTAGGCATCCAGGTCAGGAATCACGTCCAGGATCATGCGGAGCTGGGGATCGAGCAGGACGACGCACTGGCCGGGCAAGGCTCCGCCTCCTTGAGTTCGCAGCGGCTTGAGCCGATGCTCTGTTCCCTCTAGGTGGTTGCCGTCGAGAATCTTGACCCGGTATCCGGGAAGGAGGGGAGCCGCCATCGCCGGCAGCGTCCGGATCAGCTCGGCCATCTCAGAGGCGGTCTGCCGCACCAGTTCTCGGGACGTGGCCGGTTCGATATGCCCCAGTTTGTCGTAGAGAGCCCGGATGGAGACGGGAATCTGGGCCTTCTTCTGCTGATAGGCCCGATGAACGGACGGTGTGACGCGACAGACGACCAGGCTCATGAGATCGACGACGGTCGAGAACAGAAGCTCCCGTTCGTACTGTCGGACAGCCGTCCGTTGAAACAGGGCATCCAATCTCTGCGGGGCGAAGACTTTCTCAAGTGTCGCCCGGGCCATAACACAAAGCGGAGCCTGCTGAATGAAGCGGTCGAGGACCGATTGACCAACCATGGTCGCCTCCTCCCTGGAAATCCTGTGCATGTCTCGACATGACACCGGTTTACCATGAAGGAGGATGCACCTTCAAAGGGCTGGGTCTCATAGCTCAGACCCAACGTGCTACGCAGTGTGGACAATCACAAGACGTCCATGATGAGGGCCGCGAGCCAGACGAAGCCGACAAAGTTCCTGGCCGTCCTTTCGGGCCGGGTCGCCACACGACGGAATTGCTTGATGCGGCCGAAGAACCGCTCCACAAGATTCCGGTGCTTGTAACGCTCCTTGTCGTAACGCTTCGTCCTGGTCCGCCTTTTGTGCGGCTTGATACAAGCCTTCGCTTTCAGCCGCTTCACCAGGGCCCGCGTTTCATCACCGTCGTAGGCGGTGTCAGCGAGAACGTGCTCAATCTGCCCTCGGGAGAACTCCGCAAGCAGTTCCCGGCCGTGCGGGCCGTCACCGTCCTGGCCGGGGCTGAGCTTCATGCTGACCACGTGCCCTTGAGCATCGACAGCCGCATGGACCTTGGTATTCAGACCTCCGCGAGACCGGCCGAGACAGCGGCGCTCGTCGGCATCCTCTTTTTTCCTCGGCCTGACGACGACCGCCAAGGCCCGCGACATGCACTTTGACGGACGTCGAGTCGAGTTGGAGTTCGGCGAGATCCGACTCGCCCAGTTCCTGAGCCAGTCGTTTCCAGACGTTCCGTTCACACCAGCGATCGAATCGTCGCCAGACGCTGTTCCACTTCCCGAATCGTTCGGGGAGGTCTCTCCAGAGAACCCCTGTCTTGGCGACAAACAGGATTGCGTCCACAAAGAGACGATTGTCTGCAGCCGTCTTCCCCGGATCACCAGCCTTACCGGGCAAGAGATCCTGGATCCGGTTCCACTGCGCGTCGGTGAGAGCGTGGCGTCTGGACATCGTGGTCTTCCTTGACCGGTCTGAAGTGCAGCCGATGATGCCAACTCCAGAGGAAAACGCCACCCTCAATGTCCACACTCCCTACGGCAGCCGGGGTCAAGGGGGTCTCACCCCCTTGCCGCCGGAGGCACCTCCATGAGGGACCGCTGTAAGTAACGGACGTCCCCTTTATGGGACCGGCGTCGAGGACTCACCGCTCGCTTCGCAGTACCCGCGGGGTGGTGAGGGGGCATACGTCAAGGTGTCCTCGCTTGGATGCACACTCCTTCAGACATCTCTCGACGAGACGGCCTCTGGCGGGCAAGGGGGCGTCGCCCCCTTGCATCCCCTGACCAGGGTGCCCCTGGACCCGGTGCGTTGGCGCCGTCGATCACCCGTCCGCCGCAACGCCATATCCTCGAACACCATCCAGCGAACGCACCCGTTTCGCCTCCCAGGCAGCGGGCACAGATGCGAGACAAATCACCCGCTGGTACCCTTCGGCCCCCCTTAACTCAAGGAGCGCTCCTTCATGTCGATCGCGTTGCGCAAGCGGTTTCTGGCCGGAGAACTGCTGCTGGGAACAATGCTCACGGTCCCCTCCGGAACGGTGGCCGAAATCCTCGCGGACGCCGGATTTGACTGGCTGTTCGTCGATGCCGAGCACGGCCCCTTCGAAGCGGCGGAACTGGAGCGGGTGCTCCAGACGGTCAGCCGCCGCGTCCCCTGCCTCGTTCGCGTCCCGGCCTGCGAAGAGGTCCCGATCAAGCGGGCCCTCGACCTGGGAGCGGCGGGGATCATCGTCCCGCAGGTCAACACGGCGGAGCAGGCTCACCGCGTCGTCCAGTACAGCCGGTATCCACCCCACGGTGCGCGGGGCGTCGGGATCGCCCGGGCGCACGGCTACGGCCTGGAGTTCCAGCCCTACGTCGCGTCGGCGAACGAGCAGACGCTCGTGATCGTCCAGGCGGAGAACATCCGGGCAGTCGAGAACATCGAGGCGATCGCCGCCGTTCCGCGGGTCGACGGCGTTCTGATCGGCCCCTACGACCTCTCCGCCAGCATGGGACTGATGGGCCAGATCGACCATCCCGACGTCGTGGCGGCGATCCAACGGGTGACCGACGTCTGCCGCCGCAGCGGGCTGCATCTCGGGATCTTCGGCGTCACTCCCGCCTCGATCCGCCCCTACTACGAGAAGGGTTACACGCTCCTCGTCTCGGGGGTCGACACGATCGTCCTGGGGCAGGGGATGCGAGCTGTTTTGGCCGAGATGAAGCAGTAGTCGGCAGTTCGCCCAGCTCAGCCGGCGACGGGATCTGTGTGCATCTGTGGCGAAAACAATCCGCTGCAGATGAGCACGGATCCGCCTTCAGGGCGGGGTGATCACGGCTTGGCCGTCTTGTCTGGCTCGGGAGCGGCCGCCTGCTGGGTCGGCTGCTCCTCGGGGATAAAGCGATAGGTCCCCCCCGTCAGCTCGGCGATCTCCTTCATCCGGACTTCGCCGGTGTTGTCGCCGAAGCCGATCGTGTGGATCGGAATCTTGGTCGGGTTGTGCCGCTTTGCCGACTTGACCGTGTCCCGGTCAAAGTTCCCGTCCGTCAGGAAGTAGATGACGTCAGGCTTCAGCTTCAGGGCCATGACGACCGCGTTCTGCGGCTCCGTGTTGCCGAAGGTGCGGATCCCGCCGATCCATTCCATGGCCAGCTTCTGGTTTTCCGGGGTAGCGGAGACCAGGTTCCGGGCCGGCATCGGCAGGGCGTCCTCGGCAAAGAAGATCACAAAGAACTTCTGCTCCTCCGTCATCTGCGAGATCGTCTTGAAGAGCTCGAGCTTCACGCGGCCGAACCGGGTCCGGGCGATCCCCGGATAGGGGTGATTCATGCTGTTCGAAGCGTCGACCACGAAGACGATCGACTTCCGGTCGGCCTTCATTCCGAAGTAGCCGTTCCCGTCCCCGACGCCGTTCCCCGTCCCGTTTCCAATCCCGGCGCCGTTCCCGTTCCCGACCCCGCTCGCCTTCTCGGCCACGCGGGCTCCCAGATTGATCGGGCCTTCAGTGGCCACATCGCTGAGCGGCGCGTCGATCGAGGCGACCGCGTCGAAATTCGGCAGTACCGCCGCCGAAGTCACCGGCAGGTGAAGCGAATTCCCCTTAGAGCCCCCGCCGTTGGATCGCCCGTCGCTGCGGAACACCGAGGGACGCTGCATCCAGTCGTCCGCTTCGAAAACCTGGCTCGGTTCTTCGATCAGCCCGGCGTCGAGGGTCACCATCGATGGCATCGACGGCGTAAGAAACGTCACAAAGGCCAGAACGGTCAGCGCGACGGCGTGGAGGACGACCGACACCAGCAATCCCCCCCAGACCGCTGCCGAGCGGCCGGGACGAGTGATCGGGGTGGCGGGGGACGTCAGGTCCACGAAACTCCCGTCCGGACGGTTTCTCGACCGCGTCGCGGCGTCCCGATCGGAGGCGGGGCCGGAAACGGCGGGGGGCTGCGGCAAGGATCGCATCGGCAGAGGCACGGTGGCACATCCGCGACTTTCGACCACCAGCGTAAAACCGGTAGTCTCGTGAAGCAAAGTGAAAAGCTGAAAGAATTTCCGCTCAAGAACCGGTCTGAAACCGGGACCACGCCGCTCGGCCGGCCCTCTTTCTCACAAACGCAGTCGCCAGCAATCTTTTTGCCGAAACATGGCGATCCGCCGCGGATAGGCGGCGGCCAATCTGCACAACTTCTTTGCGCAAGGCACCTTCCAATCAATCAATTTGCTCGCTAAAGTTCTTCGCCCTTACGAGGTGGCCGTTTGCTCCCTCCCGCCCGCGGTGTGTCACGCCCCTCGGTTTCCTGCCTGTCTGTTCTCTCCCGCCCATGCGACGCAACGAAATCCGGAATATCGCCATCATTGCCCACGTTGACCACGGGAAGACGACCCTCGTGGACGCGCTCATGAAGCAGAGCGGGGTGTTCCGCGAGTCGGAGACCGTGGGCGAATGCGTCCTCGACTCGAACGACCTGGAACGCGAGCGCGGGATTACAATTCTCGCCAAGAACATCGCGATCTTCTACAAGGGCGTGAAGATCAACATCATCGACACCCCTGGCCACGCCGACTTCGGCGGGGAAGTCGAACGCGTTCTGCGGATGGCGGACGGAGCTCTGATGCTCGTCGACGCCGCCGAAGGCCCGAAGCCCCAGACCCGCTTCGTGCTCACGAAGGCCCTCGAAGTCGGCCTCAAGCCGCTGATCGTCGTCAACAAGGTCGACCGTCCGGACAGCCGGGCCGAAGAGGTCCTGTTCGAGACGATGCACCTGATGGAGGAGCTCGGCCTCAAGGATGCCGCCGACGTCCCGCACATCTACGCCAGCGGCCGGACCGGCTTCGCCAGCGACGACCCGCACGCCAAGTCGGGGACCATTCTTCCGTTGCTCGACATGGTTCTGGCCAATATCCCGGGACCGGAAGTCGACCTCGAGGCTCCGTTCCGGATGACCGTCACGTCGCTGATGTGGTCCGAGTTCGTCGGCCGGATCGCTGTCGGCCGGATTGAGCGGGGTAAGATCCAGCCCGGCAAGAAGGTCGTGATCCTCAAGGGGGACGGAGTCCAGATTTCCGAAACGGTCGAGACGGTGGAACTGTTCGCCAAACTCGGCCGCGAGAAGGTCCAGGAGGCGGTGGCGGGAGACATTGTCGCCTTCACCGGACTTCCCGATGCCGAAATCGGCGACACGCTGGCCGATCCTTCTGCTCCGGAGGCGCTCCCGCGGATCAAGGTCGACGAGCCGACCCTGTCGATGACCTTCACCATCAACTCGTCGCCGCTGGCCGGCAAGAGCGGCAAGTATGTGACCAGCCGCCACATCCGGGACCGCCTGCAGCGGGAACTGGAATCGAACGTGGCTCTCAAGGTCATGGAGACCGACCAGAAGGAATGCTTCAAGGTCTCCGGCCGCGGTCTGCTCCACCTCTCCGTGCTCATCGAGACGATGCGCCGGGAAGGCTACGAGCTCTCGGTCGGCAAGCCCGAAGTCATCCGCAAGCAGATCGACGGCAAGTGGCACGAGCCGTTCGAGCGTCTGGAAGTCGAAGCTCCGGCCGGTGACGTCGGCTCGGTGATCGAGCTCGTCTCCCAGCGCCGCGGCCAGATGACGGACATGAAGGCGGGCCGGGGAAGCCATACGCACCTTGAGTTCCTGATCCCCGCCCGCGGGCTGATCGGCCTCAAGACCCGGCTGCTGAACGCCACGAAGGGTGAGGCGATCATGCACCACCGCTTCGAGGACTATCGCATCGTCGAAGGGGAAATCGCCCGCCGTAAGAATGGCGTGCTGGTCTCCCAGGAAGGTGGAAAGACGACCGCTTACGCCCTGTGGAAGCTTGCTGAGCGGGCCGCGTTCTTCGTTGGTCCCGGCGTCGAGGTCTATGAGGGAATGATCGTCGGCGAGAACGCCCGCGACGTCGACATGGTCGTCAACCCGATCCGCGAGAAGAAGCTGACCAACATGCGTTCGTCGGGTGCGGACGACATGATCCAGCTGGAGCCGCCCCGCGACCTCTCGCTGGAACTCGCTCTCGAATACATCGAGGCGGACGAGTACGTGGAGATCACCCCGGATGCGATCCGGCTGCGGAAGATCGCCCTGAGCGAGAACGAGCGGAAGCGCTCGGGTCGTGGCGGCGTCCTGGTCTGAACGATGCAGCTGGCGGCCAGGGCATCCGCCCTGAATCCGGGTGGGTGCGTTCGCCGAATGGTGGGCAGTCGAGGAGTGGACTGAACCCCGTTGTCTCGAACGCCGTCCTTGCCGGTACGACGTCCATAGCTCAAACCCAACGTGCCACGGCAGCCTGGGGTCAAGGGGGTCTCACCCAACGCCGTTCGCGACTCTGTCTCGGAACTGGCGTTAACTGTGGGATTGCAAAAGACTTCGAGCCTCGTCATCGGTTGTGTTGTTCTACGACACAGGCCCGATGCACGGAGGCTCGAAGATGGCTTGGAAGCCACAGCGGCGATCGTATCGTCACGAATTCATTGAGGCGATCGCCACGGTCTTTCCCCCACAGTGGTTCAGCCGGTTCTCTTCGCACGGCAACGCCGGCTGGACCCCGCTGAAGATCTTCTGGGTCTCCACCATCATGAGCTGGCAGCCCCAGGTGACCCTCCGCGAGCAGTTCGATGCCGCCTGCGACATCCTCCGCGAAGTCTTTCCCGCCTGGACCATCGGCGACTCGCTCTCCGGGTTCCTGGCCGCCCGCGTTCGGGGTCTCCCCCGGATGCGCGATCCGATCCTCCTGCGCCTGCGACAGTTCGTCGCCGAGCATCTGGACGACTGGCGAGTCCGGGGATGGGCGGTCTTCGGCGTCGATGGCTCCCGCTTCGAAGCCCCTCGCACGACGCCCAACGAACAGGCCTTGGGCTGCGCCGGCAAGGAGGGGACCACACCGCAGGTCTTCCAGACGACACTCCTGCACATCGGAACCGGCTTGCCATGGGACTTCCGTCTGGGGCCGGGG
Organism: Planctomyces sp. SH-PL14; assembly: GCF_001610835.1. Classification (NCBI taxonomy): domain Bacteria; kingdom Pseudomonadati; phylum Planctomycetota; class Planctomycetia; order Planctomycetales; family Planctomycetaceae; genus Planctomyces; species Planctomyces sp. SH-PL14. The sequence continues at coordinate 706,937 of NZ_CP011270.1, read as the reverse complement.
ACACAGAGCGAGCGGCGACAGCTGGACGACATGCGGGACAACCTGCCGCCCCGCTCCCTGCTGACCGCCGACGCCGGCTTCATCAGTTTTGAGCTGTGCCGCTGGCTCACCCGGAACCGGCACGACTTCGTCCTGCGGGTGGGGGGAAACATCCGACTCCTGACCGGTCTGGACGGTCCTGACTTGGCTTGGGCGGTCGAGACCGAAGGCCAGACGGTCTCGCTGTGGCCCACCCGCTGCCGCGACCAGCCGCCCGTCGTGTTGCGACTGATCGTCGTTCGCGACGATCAGAAACGACCGGTCTCGCTGGTCACGAACATCCACGACGAGAGGGCGCTGTCCGACGAGGACGCCGCCGAGATCTACCGGCTCCGCTGGGGCCTGGAGCTGCACTATCGCTCGCTCAAGCAGACGCTCTGCCATCAGACGCTGCGGAGCCGCACGCCGGAGGGCGCGCTGGCGGAGCAGACCTGGCATGTCCTGGCGAGTTGGCTACTGCAACTGCTGACGGCTCGGGAACTGATCGCCTCGGGATCGCATCCGGCGAACTGGTCTGCCGCCAAAGCTCGGGACGCCGTCCGCCGTCTGCTTCGTCGAGTCGTCCACGGCCGCCCCGTCCGCCGCATGCCGTCCTTGCGGGACCAGCTTTGTCAGGCCGTGGTGGACAGGGACGGTCGAGTCGGCCCGAAACAGATCCGCCGGTGGCCGAGACCGAAGCAGGACAGGCCGCCCGGCCCCCCGAAAATCCAACCGGCCACCCGAGAAGATCTCCAACAACTCCAACGACTTCGGACCACGTTACAAGCCCGATCATGAACAGCATTGGGTCTCACCCCCTTGCCGCCGAAGGCATTTTCGTGCGGAACCGTGGCACACAACGGACGTCCCCTTTGTGGAACCGGCGTTGAGGACTCACCGCTCGCTCTGCAATCCCCGCGGGTTGGTGAGGGGGCATCCGGCACGGTGTCCGCGTTTGGATACGTGCTCCTTCAGACATCCCTCGACGGCCAGGCCTCCGGCGGGCAAAGGGCCAGAAAACAACACCGGCCCCTCTGCACTCCCCACCAGGGTGCCACTGGACCCAGTTGGCTGGCGGCGTTCGGTTGCGAGTCGGATATCCGTCGTTGGCAGAGGGCGGTGTCCGAACGAAGACTTACCGGGCGCGCTCAATGAACCGCCGCGCCTCTTCCAGCGCCGGCAAGTCCGCCTCGGTCACGCGGTAGATGTCGATCGAGTACCCGGCCCGTTCGATCGGATTAAGCACCTGAAACGGCATCAGCGCCCCCGCATCGACGGAACGGGTCGATCCATCCGGCAGCGGAATCACCGAGGGCCGCCCCAGCACCAGGTTCGCACTGATCGCATACACCCCCGGCCGAAACCGGTCCGGCGGAGGAGCGAAGCGAACCCCCGCAAGCGTGGGCGAGACCGTCCCGAAGTAGGCCAGATAGACGGACGGCACATTGGCGGACTTCATCCAGTCCCGCAGGCCGTACAGGTCCTGTCCCCAGTCCAGGTTCGAATCAGCCAGATAGCTCCGCCCGCCGAGCGGCCCCCCCGCCAGTTCGTTGAAGTACGGCAGATGGTCCGGGTGATACCGCAACGACGCCAGCGCGACCACGGCCACAAGAGGAACGAAGACGGGCCGCGCCTTCGGCAGCGAGTTCAGAATCACGGAGATTCCATACCCGCCGAATAGGTACATCATCGGGAGACTCGGCAGCACGTACCGGATCCCGAGCTGCATCGGCGTCAGTGAGGCGATGACCAAGAGCAGCAGTCCCGGCGCCAGAAGCCACAGCACCTGCCACCGCTGCGCCCCGCCGCGCGACACGGCCGCCACAAAGCCCCCCACAAACGCGATCTGCAGCAGGTGTGGCAGCTTGTAGAGGAGGGCATAGAGGAAATAGTCCCGGCTTCCGTGGGTCGTCCACTCGCCGTTCAGGAAGACCGGGTGCTCGTGTTCGAGCATCCGCTGCTGCATGTCGAGCCCCTGCACGAAGTCCCGCGGCACCGGAAGAGGAAGGCTCGCCAGAAAGCCGGTCCGCTGCTGCAGACGGATCATCGACTTGCTCTCAAGCGTGTAGCTCCGCAGCGACCGCCCCGTCCCCTGGAACAGGTAGCAGACGTTGAGCACGGCAAGCGCGGTCACGATCCCCAGCACCAGTTGCCGACCGGCGGCCAGAACGCTCGCCCGCCGCATCCCCACGATCAGGACCGCCGCCACCACCGGAAACGGCAGCAGCATCAGGGCCGTGTACTTGGAGGCCCACCCGGCCCCGAGCGCGAGCCCCCACAGCAGGGCTCCGCGGTTGTCGGGCATTTCGACCCAGCGGGAGAGCCACAGCGTCGCCGCCGTCATCGTGACCGCGGCCGGCACGTCGGTCGTCACGACGCTGGCATGCGCCAGGAGATTGGGGCACGTCACGCACAGCAGCAGCGTCCACTCCGCCCCCGGGCTGCCCAGGAAGTGCAGCGCGTATCGGTAGAGCAGCCAGGAGAGCAGGCAGGCCAGAACCACGTTGGGCAACCGGCCCCAGAAATAGAGCCAGCGATAGTTTTGAACGTGGTCCTGCTGAAACAGCGTTCCGACACCCTCCTGGGCCGAGACCGCCTTCGCTTGAACGCCCGAAACGTACAGCGGAATCGCACACCACATCCGCGCCAGCGGCGGGTTCAGAATGTCATAGTCGAACCGATGTTCGCGGAGGTTGAGCAGCCCGACCGGCAGGTGCCAGCACTCATCGAAGGTGGTGCACTTCGCGGCCGCGGTCAGCAGTCCGGCGACGAGCTGAATCGCAATCAGGATTGCGGGCAACCGACGACGAAACGGCGAGGCCGGTCCGGCCCCCCCCGGGGTGGCGGAGGCTCCCGCCGAAGGGACCGGAGCGGATTGCGGCTGGGGCGGACGCGGATCGCGGCCCGGCGGCCCGGGAGGGACGGCCGATGGCGACGAGGTCGGGGGCTCGGACATGCTGCGAAACGACTTCCCGGGCGGCGTGCCCACGCGGACGGATCCTGGATCGCCGGTGGCTCAGGCGGCCTTTTTCTTGAGATGGCTGTCGAAGAACGGGAACGCCTCGTCGATGACCTTCTTCCAATGGGCGCCGTCGAAGCTGTGCGTCTGTCCCTCGAAAAGCCGCAGCTCGTGCGGAGCCCCGACTTCCCGGCATTTCTCGTCCAGCAGCCTGGCCTGCTGGACGGGAACGATGTCATCGGCCGTTCCGTGGAAGGTCAGGATCGGCGGATCGTCCTTGGTCACGAAGGTCACGGGGCTGCAGAGGCGATACTGCTCGGGCACCGCCTCGGGCGTCCCGCCGCAGAGCCCTTCGACCATGAACCTGGCGATCGGACCGTCCTTGTGCTGGCTGACCATTTCGGTGGGGCCGAACAGGTTCAGGACCGCCTGGACCCGGCTCGAAGGCGCGGTTGCGGGGACGTCGCCCTCGAGGCCGTCGTCGCCGTCCGTCGTTCCGACGAGGAGACTGAGGTGCCCCCCCGCGGAGCCGCCTGCCACCCCCATCCGCTCAGGGTCGATGTGGTACTTCTCCGCGTTGGCCCGCAGCCAGCGGACGGCGGCCTTGCAGTCGTGGATCTGCGCCGGAAACGGATTTTTGGTGGCCGGCTTCTTCTGATTGGCGTCGGTCAGCCGGTAGCTGATTGTCGCCGCGACATATCCCTTGTGAGCCGAGGCTTCGATCGCCTGCTGGAAGGACTCACGATTCCCGCCGACCCAACCGCCGCCGTGAATCCAGACGATGCAGGGGAGTTTGTCCTCTTCGGACTTTGGCCGGGCGATGTTGAGCTTGAGCGATGTGTCCCCGACCTTCGCGTATTCGATGTCCTTCTCGACGATGAGGTCTTGGCCGAAGCCCTGTTCGCAGAGGACGAGCAGGAGCGCGGCGCACAGGAACGCGGGGAAAACTCGGGTCATGGGTTCAGTCCGGAGAGCGTCGTGGGACGTTGGCAGTGTGCTTCACGGTGTTCCGCGCTGCAAGGAATGCCGCGCTCCTGTCGGGACACGTTGCCTCGAATCGCGTCCTTGCCGGCACCGCTCGATAGCTCAAACCCAACGTGCGACGGCAGGCTGGGGTCAAGGGGGCGACCCCTTGCCGCCGGAGGCACTTCTATGAGGAACGGCGGTCAGCAACGGGCGTCCGCTTTGTGGAACCCGCGTTGAGCACTCCGCCAACCTACACCGCTCGCTTTGCACTCCCCGCGTCTTCGGTGAGGGGTACCCTGCACGTGTTCCGCGTTTGGACACGCTCTCCTTCAGACATCTCTCGACGGCCAAGCCTCCGGCGGGCAATGGGGCGTTGCCCCCTTGCATCCCCCACCATGGGTTACCCCCTGGACCCCGGTGGCCGGTCCACCTTATCGCGAGACGGAAGCGAGCGTCTCCGGATGCGACGGCTCGGCCAGCGCCGCCGCCTCGGGCCGCTCATTCTTCATCCGGTACAACCAGTAAACCATGTAAACCGAAGCCAGCCCCGCAATCGCGATCAACGGCAGGTCGAAGTCCAGCATCGGCTTTCCATCATGGACAGTCGTCGTGAACAGCCAGTCCGTAATCCCCGAGTCAAACCACTCCGGCCGGACTCGCAGCCGCAACAGCTGCGTCGCGTTGAACAGGAAGTGGAAGATGATCCCCGGCAGCAGGCTTCCGCTCCGGACCGCCAGCAGCCCCAGCACAAACCCCAGGAACACCGCGTTGAACACTTGGTGAGGAATCATGTGGATCATCCCGAACGCGATGGACGACATCGTGATCGCCGCCCAGCCGCGATACGAACGCTGCCACCCCGTCAGGATGAACCCGCGGAACGCCACCTCCTCACAGACCGCCGGAAAGACCGCCCCCGCCAGCAGAGCCAGCACGACGGGCACTTCGGAACTCCCCATCGCCTTGATGATGTCGAACGCGGACGACGGGGGCTTGGGGAAGAACCACTCCAGGTTCTGCAGGACTTCGTTGGCGACCGGGATCAGCGCGAACGGGAGCAGCACAGAGAACAGCAGGAAGATCGGCTTCGGCCAGTACAACTTGAGTGTCCGCCGGAAGTTCGTCGTCAGGACGAGCGTCATCACGACAGGCGGCGCGAGCACCGCCATCGCCATCGACATCATCTGCAGCCGCAGCATCTCTTGGGCGGCGTTGGGGCCCTTCATCGCGCTCCCCATCGCCTCCTGAAACAGCCCGATCGAGGCGAACTGAAGCACCATCATCAGGAAGTAGCACATCACCGCCTCGGCGGCCCGCGGGGTCGGCTCCTTATCCCGCAGGACGTGGCGGATCCACAGGTTGAGGTCGAACCGCTCCGCCTCGCGGAAGAGGACCTCTTCCCTTTTGAAGAGCGAGACCGCCCACATCAGCGCCGCCGCGCTGTAGCCGATACTCGCCAAGAGGACCGACACGAGGTAGTACGACATCTCGTGCGACGGATGCGAGCTCTGCAGGAGCGCCTTGAGAAGCAGCGACGGCCCGACGACGGGGATCAGGCTGTTGAACTGCGAGATCTCCTGCGACGGGCTCAGGCAGACGACTGCCAGACCCATCGTCACCATCAGGAGCGGCGTGAGGTAATACTGCCCCTCCTTGTTGCTCTTGGCGAACATGGCGAACGCCAGGCTCAGGGCGCTGAACAGGCTGCAGAGGGGGATCGACATCACGACGACCCACGCGATCGACGTCGCCGGGGGGAGCGAAATGTCGCCCACCCCGCCGAAGCGGCTCGATCCGAAGAGCGACATCGTGTACTTGCCCGTCATCCCCATGCTGACGAGGTTCAGCAGGGCCGTCGTCACGCTGAAGAGGAGGACCGTCAGGAATTTTCCGACCAGGATCTCCGAGCGGGTCGCCGGCGAGATAAGCAGAGTCTCGATCGTCCCCCGCTCCTTTTCCCCCGCTCCGAGGTCGATCGCCGGATAGAAGGCCCCCGTGACCCCCATCATGACCAGCATGGCGGGGAAGAGCTTGCTCCACAGGTTCGCCGCCATGTCGTCCGGCCGGGCCATGTCGACTTCGACGGCGTTCACCGGCGAGGAGAGCGTGCTGGGGAGCCCCGCCTTGGAGAGCCGGGCCTGAAGAACTTCGGATTCCCAGTCCCGCATCGCCTCTTTCACGCGGCGATAGGCGACCTGGGATTTCTCGTCGGCGCTGTTCTGCAGGACGATCGGGCGCGGAATCTGGTCGATATCCCGCAGGTTCCCCTGGCGGGTCTTGAGCTGCTCGTCGATCTCCTGGACCTTCTCCTTGAACCCCTTGGGGACGACGATCAGGACCTGGATTTTGCTCTCGCTGAACCACTGGTCGATCGCCAGCTTCATTGCGGCTTCGCGGGCCTTGTCGGCATCGATCTGCCGGACCAGCTCCCGGCCCCGGGCCTCTTCCGCCTGCATCGCTTCGTTCTGGGCTTCGGTCCGATCGGCCGTCTGCTTCAGCGCCTGCAACCGGTCGGTCACGGCCGTCAGCTCGAGATCGCGGTCCCGTCGGGCCCGGATCGTCCCCGCAAGCTCTTCGACCTGCGGTCGGTTCTTCTGCGCGAGCGCGACCATTCCGGCCGCGGCCTGCTGCTCTTTGCTTTCAACGTTTCCCCGGACGTTCTGTTCCGTCAGGACATCCAGCTTGGCGGCATCATCCGGAGAGACGAAGAACCGCCCCACGAAGCGTCCCGGATTGGCGGGATCGATCAGCGGCGGAGGGGGCAGGTCTTCCGCTCCCAGCACCACCACCGTGCGGGGCTGCTCGGTGAAGGTGAGCGTCATCTGCATCATGCCGATGCCGAGCGCCGGATAGAGCAGGATCGGCAGGACAGCGACCATGAACAGGGTCCGCCGGTCCCGGAGCTGGTCCCGGACTTCCCGCAGAAAGATCAGCTTGATGTTCTTCCAGGTCATTCCCGTATTCTTCCCTGCGGCTGGTCCGCCGTCCGTTCCCCGGTCCCGCGTCTTATGTCGATGCCTCGTCGGCCCCCGGCCACGGGCCGTCGCCCGCTCAGCTGGCGTGCGCCGCGGCCTGTTCGGCGAGGGCCTTGTCATATTCGTCGATCAGCCCGAAGAACACCTCTTCGATGTCCCGCCGCCCGTACCGCTCCATGAGCTCCGGCAGCGTCCCCATCGCCAGGATCCGCCCCTTGTAGATGATGGCCACCCGGTCGCAGAGCTTTTCCACTTCCCGCATGATGTGCGTCGAGAAGATGATGCACTTTCCCTTCTCCCGGAGCGAATCGACGGTATCGAGGACGGTCCGGGCCACGAGGACGTCGAGGCCGGAGGTCGGCTCGTCGAAGATCAGGACCGGCGGGTCGTGGATCAGCGTGCGGGCGATCGAAACTTTCTGCTTCATCCCGGTCGACATCTTCGACCCCAGGACGTCCCGGAAGTCGTTCATCCGGAGTGTGGAGAACAGGTCTTCCATGCGGCTCCTCAGCAGCTCATCGGGGACGCCGCACAGTTCGCCGTAGTACTTCACGAATTCGTAGGCGGTCATCCGGTCGTAGATCCCGGTGTTCCCGGACATGAACCCGATGTTGGCCCGCACCAGCTCCGGCTGCGTCGCCACGTCATAGCCGGCGATCGTGGCCCGGCCGCTCGTCGGAAGGAGCACGGTGCTGAGGACCCGCAGGCAGGTGGTCTTTCCCGCGCCGTTCGGCCCCAGCAGTCCGAAGATCTCCTTCGGCCCGACCTTGAACGTCACGTCATCGAGCGCATGGACCGATCCACGGACGAGATCGAAAAACTCCTTGCTCAGATTCTCGACCTGAATCATCAATCGATCCTGAAGGCATTCCGCGACAACCGTCCGGAGACGGAACAGGAGACGGCGGTCATGAGAGGCGACTCCTCACCTCTACACCATTTCCGCGGGAGGAGACGGAACGACCTCTCTCCGGCGACCTGCGGAAACAGTCCGCTCCCCGGGATTGTGGAGATTCCCCTACCGTGCGGAAAACCGCTACGACCCGAAAAGTTTGACGATCGACTCCGAAGGAGACTCCCTCCCTGAACATCGAGGAGACAATGGTCGACGGAGTCGCAAGCGGGAAATGGTCTTACGGCGATCGGACTCGAGGCGGGGGGAACCCCGCGTTGACCATCTCCGTCAAAGTTCGCATGATCCATCCCGCCCCTGCCATCGTTTCCGCCGAGGGCTTGCCGCGCGCCGCGGCAGGTATCCCCAACCCGCGACCGAAGGCCTTTCCGCGATCTGAAGAGTCCCCGTGCGGTCCCTCCTTCTGGATTTCCTGCTCGGCCCCATCATCCGCCCGTGCACGCGGCTCTTGCTCGGTTTTGTCGCGATTCCCGCCTTCCGGGCCATGCGAAGGAAGGTAGCGAACCAGCAGGCGTGGGACCGCGAGTTCGAAAAAGACATTGAGCAGTGGTTCCGGGCCTCGCTGCTCCTCTTCGCGGCGACCCGCAACTTCGAGACCTGGCTGGCCGGCATCCTGGCGGTCCATTTCGAGCACGACCTCTCCAAGTCCTGGATCACCGCCGGCCGGGTGCTCCTGGCGATGGGGGTGATCGAGGCGATGCCCGATCAGCAGCTCTTCTCGATCATCCACCCGGGGCCGCGGCCGCTGAAGTACGACCGGCGGCAGCCCCTCTGGCAGAACATCCGGACGCAGATCGGCCCCTTCCTCAAAGGGGTCCTGTGCCAGCACCTCAACCGAGCCTCGCCGATGCTCGCGATCCTGGCGGTCTTCTTCGGTGGTCCGGTCGGCTGGGCGTGCTACTTCCTGGCGATCACGCAGTACCTGATCATCGGACTCGTGACGAGCCGCGATAAGGCGCTCGACGTCCTCTCGGAGTACGACCAGCAGGTGGCCCTCCGGCGGGAGATCCTGATCGAGGAACTGGAGCAGTCGCGGACGGACGTCCCCATCGGGCAGCCTTCTGCGACTCAGTCGCCCAAGAGCGAGCAGGTCATCCCGTCCCGTCCCTGACGCGGCTCACGATCGACCGCTCAGCCTTCCGCGTCGAGCTGCTTTGCCAGCCGCTTGGGAGCGATCAGCCGGTAGGCGTCCCGCACGAACCGGGCGACTTCGTCCCAGTCGGCATCCTGGTCGAGCTGAATCCCGAGCCACCCCTTGGGACCGACGTAAGGGGGCGAGAAATAGCGTTCCGGATCGGCCCGGATCATCAGCTCCTGCATCCCCGGCGGGGCCTTGAGCCACACCGCCGTCCGCCCCGCGCCGTGATGGTTCCCCGCCGAGGCCTGCATGGCGAAGATCTTGTTCCGGATGCGGAAGGTCGGCTCTCCCCAGGCCTCGACCTCCTCCGCTTCCGGCAGGGCAAGGCAGATCTTCCGCAGCTGAGTCGTGGGACGGGGGGGCATGGTGCGGAGTCTCCAGGGGAGGGGGGATCCGGGACGAGAAGTCGCGACGGGAGAAGGGGCGCCGAACGCGCACATCTTGCCATGCTGCCGCGGCGGTCCGCGACCGAAGCGGGAGCGAAACCGGCCTGTCGAGGCTCAGCGGTCGAAGATCGGTGGCGCGACGCCCGCCCCACCCAGGGGCCCGATATGGTGCATGTCCCTGATGGGGATGGTGACATCCACGACGATCGTGGACTCGCCGCTCGTTTCGTCGACCAGGATCCGCTGCGTCATCGAATACTTTTGCCCGAGACCGGCGTGGTTGCGGGCCGTCCCCTTCGCGTGAACGACGCAGTTTTCGAGAACGACGTGTCGCTCCTCGGCATTCCAGTCCCGGATGCGTCCGGTGACGTGCAGTGCCTCCGGGCCGCGGCCCGCCTGGACCTCGATCTTCTCGCCGACGGCAAGCAGACTCATCAGTTCCTGACACATCAGCCGGTCGGTTTGTTCATTGGGGCGCCGGTCGCGCGACAGCCCGGACAACTCAGCGCATCCCATCGGAAGAAGAGACAGCAACAGCAGGGTCGCGGGCAGATGCATGGCCGGGGGCCTCCTGATCCGGAGATCGGCCACGATAGGCGAGAGCCGCGGCCGGTCCCAACTTCCGGCCTCCACCAGAGGACCGAGGCGGCATTTCCTGCCGCCACCCGTCAGAATTCCCGAGGGCTCGACGGTCCCGCGTCGTTCGACCCCGAGATCCGGAGGGCGATATGTATTGGCCGCAGCTTCGTCCGTCCGACCGGATCTTTCTCTGGCGGTATGTCGATCCGCCACGCAGTTACGCGGGATGGCACTTCACCGGAACGGCAACCGGCTGCCGGGTGTTTGGCGACATCCTGCGGGCGCTGCATCCGGAACGGGTCCCGTCCCGATCCGTCCCTCTCAGCGAACCGGCCGAGCGGGAGCTGTCCGTGCCAGACTGTTCGGCTCAGGTCATCGCCTTCGACCGCCTGCGGGTGACGCACACGGGTAACGCGGCGGACTGGTCGATCGAAGAGGAGGACTCGGAGATCGAGCTGTCCCTGGGGAGCGACGGAATGACTCGGCTCCTCGCAGCGCTCGACGACATCCGGATCGGCCGCGGGGACTACACGATCGGAAGCGCGGCGCAGCCGCTGTGGATCTGGTGGCGGTCATGAACCCCGGCGGAAGCGAGCTCAGTCCGCGGGAATAAGCGGCTGCGGGTTCGGGTGTCGCCCGAGCGCGCGGCATCCCGGCCCGCGGCCGTCGAGTCCGAGGTCCCCTTCCATCCGGGCGGCGAGCGTCCGCAGGCGGGCCGTTTCGTCGGGATGGCTGGCGGCCACGTTCTCCCTTTCGCCGATGTCCTGGCCGAGGTGATAGAGCTCGCCGGACTTGAGATGCAGCTTCCAGGGGCCGGACCGGACTGCCTCCAGGGCGAGCCCGCGGAAGTAGTAGAACGTCTCGTGCGGCGAACGGGCTCCCTCGCGTCCCAGGAGGATGGGGCTGATGTCCCGGCCGTCGAGCGTCCGGTCGGTCGGAGGCTGAGCGCCGGTCAGCGACGCCACGGTCGGAAGAAGATCCATCATTGCCGTGACCTCATCCGAGGAGGTCCCCGCCGGGATCCGCCCCGGTCCCCAGGCGATCATCGGCGTGCGGATTCCCCCTTCGAACGTCTGGCCCTTCGTTCCCCGGAGCGGTGTGTTGATCGATCCGTGCGGGATCGACCCGCCGTTGTCCGAGGTGAAGAAGACGATCGTCTTCTCCTCAAGACTCTGCTCCCGCAGTTCCGCGAAGAGTTCCCCCACGGTGTCGTCGAGTTCCTCGATCCAGTCGTTGAGGAGGCCGTTTCCGGACCGGCCCCGCGCCCCTTCGGCGGGGTAGTGCGGGAAGTGGACGGCGGTGTGGGGGAGGTAGAGGAAGAACGGATCGCCGCGGTGCTCGCGGATGAAGGCCCGGGCCTTCTCGGAATACCGCTTTGTAAGCGTTGCCTGCTCGGCGATCCGGACCCGCTCGATGACCTTCTCGTTCTCGAGGAGCGGCAGCGGGGGCTGGGCGTTCCCCCGCAGACCGTACTCGTCATTCATCGGCTGCGCGGCGCGATTGGCCGCGGGCCTTTTCGGCATCGGGATCGGCTGGCCCGGGTTGCTCTTGGAGCCGTCGGCTGCCGTCCCCATGTCGTTCGAGTACGGGAGGCCGAAGTAGCTGTCGAAGCCCTGCCGCGTCGGGAGGAACTCCGGCTGATCCCCCAGATGCCATTTGCCAATGCAGGCGGTCGCGTAGTCCGCCCCCTTCATCACTTCCGCGATCGTCACCTCGTCTGGGTGCAGACCGACCTCGGAGACCGGGAAGAGGACGTGGGGGATCGGGAGGGACCGCTTGGGATAGCAGCCGGTCATCAGCGCCGCCCGGCAGGGGCTGCAGACCGGGGCGGCGTAGTGGCTCGTCAGCCGCATCCCCTCGCGAGCCATCCGGTCGAGATGCGGCGTCCTGGCCTTCGTCGAGCCGAACGGGCCGATGTCCGCATACCCCAGGTCGTCCGCGAGGATGATGATGACGTTCGGCCGCTCGGCGGAGTGCGCCGAAGCGACGAATGCCAGCACGAACACGCTGCAGAGGAGGCGGGTCATTCGGCTCTTTGCGGAATAGAGGGAGGGGATGAGTGCCACGGATCCCGTTCTGCACGAGTCGGCGGTGGCCTCCCGCTGACATCGCCGACCGCGGGCTCCTCTCGCGGAGCGGGAGGGCTACTGCTTTCGCAGCCAGACGTAGTCGAGGCCGAACATGTAGGCCTTGACCGCCTTGGCATTCGCCCCCGTGATCTCCACGTTGAGCTGCTGCTCGCCGGGCGTCAGGGCGTGCGTCCCGAGCGAGATCGGCTGGGTGTTGACGACCCCCTCGTTGAAGTTGTCCATCGGTCCGGTGACCGGCTTCCCGTTCAGCGAGAACTGGACTTCGCCGTAGTCGACCGCCTTCGTCAGGACGACGAAGACCTCGTACGTCCCGGACTCTTCGACCGGGAACCCGATGACGAGCTTGTCCTTGGGATGGGCACCGGTCCACCACAGGTGCGACTTGCCGCTCCAGCGTCCCAGCGGGAACCCGCTCATGTTCTGCGGACCCGCGTTCCCGCCGGTCTTGGAGATCACCTTGAGGGACTCCCCTTCGATGGCATTGGCCACCTTGCCGCTCGTCGGATCGAGATACGGCCCTTCGCCGGGGAGCGGGACCTGGCTCGGTCCCTGGACATAGGCCACGAGGTCCCGCACGTCCCCTTCCGAGAGCTGCTTGAGCTGCCCTTCGGGCATCAGCGAGAGGGGAGACAGCTGCCGCTCCTCGATGTCCGCCTTGGCGAGCGTCACCTGGTCGGTCGGGGTCTGGATCAGGACCGTCTCCCCTTGCTCCTGCTTCACAATCCCGTTCAGGACGCGGCCATCCTGCATGACGAAGAGCGTCATCTGGTAGTCGCGGCCGACGACGGCGCTCGGATCGAGCAGGTTTTCGAGGAGGTAATCGAGATTCGCGCGGTTCGAGCCGGTGATGTCCGGGCCGATCTGCTTGCCGCTGCCGAAGAGGGTGTGGCAGGCCGCGCAGGTCTTGTTGAACAGCTCGCGGCCATGGCTCAGGTTGGCCTTGGTCAGCGAGTCCGGCTTGAGCAGCACCTTGTACCGCTTGAGATCCTCCGCCTTGTCGGCCGGAGTGTCGCGGAGCGTCCCCCAGACCTCGTTGAGCCGCTTCGTCACCTGTTCGTTGTTGAGCCGGGCGATCTGCCGGACCGTGAATGCGGTCAGGTCATTGCGGGGAATCGTCTTCTTCTCGATCGCCGAGAGGAGTTCCAGGACCCACGCGGGACGGGCGCTCAGGACCGCGATTGCGGCCTGCTGGTCGGCGGCGGGGAGCTTGGCGTACGCCTCGATCAGAGTCTGTGGCGTGCGGGGGGTATCGAAGGCCGGGAGGGCGTTGATCGCCAGCGAGCGGACCGCCGGGTCGTCGAGGAGGCCGTAGAGGACCGCGGGAAGCTCGGCGTCCTCACCCGCCACGAGCGAGTCGAGGGCCAGTTTGCGGCGGGGGAGTTCCTGGGCCCGATCGGCGAGCGTCGCCCGCAGGCTCTCGAAGACGCGGCGGTCGCCGAACTTCACGGCGATGAAGTCGCGGTACTGGAAGGTCTTGGGGTCGGACGAGGCCGAGAGGGCGTCGTAGGTCTTCTCCCACGACTTCGGCATCGCGACTCTCCCGCGCCCCTTGAGAGCGGTCACGACCTCTTCCAGCATCCATGGCCACTGTCCGGCCGGCGTCTGGGCGATCGCCGTGAACAGAGCGTCGTAAGAGCGGTCTTCCGAAGCGGCCCGCCGCACGATGTATCGGGCGACGGTGGTGAACGGGGTCGTCGTGGCGATCCGCATGGCTCGCGCCGGATCGAGGGATACACACGGCTCCACGGCGTACCACAGGAGGAGCGGCAGGTTGTGGTCGTCCGTTCCCTCCTTCTGACTCAGCAGCGTCTCGAGTGCGGCCCACCGGCTTGCGGGAGCCGATCGCAGAAGCCCGGAAAGGGCCTGGCGCTTGATCCGCAGGTCGGTCTCCTTCTTGAGCAGAGGCAGGAGAATGTCGTCGGCGGGCGTGGTTTCCGGAGCGCTCATGGCCAGCCGCAGCGTCCATCCGCGGACTTCGGGATCCGCATTCTGGAGAAACGCTTTCACGTCGTCCGAGCGCAGGCCACCGACGTCATACAGGGTCCACAGGAAGTGCAGGGCGTGCGTCGGGGTCTTCGCTGCCGAAACCTCCGCACGGATCCTGGTGAGGAATGCCTCATCGAGGCGGCCCGTTGCGGCCCGTTCCTGGAGGATCCGACGCGCGTGGCGGACGTACCACTGGTTTTCGTGAGTCTGGAGCTTCAGCAGCTCCTCGTTTCCGAGAGCCTTGAGATTCACCTGGACCGGCTTCGTCTGGCCGTAAACGACCTTGAAGATCCGGCCGTTCGTCCGGTCGTGGCCGGGGGAGTTGCCGTGGTGGCACTGGTTCTTGTCGTACCAGTCGATGATCGTCACCTGGCCGTCCGGGCCGTAGGTGAGATAGATGAACTGCGACCAGATGTCATTGGCGAACAGGAAGTCCGGAGCGCCGTCCCCTTCATAGCCGGAACCCTTGGCTGCCAGGAGGTCGAGGTTCAGCCGGGCTCCATGGATGTTGTTCATGAAGAGCTGGTTGCGGTACTTCTCCGGCCACGCTCCCCCCTGGTAGATCATTGCCCCGGCGTGGGCGTGTCCGCCGCCGATCCCGTCCGACTTCAGGCGGTCCTCGTTGTTCCACTGGTTCCCCGTCCAGTGGCGGTGCTTGGCGATCGTCTTGATGTCGTCGTAGGTGTAGAGGTTGAAGTGCTGCCCCGCCTGCCGCTGGTACCGCGCGCCGGGGATGATGTGGTAGAGGTGCGGGATGACGCAGGCGGTGCAGAACGCTTCCCCCTTGTCATTGAAGTCGACCCCCCAGGGATTGCTCGTCCCCTCGGCGAAGACTTCGAAGACGTGCCGCGTCGGGTGATACCGCCAGATCCCGGCGTTGATCGGAGTCCGCTTGTCGTCCGGCGTCCCTGGCTTGCCGACCCGCGAATGCGTGAAGACCCCGTGGCAGCCGTAGAGCCAGCCGTCCGGCCCCCAGATGAAGGCGTTCAGCGTCTCATGTGTGTCTTGATAGCCCCAGCCGTCGAGGAGGATCTGCGGCTCGCCGTCCGGCTTGTCGTCGCCGTCGGCATCGGGGATGAACAGAAGGTACGGGGAGGCACCCACCCACACTCCGCCGAAGCCGAGTTCGATTCCGCTGACGAGGTTGAGCCCCTCTTTGAAGACGGTCCGCTTGTCGTGCTTCCCGTCGCCGTCGGTATCTTCAAAGATCAGGATCCGGTCCTTCCCTTCGCCCTCGGGAGCCCGGATCGGGTAGGTGTAGGCTTCGGCCACCCACAGCCGGCCGCGGTCGTCGAACGCCATGGCGATCGGCTGCTGGACGTCCGGCTCGCCGGCGAAGAGCTTGACCGAGAAGCCGGGAGGAACGGTCATCGCCCGGGCCGCTTCCTCCGGGCTGAGGCCGCTCGCCATTTCCGGCCGTTTCCGCGGTCGAGCGTCTTCGAACTCCTGCTTCGAGACCTCTTTGACGATCTGCGTGTGGGCGAAGATCCCCTTCTTGTTCCCGACGACGACATCCGGCTGGCCGTCCCCCGAAAAATCGCCGGCAACGACCTGCGTTCCGATCCCTGAGTCGTCGTCGATCAGGTGCGGGACCCAGTCGACTTCGCCGTCCTTGCCGCGCGACAGCTCGAACCAGTAGAGGACGGCGGCGGCGTTCGGCTCAGCGTCCCCCTTGGGACCGTGGGCCCACCATCGCTTGCCGGAGACGATGTCCATGAGCCCGTCGCCGTTCATGTCGACGAGGTCGACCGCATGCGGCTGGGAGAAGACGACGCCGTACGGATTCTCATTCGCCTTCGTGCCGACGATGACGTGCTGCTGGAAGGTCGGCTCGGCCTTGTCGCCCCCCTGCTCCCACCACACGAGACCGTAGCCGTGGGCCTGGAGGGCGGTGATGACGTCATTGCGGCCATCGCCGTTGACGTCGTACGCGAACATGTGCGAGCCCCCCTGGCTGAAATTGAAGGGGTGCTTCTTCCAGAGCGGATCGTTCGCCAGCGAGGCGGGCTGCTCCCACCAGCCGTTCTTTTCGAGGATGTCGAGCCGGCCGTCGCCGTTGACGTCTCCCACGCCGATGCCGTGCGTGAACATCCCGCCGGCCGACTTGTCCGAAATGACATGGAACGGCCACGGCTTCGCCGGCTCCTTGGGATCGTATGCCGCGTAGCCGAAGAACCCGCCCGTCGAGCAGATTACCTCCGGCTGTCCGTCGCCGGTGATGTCGAGGAACGTCGGCGACTCATTGTCGACGACCGGGACGACGACATGCCGCGTCCAGTGACCTTCCTTCCCCTGGGGGTTCTCGAACCAGCTCGCGTCCTTGCCGGGGAAGCCGTAGATCAGGATGTCGGTCCAGCCGTCGCCGTTGAAGTCGCGGGTGAAGGCGAAGAAGTTGTCCGAGTAGCCGTGCGGGTCGAACGGCTTGGGGGTGTAGTACTCGCGCTGCGTCTCGAACGTCGGGCCCTCGTACCAGTAGGGACCGGCGACGAGGTCCATCTTGCCGTCTTTGTTGAAGTCGCCGAAGGACGCCCCTTCGCAGAAGAACTTGTCGGAGAGCTGCTGCTTCCGGAACGTCCGCAGGAGGAATTTGTCCTCCGCGCGGGACGTCTCGGAAAGTGCCAAACACAGAAGGGCGGGCAGGATGACCGCGATGCGAGCGACCGGCATCGAACAGACTCCGCGATGGGATGGGAGCGGGGAGAATGGATCAGCGACAGTTTATCCCGCTTGGCGATTCCCGCCACGGTGCGGGCTGTCGGCAGTCAGCGATGGGTGTGTTCACTCGGCAGTGGTCGGGTGGTGCAGCAAGCAGGCGCGGACGACGCATTGCCCGAGAAAGCCGGGGTCCAGGGGCACCCTGGTGGGGAGTGCAGAGGGGCAACGCCCCTTTGCCCGCCGGAGGCCTGGCCGTCGAGAGATGTCTGGAGGAGTACGTATCTAAACGCGGATACCGTGCCGTATGACCCCTCACCAACCCGCGGGGATTTCAAAGCGAGCTGTTCGGGGTGAGAGAGTCCTCAACGCTCGTCCCACAAAGGGGACGTCCGTTGCGTACCACGGTTCCTCAACGAAAATGCCTCCGGCGGCAAGGGGGCGTGGCCCCCTTGACCCCAGGCTGCCGTGGCACGTTGGGTCGAGCTTCCCGGCAGGACTCAGTCCATGAAGATCCGCTGCCAGCCCGGGAAGATGCAGTCGAACAGCGCCCGCCCTTCCGGCGTGGCGTCGAACTGGATCTTGTCGCCGTCTTCCGCCACCCGGTTCACCAGGACGACCGTCTCGCCGTCTTCGGTATAGAGCCAGTCAGGCTTCGTGAACCACGTCACGATGTCGACGAGGTCCTGACGCTTCGTCGGAATGAAGACCTGGCCGTCCAGGAAGATCTGATAGCCGTACTCTTCGAGCTTGGCCCACGGAAGAGCTGTTTCGGCTCCCTTCCAGTAGGGCCGCAGCACCGACTCCGCATCCGGACTCACGTTCGGATTGTGGAGCATGTCGATCGCGTTCCACGGACAGATCGTCAGCGTGTAGATGTCCGTGCTGTCATTCGGCGACCGGTAGCACATCTGGCAACCGATACAGCGGGACGTATCGATCTGGTGATAGCTCTGGCCAGGTTCACCCCGGACTTCGTAAATGCAGTCAACAGGACAAACCGTCGCGCACGACTGGCAGCTCGTGCAGTTGTCCTTATTGATGACGTTGATGTACCGGGTTTCTTTCTTCCGGTCGTCTTTGCGCGTCTGGAAATACTCGGTGACTGAGATCGTCATGGGATTCCAGTGAGCGGGGCCGCGGCGAGTGAGGGGCCGATTTGAGGAACCGGGCCGCGGGAGGATTCCCCTTCCGCGCACGAACATCCATCAAAACTCACCTGCGAAGATATCGGCCGGACGAGACCGCCACCAGACCTGCGGCGGCATTCCCGACCGTGAGAGCGGGCCGGAGGTCAGCCGCCGCCCGCCTGCTGGGCGGCCATCGGTCCGGCCGCCGGAGTGGCGGGAACGTTCGCGGCCGGCGGGCCCGTTTCGTAGGCGCCGCGGGTCTTGGGATCGGGGATCGCGGGGCTCTTGGCGGTCACCTTGCGATTGGCCGGCGCGTTCTTCTCCAGCCATTCCAGGGCCGTATTGAGGTCCACCACAGGGACGACCGCGGGATTCGCCGGGTTCAGCAGCGTCGTCAGGATCGGCTTGCAGGCGGCATAGGCCGCGTCGACGAGCGGCTTCTGGGCGGCAAGCCCCGGACGCTGCGAGACCTGCAGGAAGCCCCACAGCTTCGGGGCCAGGGCCGTCTGCGGGTTCTCCGGCTTGAAGGAGAAGTACAGGTAGGCCGCCGACCACTTGAAGGCCCCGGATCGTTTCGCCGGCAGCGTGGTGTTGTACTCATGCCCCAGATGGAAGGCGACGATTGCGGTCTCGTGGACGATCAGCGGGACGTTGAACGACCCGTTGAGCGAGAGCTGGGAGGTGGCTCGCACGGCCGCGGCCCGGACCTTGGTGTTCTCCTTGCGGTCAACCATGCGGTCCATCAGGGCGTCAATCGGATCGGACCCGCCCGCCAGGGTCATCGGAAGGTCACAGCTTCCGATGGCTTCGACAAGGGCTTCGCGATACCAGCAGGGACCGACCGTCATTCCCTCGGCGGCCTTCGACTTCAGCCCGCGGACCAGCGCTCCAACGATGGCGTCCCGCTTGGTGATCGCCAGATCGCCCCCCGGAACGCCGTTGACGGCATTGAGTCCGATCGTGCCGAGCGCCTTGGCGGCTCGGATCTTGGTCTCCACCGGGAGGACAGCCGAGTCGAGGACCGCGATCAGCGGATCGGCCGTGGCCACGAGCGGAACGGCCGGAGTCCCCTTGGTGAGGTTCGGCTTCGCGGCGACGAGCCGGCTGAGAACGCCCACCAGATTGACGGTCACGACCGGCGGGTGCGGCGGGTTCCGTTCAAGGAGCTCCTTGCAGCGGTCGATCGTCGCCTGATGCAGAATCGCTTCGGCGGCTTTGCTCGTTCCGGGGCCGTAGATGTAGTTGTTGAAGTACTGATCGGTCTTGGTAACGAGGGCGGCCTGATTCTCCGGGATCGTCATCCGGTCGACGTAGAACTTGGCGCCGTTGATGAGCAGGTCTTTGCTGGCCCCGGCGGGATTGGATTCCTTCGCCGCCTTCGTCATCGGGAAGTTGTTCTTCTTCCCCCAGTCCTCATTGGCGATCTCGGGCGGCGCGGCGGCCGACTCGGCGATCGCCCGGGCCGGAGCGGCGGCGATCAGAACGGCCAGCAGCGCCCAGAGAATGCGTACGGAGCGGGGCGAAGGACGGCACTGACCGAGCGAAAGATCGGAACAATCTGGCACGGGGAGGTCCTTCAACAGGGATGTCCCGCCTTCCCCTCGTCGTGCGGGGAAGGGCAAAACATCGACCGTCTGAACACCGTTCCGGGCAGCGGCGGCTGCGACGACCCACCCGGCAAGGTTCGAAACGCGAATGGATAACGACTTGAGGGACATCAGGGCCGCGGACGGATCAAACCGATCATCCGAAGCCCCGCTGAGGAAGGGCATTACGAGCCGGGCCGCAAGGGGGACGCCGGGAGGCCCGGCAGCCCGCTGCCCCAAGTCGCTGTCTCCGCAGAAATCCACGGAAAGCACGCCCTGGGCCATGCGGAACGACAGTTTCCCTACGTTATCACCCATTTTCTGCGGCTGTCAACTTGGCTGAAGACTTGGCGGGAACGTTCCTTACATTCTTCCGCCAGGGGCGTTTTCCACGGCGTCTTCGCTCCCTTCGGGCATCCGCTCCCGCCGGCGGAGTCCCCTACGACTGCCAGAGGCGGGGAGATTGGCATGATCGGCTCATCCGGCCGACCATCGACGGTACGGGGCGCCTGTTCAGTGGTGCCTTTGCCGCCGGAGGCGCTTCCCTGAGGAACTGTGGCAGACAACGGACGTCTGCTTTGAGGGACCGGCGGTGAGGACTCAACGCTCGCTCTGAATCCCCGCGTGTTGGTGAGGGGGTATCCCGCACCTTGGCCGCGCTTGGACACGTGCTCCTTCAGACATCTCTCGACGGCCAGGCCTCCGGCGGGCAAGGGGGCCAAAAAAACAAGACAGGCCCCCTTGCATCCCCCACCAGGGGCGAGCCCCTGGACCCCGGTTCTTCGGACAACCATCCAGCGAACGTGTTCTGGTCAATTGTGGGGAGATGTATCACTCGCTGCGGATGGCTCGGAGGAACTGATCCGCCGGCTCGCGGGATGGGACGCGAGCGGGAGCCGGACCTCGAACATCGTTCCCGACGCCCCGCTCTCCACTCGAATCGTCCCGCCGTGGCCTTCGACAACCGCCTTGCAGATCGCCAACCCCAGACCCGTCCCGGGGGTGTCGCGGGAACGCGATCGATCCCCCCGGAAGAAGCGGTCAAAGACACGGGGGAGATCCTCTGCCGCAATCCCCATCCCGGAATCGCGGATCGTCAGGACCGCCTCCTGAGCTCCGGCGTCCTCCTGAAGCGTGACCCGGACCGTCCCACCCGTCTCGGTGAACTTGATGGCATTGTCCAGCAGGTTGTTCACGACCTCCCGGAGGTGGAACTTGTTCCCCGCCACCTCCGCGGAGCGGAGATCGTCAGCCGTGAAGGTGATCTCCTTCAGCTCGGCGACCCCGCGGAACATGCTCGCTGATCGCGAGACGACGTCCCGCAGGTCGAGGACGCTGCTGTGCGTCTCCAGGTGCTCCCGCTCCGACTCGGAGATCAGGAGGAGCTGGTTGACCAGGATCTCGAGGGCTGCCCCCTGTTCGATGATCGATTCCAGCAGCTCCTCGTACTCCGCCACCGGACGCGGCTGCTGGAGCGTCACCTCTACGGAACTGCGGATCGCCGCCAGGGGGCTCCGGAGCTCGTGGGCGGCGTTCGCCAGCGATTCCCGGTGCTCCTGCAGGTAGGCGAAGATCCGGTCGAGGAGCTGGTTGACCGTCATGGCGAGCTGGTCGAGCTCGTCCCCCGTCCCCCGGATCGGCAGGCGTTCGTCGAGCTTCTCCGGATGCAGTCCCGCGGCGGTGGCGGTCATCTGCGAGACGGGGTCGATCGCCTTCCCCGCCAGCCAGTAGCCGACGAGCGGCGCCGCGATCAGCGACGTCAGCGCCGTGAGAATCACAATCCGGTCCAGGGTCCGCATCTGGTCGTCAATCATCGACGCCTGCGCCCCGACGGTGACGACGGCCCGCGCGGGTTGCGTGTTCTTCGGAAGCGACTGCTTCACGATCCGGTAGCCGCCGATCGTCAGCGGTGTCTTGTTCGGCAGCTCCATCGGCGAGGGGCGGTTGAGCGGGGCCGTCCGGTTGATCGCCAGGACTTCGCCATCGGCCGAGAGGATTTCAACGTACTCCTGGAGATGTCCGTGACCATAGGTCTCGCGGTCGACAATCCGCGTGAGGACGACCTCATCGAGGGTCGCCGGGAAGTTGTTTCCCGGGGCGATCTCCCCGGCCGCTTCCTCCAGCTCATCGAGGAGGATGCCGTCCAGCTCCGCCCGCAGCGTGAATTCGACCTGCACCCGGACCGCCAGCAGCAGCGTCAGCGAGGTAAACAACACCACGCCGGCGTTCCACAGGATGACCCGCACCCGCAACGGGCGCGTCGTCCTGCGCCACCACGACTGCTTCGTGACGGCCTCCAGCGATCGAACGGTGGCTCGTGGGCGGTGCGAGATCATGCTCCCTCACGGGCGATCTTCCGCAGGACGGCGGCCCCCTTCCGGAGCGTGTCGTCCGGCGCGGCGTACGAGAGCCGGAAGTGCGTGTCCTGCGAGCTGAAGACGTTCCCCGGAATGATGAGGAGCTCGTTCTCGATCGCCTTCCTGACGAATTCGGTGCCCGTTCCCCAGGGGGTCTTCAGGAACAGATAGAACGCGCCGTCGGCCCCGATGATCTCGAAGTCCTCCTGGAGCTCCGCCTTCATCAGGTCCCGCTTGCGGCGGTAGTCGGCGACGTGTTCCGAGACGTCAAAGTCCCAGGCTTCCGACGCCGCCCACTGCAGCGGATGCGGCGAGCAGACGAAGGTGAACTGCTGGAGCTTGATCATCTGCTGGAGGACGTGCTCCGGTCCGTGGCACCAGCCGACCCGCCAGCCGGTCATGGAGTGCGACTTGCTGAAGCCGTCGATGACGAGGGTCTGGTCGTTGTATTTCGCCGGGCTGACGAAGGGGCGGTCGTAGCAGAAGGCGCGGTAGATCTCGTCGCTGATGAGGCAGATGTCTTTCTCGCGGCACAGCTCGGCGAGGCCGCGTACTTCCTCTTCCGTCGCCACACGGCCGGTGGGGTTGGCGGGGCTGTTGAAGAGGATGACTTTGGTGCGATCGGTGATCGCGGCGCGGACTTTGTCCAGGTCGATGCGGAAGTCCGGGTAGGTGCTGAGCTGGACGCACTTGCCGCCGGCGAGGGTCGTCAGGTGCTTGTACATGACGAACCAGGGGTCGAAGGCGATCACCTCATCGCCGGGATTGACCAGCGTCGAGAGGGCGAGCATCAGGCCTCCGCTGGTACCGCTGGTGATGAAGACCTTGCGGTCCGCGTGGCCGTACTCCGCCTGGACGGAGGCCTGGATCTTCTCGAGGAGGGGCTTGATCCCCTGGGTCTGGCTGTAGGCGTTGCGGCCGTTGTCGATGGCCTGGCGGGCGGCGGCCTTGATCGGTTCCGGGGTGTCGAAGTGCGGCTGCCCGATGCTGAGGTTGATCGGGTTCTTCATCGTGGCCGCGAGGTCGAACACCTTGCGGATGCCCGAGGCATCGATCTTGTGCATCCGGTCCGCAATCCACCGCTCGCTCATGTCACATCTCTTTCTGGTGTTGGCGGGAGAAAAGGTAACGCCCAACCCGTCCCGAGCGAAGCCAGGGGCGAGGCCCCTGGACCCGGCGGCCGCGGAACGATGGGATCGGGCGAACAGAACTGTGCCAGCGGGCGCGGTGTTCGAGCGAATGTTGGAACGCGCGCTCGACGACGGGGTGTTCTCAGCCCAACCCAACGTCGTTCGTCATCTGGGGGCAAGGCCCGCGTTGCGACTTGTGGGGCCTCTGCTTGCCGAGGGGGGGCCTTGTCGGGCTGATGTGATCATAGACGGCGTCCGAGTCGCCCCGCTGGCTCGCTCATCTATTAGGGGCGGCGACGAGTGAATTGAGCATGCGGGTTCCCCTGAACGTTTGACACCCGTGGCGCTCGGCCCAGTTCCGTTCTTGCAGTACGACGGCTCAGCGGGTCAGCCGCGGGGCGAGCAGGTCAGTTTCAGCGGCGCGGGCACATCGAAAAAAATTGGAAGAATTCGTGGCACTTTTTGTCGCGGATTTCGGCGCAGAGGGAGAACAGACTCTCGACACCTCGCGGACTTCATGCAACGATCTCTCTCGTTGCAGCGGGCCAGGGCTGGTGGCGCTTTCGCCGGTCAAGTCCGCCGGGTGTCGAGGCTGTTTTCCGGGTGACTAGGCCCAGTCATTTCCGGCAGGAGGAGATGGTGTTGGATTTTCCAAGGTCCTCACGGCGTCAGCGAGGTTTCACGCTGATCGAATTGCTGGTCGTCATTGCGATCATCGCCATTCTCGTCGCGATCTTGCTGCCTGCGGTCCAATATGCGCGGGAGATAGCCAATCGGGCGGCGTGCCGGAGCAATCTTCGACAGATCGGCCTCGCCCTCCATAACTATCAAGACACCTTCGGTTCGTTCCCGATTGGCGCACGCGCGCAACCGCGCGGAGTGGGACCATCCTGGATTGTCGGCCTGCTGCCTCATATTGAGCAGGGTGACGCATTCAAAGATTTCGATTTTCAGCATCCAAATTGCGGTCTGTCGAACTCGCCGAACGGTCAGGTGTTCCACAACAAGAATCTTCCCGTTTTTAGATGCCCTTCCAGCTCCCTTGCGCCGACCGTGTTGACCGGCGGATTCAATCTCCCGATTTCCGGGTACGTTGGTATCGCCGGGTCAACGAATCATGATGGGACCCCTGCCACTCGGGTCCGGGACTGCTGTCTGCTGTCCTCGAACGCTGGGCAGATCTCAGCGGATGGCGCCCTCTTTCCAAATGGCACCGCATCGGTTGAGATGATGAAGGACGGGAGCTCAAACGTGATCGTGGTGGGAGAGTGTTCCTCGCAGGCGAAGAACCTGGCCACCAACCCTCCGACTCTGATGCGGGTGGATGGAGCCCACAATGTCGGCCTCCTGGCGGGGACGGCGGCATTGGGTGTTCCTCCGGTCTACCTGAACCCCGTCGGAAACATCGTCACAGATAGTTACAACATTACTACTCTGAGGTATCCGCCGAATTCTCATTACAATCAGCCGGGTGTTCATCAGAACAAGGGGCCAAACAATCCGTTGACATCGCCGCACACCGGGATGGTTCATGTGTGCATGGGTGACGGCGCTGTCCGTGCGATCGACGACTCCATCGAGATGAAGACGTTCAAGTTACTGGGAATGATCGCTGACGGACGGCTTATCGGAGAGTTCTAGCTGTGGCCCCGACAAGGAGCTTGTTGGAGGTTCGCGGTTTAGGGCAGTTTTATTTTGCTGGACGACTTGGGAGTTTCTTGCAATGCGTGTTGCTGTGTGTGTGTGGGCCTCGCTGATGTGGCTGATTCCCTTGCAGAGGGGCTTCTCAGATGAAAAGGCTGTTGAGGCTGTGAAGCGGCGTTGGGCGAACCCCGCCTGCACGTGCCTTCTTGTTCCGCTGGACGATCCGGACGATGATGGCTATCAACCATTCTGGACAGATTACAATCACCTTGACTGCAACAGTCCCGTCAGCGGCGGCTTGATTGCGATGTGTAGCAACTGGCCGCACTTCTGTTACACGTCTCCGGATGCGTGCGACTGTCTGGGGGGCGCTCCTGCTGAGGTGAAAGCTGGAAGACTGGCAGCAAACAGCACGACCCGCGTCGGCGAATTTCCCGGACTGCGCAGGCAAACCACTCGCGAACACAATCCAGTTGAGTTCGTCTTAAGGCACCCGTTTCCAAGCCATATTCGGCCGCCAGAAGTTTATAACGACGATGACGAACCTGTGTACTTGCGCATTCAGGTCGCGGCAAACGAGTGGCGTATTTATCAGGTCCATAAGATTCGTTTTCATTTGGGGGGGACGACGTATCGGACTGTTCATCTTGGGAAGGAGTATGTGGAAGACAGACCCATGGACAACGCTCCCGTTCCGCGCACTGTCGACGGCGCCGCAGTGGCCGTTGATGTCAACGCGAGGGCGACGTTCAGGTCCAGCAATGTGCATCGTCTGACGGATGGGATTCTGGGCGATCTACGATTGCCGCCAATGGTTCTGTTGTCCTACGAACGCAAGGATGGGAGGATTGTTATTCCCGAGAATAAGGCAAAATCGCCTGAATGAAATGCTCGGGACGGCAACGAGGTTGCGGGCTTCTGGCGCATCGCAATCCGAGGCCTCGGTCGACTCGATAGCGTTCTCGTGGGAGTCGCCGCCGTGGATTCCGATCCGCGGCGGCGACTTCCTGCTCTTGCAGCACGTTCAAACTCCCTCCCCGTACAATTTGAAATTTGGTGAGCTCCGCACTTACCAATTGTGAACGGCTTGCACCTCCGTCTGCGGTTCCATTTCCAGCGCCAAGCAAGCCGCTGGATGTCCATTCTGCGAGATTGCTGCACAGGCCGTAGACGGGTGGATCGCCGACTCGGTCTTCTGCTGGGAGGCCGGCATTTTGGAATGCGGCGCCGATGTCGAAGTTTGGCGAGGGATTGTCGCCCCAGGACCAAAGACGCTCGCCACCATTGGTTGCCGCAAACTCATACTCATATTCGCTCATCAGCCGCTTGCCCATGATCTCCGCCAGCAATACGGCAGCATCCCAAGACATGGGGGCGGCTTGTCGGTCAGTGAGGGGGGCCTTCCATTTCGGTGCGATAGCGGGACGGTCACCTCGAAAGAAGTGACGATAGTCCGAAATCGTGACCTCGCAACGGTCCAGATAAAACGAAGGAATGGCGAGCATACTTCGTGGCGCCGATGTGACTCCAACCTCCCCCGTTAGGAACGTTGGGCTTCCAGGAAACAAAGTCATATCGTCGACGACAGTCACGTCCGGAATCTTGATAGACGGCAAATGCACGACGCCGTCGTGCAGCTCCCACCGTTGGTGTTCGCCAATCCCGTCAATGAAGCCGTTGGGACTTTCCGGCACTCTCCGAAAAACCTCATGGAAGCGGCGAGATTCCGGAAGAACTGCGACGACCAAGTAGTTGCCGGGAAGAAGCCGGCTTCGAAGAGGGGAGTTTCCGGGAAGTTGCTGGATGCTCGCCAGGTCCGGCTCGCCAGTAGGAGAGCGGATGGGAATGATATGGACTTCAGCTCCTTCTGGTTGAGTGGTGAGCAGAACGTCGTGGCGGCCGTCGTCGTGTGTTCGGACTAACACTCCCGCCGCTTTCACGATTCCAGCCGTTGCCGCAATGCCCACAGCCGACTTCACGAGGAAATCTCGACGCGTGACCTGGCGTCCGAGTTTCCTCAACTTTCTGCCGATTCGGCTGGCGGGGGTAGAGCCATCTAGAAAGCACTGAAGGTCCTCGGCCATCGCCTCCGCGGAGGCGTAGCGGTCCAAGGGATCGACCTCCATTGCCAGGCCCACAATGGTTCGTAGAACGGCCGGCACGTCCATGGGGGAGGGATTCCCTTTGGGGATCGTGGCAATGAGTTCCTCTACCGAACCCTCGAACGGTCGCCGGCTGGAGAGCATCTCGTAGAGGACCGTACCCAGCGCGTAGATGTCGGACTGTCTTGTGACCGACTTTCCCTTCTGGAGTTGCTCGGGACTCATGTAGGGGATTGTCCCCAGGAACCCCTGGCCGCCACCGATCGTTGATGTTGTGTCGGTGTGGCGGGCGAGGCCGAAGTCGAGGAACTTGGCGTCCCCGGCGGGGGTGATCATCACGTTCGCCGGTTTGAGGTCCCGGTGGATGAGACCCCGCTCGTGAATGTGCTGCAGGCCGTTGGCGAGTTGCAGCGCGATTCGCGCCGCGCGGTCCGGATCGAGCGGCGTGTGGTTCCGCTCTTCGAGGATCTCCTTGAGAGTTCGTCCCTCAACGTATTCAAAGACGATGTAATCGGTCGTCGCTCCCTGGCTCAGTTCCAGGAGGCGGACGACATTCGGGTGATCCAGCTTCTGGACTGCCCGCGCCTCGCGGGCGAACAGGTCCCGGCTGGGGGCCGGGGCGGTTTCGCGAAACCGCTTGATGGCGACCCAGCGGCGGAGCTTGGTGTCGCGGGCCTTCCAGACAACGCCGAAGGTTCCCTGGCCCAGCGGGGCGACGAGCTCGAAACGGCCGAGCGACGTGGTCGGCGCTCCCCGCGGGGCGGGCATCGACACCGTGTCGAGGCTCGGGGCGAGCTTCGAGAGCGCTTCGCTGAACTCCGGATACCGGACGACGTATTCCTCGAGCGTGACCGGCTCCCCCTTGCGGCGGCGGTACTCCATCTCGATCTGGACGAGCTCGACGAAGAGCGTCGAGACGGGGAGCCGTGTGTCGGTCAGGTAGTCCGCCAGTTGCGGCCGCTGACCGGTCTGCAAGGCGCTCTCAAACGCGTCGCAGACTGAGTTCAGTTCGAGGTCGATTTCGAGATCGGACAGGCCGCTCCCGGCGACGACGACAGACGTTCCTCCCTCGACTGGCCCCGTGGGAAGATCCTGGTTGTTCATTTGTCGAGCTCGTGTTTCCAGACCTTGCGCACGAGATCCATCTTGCGGCGGACCGTCGACTTGAAGATCTCGGTCCGCTCGCTGATGTCGTTGGCGGAATGGCCCTGCAGCATTAATACCGCAATTTTGCGGGTGCTCGCGTCGGGCAAGGCGTCCAAAAGTCGAAAATACTGCTCATTGAAACTGGCGAGGAATTCCGGGCCCGGTTCTTCAGACACGATCTCCAGGAACTCGTGGGACGCTTCTCCGTTCAGGGAAACGATCTGCGTGCCGCCCCCCCGTTTCTGGGCCTTGTCCCGCCGGACGCGGTCCACGCACTTCCTCCAGGCCATGCGGAACAGAAACCACCACGCCTCGTCGAGGTCGTTGATGTTCTGGAACCGCCCCTCCTTGCCCCCCCTCCAGAAGCTCTGGAACACGCTGGCCGCGACGTCCTCGCCGTCGTCCTGGATCGGAGGGAGGCCTGTGAGAAACCTGTCCGCGACGGCCACGAGCCGCTTGTAGAACTTGTCCCACAGCAGCTGAATGGCGGCGGCGTCCCCCGCATGGAGCTGACTCAGCCAGCCGGAGATCGAGTCGTCTGTTTGAGAACTCATCCCGAATCGGATTGGACAACGAGGTAGGGAGTGGGGCCTTCGGACGCCGACATCCGTTTCCGCGTTTCGCCCTCCCGGCCGTCGAATAGGATCGGTGCCGGTGGGAGCCAGGGCCAACCGACCTGTGCCCTGAGCCCGCTCAGCTGTCAGCGTCCGCATTCAAAGCGTAGCCAAATGCCACACGGGTGTCACGGTTCGTCGCCTCATCCGGCTGCGTTTCCGTCCCAGAGGGCGTCGGCCGCGGGTTTTCGGACCCACCACATTGGCTGATGGCCGCAAACGTTGCGGGACCGGCTCCCCCGAGCGCCTCTTTGACATTCCGATCCACAATGGAAATGACGAGTTGACAAAAATCGACGATCTGTCGAAAATGAGTCTATGAGCACGGCGACGCGCAAGCAGCAGGAGATCCGCAGACGGGAGCAAATGCTCCTTGGTCTGGCTCGGACGATGCTCGTCGAAGACGGCTTCGCCAACCTGGGGCTCGACCGGCTGGCTGAGGCGGCCGAGTATTCCAAAGGGACGATTTACCAGCACTTCTCTTCGAAGGAAGACCTCGTTGCCGCTCTGGCGATCCAGAGTTGTGAGACCCGCCTGGACCTCTTTGCCCGGGCCTCCCGGCTCCCTGGAATCTCCCGCGAGCGGATCCTGGCTCTCGTTGCCGCGGACGAGATCTTCGCTCAGCGATATCCGCACTACTTCCAGTCAGAGATGATCATCCGGATGGCGAACCTCGACGCCCGGGCTTCGTCCGAGCGCCGCGAGCGCCTCGAGCAGCTGGAACAGCAGATCCTCAAGATTGCCTTCAGCCTCGTCCGCGATGGGGTCGAGCAAGGGGACCTGACGCTGACGCCCCCCTGGACGCCCGAGAAGGTGACGTTCGCGCTCTTCTGCCAGGACATCGGCGCCCATATGGCGGTCATGAACTACGCCTCGGTCGTGGGAAAGATGGGGATCACCTCCAGCTCCCCACACCTGCTCGACAACCTCAGCCTGCTTCTCGACGGCCTTCAATGGAAGCCGCTGTCGACGAGTTTTGACTACTCCGTCACGGTCCCCCGCGTGGCGGACCAGATCCTGTCTGACGAGGGTTCTGCCAATGACTGACTCCAAAGTCCCTTTTTTTGCCTCGAAGTCGACGAACCGTCGGAAATCGACAATCGGTCTCCTCGCGGTTCTGGTGACGATCCCGCTCGTCCTCATCGGGCGAAGCGGGATGGCGCGGCTCGCCGCTTCGCATGACATCGCAATTCCGCCCGCCCAGCCGACGCCGGTTCGGATCGAGCCGGTGGCCGAGAGCGTCGTGGTCGCCGGGACTCACTTCGGTGGTGTCGTTCACGAGTTCCGCAAGGTCGAGCTCTCGTTCCGGGTCGGCGGGACGGTTCAGGAACTGCGGCAGGTGACCGGGGCCGATGGCAAGACCCGCGACCTCCACGAAGGAGACCGGCTGCCGGCGGGAACGATCCTGGCCCGGCTCGATCCGGCGGACTATCGCCGCGAACGGGACTCCGCCTCGCAGAAGCTCGCGGCGGCCGAGTCCCGGCTGAAGCAGGCCCAGGCGGACTGTGGCGAGGCGCAGTCCGCCTATGACCGCACGACGGCCCTGGCCGCGAGCAAGGCGACGACCGTGGCGGCCCTCGACGCCGCCCGCGCCCGTCGGCTGATGACCGAGGCGTCGATCGAGGTCGCCGAGCGGGATGTCGCGGCCGCGCGGATTGCCCTCCAGCAGGGAGACGAAAACCTTCGCTACTGCGAGCTGGCCGCGCCGTTCGAGGAATCGACGGTCGCGCTCCGTTCGATTGATCAGCGGCAGCAGGTGGCGGCGGGGCATCCGGTGTTCGTGGTGACCGACCTGTCGAGCGTTGTGGTCTCCTTCGCAGTGCAGGACACGCTCCTGGGCCGGCTGGCGATCGGCGACACGATTGAGGTGACGGCCGAGGGGCTCCCCGGCCGCGTGTTCCGCGGGGTGGTCCACATGATCAGCGCGGCAGCCGATGAGCGGTCGCGCTCCTATCCCGTGGAAGTTCGTATCGATCGGCCCGACGGACTGCGTCCCGGGATGGTCGCGACCGTTCGTCTTCGCCATGAGCGCCGCGCGGCGCTCGTGCCCCTGACGGCGA
This sequence comes from Planctomyces sp. SH-PL14, assembly GCF_001610835.1. Lineage (NCBI taxonomy): Bacteria > Pseudomonadati > Planctomycetota > Planctomycetia > Planctomycetales > Planctomycetaceae > Planctomyces > Planctomyces sp. SH-PL14. Next base: position 676,506 of record NZ_CP011270.1, on the reverse strand, counting down.
TTGTCCCGGTAGAGACCGGCGACAGCGGCGAGGCTGCCGTCTTTCGCGTGACGCGCGATGGAGAGCGGATGGTCCTTCGCCGAGTGCCGATCCGGATCGGGGATGTTCTCGACAACCGGGTCGCGGTGTCGCTTGATGCGTCCGGTTCGACGGCGGACGTCCTGCATGCCGGCGCCGAGATCGTCTCGACCGGGGTTCACCGGCTCCGCGATGGGGAAGTGGTTCACGTCGTTCCGTGATCGCCGCCGGATCGGCGGATGTCTGTGTCTCGTCTTTGACCGTCCACGCTTCTGTTCGCTTTCGTTCCTCGACCTCCTTCCGTCCGGGTGCTCGCCCGGGACGGGATCGGGACAGGTTCTGCCATGACCGTCTCTCAGTACTTCGTCTACAAGCGTCCGATCGCCTGGACCCTCCTGATGGCGACGCTCATCGCAGGCTTCGCGGCGTACCGGGCCATGCCGCAGCGGCAGGACCCCGTGATCCAGATCCGGAGCGGACTGGTCATGACGGTCTATCCCGGTGCGGACCCGCTGGAAGTGGAACAGGAGGTCAGCCGCCGGATCGAGCGGAAGCTCGCCGAGAACCCCGCCGTGGAGCATGTCCGCTCGACGAATCGCGAAGGGCTCTCGGCGGTGTTTGTCGACCTCTATGACACGACGAAGAACGCAGATGCGATCTGGCAGGACCTCGACAACAAGCTGGCTTCGATGACCGACCTGCCGAGTGTCGGCGGGACGATGGTGAAGCCGATCCTCGACAAGGACTTTGGCGACACCGTCGCGATCATGCTGACGCTCGCCAGTCCTCCGGTGACCGACCAGGAGGTGGCGCAGCGGGCGGGCGTCATTCGCCGGCGGATTGAAGAGAGCCGCGCGGCACGCGAGCCGCAGTTCCAGAACCATCGCTGGAGCGCGGTGATCGTTCATCCCTCGACCGTCGACTCGGCTCTGCTGGAGCGGCTGGGACAGCAGGGGCTGCGGACGCTGGCGGATCAGGGGCTGGCGGAAGACGGCGTCACGATTCCCCTCCTGGGGGCGGCGGTCATCGACTTCCACGTTCCCTCGGGAGCAGACTCGGCGCGGATCGAAACCGCGCTCGCCGAGTGGCGTGAAGCGCCGCGGACGCTGTCGCACCCGGACGTCTGGCCAGGAGTCGTGGTGGAGAACCCCACCGATCTGGAGGCCGCGCTCCGGCAGCGCTGTCAGGAGGAACCGGGGGGAGTGGCCCGCTACAGCTATGAGGAGCTGCGGCAGTTGGCGGATGTGGTCCAAGACCGGCTGCGGCAGTCGACCAAGATCGGCAAGATCGAACAGATGGGAGTCGTCGACCAGCGGATCGACCTCTACTTCAGCAACCCGCGACTCGCCCCTTATGGACTCGACTTCGGGCAACTCGCCGATGCACTGCAGAAGCGGAACATGACCCTCCCCGGCGGGACGATCGAGCTGCCGCATCAGAACCTGGCGGTGAAGCCCAGCGGAAAACTGCGGAGCGAGCGCGAGATCGGCGAGATCGTGGTCGACGTGCGGGATGGGACCCCGCTCTACCTTCGCGATCTGGTCGATATCTCGCGCGGGTACGACGACTCGCCGCGGCTGCTGAACTTTCGGACCCGCAAGTTCCCGGCGATGGACCGGCCAACGGGGCCTGTCGCCGCCGGTTCGTCGGTCGTACCGGTCACAGGCTCTTCGGCCGAGTCTTCAGTTGAAGCCTCGGCCGCTTCCGGAGCCCCGCAGCTTTGGACGTCGCGGGCGATCACGCTTGCGATCCGGCAGGTCAAGGGGACGCAGATCGAGGAGTTCAGCCGCGATGTCGACGCCGGGCTGGCGTCGCTCCGCGGAGTGCTGCCCGACGACCTGTGGATCGAGCGGACGAGCGACGAGCCGGAGCGGGTCGGCTTCAAGATTCATGAGTTCGTGCAGTGCCTCGTTGAGGCGATCGTGATCGTCGTTCTCGTTTCGCTCCTGTTCATGGAGTGGCGGAGCGCTCTGATCATCGCTCTGTCGATCCCGATTACGCTGGCGATGACGTTCCTGTTCTGCGCGCTGCTGGGGGTGGACCTGCAGCAGATTTCGATCGCGGCGCTGATCATCGCGCTGGGACTGCTGGTCGACGACCCGGTCGTGGCGGGGGACGCCATCAACCGTGAACTGGCTCACGGCACGCCTCGCGACGTCGCGGCGTGGCTCGGGCCGCAGAAGCTCTCGCGGGCCATCCTCTATGCCACGGTGACGAACTGCGCGGCGTTTCTGCCGCTGCTCGTCGTCAGCGGCGGGGTGGGCGAGTTCATCTGGTCGCTGCCGGTGGTCGTGACCGCTTCGCTCGTGGCCAGTCGGCTTGTGTCGATGACCTTCATCCCGCTCCTGGGCTACTACCTCCTCAAGGGGCAGCTCGGTCTCGAGGCGGGGATGGCCGAAGGGGGGAAGGGCTCGCGTTTCGCCCGGATCTACAACGGCTTCTCGGAAGCCTGCATGAACCACAAGTGGGCTTCGCTGACGATCTGCCTGATCGTGCTGATCGCGGGGCTGAGCCTGTTGCCGCTGATCGGGACGAATCTGTTCCCGAAGGACCTGCACTCGGCGTTCACCGTCAACCTCTTCCTGCCCGAGGGGACGTCGATCCACGAGACGAAGCGGGAGGCTCTGGCGGCGATCCGGCGGATCGACGGCCTCATCGGCAAGGACGTGGAGGGGTACACGACGTTTGTGGGGCAAGGAGGGCCGCGGTTCTGGCTGTCGATCGTCCCGGAGCAGCCGGCGACGAACTATGCCCAGCTGATGGTCCATACCCGTGACAAGCGGCACACGTACGCCGTGGCGGAGCGGCTCAAGGCGGAGCTGCCGAAGCACCTGGCGGCCGCGCGTGTCCATGTCCAGGCCCTGGAGTCCGGTCCGCCGATCGGGATTCCGGTTCAGTTCCGGCTGCTGGGCTCTGACGTGGCGACGCTTCGCCGGCTGGGCGAGCAGGTGAAGGGGTTCATGCGGGAGATCCCTGGGACCCACAACATTCAGGATGACTGGGATCCGGAGTATCTGCGGGTCGGCCTCGAGGTCGATCCGGAGCGGGCCAACGTCAGCGGTGTCTCGCACGAGGATGTGGCGATGCTGATGAACGCCTCCCTGTCCGGCTACACGGCGACGAGCATCCGCGAAGGGGACCGGTTGATCCCGATCGCGTTCCGGCTGCGGCCCGATGAGCGGGGCAGCCTGGAGGCGCTGCAGGCGTTGAGCGTGGTCGGTTCGAAGAGTGGGGCGCGGGTTCCGCTGTCACAGATCGGGACGCTGCGGCCGGAGTTCATTCCTCCCAAGATCGCCCGTCGGGACAACGAGCGATGCCTGACGGTGAAGTGCGACGTGGCGCCGGGGCTTCTGGCCAGCCGGGCGTATGAGCTCATCGAGGCGAAACTGGCGGGGGCCGTCCCGGAGTGGCCTCCCGGGTATCACTTCCAGATTGGCGGCGAGAAGGAGGAGCAGGGGAAGGGATTCGGGTCGCTGACGATTGCGATGATCGTTTCGGTGCTGGCGATCTATGTCGCTCTGATCCTGCAGTTCAACAGCCTGACGAAGCCGCTGGTCGTCTTTGCGGCGGTGCCGTTCGGCATGGTGGGTGGGCTGATGGGGCTGATTGTGTTTGGGGTGCCGCTGGGGTTCTTTGCTCTCCTGGGGGTGTCGTCGCTGATCGGGGTGATCATCAGCCACGTCATTGTTCTCTTCGAGTACATCGAGGAGGCGCATGAACGAGGCGAGCCGTTGCGGCGGGCGGTGATTGATGCGGCTCTCGTTCGGTTGCGGCCTGTTCTGGTGACTGTGCTGGCGACAGTCGGTGGGTTGATTCCGCTGGCGATCAAGGGGGGGCCGTTGTGGGAGCCGCTTTGTTATGTGCAGATCATGGGGCTGTTGATTGCGACGCTGGTGACGAAGGTGGTGGTTCCGGTGTTCTACGTGCTGTTTGTGGAGGATTTCGGGTTGATCAAGTGGTCGGCTCCTGGTGAGCATGTTCAGGAGGGGCCGCCGGCGGAGTATGTGCATGCGGGGCATGGCGGCCACCATGGTCCGGTTGTCCCTGTCGCCCCGTCTCCAGCGCTGTCTCCAATCCCGGCGATCGCGACCTGAAGAACCGGGTCCAGGGGCACCCTGGTGGGGAGTGCAGAGGGGCAACGCCCCTTTGCCCGCCGGAGGCCGTCTCGTCGGAAGACGTCTGAAGGAGCTCGTGTCCAAGCGCGGACAACGTGTCGTATGCCCCCTCACCCACCCGCGGGGATTCCAGGGCGAGCGGTGAGTCCTCAACGCCGGGACCACAAAGGGGACGTCCGTTGTTTACCACGGTTCCTCATAGGAGTGCCTCCGGCGGCAAGGGGGCGTGGCCCCCTTGACCCCAGGCTGCCGTGGAACGTTGGGTTTGAGCTATCGAGCCGCGCCGGCGAGGGCGCTGGTCGACCGTCAACTTACTCCGCCACAGCCTCGGACTTCAACCCCGCCGTGTTGACCGCAATCACCCGGTACACATGCTTCTCACCCGCCTTGGCCGTCGCATCCGTGAACTGCATCGGCACCAGCGGCTGTGTCGGCGTGTCGCTGTACTGCAGGTTCTGAAACAACGGTCGACCAAACGGGTTCTTCCCCGCCCCTGGAACATCCGCCAGGAACGCCCCATCCCGCTCCACAACGAACTTCGCCAAGCCGCTTTCGACGTCCGCCACGCACTCCCAGGTGAGCTGATTCCCCGCCACGCGAAGCTGAGTCGGAGCCGGCGGCGGAGTCGTATCGGTGACGCCCGTGTCCTTCACATACTGCATCCACGCCCGGGCGATCGCCTCATCGGGCAGCCAACCCGCTTCGAGCGGAGCGGTTGAAGCACCAGTGGCCGGGATCGCCTCCAGACCGGTGATCGGAGCCAGCCACACCCCGTCCGTCGACATGGCGCGAAGCGGACCGGCGGACTTCGGCAACCGCGCCGTCAGGCATGCGTCGAGCCACGGAATCGCGAGGTATCGCTGGTTGCCGCACTCGTGCGCGGTCAGCGGATCGACCGCCACGCCAACGAGTCCCCCCTTTCCGCGGAGTTCCCGGAAAAACACCTCGTTGCCGGGCCACACGCCGGCAAACCGCCCCTCCTTGTCCGTCACCCCCTCCTTCGTCCCCAGGTTGCACATCATCGGCACCTGGAGAGCCGCGTCGGGCAGGACATGCGACTTGATCCCCATCCGCTTCGGCTCCTCCTTCAGGAGCGGCACGCCGGACCGGAGCCACGCCGCCGCAACGCGGTCCGGAAACATCATCACGATCCCCCCCGCCCAGTGACCGCCGCCGCTGTGCCCCCACAGGGCCCACGGCGCCGAGGCGAGTTCGGGATGACCGGACTTCGCCCCCAGATCGACGAGGCCTTTCTGGAACGCGGCCGCGGAGCCGTTGCGGGGATCGCACCACATCTGGCAGTCGGCCTTCTCCGGCTGCTCGTACGAGGGGGAGAGCAGAGCGCAGTCGTGCTTCCGCGCGAGGGCCTGCCAATGGAGGTCGTAGGCGCCGGTCAGCCCCGATTTGCAGGACCCTTCCCCGCAGCCGTGCTGATGGACAACGACGCCGCGGAGCACCTTGACGTCCTGCGGGATCCAGATTGTGTAGTTGACGGGATAGATCAGCTCGCCCGGCTTCGTGGAGGCTTCGTACCGCACGCGGTAGTAGGGCGGCTTCGCCTCCGGGAAGACGTCGTAGGGGGGCTGCTGGGCGAACAGCGAAGAGGAAAGGAGGACGAGCGCCGCGGCGAGGCGGCACGCGCCGGCCATCTGGGAGAGAGTCATCACTTGGGTCCTGAGCTGCAAAGAATCATGGTCCGGAGGGACACTCTAGCAATCCGGCCGGACGGGCTCACCGTTGCCGGCACGGCTCCCATAGCTCAAACCCAACGTGCGACGGCAGCCTGGGGTCAAGGGGACCACGCCCCCTTGCCGCCGGAGGCGCTTCCATGAGGAACCGTGGCAAGCAACGGGCATCCGCTTTGTGGCACCAGCTATGAGGACTCCCTTACGTCTCACCGTTCGCTTTGGAATCCCCGCGGGTTGGTGAGGGGGCATACGGCACGGTGTCCGCGTTTGGACACGCGCTCCTTCAGACATCTCTCGACGAGACGGCCTCCGGCGGGCAAAGGGGCGTTGCCCCTCTGCACTCCCCACCAGGGGGGACCCCTGGACCCGCTGTGATAGTGAGCCTCGGCGATGTCACGCGAGGATGTCGTGGACGACCCTACCATGCACGTCCGTCAGCCGGAAATCGCGCCCGCTGTAACGGTACGTGAGCCGCTCATGGTCCAGCCCCATCAGATGCAGAATCGTGGCATGCAGATCGTGGACATGGACCGGGTTGTCCGCCGCCATGTTCCCGAACGCGTCGGTCGTCCCGTAAGCCAGGCCCCCCTTCACGCCCGCGCCCGCCATCCACATCGTAAACCCACGACTGTGATGGTCCCGCCCCTTCGCCCCCTGCGACCACGGCGTCCGACCGAACTCGCCCCCCCAGACCACAAGCGTCTCCTCCAGAAGCCCCCGACTCTTGAGGTCACGGATCAGCCCCGCAATCGCCTGATCGCTCTTCTTGGCATGGTCGGCGTGATTCATGATGTCGCCATGGTCATCCCACGGCTGGCCGCCGCCGTAGTAGAGCTGGACCATCCGAACTCCCCGCTCCACCATCCGCCGCGCGACGAGGCAGGCATCCGCGAACTGCCCCGCCCCATACAGGTCCCGCGTCGCCTGCGTCTCACTCTTCAGCTCAAACACTTCCTGTGCGGCGAACTGCAGCCGGAACGCCATCTCGAACGACTGGATCCGCGCATCGAGCTGCGGATCGTCGGAATGCTGTTCCTGGTGCATCGTGTTGAGCTGCTGCAGCAGGTCAACCTGCCGCCGCTGGACCGCCGGAGGCATGTTCGCGTTGTGGACGTGCTGGATGACGGTCTGCGGGTCGAGCTTACTGTTGTTGATGTGGCAGCCCTGGAAGATTCCCGGCAGAAAACTGCTCCCCCACAGCTGCGGACCGACAACCGGCTTCCCGGGACAGAGGACAACGTACCCGGGAAGATTCTGGTTCTCGGTCCCAAGGCCGTAGGTCAGCCACGAACCCAGGCTCGGCCGCGTCGGCTGCGAGTTCCCCGAATTCATGATCAGAAGTCCGGGCTCGTGATTGGGGATGTCGGTGTGCATCGAGCGGATCACGCACAACTCGTCGATCACGCCGGCGACGTGCGGATAGAGCTCGCTCACATCGATCCCGTTCTCACCGTACTTCCCGAACTTGAACGGCGAAGGAAAGAGCTTGCCGACCGAACGCTGGTAGTTCTTCGTCAGCTCCTCCGGCTGCTGGCCGGCGTAACGGGCAAGGTCGGGCTTCGGATCGAACGTGTCGACGTGCGACGGTCCGCCGTTCATGAACAGGAAAATCACCCGCTTGGCCCGCGCGGCGAAGTGCGGCGACCGGGGAGCCAGGGGACTGGCAGCCGCAGGCGCGGCGTCAGCCGATGAAGAGAGCAGACCTCCCTCGGTCAGGACGCTGGCGAGACCGAGCGTTCCGAATCCGGCCCCCATCTGTGAGAGGAGGTGGCGGCGCGAGAGGCGTGGCGAAGGAGTCATCGGCCGGATTCCATGTCAGTCGAGGAACAGGAACTCATTCGTTCCGAGCAGGACCTGCGCGTACCGCTCCCATGGGGAGAGCTTGACGACGTCCGGCGCGACGGTTTCAGGGAGCGGGCTCTGGAGGTACGCGAGACCGACCTGCGTCTCGGCCTCGGTCGGATCGCGCTGGAACAGGAGGGAATAAAGAGCGGCGATTCGGACGGTGTCATCGGCCGACGCCTCCCGGGCAATCCGCTGAGACAGCGCCCGGGCCTGCTGCGCGAGGAACTCGCTGTTCAGGACGAACAGCTGCTGCATCGGGACGGTCGTGCTGACGCGCCGCTCGCTCGTCAGGTTGGGATCGGGGAAGTCGAACATCCGGAGCGTCCCGTTCAGGTCGTGGCGACTGATCGCGGCGTAGAGCGTTCGGCGGCGGTTCCCGGCGTCGTCGAGTCGGACCGCGGGGCCACCCAACTGGTCGTCGAGACGATCGCCGACGAGCAGCATGGCGTCCCGCCACGCCTCGATCTCCAGGCGGCGGCGATTCTGCCGCCAGAGAAGTCGGTTGTCGGGATCGCGGTTGAGAGCCGTCGCCGCCCCTTCGCCGCGCGAATCGCTGCTGAGCCGGTACGTCGCGGAGAGCAGGATTTCGCGATGGAGCTCCTTGATCGACCAGCCCGAAGACACGAATCGGTCGGCGAGGTAGTCCAGGAGCTCCGGGTGCGTCGGCCGCTCGCCGAGGAGGCCGAAGTTGCTGGGAGTCCCGACCAGGCCGCGGCCGAAGTGATTCAGCCAGATTCGGTTCACCATGACCCGCGCCGTGAGCGGGTTGGCGGGGCTGGCAATGGCCCGCGCCAGTTCGAGCCGCCCGCTCCCCTCATGGAAGGGCTCGGCGGCGTCCGCCGTCAGGATGGTGAGGAAGCGTCGGGGGACTTCGTCGCCAAGGTCCTTGTGGTTGCCCCGGAGATGGACCTGGAGATTCTTCGGAGCGGCATCGGCCAGACTATGAGCAAACGGGTACTTGGGGCCGAGGTTCTGTTTCGCCTGCTCGACGTCCTTCTGCAGCGCGGTGAGCCGCGCCTTGGCGGAGTCGGAGAACAGCTTTTCGGCCCGGTCCTTGGGGATGGCGAACGGGGCGTTCCGGTCGGTCAGCAGGTCTTTGAGGATCTCAGGCTGGGCCAGAGCCGCTGAGGCCGTTGCCGGTCTTGAGGAGGAGTTCTCCGATCCTCCTGCTTCCGCGGTCTTCGCCTGATCGCGGGTCTGCAGCGCCGCGACGAGCTCGTCCTGGACCAGGACGGCCGCCTTCTCCATGGCCGCGGGATCCTCGGCCCCGAGGGCTTGCTGAAGCCCAGCGAGGTAGGGCCGCTTGCCAACGATGTCGGACTTGAGGAACTCGACCCACCGGTCGACGAGGAACGGTTTCAGGCCCTGGTCCTTCGCGGCGGCATCGGCTTTGGCCGAGGCATCGGAACCGGGGAGACGCCGCCGCCACGCGGCCACGATGTACTTGGCCGTTTCCGGAGCGAACCGTTCGCCCGCTTCACGCGTGGCCTCGGCCTTTGCCTCGTTGACCGCTTTCTCGCGGTCCTTGATCGCGGTCGCGGCCTCGTCGTAGCGGCGGACGACGTCGTCCGCGACGAGCGGGACTTCCCGGTACTCGGTGCTGGCGAAGACGCCGGCCAGCGCGTAGTAGTCCTTCGTCGAGATCGGATCGAATTTGTGGTCGTGGCAGCGGGCGCACGAGACGGTCAGCCCGAGGAATCCGCGGCAGAGGGTGTCGATCCGGTCGTCGAGCTCGTCCGACTCCGCCTTCCCCGCGCAGCCGGCGTCCTTGTAGTACACCGGACCGAGAGCAAAGTAGCCGAGTGCCGCGGAACGCGCCTTACGCTCTTCGTCGGCACGGTCTGAGGCCGGCAGCAGGTCGCCCGCGATCTGCTCGACCACAAACTGATCGTATGGGAGGTCGGCGTTGAACGCGGCGACGACCCAGTCGCGGTAGCGGTAGCCGTTGGGATAGGTCCGCGCCTGGAAGGTGTGGGCCTGGTCTTCACCGTAGCGGGCGACGTCGAGCCAGGTCCGTCCCCACCGCTCGCCATACTGCGGCGATGCCAGCAGCCGGTCGACCAGCCGCGAGTCGGCATCGGGAGCGTCGTCCGCCAGGAACGCCGCGACCTCCTGCGGACTGGGAGGGAGGCCTGTCAGGTCGAACGTGGCCCGGCGAATGAATGTCCGTCGATCGGCTTCCTCGACAGGACGGAGACCCTGGGCTTCCAATGCGGCCAGCACGAACCGGTCGAGCGGTTGGCGGACCCAGGCAAAGTCCTGGACTGTAGGGGGCGCGACCGGCTTCACCGACTGAAAGGCCCAGAACTCGCGGGCTTCGGCGGTTACGGTCCCGGCCGTCGGAGCGGTCCCCTCGACCGCCTCCGGCCACGGAGCACCCAGCTCGATCCATCGCTTGAGAACCGCGACTTCCGCGTCGCTCAGGTTCGAATTCGGCGGCATTTGAAGGCCGTCCCGTCCCTCGACCGCCGCGATCAGCGGGCTGTCGTTCGGCTTCTCGAGCGAGACGACCGCGCCTCCCTCGCCGCCGGCGAGTAGTCCCTTCCGGTCGGCAAGACTCAGGCCCCCTTTGGCCTGCCCCTTGGCGTGACAGGAGAAACAGTGCTGCGACAGGAGTGGCCGGACGTTCCGCTCGAAATATTCGTGTCCCTGACGCTCGTCATTCGTGGCCTGCCCCATCGGAGAGGAGGGATTTTCGGCCGCGACGCGCGACGGAAGGGGGGCGAGGAACACGAAGAGAGCGACGAGTCGCCACAGCAGCGCTCTGGCGGGGGTAACAGTCAGGAAGACGTGGGAGGCAGGCATTCGAAAGGCTCGAATGAGAGCGGCTCGCTCCCGGGGGGAAGGGGAGAGGAGAGCGCGTCGGGGGGAAGGCTCAGCCGCTTCCTTGTCGGGAGGGGAGCACTCGGAGCGCTGCCACTACGGTACTCGCCGGGGGACAACGTATCAATAAGCACTGGTGTATGAAATGCCCCGGTCGAATCCTGCTGGGGCGGTGCGAGCGAGACTCTCGCGTTTCCCCAGCGGAGGTCCTACAAACTGACTCGTCCGAAAAATCAGTTCTTTGACGGTCAGGCGAGGGGTATGTCTCGACACAACGATGTGCAGCGGGTGCTCGACAGCGGGATCGTGGCGATCATTCGGTCTTCCAGCAGTGACCAGCTGGTCCAGGTGTCCGAGGCGCTCGCCGAGGGGGGCGTAGATGTCCTGGAAGTGACGTTGACCGTCCCCAGGGCGCTCGAGGTCATTTCCGCGGTGCGGGATCGACTGGGGAACAAGATCCTGCTGGGGGCCGGAACGATCCTTGACGAGGCGACGGCCCGCGCCGCGATCCTGGCCGGGGCGGAATTCCTGGTGACCCCGGTCGTCCGTCCGGCGGTGATCGAAACGTGCCACCGCTACGACAAGGTGGTCATGTGCGGGGCGTTCACGCCGACAGAAATTCTGACCGCCTGGGAGGCGGGGGCGGAGTTCATCAAGGTTTTCCCGGCGGAAGTCGGCGGCCCCGGCTACCTGAAGGCGGTTCATGGACCCTTGCCCTACGTCCGGCTCCTGCCGACGGGGGGCGTCAACCTCGATACCCTCGGCGACTTTGTGAAATCCGGGGCCTGTGCCGTCGGGTTGGGAAGCAATCTGGTGACGAAAGAGGCCCTGGCAAAGGGAGACATGGGGACCATCCGGGCGATGGCGGAGAAGTATGTCTCTAAGATGAAAGAGGTTCGGCAAAAGGCCCAGGGGTGAGGCCATTCCCGAGCGAACCCACGAGCGGCCGGGACGGTCCAGTCGGGGGCGGTCGAATTGCATCATGCGTGCCGGCGAAATTGCCGATGTGAGCGGTTGAATTCCCGCGAGCGAGCCGATACCTTTCCCCGCTCGCAAAAAGCCCCTATAGCTCAGTTGGTAGAGCAACTGACTCTTAATCAGTAAGTCCAAGGTTCGAGTCCTTGTGGGGGCACTCATCGGCAAGACGCCGCAATCGTGTAAACGATTGCGGCGTCTTCGTTTGCGCTGGGGCTTCTTCGGGCGGTGCTCACCTTCGGACGGCGCGGGTTCGTGTTTCGTTTTCCGAGGATCGTTTTCACCGGAAGGGTTGTTACTGCTGGAGGGCCAAAGGTCCGGGGAAACCCTGAGTTCACTGGAACGACGTCGATCGGACTCTTGAGGAATTGATTCGCTGCCGAACAATGCGTCCGTCCGGCAGCGGTCGAGCCGGGTGGGTCTTAGCCCGCCTCACCATGGTGTTCCCGCTGTCGGACGTTTTTCGCTCTCGTCCTGCGGTTCGGGACGCATCAATTCTCCTTGGAAAAACACGTTTGCGGCCGGTTTTCCGACGTGTCCAGCGGGACGAATTTCCGAATTTCCCCGAATCTCCGGATTTCTCGCGAACCTTTTCTGGTCTGCCCGGGTCGTAGTGACGTATTGACTCCCATGCATTCCTTTCTACGCACGAGATGCGTTTGCGGGCCATGGGGAATGCCTTCTGGCGTGGCGTCCGACCTGGCGCTCGACCAGCAACCCAACTTTTCGGTCTCCCTTTTCGAGGACCCGCCCCGGGGAAACAATACGGGGCACCTTGTTTCGTTTCCCGAAGACCGCCCTGAGCGGTCGCAGGAGGTATCAGCGATGAACCAGCAGATCACGAAGACCGCCACGGCACAGACGTTCGCATTCAATGCGGCCGCCGCGACCGTTTGCGATCGCGTCGTCGGCTCGGGCATTCGTATGCACCTCGGGAAACCGCTTTCTGAGATCCATCGCTCTAAGTCGATGGAGACAGGCTGTCTCTCCAGCGTGCGCGAATCGATGCCAAGCCGCAGATATTCGCCAGTACGGGTACCGGGCGTATCCGTCATGCCGCCAGTTGAGAGCGAACTTCCGGCGCCCCTTTGGGCACTGCTCGCCATCAGTCGAGCTGTCTCACTTTGACGGGGTTGGGGAAACGATCGTCCGCACCCACGGACAACGGTTGTTCCCCGCCCGCCCCGCCATCGTGGCCCAAACCGGTCGCTGGTCGTTTCAGATCAGTTGATGCGGTTGCCGTTTGCGTGCAGTTCACGCTCTACGCGGCGACTAGTCCTGTCCAGGCCCCCGATGGAATTTCCGACTTCGTGTCGGCGTGCTCCTCTGATCCGCAGGCGTTGTCCGCGATCAGGGGGCCGATTTCACTCGTTTTCGAATGTGTCATTCGCAAGCGCCGGGTCTCTCAGCAGCCTCTTCACTTTTGCCGAAGTGAGTCGGCGACGAAGGGCTGATCCTCACGCTCTATTCTCCTCAAACGGGAACGGGGCGTCCCCTCTCAGGTTTCGAGAGGTGCCCATGACTGACTTAGAACTCCTCCTCCTGGTTCGCCAGGCTCAGGCCGGTTGTCCGGCCGCTTTCAACCAGCTCGTCCAGCAGTTCGAAGGGACCGTCTTCGCCATCGTCATGCGTCGGTTGCGGAACAGCGCCGAGGCGGCCGAAGTGACGCAGGACGTCTTTGTGCGGATGCTCCGTAAGCTTGATCAGCTCCGGGAACCGGAACGGTTCGTGGGCTGGCTCAAGCGGATTGCCATCCGGTTGTCGATCAACCGGGCGGTTCGGCGGCCGCATGAGACGACTCAGGCGCCGGAGACCTTCGATGCCTTCCGGACGCGGCCGGATGTTCCGATTGACGGTCTGGTCCGGCAGGAGCAGGCGCGGGAGGTCAAGAAGGGCCTGTCGCGGTTGCGGAAGCTGGATCGGGAGACGCTGGTCGCGTTCTACTTTGAGGGTCAGTCTCTCAAGGAGATGAGTGATCGGTTTTCGAGCCCGGTCGGGACGATCAAGCGACGGTTGCACACGGCTCGGGCGCGGTTGAAGGATGCTCTTGGCGAGCTTCAGCCGGCGTGAGCTGTGAGCTTCAGCGAAGCAGGAATGTGAGACCATTCGGTGGCGCAAGTGCGCTGCCGAGTGGTCTTTTTCGTTTCTGCTGCAGCTCGAACGGCGCACTTGGCCGAACCGGGGTCCAGGGGCTGGCCCCTGGTGGGGAGTGCAGAGGGGCCTGTGTTGTTTTTCTGGCCCTTTGCCCGCCGGAGGCCTGGCCGTCGAGAGATAGTCTGAAGGGGGGCGTGTCCAAGCGCGGATACCGTGTCGTATGCCCCCTCACCAACCCGCGGGGACTGCAAAGCGGGCGTTGAGTGCTCAACGCCGGTACCACAAAGGCTTCGCCCGTTGCTTACCACGGTTCCTCATGGAAGTGCCTCCGGCGGCAAGGGGGTGAGACCCCCTTGACCCCAGCGGCCGTCGCACGTTGGGATTAAGCGAGCATAGCTGTGCCGGCGAGGACGCGGTTTAAGCCAGCCATTCCGCTGCCTATCCCGTGATCCGTTCCACGATCGCATCAGCGCTTTCTCCCGGTGCGATCTCGACGGCGCGGCACTCTTCGAGATTTCGAAACCACGTGCACTGCCGTTTGGCGAACTGCCGCGTCCGGGTCTTGATGGCATCGACGGCGGCGGGGAGCGGTTCGCGGCCTTCCAGGTGGTCCAGGAGCTCCTTGTAGCCCAACGCCTGCCGTGCCGTCCGGCCAAGTCCGCGCGGCCGTCGCAGAAGGGCCGTGACTTCGTGGAGGAGTCCCTGCTGCAGCATCTGATCGACGCGGCGGTTGATCTGCTCGTGAAGGCGCTCGCGGTCCGGGCTCAGCCAGACGACGTGCTGCGGCCGCTGATCCGCGGGGAGCGGCTGCTCGTCGTGGAGTTCCGAGGCGGGCCGGCCCGTCAGGTGGACGATCTCCAGGGCCCGGATGACGCGGCGGACGTCGTTGGGGTGCAGCCGTGCCGCGGACGCCGCATCGACGGCGGCGAGCTTCTGATGCAGGGCTTCGGGGGAGGTCGCGGCCAGCTCCGCTTCGAGCCCGTGGCGGTACGGCCAGTCGGCCGGCGGCCCTTCAAAGACTCCTCGCAGGAGTGACCGGAGGTAAAGACCGGTCCCGCCGACGAACAGCGGCACGCGACCCCGTCCCAGGATGTCGCTCACCGTCGGCAGCGCCGCGTCGAGGTACTCGGCGACCGAGAAGTCCTCGGCGGGGTCGACGATGTCGAACAGGTGGTGCGGGACCTGCGTCCGCTCCTCGGCCGTCGGCTTGGCGGTCCCGATGTCCATCTCGCGATAGAGGGTCATCGAGTCCATCGCGACGATTTCGGCCCCGATCCGCTCCGCCAGCCGCAGGCTGACCGCGGTCTTGCCGCTCGCGGTCGGCCCGGCGAGGAACCAGCAGCGGCAGAGGATATCGGAGGGAAACTTCATGCGGCTGGAAACCTTCGATGCCCTCGCCCCTTCATCGGTGTTTATCCGCGTTCATCTGTGGCTCACCGAAATGTTTCAGCCACAGATAAACACAGATGCACACAGATAGGAATGGCTCGGCGGTCAGAAGCGTGAGTGAGGCGTCGGGGTTGCGGCAATGCGGTTCAAGAGGGACTCGACTGACGGCCCATCCAGCCGTGCCGGCAGGAGACGAGTTGCGTTGTCGGCGGCGGCGGCGAGGCCGTAGCGGACCGCTTCGACCACCGGCTGATCGTCCGCGATGCCGACGGCGATCCCCGCGGCGACGCTGTCGCCGCAGCCGATCGGGTTGACGACTTCGACCTTCGGCGGGTGAAAGCGGTAGACCTCCGTCCGCGAGGCGAGGAAGGCCGAGTCGGCTCCCTGCGTCACCAGGACCCACTGGGCACCGAGGTCGATGACTTCCCGCATCGCACGGACGAGGCCGTCATCGGTTTCCAGGGGACGTTTCACCGTGGCGGCGAGTTCCTCACGGTTCGGCTTCACGAGGAGCGGGCGGTGGGCCAGGGCGGCGAGGAGTTCCGGGCCGCGGGCGTCGAGGATCACCGGGGCTTCGAGGCCCGACATCATGCGGGCGTAGCAGTCGGCGGTGGACGATCCATCGGAGAGCGAAGGGAGCGAGCCGCTGAAGACGGCGCACTTCACCGTGGACATCTTTCGCCAGGCTTCGCCGACCATGTACTCGAACGCGAAGAGCTGGTCGCGGCGGATCGGGTGGGCGTTCTCGACGAGCTCCGTGATCCGGCCGGTGGGGCGTTCGATCAGCGTCGTGCAGACCCGGGTGTTGGCGACCGACGCCATCCGGACGAGCGGGATGCGGTCTTCCTGGAACTCATGGAAGATCGCCTGCCCCGCGGGGCCGCCGAGCGGGCAGATCGTGAGGGCGCCCGCGCCGGGGGCGAGCGAGTGGATCGCCCGGCCGACGTTGAGAACTTTCCCCGAGCCGCACCAGTGCGACTCCGCGGCGCGGTTCACCTCACCCGGAACGAGGTTGTCGAAGACGAGAATCTGCTGCCACGCGGGGCTCAGACCGACGGCCAGAATCACCAGAGCGCCTCCAGGGTGTCGGACAATTCGCATTCCGAGATCGGCCGCGGATTGCCGTTCATGCTGTTCCCCTGCGATCCGAGGACGAGCGGCTCGACCTGGTCCTTGGTGACGCCGAGGTCTCGCAACCGCGTCGGAACGCTGAGCCGCTGGCAGTAGTCCCGGATGAACCGAACGGCGGCATCGGCCCCCGCGGCCCCGCTCAACCGGTCATCGCCGGTGAAGATCCGTCCGAGCGTTGCCATCTCCGGCTCGCGGGCGCGGCGGTTCAGGTCCATGGCGGTCGGGAGCATGACGGCGCACGCGAGGCCGTGAGCGATTCCGCAGGTGACGCCGAGGGCCGCCGCGACACCATGCGCCATGCCGAGCCCCGAGTTCGCCAGGGCGATCCCGGAGAGGAGAGCGGCGTGCGACATCGCCTCGCGGGCCGCGCGGTCGGCAGGATCGTCGACCAGACGGGGGAGGGCCGGGACCGCTTTCTGGAGACCTTCGAGGCACAGGGCCTGCGGGACCGGACGTGCGTTCCTGGTGATGTAGCTCTCGATGAGCTGCGTGATCGCGTCGAGGCCGGACCAGACCGTGACGTTGCGGGGGGCGGAGACGGTCAGCTCCGGATCGACGAGGACGACCGCGGGGACCATGGCGTCGGAGCGGAGGCTCTTCTTGAAGCCCTCGGCCCGGCTGGAGATGACGGAGTTGCGGGTCGCCTCGCTCCCGGTCCCCGACGTCGTCGGCATCGCGAGACAGGGAAGCGGGGGCTGGTCGAGCTTGAGGCCCCGGCCGACCCCTTCCAGGTAGTCTTTGACGGTCTCGCTCTGCCGGTTCGTCGCCAGGGCCGCCACCGCCTTGCCGAGGTCGATCGCCGAACCGCCCCCGACCGCCAGAACGAAGTCCCCCGGCTGGACGCCGCTCTCCCGGAGACGGGAGACCGCAGCGTCGACATCTTCGACTTCTGGTTCGCGGTGGATCTCGGCTACGTCGAGCGTCGCCAAGCCCGCCGCGGTGAGCGATTCCTTGAGGGCGGCGAGGGTACCGTTGGCGGAGAGCGTGCGCGAGCCGCTGACCAGGAGGGCCCGCCGTCCCAAGGAGGCGGCCCACTGCGGCAGCTCAGCGCGGCGGCCCCAGCCGAACACGATCCGCCGCGGCAGCAACAAGTCGTAGGTCATTGTTCCTTGCTCATCCGGCCGGGCGATGGCCGCTCAGCTCTTCCAGGTGGAGATCGTCCAGTGCCGGTCGGAAGTCATCCTAACGGCGGTCGGCGAAATGCCCAGTTCCTCCAGCAGTTTCGCCACCTCCTCGACAGTCAGGGCGGCGTGGAACGACTGCCGGAAGAGTTGTTGCTGCTCGGCGGTCTCGTTGCCCGCGTAGGTCCGGACGAAGTGTTCGACCTCATCCGCGGATTCCGGGCGATAGAGGTCCCGCAAGAAGAGGAGCCCGCCGGGGGCGAGGACCCGGTGCATCTCGGCCAAGGCCTGCCTGGGCTGCGGGATGTGGTGGATGATGGTGTTGGAGACGACCGAGTCGAACGTGCCGTCGCCATAGGGGATCCCTTTGGCGTCGATCTTCTGGAGGGTGATCCGACTTTCCCAGCCGGCGCGGCGGCAGTTGACCTCGGCCCGCTTGAGCATTTCGTCGGCGAGGTCGACGGCGGTGATCCGGACGTGGGGGGACTGGCCGCACAGCTCGATCGGGATCAGGGCGGTGCCGGTCCCGATGTCGATCATGTGGCAGCTGGGCGCGTCCCCTCGGACAGTCATCCAGGTGGCAAGCCAGTCTGAGGCGAAGGCCCGGTTGACGGTGGAGTGGTCCATCCGGTCGTAGGCTTCGGCCTCCTCGGCGGTGTCCATCGCTTCCGGTTCGAGAACGCGGGGGAGCATGTTGGTCTCCTTTCGATTGGGAGGCGGAAGACGGAAGGCTTAAGGCGGAAGGTAGAGAGGATGGCCGGATCTTGCCATTTTCACAAAGGGCCGCCGGGAGCCGGCGGACGCTGGTGTTCCGGCATCTGGGGCTCCTCCTATAATGGAGAAGTGACGGACGTGACGGCCTCTTGATGCAGGGACGATGTCATGGCACGCAAAGCGACCGCGATGAAGACCTCGGCTACCAAGGAATCGCCGGCGAAGGCGGTCGGGGCGAGGGGAAAAGCCGCCACCAACGGTTCTGCCCAGACGATCGGAAACTACCTCATCCAACGGCTCCAGGACTACGGAGTCCGCGACGTCTTCGGGATCCCCGGCGACTTTGTCCTCGGCTTCTACGACATGCTGCAGAACAGCCCGATCCGGGTCATCGGCTGCACACGGGAAGACAACGCCGGATACGCCGCCGACGCCTACGCCCGCGTTCACGGCATGGGAGCGGTCTGCGTCACCTACTGCGTCGGCGGGCTGAGCCTGTGCAACTCGATCGCCGGAGCCTTCGCGGAGAAATCCCCCGTCGTCGTCATCACCGGCTCGCCCGGGATCGGCGAGCGGCACAACGACCCGCTGCTGCACCACCGCGTCCGGGACTTCAACACCCAGCAGCAGGTCTTCGAGAAGATCACCATCGCGAACGCCGCCCTCGAAGACCCGCTGACCGCCTTCCGGGAAATCGACCGCTGCCTCGAAGCGTGCGCCCGATACAAGCGGCCGGTCTTCCTGGAGCTGCCGCGGGACCGGGTCCATTCGCCGGCCCTCTATCCCCACACTCCGACGCGGACGACTCCCGAGGGGGATCCCGAAGCATTGCAGGCAGCCCTGTCGGAGGCGGCGGAGCGGATCGCGGCGGCCGAGAATCCGGTCATCATTGCCGGCGTGGAGATCCACCGCTTCGGCCTCCAGGCCCAGGTCCTGAAACTCGCGGAGGACCGTCAGATCCCGATGGCGGCGACGCTCCTGGGGAAATCGGTCGTCTCCGAACGGCACCCGCTTTATCTCGGGGTCTACGAAGGGGCGATGGGGCGGCAGAGCGTGACGGAGACGGTCGAGGGGAGCGACTGCGTCATCCTCCTCGGCGCCTTCATGACCGATATCAACCTCGGGATCTACACGGCCAAGCTCGATGTCGGCCGCTGTATCTATGCGACCAGCGAAAAACTGCGGATCGGTCACCACCACTTCCAGGGGGTGGGCCTCGAAGAGTTCCTGACGGGGCTGACGCAGGCGGATCTGGGGAAGAAGAAGAAACTCAAGCTCCCTCCGAAGAAGTCCGAGCCGGTCGCGAAAGCGAGCCCGTCGGATCCGGTCACGATCAAGTCGCTGTTCGACCACATGAACTCGATCCTCGACGACGACATGGTGGTGGTCGCCGACGTGGGAGACTCACTCTTTGCCTCCAGCGACCTGACGATCCACAAGCACACGGAGTTCCTCTCTCCCGCCTACTACACCTCGATGGGCTTTGCGATCCCGGCGTCGGTCGGCGTGCAGGTCGCTAATCGCAAGCTGCGGCCGATCGTCTTCGTGGGGGACGGGGCGTTCCAGATGACCTGCATGGAACTCTCGACGGCGGTCCGCTACGACTTCAATCCGATCATCGTGGTCCTGAACAACAAGGGGTACACGACGGAACGGTTCATCCTCGACGGGGAGTTCAACAACATCCTCAACTGGAACTACCACCGCATGCCCGATCTCCTCGGCGCGGGGTGGGGCTTCGAGGTCCACACCGTCGGCGACCTGCATCAATCCATGAAGGCCGCAATGGCGAGCCAGGACGCGTTCACGATCCTGAACGTCCATCTCGACCCGTACGACACGAGCCCCGCGCTCAAGCGGCTCGGCGAGCGGATGGGAAAGAACGTCTGACGATTCGCCGGATTCGCTGACGAAACCCAAGCCGGAAAATCGCGGCCGCGGGCTCGAACGAGAGATATTGTTTCGCATGACGACTGCTGTTGCTTCCCTGTCCGCGTCCGCGGCTGTCCCGCTCCTGATCTTCGAAGACCACCGGTGGACTCAGTTTCTTCCGCTGACACTGCTCCGGTCTGTGTTCGATCTGCGGGTTGGCGCCGGCACGCTGGCGTGGCGCGTAGGAAATCTACGGCCTGAGTCATCGGGCGACGGGCTCTCCTCACTGAGGGGGGCCTGGTGTCGGCCGGGGCTCCAGGAGATCGCGGCCCGGACGACTGGATTGGAGGTCAACGCCGCGCTCGAGGGGCCGACGCTGCTGCTGAACGGGCGCGGGATCTGGCGGTCTCTGCCCGGCCGGGGGCAAAGCGGGTCGTGGATCGGCATCGCCGGAGCGGATCGGCAGCTCGCCTGCCTCTTTGCCGACGCCGAACTGGCGCGGACGCTGGCTCCCGGCGATTTTCTGGAGCCGGACGGGAGCGATGTTCGCTTCGCCAAGCTTCCCCGCCGCGACGTGAGCGAGTGCGTCGAACTGGTCGACTGGCCCTGGAACCTGGTGAAGAAGAACCAGGAACTGCTGCTGACCGATCTGGGGCCCGCGGCGTTGTCGCAGCCGGACGAGTCAGAGAGCCCCCCGCGCGAAGGAGTCTACCTGCTGAACCGCGCGGGGATCCGGATTGGCCGCGGCACGAAAATCTTCCCCGCGAACGTGATCGACGCCGATGAAGGGCCGGTCTGGATCGGCGATCGGGTGAAGATCCTGCCGCACTGTTCCATTCAGGGGCCCGCCTACATCGGTGATGACTGCGTGCTCCAGGCCGGGACCGTCCTCCGCGGAGGGGCGACGCTGGGGCCGTTCTGCAAGGTGGGAGGGGAGATCGAAGGGAGCGTGTTTGCGGGGTACTCCAACAAGCAGCACACCGGCTTCCTGGGGCACAGCTATGTCGGCTCGTGGGTGAACCTGGGGGCCGGATCGTCCAACAGCGATCTCAAGAACACCTACGGCACGGTCCGCGTGCCGATCAACGGGACGGAGGTCGAGACCGGTGAGATGTTTGTGGGGGCCACGATCGGGGACCACGCGAAGATCGGGATCAACTGCGCGATTCCGACCGGCGCGTCGATCGGGTTTTCGAGCGCCGTGAACACGGTCCGCTCTCCCAAGTTCGTCCCGAACTTCCAGTGGCTCGAAGACGGCCGAAGCGTGCTTTACGAGCCGGAGCGAGCCCTGAATGTGGCCGAGAAGATGATGGCCCGCCGCCGGATCCTGATGTCCGAGGCGGAACGGGCGGCCTTTCTGGAGGCGGCCGCCGTCACCCGGAAGATGCTGAACTCTCGGGGCTGACGAAGAGTGAAACACCAAGACATAAAGACGACACCAAGGTCACAGAGGCATTCTTAGACCGCCTGATCCTTCGTGCTCTTGGTGCCCCCTTGGTGTCTTGGTGTTTAACACACCCAGTCCGAGACCAGAACCCGCTGCGCCTACCGGAAGGCGTCGCGGCAGAGCTTCGCAAACTCTGTCACGTAAGTGTTGACGCCGTTATTGAGCTTCCACCAGTTGTCGGGACCGAAGCCGCGCGTGGGAGCCGCCACAAAGTGCAGCCGTCGCGAATGTCCCGGCACCTGTCGCTCGAAGAGCATTCGCGCCCGGCGGGTGTGGTAGTCGTTCGTCACGACCGCCACCTCCGCCTCGGGGTGCTGGTCCAGAAAGCGGCCCAGCGCTCGCGCCTCGTCACGCGTGCTGGTCACTTCGCCGTCCACGTCGACGATCGCCTCCAGCGGGACGTCCGAGGCGAGGAGAATCCGCCGGGCCACTTCCCGCTCCGGCAGCGCCAGTCCCTGTACGGCCTCCGGGGGGACTTCCACTTCAGGGAGCAGGATTCGACGAGTGAAGCCTTCGCGATAGAGCGCCGCGGCCATGACGACCCGCGTCTTAGGATTCCCCCCGAGGACGAACGTGTAGTCGACCGAGTGGTCCAGTCGCTCCCCGACATTCATCCACCGGCCAGCGGCGGCGAGCAGCGACTCGCGCCAAGTGAGCGTCACGACCGCCAGCGTCACGAGCAGCGCGCAGCCGAGCCCCAGCACCCATAGACGGGAGGGCTGCGGCCGGTTCAGCGGGCCATCGTGAAATCGGTCGGTTTGCATTCGCGCCACTCGTCGATCGCATCGCCGCGCGTCGCCTGGAGAATAAGACTCATCCACCCGGTGACGAAGGCCGAGATCCCCTCCTCGGATTTCCACCAGTTCGACCGGCAGAATTTGCGGTCGACGACCAGCCCCAGGCAGACCCGATCCCGGTCCGCGGAAGCGAGCGTCCGGTCGAGACGCCAGCGGACCTCGCGGCTCCGCATCTCTTCGCACAGCACGAGGCACCGCGCCTCGGGATGCCGGTCCAGCCACCGGGCGAGGGCATCCGTCAGCGTGTCATCGACATTGTGGAGACGAATCTCTTCCACAACTCCCGCGGAGACGCCGAGCGACTTCAGGCCGGCCTGCATCGGGGAGTACTCGTCGGGAAGGATCCCTTTCGCCTCCCACTCGGTGGGGGGATTGGTCGCCACCAGGATCCGCGCGGCCTCCTTCTCGAGGATCGACCGGGCGGCCCGTTCCGCGGCGTTGTCCCCTCCGACGATGACGATCGTGTCGGCCGGTCGCTCCGCCTCCGGGTAGACCAGCGGCCGGGCGAGGCCGGTGAGGATGGAAGCTCGAAAGACGAACGCCATCAGGAGCCCGACCGCGACTAGGGCGAGACGCCGCCGCCAGCTCGACTTGACGGCCGGCCGGGGGGCGTTCGAGGAGGGCGGCGGTGGCGGTACGGTGCTCATCGATCGATGGAGTGGGGGCGAGCCGCCCCTCAATCTTACTCCAGGTCCGAGAGGAACGCCCCGCGGCGGAAGCGTCCCGTTTCGCTCGCTTGAAGAATCTCGCCGGTGTGGGCCGCCAGGCAGGTCAGGAACCCGCCCCGGTAGGCCTGTGTGTCGAGGCAGATCCAGCCGTTGCGGACGAACGGGACTCCGCCAGGGCAGATTGTATGGCCACAGACGATCCGCTTGCCGGAGGGGTGCGGCGGTTCGCGGCCGGTGAACTTCTTCCACCGCAGCCAGTCGCTGTCCTGTTCCGCCAACGGCACCCCGGGCTCGAGGTTGGCGTGAATGCAGATCTCCGTCGGCCCCTCCCACCAGGGGAGGGCATCGTGAAGCAGCTCCAGGTGCGCGTCGGGGATGTCGCTGAACTGGCCGCCGTAGGACTCGAGCGTCTCGATGCCGCCGTGCCGCAGCCAACCCTGCGTCTGGTAGCCGTGGAGGGCGCTCAGGAGCATCTCCTCATGGTTCCCGAGGATCAGGTGCGTCGCGCACGTCTGTTCGAGCTCGACGATCCGCCGCAGGACGCCGCGGCTGTCCGGTCCGCGGTCGATTACGTCCCCCAAGAGGATTACCGTGTCGCCCGCCGTCGGGCTGCACTCCTCCAGGATCCGTTCGAACGCGCGGCTGCAGCCGTGAATGTCCCCGATGATGTAGAGCGCCTGGTCCAACTCTCTCCCGCCCCGTCCGTGCCCTTGTCACTCGTCCCTGACGCCCACTCTCCACGTCAGGCCTTGCGGATCTTCTCCCGCCCCGCAGTCACCTTGCTCGTCGCGTTCCGCGTGTCGAGGACCAGCCGGGCGTGCCGGACGATCTCGGCGTAATCGTAGGCCGAGTGGTCGGTGGCGATCAGCACGCAGTCCTGGCTGGCGAGGAATTCGGGCGTCAGCTCCTGGCTGGCCATCTCCGGCAGCGAGGGGTGATGCCGCATCTTCGGCAGCTTGGGGACGTGCGGGTCGTTGTAGGTCAGCGTCGCCCCCCGCGCCAGGAGGAGCTCCATCAGGACGAACGACGGGCTCTCCCGCGGATCGTCGATGTCCTTCTTGTACGCGACCCCCAGCAGGCAGATCCGGCTTCCGCGGATCGGCTTTCCGAGCTCGTTGAGAAACTCCATCAGCCGCATCACGACGTACTCGGGCATCCGGGCGTTGACCTCGCCGGCAAGCTCGATGAACCGCGTCGTCATTGAGTACTTGCGGGCCAGCCACGTGAGGTAGAAGGGATCGATCGGGATGCAGTGCCCCCCCAGTCCGGGGCCGGGGTAGAAGGCAGAGAAGCCGAACGGCTTCGTCTTGGCGGCGTCGATCACTTCCCAGACGTCGATCCCCATCCGGTCGAAGAGAGTCTTGAGCTCGTTGACGAGGGCGATGTTCACCGCCCGGTAGGTGTTCTCGAGGATCTTGCACGCCTCGGCGATTTCCGGGCTCGACACCGGCACGACGGAGACGACCGCCTGGGCGTACATCGCCGCCGCCAGTTCGAGTGCCGCCGGGTCCATCCCCCCCACGACCTTGGGGATGCCAGCCGCCGAATACTTGGCGTTCCCGGGATCTTCGCGCTCGGGGCTGAACGCCAGGAAGAAGTCCCGCCCGCAGACGAGGCCTCCTTCTTCGAGGATCGGGAGCACGACGTCCCGCGTCGTCGTCGGATAGGTTGTGCTCTCAAGGACGACGAGCTGCCCCGGCCGGAGGGCGGCCGCGATCGACCGGGCGGTCCCTTCGACGAACGACAGGTCCGGATCACGGGAGTCGGTCAGGGGGGTCGGCACGCAGATGATGAGGGCGTCCGGCTCCTTGAGACGGGACAGGTCGGCCGTCGCCTCGAACTTCTTCGCCTCCCGCCAGCCGCCGACTTTCTCCGACGAGACGTGCTTGATGTAGCTCCGCCCGGCGTTGAGCTCCGTCACCTTCTTCGCGTCGACGTCGAAGCCGACGCAGCGAAAGCCTT
The DNA here is from genome assembly GCF_001610835.1 of Planctomyces sp. SH-PL14. Lineage (NCBI taxonomy): Bacteria > Pseudomonadati > Planctomycetota > Planctomycetia > Planctomycetales > Planctomycetaceae > Planctomyces > Planctomyces sp. SH-PL14. Next base: position 651,847 of record NZ_CP011270.1, on the reverse strand, counting down.
TCGAAATGAAGGCGTCCAGCAGCGGCAGCCCGACATACCCCAGGCCGATGACGCCGATCACGGCGGACTTGTTCTGGAACGCCTGGGTGAGTGATTCACGGGACGTGGACATACGAACTCGACGTGTTTTGAACAAGGACGGCAAACAGGAGGCAATGGAGCACGAAGGGGGATTGCATCAAGGCCGCGGCCCCTTGTCCACCACGTGCGTCCGCTGAACGGCTTCGGTGAACGATCCCCCGCAAGGCCGCTCCGGTTCCATCGGCAGGCGTTGATCGCTCGGGGGACAAACGCCTCTCCTCCGGGAGCACCCGGAGCGGGGCGATCCGTGAAGCGGGATCTGCCGGTCTGAAACGGCCTGCTTCGCGGCGCGCCCGAGGCGGAACCGATCACCGCCATGGCGAAATGGGGCGACTTTTCCGATTACGTCGAAAATTCCGCTCGTGACGGTCTGTTCGTCTGGCGCGACTTTGCCGGCTCTGCCGAAGAAACGAGAGCGGCGTCGCGCCGAATCCGGACCGTCGTTCCATCGCGGAGCACCGATCCGTTCGAAGTCCTGAACTTCGGCAGAGTGCGGCGCGGGGAGCACCAAAGCGTTCCCGAGGCGATCGGCCCCGAGAGTCAGGCCAGTCCGTCATCCGCGTCGGGACTTGTTGCGAGCGACTGACATGAAAATCCGAAACGCGATCGTCGGCATGGTGTTGATGACGTCAGCCTCCGGATGTTTTTACGCCATTCGCGACGAGATCCAGGAATCCGAAATGCAGTTTCGGAACCACATGATGGCTCACTGGGCCTACAAGGACTACCGGGCGGCCCAGCATCACCAGCGAATCGCCTGCCCGCATACCTTCAAAGAAGGCTTCGAAGCGGGCTACACCGACATCCTGAACGGGAAGACCGGCTGCCCGCCGATCATGGTCCCTCCGAAGTGTCACAGCCACTCGTGGCTGGATCACTGCTCGCCGGAGGAAAAGAACTGTGCGTGGTACGCCGGCTATTCGGCGGGAGTCGCCATGGCTCACGGAGACGACATGGTCGGCGTCAATACGATCCAGATCCGCGCCCCGCAGGCCATGCCCGCCGGCATGCCGGCCCAGGCGGGGTATCCCGCCGGCCCGATCGAGACGACGCCGCTCCCGGAGCTGGCCCCGGCCGCCTTCCTGCCGCCTCCCGTTTCGGGGGCCGAAGTCCCGCGGCTGGAATTCCAGTAGCCGCCTGGGCGTTCGCCCCTCTCCCCCGACAACCGCCGGAAGCGTGGATTGCCCGTCATCGCCCGCACCAACGTCAAAACGGAAGTGAGAGATCGTGCCATGGGTCGGAACGATTTCGCCATCGAGTCGAACGCAATGAACGTGAGCATCTCCGCTCCCGCCGTGTCGGGTCGCGACCGGAACGGTCCCAGCCGCCCGGGCCGGACCGCGAGCCGGTCGATCGGCGGGCTCGTATGCCTCGTCGCCGCCCTGCTCCTGGCTCCCGGCTGCACGACTCTCGACTGCCTGAAGGGGATTCCGTCGATCCCCGCCTACCGTGTCCCCCGCGCCCTCCTGGGGCGTCCCCGGTCGGACATGCTCGACATCTCGATGGCCCGCCTCCGGCAGACCCCTCCACCGATCTACAAGCTCGGGGCGAACGACGTTCTCGGGATCTACATTGAGAACGTCCTCGGCCAGCCCGATGAAGCCCCGCCGGTCTTCTATCCCGAGGACGGCACGCGGGCCCCGTCGATCGGCTTTCCGATCCCGATCCGCGAAGATGGCACGCTCTCCCTGCCGCTGGTCGAGCCGATCAGCGTGGACGGCATGACGCTGGCCCAGGCGACGGAAGCGATCCGGACCGCCTACACGAAGACGCAGCGGATCCTCCCCGAAGGGAAGGACCGGATCATCGTCACCCTGCAGCGGCCCCGGCAGTTCCGGGTCATGGTCATCCGCGAAGAGGCGGGGGGAACCCTCGTTCCGGGACTCGCGAGCGCCAAGCGCGGGACGGGTGAGACGCTCGACCTCCCCGCCTACGAGAACGACGTCCTGCACGCCCTCAACAAGACCGGCGGCCTCCCCGGTCTCGACGCGGAGAACGAAGTCATCATCATCCGCGGCGGCGACCAGGATGCGGCCAAGCACGACCTGCTCGTGGCGCAGATCGCCGCGAGCCGCCAGCCCTGCGAATGCCCGCCGATCCTGCCCGACGCGCCCAACGTCGTCCGGATCCCGCTCCGCTACTACCCGGAAACCCCGCCGACGTTCGCCGAGCGGGACATCATCCTGAACGACGGCGACATCGTGTACATCGCCTCCCGCGACAGCGAGAAGTTCTACACCGGAGGAGCGATCCCCGGCTCCGATCACCTGATTCCCCGCGACTACGACATCGACATCATGCAGGCCATCTCGATGGCGGGCGGCAACGCTGGACAGGGCCAGACCGGCGTCATGTCAATCGGTCAGCAGGGAGGAGCGTTCCGCGGCAACGGCGGCGGGGGGGGAGCGGTCGGCCCGTCTCGGGCGATCATCGTCCGCAAGACCTGCAACGGTCAGACGATCGCCATCCGCGTCGACCTGCGAAAGGCGATTACGGACAGCAGCGAGCGCGTCCTGATCCAGCCGGACGACATGATCATCGTCCAGTACACGATCGCAGAAGAGATCACGAACGCGGCGCTCAACATGCTCCAGTTCAACTACCTGTTGAACCGGTAAAGTGGCGACCGCGGAAAAGAAGGCCGCCGGGCGGTGAAAGCGGCGCCATGCCGAACGGCGTTCACGGACGGCGACGTCGGCCGCTCCGGCGGACTTGGAATCTGGCCGCCCGTCTTTCAGAACGCCGGGACGCCGCATGAAGGCGTTCCGCGGTTGAGCCCATCGCGACAGCCCGCTGGTATTAAGACTCGCCGCTGCCGATGCGGACGCAGAGCAACGTAACCGATCCCCGCGGTTGAACCGGCGTCCAGACCGGATCCCGGGCCTCCGCAGGAATCATTACCGACGATCCCCGTCTGAGCGACTGACGGAACTCGCCGTCCGCCGTCTGAAGTTCGGCCTCTCCGTCGAGCACCATCCACATCGTCAGTTCGCCCACATGGACGGACGGCCACAACCGCGAGACGCGATAGCGATCCAGCCGGAAATGGGGTGTCGCGAGCAGACGCTCCATCTCGACCCCGTCACCGGAGTCGGGCAGTCGCCGGGGCACGGTCGGCTCCACCGGCTCCTGGTCCCAGTTGATCGCCTGCAACGCCTCGGGAATCTGCAGCGGGCGCGGCTGGCCGTCGAGTCCCATCCGCCCCCAGTCGTGAAGGCGAAACGTCGCGTCGCTGGCCTGCTGGACTTCGGCGACGATCAGGCCTCCTCCGGTCGCGTGCACTGTTCCGGCGGGAATCGAGATGCAATCTCCCACGCGCGGCGTGAAGGAGTGAAGACACTCGAGCACCCGGCCCTGCTCCAGGCTGGCCGCGAATTGCCGCGGGGTCACGCCCTTCTTGAGACCCGCGTAGACCCGCGAGGTGGGCCCGGCTGCGACGACGACGCTGGCCTCCGATTTTCCGCGGCGTTCGCTCGTGATCTGCCGGGCGAGCCCATCGTCGGGATGGACCTGAAGGGATACGAAGTCCCTGCATTCCAGCCACTTGAGCAGCAGCGGAAAGTCCTCCTCGTGCGGGCCGTCGTCCCCCGTCAACTGACGAGCGCTCTGACTCCAGAGTTCCGGCAACGTGACGCCCGCGTGCGGCCCGCTGAGGACCCGGCTGGGGTGCTGGGGCAGGCCGCTGATCTCCCAGAACTCGCCATACGGACAAGCGCGCGGCAACTTCTGTCCGAACAGCTCAGCCATCTCGCGTCCGCCCCACGGTTGCGGACGGTGGAAGCGGTCGAACACGATCGGATGACGAAAATCGGAGACCAACGACGGACTTTCACGACGGTTCAATGTGGATCCGGAGGGCGCGGCGCATGGCCCCGGTTCGAGGCGCGGCGTTTGGGGACGAGTACTCATATCCAAGGGACGAGTGTCCTTTGCTTGATTCCGTGATTGAAACGATGGATGCCCGTGGATGCCGCCCCCTTTTCAGCGGACGTCATCCACCTGTGCGTCCCGTCTGAAGTCGAGGTGGCGGCTCGCCGCTGAGGCCGCCATGCCTCGCGCTTGCTCCCTCGCGGGATCGCTACATCTGGGGACCACCCGCGCTGGGCAGAGCGATTTCTGTCGCGGCGAGCGGGCCATGGGAAGGGAGCGAGCGGAAGCGACGGTAGGCGTCGATTGAGACCGGTCGGCGGGCGGAGAAATTTTTGAGGCAGGCGAGGTATCCCGCCCCGATCAGCGCCACCTGGGAGGGGAAGCGGCTCCAGCGGAACTTGTGGAGAAGGAGTTGCACCGAGGAGATTCCGATCCGGCCCAGACAATAGGGAAAGGGGAACCGCATCCAGCAGAAGAGGATCGTGTTCCGATAGCCGTAGTAGTTCAATCGGGCCGCCGATCGATTCGGACTGGCGTGATGGACGATGGGGCCGGTGTCTGCGAACAGGATCTGGTGACTGCGGTCCAGCAGTCGGATGCACAGGTCCCGTTCCTCCCCCTGATGGACGAGCAGTTCGGGATAGCCTCCGCATTCCAAGGCGAGGGACCGCCGAATGGCGTGAGCGCAGCCGATGTAGTTCCGCAGCGGAGTCCCCGCCGCGACAGGCCGCATCCCTCCCGAACCCTCTGGCCGCTGCGGCTCGACGAAGGGGAGGGCGAGAGCGGCCGCTTGCGGGTAGCTGTGAAACAACGTCGCGATCCGGGCAAGCGTTGCCGGATCGGTGAACTCGGCGTCGTCGTCGATTGAGACGACAAACTCGCCTCGACTCTCGACAAAGCCTTCGTTTCGCAGCCGGATGTATCCCTGGCGCGTTTCATGCCGGATCAACCGGACGCCCGGGAACTCTCGAGCGACCATGTCGGACGTGGCATCGTCGGAGGCGTCGTCGAACACGAGGACCTCGTATTCGAGGCCCGTCAGCAGCACGCAGGACCGCAAGGCCCGCCGGAGTTCTTCCCGGCGGTTCCGCGTCGTGATCACGACCGAAACGCGCGGGGCGGTGCCGGTCGTTGCGAGGCCCTGCGGGTAGCCATCGGATTCATGGGGGCCATCGAGGCCAGGCGATCTCGTGTTCACTTCCATACAGAATCGCCTGGCGGCAGAACCAGCTCACGTCCGCGGTCGGTCGGGCTGCTATTCAAGAAAGTGACGTTTCAGTTTCAAGAAGGGGGCTTCGACGAATCGCCAGCTCAACCAGGCCATCCCCAATGTGATGACCGTGGCCAGGCTCATTCGACCGACATCCGCGGTCACGGTACTCCCCGGAACCGGGACCTTCTCGCAGGCCGACATGATGAACGGGTGAAAGACGTACATCGCGTAGCTGTGATGTCCGCACCAGACGAGGGGCCCGACCATCAACAGGCGATTCCACCACGTTGTGGACGTGGCGCCGACGACGACGGCGATGGCCGCGGCAAACAGGCCCGCCCGCATATCGAACTTCACGACCTGAACGAGCGGCGAGCCCTTTCCGCTCTCCAGGAAATACAAGGGGACGGCCAACAACAGGATGACGGCGACCATCCCCAGCGTGGCGGCGGTCCACTGAGCGCGGGATGTGACCCGACGGCCGATGACGGCCAGCAGTCCTCCGAACGCCAGTTCGTCAACCCGGCAGAGCGTGAACTGAGCCGGGAACTGGTCGAAGGCGGCGAAGACTCCTCGCGTGCCGAGCGCAAGCGCAATGGTCGCCAGACACAGCGCAGCGACCTTCTTCTCGGTCCGCAGGAACCAGACGAGCGGCGGCCACACCAGGTAGAACTGTTCCTCGACGGCGAGGGACCAGAAGTGGCCGAAATCCGGACACCAGTGGAACGTGGTCCCGATGTTCTGCGTGTACGTCCACAACCAGAGCTGGTAGGGCACCAGATAGCGGGTGCCGAAGAACCCGGGAAAGAGACCGTAGACGACGAGGACGGTCAGGAAATAGATCGGAAAGATCCGCAGCGCCCGCCGGGCGTAGAAGTTCCGGGCGCGATGCGTCTGTTTGCGGGTATCGAGGAGAATTCCGGTGATCAGGAATCCGGAGAGAACAAAGAAGCAGTCGACGCCGGTCTGTCCGAGGCGGCACACGTAAGCCAGCGGCTTGGGCAAGGTCGCCGCCAGGGCGTGGTAGTGTCCGTAGAAGTGAAAGAGGAGCACTCCCAGGATGGAGAGCCCTCGGACTCCGTCGAGCGCCGGGTAGTAGGACCGGGGACGGAGGATCGGCCCAGCATTGCTTGGGGAGGTGGGCACCGTTTCCGCAGGAAGCTCCCGTTCGGGAACTGGCGGCGTGTCGATGTCTGTGGAGAGACTCAAGGTCATGGCCCGGCCGATTCACCGTGAACCCGGAGCGGGTTGGTCGAACTCATGGCGACGCAGCCCCTCGATCGTCCTGACCAGTCCTTCCCTCAATGGGACTTGCGCCTCGAAACCGAGGCCGCGAATCCTGCGGATGTCGGCATACCACTGGGGGATGTCCCCGGGAAACGACTTCCGGGTCACGGTCAGCCGGACGTCGCTCAGTCCCATGACGTCGGCGACCAGCTTCGCAAGGTCGACCAGTCGCGTCGGCTGTCCCGAGGCGATGTTGTAGTCCTGGCCCGGAACTCCACGTTCGGCGACGGCCATCAGAGCGGCGATCGTATCGTCGATGTAGAGGTAGTCGCGGAGCTGTTCCCCATCCCCCAGGATCTCCAGCGAATGGGGATTGGCCTGCAGCTTCCGGAAGAAGTCGACGATGGCGAACTTCCGCATGTTCGGGCCGTACACGTTGAACAGCCGCGCTACGCGGACATCGAGCCCCCGGCTCGCGTGAAAGGCTTGTGCGTAGTTCTCGCACGACAGTTTGGCCGCGCCATAAGGCGATGTCGGCCGTTTGAGGGCGGTTTCGGAGAGCGGGAGGGGCTGCCCCGGCTGGAAGACCGCCGCGGAAGAGGCCAGGATCACCCGAGCCCCCACGGCCACCGACGCGTTCAGGACCTGGACCGTCGCGGCCACGTTGTGCTCGAAATCCCCGCAGGGATCGTGGACCGAGCCGGCCACGCTGGTGCGACCCGCGAGGTGAAACACCACGGTTCCCGGCCGCAGGAGGCCGTGCAGGGAGTCCGGCGAGCGCAGATCGGCGACCCGTCCGTCGCAGCCGGGAAGCGAGACCTCTTGGCGGGAAACGGCGGTCACCTTCGCCGCCTTGCGTGCCAGAGCCTTGCAGAGCTCGCGGCCAATCATCCCCCCCGCGCCCGTGACGACGACGTCGGCGATCATGGGGCCACCCCCATGGGCTGACGTTCGGCGATCGCCGCGCGGTAGCTCTCCACCACGGTCTGCATCATCTTTGTGGTCGAGAAATCGCGGGCCACCCGCGTTCGGGCGCTCTCGATCATCCGCCGCACGGCCGGTCGATCGTTGACGACCGCTTCAATCGCCGCGGCAAACTCCGGGGCCGAGCCCGGCGGAACCATCAACCCGTCGACCCGGTTCCGGATCGCCTCCCGGGCTCCCCCTACGTCCGTTGCGATCACGAGGCGCCGGCTGGCCATCGCTTCCAGGATCGTCGTCGGCAGGCCTTCCGAGTCGACGGATGGAACGACGAAGACATCGATCTCGCCCATGAACTTCTGGAAGGACTCGGCCCACCCGATGAACTGGACCACTTCGCACAGGCCGAGACGCTGCACCTGCTGCTCCAGCATCGGACGGGAGGAACCTTCTCCCGCGATCCGCAGACGGATGTTCCCCCTGTCGGCGACGCGGCTGAGCGCGTCCAGAAGGATGGCATGCCCCTTCTCCGGCTCGATGCGGCTGGCGATTCCCAGGGTCAGCGGCCGGTCGCTTTTTTCGATCCAGGCGCTGGGGCCGACGCCGTCGTAGCCTTCGACGTCGATGCTGTTGTAGGCCACGCCGACACGGCCGGGGTCGAGACGCAGGTGCTCCACGGCGAAGTCCCCCGCCGCCGCTGAGACCGCGAGAAACCGGGGCTGCGAGCGAGCGAAGGCCCGCCGCGTCATCCATTGCCGGATCCGGGCCTTGATCGCTCGCGACGCCTGCCAGGAGCGCCGGTCCACAATATGGACCACATGCGGCAGCCGAGCCCCCCGGTTGCTCAGGGCGGCGACGACATCCGATGTCCAGAGGTAGGAGTGAATGAGATCCGGATGAAAGTCTTCGACGACCTCTCGAAACTTCCCGGCACAGCGGCTCAGGGCGAACGGAACGCGGTAGTCGCCGGAGAAGTCGAGATCGACGACGTCGGGAAGCCAGGGCCACTGATGGTCACGGGGCGATCTCGACAGGACGCACAGCTTCACCTGACATCCGGCCTGGCTCAACCAGGTCAGCATCCGCAGGCCCAGGGCCTGCGTCCCCCCCAGCTTCAGGTTGTCCACCACGTGGAGAACCCGCAGCCCCTCAAGAGACGGGCCTGGCTCCAAAAGATCGGGTTGCGGCAAGATGCTGTCCACGGGAAGTCGTCCGTCGATCGATGGGAACCGGTCCGGGTTACACGGAGCGCGAGGCCAGCCCGGCCAGATCCCGCTCCTGTTTGGCCAAGCGCAGGTCGTGCGCGACCATCAGGTCGACGAGCTGCGTGAAACTCGTACGGGGTTGCCAGCCAAGGAGCTCCCGTGCCTTTCGGGAGTCCCCGCAGAGCTGCTCGACCTCGGTAGCGCGGAAGTACTGAGGGTCAATCTGCACGTACTCGCGCCAGTCGAGTTCCAGGCGGGTGAAGACCGCGACGAGAAACTCCTCGACGGAATGCATCTGGCCCGTGGAGATCACGAAGTCGTCCGGCTGAGGCTGCTGGAGCATTCGCCACATCGCCTCGACGTAGTCGCCGGCGAATCCCCAGTCGCGTTCCGCCTTCAGGTTCCCCATGCGGAGTGTGGACTGCAGCCCCATTTTGATCCGGGTCGCTGCCAGCGTGATCTTTCGGGTGACGAACGTCTCGCCGCGCATCGGCGACTCGTGATTGAACAGGATCCCGTTGCAGGCGAACAAACCACACGACTCCCGGTAATGGACCGTGTAGTAGAACGCCGCCACCTTGGCGCAGCCGTAGGGACTGCGGGGATGAAACGGCGTTGCCTCCGACTGCGGCACCGTTCCCGGCATACCCCCGAACATTTCACTGGTCGACGCCTGGTACACTCGCACCGGCTTGCGGTTATTGAGGACCCGGGCCGATTCCAGCACGTTCAGCGCTCCGTCCGCGTTGACCTGCTGGGTGTAGAGCGGCGTGTCGAACGAAACCCGGACGTGGCTCTGGGCGGCCAGGTTGTAGATCTCGTCAGGCGCGATCTCGTCGACGAGCCGGTGCAAGCTGGCGGCGTCCGTGAGGTCGCCGTAGTGGAGGATGACGCGAGCGGCGGCATCCGGCATCTCCAGCTTGAGCTGATCGATCCGCGTCCTGTTCATCGTGCTGGCGCGGCGGACGATGCCGTGCACGGTGTATCCCTTCTCCAGCAGGAGACGGGTCAGGTAGTAGCCGTCCTGCCCCGTGATGCCGGTGATCAGGGCCGTTCGTTGAACCAATTGCGTCACAGGTCAGTCCCAGTTTCGAAAAGCCCACATGGCGAGAGGCCCGCCCGTGGAGGAAGAGAATGGTTGGTGTCTGTCGCAGCAGACACGTGGCCCTCGGAGAGTCGGCTCGAGAGCGCCGGGGGCTCGAGGGCCCTGTCGAGGTCGTCGGAGGACGACCTTGGGGCTTTCAGTGTCCCCTGGATTCGGACCGAGGCATGCCGTCGTAGACCTGCCGGTAGACGTCGGCCATCTTCGCCGCGCTGCGGGACCAGTCGAGCTCCAGCCCCTGCTGGCGAGCGGCCAGGCCCATGGTGTTCCGCCGGCGATCGTCGCGGAGCAGCGCGAGGGTCGCATCGACCATCCCCGCCACGTCCCCGGTGGTCAACTCGATGCTGCATGCGTCGTTGAGGTAGTCGGACACTCCCCCTCGATTCGTGACGATCGGCACCCCGCACCCCAGCGCCTCGTTGACGGTGGTGACGCTCGTGCTGTCGATCAGCGGGAGGACCAGGACATCCGTCTGCTGCAGGAGGTCCAGATACTCCGCGTCCGAGATCCCCTGTTTCCAGACGACGCGATCGAACTCGACGCTCTGTCGGACCTTGGAAGGGGCGCCGACGACGTAGAACTCCAGGTCCCGCTCGGCGGACAGGAGCGTTTTGATGATGGCGGGCAGGTTTTCGAAGTCTCGCAGATGCTGGCCGACGCACGTGCAGCGGAGCGGACGATTGGAAACGCGCTCTCCCGGAACGAAATAACTCGCATCGACGGCGTACGGCACGAAGGAGACCTTGCCCGGTCCGACGATCGACTCCATGTGCTCGATCTGAATCCTCGAGACGACGACCGCGTGCTCGATCGCGCGGAAGTGCTCCGTGGAGCGGAAATACGTCGGGTACTTGAAGGCACAGTGGTGAAAGCTGCCGATGATCCGCAGGCCGCCCCGGCGATTCATGGGGCCCAGATACCGCAGCGACTTCTCCGCATAAAGAAAGTGGTAGATCGCGTCCTGGCGACCGGACATATGCAGCCGCGTCGCAATCTCGCGAAGGCAGTCGTGGCGGCTGTATTCGAAACTTCCGTTGTACCACTCGACCAGCTTGGTCATCGGCCGCAGGACTGATCGTCCCAGGTGGTCGAGCCACCGGGGAGCGGTGACCGATTCTCCCAGGTAGTCCGCGAATCGATCATAGCCGCTCGGGCCGGCATGATTCTGGTATCGGTGCGATACGAAGTAGACGGGACAAGGGAGAGGGTGGCTGAGTGCCGTGGTCCCTGTCGGATTCGAGCCGGCGGACAACAGGTCTGCTGTCATGTCAAACATCTGCTTCACAGTCATCCCGTCGCTCACCGGAGTGCCTCGCGGGTGCCGGCGGGAAAGCGGGGGGGCGGGGAGGAGGAATCTTCGAGCCACTGGAACGACGCCTCCTCAGTGACGTCTCCCGTCACCCTCAGGGCGTCACTGTGGGCTCTACTGTCCGATGTCCGTATCGAACCAGGGAAAATAGCGCAGCTGATAGGTCAGCTGCTCGTTTCGCTTGCCGATCTCGCGCGCGGGGTTGCCGGCCACAATGGTGAACGGCGGAACCGATTTCGTGACGACGGCCCCCGCTCCCACGACGGCGCCGACACCGATCGTTACGCCAGGAAGAACGATCGCCCGCGCTCCGATCCACGCCCGGTCCTCAATGAGAACGCTGGCCATCCGGGACTGGAACGTCGGGGACTGAACGTCATGGGACGCCGACAGGATGTAGCACTCCGGCGAAATGCTGACGTTGTCGCCAATCGTCAGCCCCCCTCGGCCATCGAGGTAACATCGGCGATTCACGACCGACGTCGCTCCGATGCGGATCTGCGTCCCTGTGACGAAGCACCCCATGTGAATCGCCGTCCCTCGGCCGACCGGCATCCCCAGGACTCGGCGAAGGAAGACGGTTCGCAGCCAGTGCGACGGGAACCTGGTGACAACGTGGTTGTAGACCCAGAACAGGACTGCACTGAAAAACCGGTGAATGCGCCGCAACAACGAGGCGGCCTTGCTCCTCACTCTGCGCACGCTGCAGATCCCTGTTGGGGGGGACCGGGAGCGATTCGCTTGAGACCGTTGACGCTCAGGGCTTGGCGCAAAGCCGCCAGGTGCTCGACAGGCCCCGGTCCCAGGGCGGCCAGCAGGAGTCGTGATCCGGCGGTGTAGGCGGCCTGGGTCGCCGCTCTCCGGTCAAGGCGAAAGGCCAGGTTGAGCAGTTGCAGGCCGGCCTCGAACTGTTTGCCCCGGCAGCACTGTCGGCCGGCGCGGGCGGCATAGGCCGCGAACTCACTCCGCCGATCGGCCGTCAGCGCACCCTGCGCCTGCATCTGCTCGATCAGCCCGGGCAGAAAGGCGATCAGGGCCGCCAGAGTCCGCGCGGCGTCGGCCGAGACGCTGCCGGACCGCCGCCGGACGGTAAACAATGCCTCCGGCAGATGAACGAAACGCCGTCCCGTGGCCGCCAGACGCAGGTGCAGATCGAATTCCTGACTGGCCTTCAGGCCCTCCCGGAAGCCTCCCACGTCGATGAGCCACTCCTTTCGATGCAGCGGGGCGATGGTCGTCAGCGCGCGATGCCGCAGGACGAAGACGACGCCATCCGTGTCGCCGCAAGGCATCCCCCGCGTCGTGATCCCCCCTCCGGGCCCCCCCTGCAGATCATGGTCGCAATAGACGATGGCTTCGGGGTTCTCGCGGGCGACCGCGACCTGCTTCACCAGCTTGTCGGGAGCCAGAACGTCATCCGCGTCGAGGAACTGCACGAATTCCCCCGCGGCCAGGCGCAGACCCTGGTTTCGCGCGGCGCATCCTCCTCGGTTCGGTCCGGTCTGCCACCGGATCGCGTCTCCGAAGGATCGGACAACCGCGAGGCTGCCGTCGGCGGAACCGTCGTCGACGACGATGACTTCGACATTCGGATACGTCTGGTGGAGCGCGCTCCAGATCGCTTCGCCGACGAAGGACTCTGCGTTGAAACAGGGAATTACGATGGAGACGAGTGGAGTGGAACTCATGCCCCTTGGCCGATCCGATGGCCGCCGCGTGCTGGGCTCCGCGCCGGCTTTCTGGAGCGATGGAGGGAGTGAAGGCTCTCGCACGTGCTGATCGATCCTTCAGCGCAGCCAGGGAACGCGCTCCGAGTCCCCTGAAGGACGCGTGGTGGTCGTCGCAAAGAAACGTTGTGATTCAGTGGGTGGCTCCGTCGTTTCCTGGCGCCGGTCCGCGCTCGGCGCATGGCGGGCGAGAGGGGGCGGTGAGACTCGCCTCCCTGTTGTCCCCCTTCTTGATCAGCGCCAGGTTGTGGTACAGGTGGATCGCGGTGATCTCGGCATCGAAGCGTCCGGGGGGACGGCTCCGGAATTCCTCCCAGTTCAGCCCGTCCGCGATGCGTTTGCAGAGCGCGATCCCGGTGTCCGCGGCCAGCGGATCTTCGCTTCCCCCAAAGTCCGGCCAGTAGGAGGTCTGAAGGTCCTCGATGACATACCAGCCGCCGGATCGCAGGTGGGGGAAGAGGAACTCGAACGACGCTAGCACGTGCGCGTTCACGTGGCTTCCGTCGTCGACGATAATGTCGAAGGGGCCGGCCGCGTCGACCACCGACCGGAGGAAGACCGGGTCGTCCTGGCTTCCCTGAAAAATCCGGATGCGGTCTTCGTTCAAGGGAGACTTGTCGAAAATGTCGATCGCATAGACCCGCGCCCTGGGGAAGAACCTCTTCCACATCCGGAGCGACTCCCCTCCGGCGTAGGGAACGCGGTATCCGCCGACGCCGATCTCCAGGATGGTCAGCTTGTCGCGCCGCAACGGGCCGAAGTGCTGCTGGTAATGCGCGGCATAGCGATGGGCGCCCCACTTGTCCGAACCATAGAAGCGGGCCAGGGCGCGGAGGTCTTTCCGGATCGGCCAGGCCGCGAGGTGCGACCGCCGGAGGCGTCTCCGGAGACGCGCGTAGTTCGCTTCTCCCGCAACGGAATGCACGACGCGCCTCAGGAAGCCGAACATCGGCATCGGCTGGATCTCCTGCTCGTGACCGCTCATGTCTCTGTCTGCTCCCGATCCGGTGGCGAAGAGTGTTCCCCTCGCGAAAGCCCGGAGAGGGACTCTCGCGACGACGGATCCGTCACTCCGAGACGCCCGATGTCCTGACTCAGGACCCGGCGAAGGGTTCGCCGCGCCTGGCTGACCGCTCCCAGGCCGTTCCACCACATCCGGCGCAGCGCGTTCGGGGGGACATCGAGCGCGGCGGACGGAAACTGCGGGAGAAGGCCCCGCGCCGACACCTCGCGCGGCCGTCCCCGCAGGCTGTTGGAGACATTCCGGCCGTGAACGACCTGAAGGAAATGGCGGCCGTCCACGATCTGCTGGACGTCGCCATGCTCGGCCATCTTCGTATGGTCGAAGGAGAGCCCCGTCACCGCGCTTCGTCGCGGCTCGATAACGGCAAAGAACGGGCTCGACGGGTCGTCCTGTTCGAAAACGCGCCCCTCTTTCCAGGTGTAACCCCGACGCATGTTGATGAACCGCCGCTCCGGTTCGTGAGGCCGAACCGCCGCCGCGAACCGCGACAGGAACTGCCTGGAAACGGCGTCGTCATTGTCGAGGCGAACCGTGACCAGAAACTGCACGTCATCTCCGCAGGAGTCGCGAATAGCCTGCGAGGCCACCGCGTTGTCCAGCTCATCGACGAAGCAGGGCTCGAGCTGACGGCAGGATCGACGATACGAGTCGATCCGCGCCCGGACCGCATCCGGAGTCCGGGAGTCGAAGTAGACCATCCAGCGAAAGTCCTGGAAGGATTGAGCCTGAACGGTCGGCAGGCAGAACGTCTCGAACAGGTGGCATCGATGCTCAAGCCACGCGGCGTCGGGGGCGGGCCGGTTGAGCCAGGGGAGCGGGGCGTTGAACCGGGTGAGCAGCGCCAGCGCGGCGTGGCGCGGAAGTCCCCCCTGGGGGTGGCCGGTCTGTCTGGCCGGTGTCGTTCGAGCGGTCTCGTTCATTCCCTGGGTCCTCGTCCCCCCCACACCCCGCCCCGCTGGCCGGGACATCGTTCGATCCGAAGCGGCCCGGTGCGGAAGAAGCTACCCCCGCAAGTACCCCATCGCCCTCAACATTCGCAGCTCCCAGGCGAGCGCCGTCGCCGGCCGCCGGAACGCGTGGCTGCAGATCGCACCCAGTCCGAGCCGGCAAACGCCGAGCGCCAGACGGATCTTCCGGCCCCAGCTCAGTTGGCAGGCGGACACTCTGCGGACCGTCATTCCCAGGCCGAAGGAGCGGCGGCGGAGGTAGGTCTTGGTCAGCTTTTCCGGGATGATGATGTGCTCGATGCGGCATTCGGGATGGTAGACCGTCCGCCTTCCTGCCGCGACGAGCCGCATTCCCAATTCGAAGTCTCCGCCGGCGAGGAGCGACTTTCCGATGCGGTCCAGCTCGGGATCGAAGCCGCCGACCTCCTGCGCGGCCTCCCTTCGAACGGCAAAATTGCAGCCGGGCAGCTCATGGGCGACTTCGGAGGGCAGCACCTGGATCGACTCTCCCCTGCGGCTGTATCCGGAGCTGATCGAATCGAGGACCTCGCCGACGAGATAGGACGGCTTCCCGTCGAGGAACTTGGGAAAGACCGGCCCGACGACGGCGTCGGCGGCGCAGCGGTCGATCGATTCCGCCAGTCCCTCCAGCCATCCGGGATTCACGGCGATGTCGTCGTCCAGATAGACAAGCCAGTCATGGCGCGCCTCCTGCAACCCCCGGTTCCGTCCGTGACACAGCCCCTGGCGCGTTTCGATGACGTGCCGGAGCGGCAACGGAAAGCTCTCCGCGGCGGCAGCCACGACGCGCGCGGTGTCATCGGTGCAGTTGTTGTCGATGACCAGGACTTCGACGGAGGCGTTGTCCGGACGCCGCAGCTGCCCGATGCTCTCCAGCGTCGGCCCGAGGAATTGGGCACGGTTGTAGGTCGGGACGATGATCGAGACGCCGAGCATGGTGGACTTCAGTGTAGTGGAGGCGTCATTGGCCGCGGATCAGGCGGTTCCAGCGCTGACGGATGGCCTCCAGCACCAGCCGGGGCAGGAGATGCAGGGCCGGCCGCGGGTGTTTCATGGGCCGCAGCACCTTGGAATGCACGAGCGTCAACGGACAGATGGCGGCTCGATCTCGCTCCTGCCGCAGCGCGGCCGAGCCGTCGAGCACGCCCTGGGCGACAAACAGCGTCAGGTTCTGCTGGTAGTACCAGGCGACCCGCGGGTCCTGCCAGATCCGCCGCCGAAAGGGATCGAGACGCGCAAAGCCCCGCTCCGCAAAGAGCCCTTCCCAGAACTCGGGCCACTGCTCATTGATGTGGTGCGTCCCTTCCTGGCCGGGGAGGGCCGCGGAAAAGAGCACAGCGCTGGCCGCGCGAGTCAGGTTCTCGACGAGCCGTCCGGAAGCCGTTTCGGCCAGGTGCTCGCCGACTTCGAGGGAGACCGCCAGATCGAACGTCCCAGGGGCCGGCCAGTCCGCCGTGAGATCGACCGCTTGGAAACATTCGCCCGGAATCGCCAGTTGCCGCGGGTCCACCCAGGCGCCGTCGAGACCGGCGACGCGATGGACCCCCGCCTCCCGAAAGACCGACAGCCAGACGCCCCGGCCGCACCCGACGTCCACGACACTGGTCGGGCCGAGGAGGTCCATGACCATCGGCACGATCACCTCGGCCGAGGCCCGCGTCTGGCCATCCAGCTGATCGAAGAACTTTGCCGAATACGCGGTTTCGGGACGAGGCTCCAACTGGGCGGACATGGGCTTCAACACACCTCCCTCTCGAGCGCCGGCTCCTGCGGTGCCAGGGACCATTCCGCCGACTGCCAGATCGGGCCGCAATGAGGCGACGGAAGCTTTCCGGTTCCGAAGACGTCCGATGGAACGACCGAAAAGGCGATCGCGTCGTAGATCTGATCCAGGCCCCGGTGCCGGTCTCCCAGATACAGGTCCAGCGAATAATTCCCGGGCATCAGCGGTAGCCCGGCGAGCGTACAGACGATTCTTCCGCCGCCGGCCGTCTCGCCGAGGTCGAAGCCGCTCACGACTCGATTGTCGATTCCGAAGAGGGGGCTGCCGATCTCCGTCTTGACGACGATTCCCAGGACCGGACTGAACCGGCTGTCGTTCTCGAACGCGACGTCCACGGAGAGTTCCCCCCCCATGCGGAACGTGGTCGTCGGCTCACCATCGTCTCCCCTGAGGGTGACGTGCCGCATGATCGACGTCACGTGAGAGGGGCGTCCCGGATGCCCGGTCAGGTCGTTGTGAGAGGCTTGTGAGCTCTGAGCCGCTCTTTGATATCGCTGCAGAGCTTCGGGAGTCCTGCCCCGGTAGGTGAGCCGTCCCTGCTCCATGAGCAGACCGGTGGAGCAGAGCGATTCGACCGCCGCCATATTGTGGCTGACGAACAGGACGGTCCGTCCGCTCGTCGCCACGTCGTTCATCTTGCCGAGGCACTTCTTCTGGAACTCGAAGTCCCCCACGGCGAGGACTTCGTCGATAATGAGGATCTCCGGCTCCAGGTGGGCGGCCACCGCGAAGGCGAGGCGGACCTTCATGCCGCTGCTGTACCGCTTGACCGGCGTGTCGATGAATTTCTCCACGCCGGAGAAGTCGATGATCTCGTCGAACTTGCGGTCGATCTCGCGCTTCCGCATCCCGAGGATCGTGCCGTTCATGTAGACGTTCTCGCGCCCGCTCAGCTCCGGATGGAAGCCGGTCCCGACTTCCAGGAGGCTCGAGACGCGGCCGCGGATCACCGCGCGGCCGGAGGTAGGGGCGGTGATCCGCGAGAGGATCTTGAGGAGCGTGCTCTTCCCGGCGCCGTTGCGGCCGATGATCCCCACCACCTCGCCGGGCTGGATCTCGAAGCTGACATCCCGCAGGGACCAGACGACCTCCTCCTCGGGGGCGCTCGCGGCGTCGAGCGTGCGGAGCTGCCGGAAGTTCCGGAGCGGCGCCCGTGCGAAGGAGAGCATCGCCCCCGTCAGGGTGTTGTGAGTCTCCTCCTTCCGGCCGATGCGGTAGGCCTTGGAGAGATGCTCGACGGTGATGGCGGCTTTCGGCATCAGGACGAGGGTTTGCTGCGGCTTCGGTGGTCGTGGAGGGGCGGCCGGTCTCAGGCGACGTCGGCGAAAACGTGCTCGCGGCTGCGGAAGTAGCGGAGGCCGCTGTAGGCCAGGAGGGCGGCGCTGACGCTGCCGATTGCGAGGAAGTCCCAGGGCATGGTCCGCGTCCCCAGGAGGGCGGACCGGAACCCCTCGATCACCCCGACCATCGGGTTCAGGGCGTAGAGCCACTGCGGATTGACGGTCCAGCCGAGCAGCTCGTAGCGGTTCGGGATGAGGCTCGCGGGGTAGACGACCGGGGCGGAGTACATCAGCAGTTGCAGCACGAAGGTCATGGCGTGCTGGACGTCCCGGTACTGGACCGCCAGGGCGGTCATCCAGGTCGCCATACCGAATGCGGTGAGGACCATCAGGCCGGTCAGGAGCGGGAGCGTGACGACGCCCCAGGTCGGGACGATGCGGTAGACCACGAGGAGGACGGCGAGCAGCGCGAGGGCGATGACGAAGTCGACCAGCTTGGCCGCCACGGCCGCCAGCGGGAGAATGAGCCGCGGGAAATAGACCTTGCTGATCATCCCGGCGTTGGTGACGAGGCTGGCGGACCCGTCCGAGACGGCGTTCGAGAAATAGGTCCAGGGGACCATGGCGACGAAGTTGAACACGGCGTAGGGAACGCCGTCGGAGCTGATCCGGGCGAGCTTTCCGAAGACGACCGTGAAGACAAGCATCGAAAAGAGGGGCTGGACCACGGCCCAGCCGACGCCGATCACACTCTGGGCGTAACGGGCCTTGATCCCTCTCCAGATCAGAAACAGACAGAGATCGCGGTAGTCGACGAGCTCTCGCCAGTCGATCATCCGGTCGCCGCGGCCCGGCGCGATGACCACCTCGTGCCGCGCCCCTTCGCCCGCCGCTCCCCCGTCCGGGCCGGTGGGCGGCGTGCCGTCGTGACTCGCCGCCATTGCGGCACGTTCGGCGGCGGCGGCGGTTGCGGCGAGAGTCAGGGATTCGGAGTTCGAAGTCACGGCGAGGGAGTGAAGGGACAGTCGACGAAGGCGAGGAGGGATTCTAACCGAGGAGGGACTGTGGACCGGCGGACGATCCGTGCCGGAACAAGCGGCCTCGGCGCGCACTCCGTCCTTCTGGGTGACAGGTCACCGCGCGGTCCTTCCCGGCAGAGCGGGGAGGAGGGGGAAAATAGGAGGGTGCGCCATCCTCAGTCAAACAAGCCCCTCGCGTTCGGGAAGGAATGATCCGATGCGTTCCAATCCTCGCTCTGTTTACGAGGACCGGCACAGGAGCCGGGCGATCCGCTCGGCCGCTCGGCCGTCCCAGAATTCCGGAATCCGGCCCTCCTTGTAGCGGCTGGCGTCGACGTCATCGACCAGTTCCACGAGCCGGCCGAGGGGGCCGTCGACGAGTGTGTTGGTCCCGAGTTCGGTCGTGATCGGCCGCTCGGTGTTCGGGCGGAGCGTCAGGCACGGAACGCCGAGGACGGTCGTCTCTTCCTGAATCCCGCCGGAGTCGGTGATGACCGCGCGGCTGGCGGCGACGAGGGAGACGAACTCCAGGTAGCCGAGCGGCGGGAGCAGCTTGACCCCCGCCTCCTGCAGCCGCGGCAGCTGGCCGAATTCCTGGAGCTTCTTTTCCGTCCGGGGATGGATCGGGAACGCGAGCTTCCATTTCCGGGCGATCGTGCGGAGGCAGTCCACGAGTTCGCCGAGCCGCTCCGGGGAGTCGACGTTGGAGGGGCGGTGGAGCGTGACGACGGCGTACTGCCGCCGCGGCAGGCCGTATTCCCCCGCCAGGTTCCGGTCCCGCGCTGCCGGGAGGAGGTGCAGGAGGGTGTCGATCATCACGTTTCCGACGTGAAACAGCTGGTCCTCGGACCGTCCCTCGCGGCGGAGGTTCTCCATCCCGACCGGCTCGGAGACGTAGAGCTGGTCCGAGATCGCGTCGGTCATGATGCGGTTGATCTCCTCGGGCATCGTCCGGTCGAAGCTCCGCAGCCCCGCCTCGACATGCGCGACCGGGACTCCCAGCTTGACCGCCGCCAGCGCGGCGGCGAGGGTCGAATTCACATCCCCCACGACGACCATCCGGTCAAAGGGGCGTCCCTCCGTCGAAAAATCCTCGATGACTCCCTCGATCCGCTCCAGGACCTTGGCGGTCTGCGCCCCCTGCTTCCCGGAGCCGACTTCCAGGGCGACATCGGGCCGCCGCATCCCGAGCTGTTCGAAGAAGACGTCGGAGAGGTTGGCGTCGTAGTGCTGGCCGGTATGGATCAGCGTCGTGCGGGCTCCCGGCTGGGCGTCGAGGGCGCGGAGCAGCGGCGCCATCTTCATGAAGTTCGGACGGGCGCCGACGATGCAGGCAAAGTGGGGCATGGAAAACCTGCGCCGCGGCCGTTCGCCGCGGCGGAAACGTGTTTACAGGGGAAGGGGAATGTTCGTGGACTCACCCGCCGCTTCGATCACGACCACGGGGGGCGTGTCGGCCGACGGGCACTCGATGCGGGCCGACAGGTCGGTGCCGGCCGGACGCAGCGACCAGAGGAGCCGGCACGGCAGCTCGCGGCGGGTCTGCCAGACAAGGACGGCCGCGTCGATCCGGCAGCCGAACTCGGGACAGTAGGGATAGCGCTCCTGCCGAGTCTCGCCCTCCGCAGGGAGGGCCAGGACGAGGGATTGCCCCGCGACGGCGAGCCTCCATTCCGTCGGGGATTCCCGTGTCGCCGTGACATCCGGATGCAGGTGCCAGCGGAGGGTCGCCGTCCGCGGTCCCGCGCCGCCGAGCGACTCCACGGCGACCCAGAACCCGCCGCCGCGGGCCGCCATCCAGCGGCCGGTCTCGGGAACGCCGGCGCGGCGATAGGCGTTGTGGGAAGCGAAGCACCAGCTCCACTCCTCCGTGCGGCCCGACGCCCGGCGGACCGGCTTTCCCCGCCGTCCCATCCGGAACTTTGACCAGAGGTCGCACTGCTCGCTGTCGTCAATCTGCAGGACATTGTGCGCGGCGGTCGAACGTCCGTAGCGGCGAAGCGGGGAGTCCTCGTAGTCGAAGATCCCGGAATCGACAAAGAGCCGCTGACCATGAACGCTCGCCTCGAACGAGAGCAGGTCGCAGTGCCCGTGGGCGGGAAGTTCGTCCGCTCCGACCGGTCCGGTGTCGAACAGCAGGAACGTCGTCTCGTCGCGGAATGTCCAGCAGTCGCCGGTTTCATTGCTGGCGTTGTGCGCGGACGATTCCCGATCTGTTGCCGCCTCCCGTGCGGCTCCGATCAGGATCGCCGGCTCGGGCGTCTCGTCGAAGACGGAGTCCCCCAGCAGCGGAATCTTTTCGTCCGGATGCAGGATCCCCTCCAGAAACTCCGCCATCCGCCGCGCGGCGGAGACACATTCCGCGGCGAGCGGTGGGGCGACATCCGTCAGGGCGTCGCGGAGGTCGAGGACCGCTTCGAGCATCTGGGCGTGATACATCGGAGAACGTTCGAAGTGCTCTCCGGAGGGCAGCAGTTGTTCGCGGAGCTGTCCCGGGAGGTGCCGCTCGACGGACTCGAGCGCTCGATCTCCTTCCGCCCCCCCCAGGAACGCGCCGGCGAGTCCCAGAGCGTGCAGGTTCACGAGGAGGTGATTCCCCCGCAGGTCCCATTCGAGGTTCTTTCGGAGGAACTCGACCTGCGCAGCGAGGCTCTCCAGCACACTCTGGCGAACGGCTGCGTTCCGGTGCGTCTCCAGGGCAGGCCAGGCGAGGATCCAGTTGATGACCCGCCGCGAAATGCAGAATGGATGCCACGCGTCGCGCCGGCGGGCGGTCGGCGGGTTTCCGTCGATCCATTCCGCGATCCGGACGTGGGCCGCGGCGCGGCGGCGAGAGGCGTCGTCTCCTTCCGCCAAGGCGGCGAGCAGTTCGTCCTGGTAGTGGAGATGGAACCGCCACAGGTCTGAGACGCCCTGGGCGCGGCCGAGGCGCCAGTCGATCGCGTCGCCGAACGGATGGGAGTGATTCAGGGAGCGGATCGTCCGCGTCGTCAGGTTGCCCGTCCACTCCTCCAGCCGGTGTCCCCATGCCGCCAGCCGGCGGGCGCGAATCTTCGCGAAGGCCGCGGCGGAGGACTCCCGGAGGGAGATGTCGCCACCGCCATGGGGGCGCGGAGGACGGGGCCAGCCGGCGTACTGGAGAGCGAGCTTCGCGGCGCGCCGCCACAGTTGCGAAGGACGGTGATAACGGAGCAGCGCCACCCCCCGGCCCAGCGACTGCCGGAGCGTCGCCGGGGACCGCGGAGGAGGGCCGCTCTCGGCGAGCGGGATGTCCTTCATTGCGGCTTCCTCGCCCGCAGGACCATCGACTTCCAGAGTCCCGGTAGACGTCCCGCTCCGGCGAACGTGATGTCGACGAAGCCCGCCTCCCGCAGCAGCGCCGTGAGGGTCGCGCGGCTGAAGAACTTGATGTGTCCCCCTTCGTTGTGGACGGAGTGATGCTTATCCCATCCTCCCGACAGCGCGATCGCGATGTTCTTCACGTACCCGTGATACGGGGTCGAGCAGAGGAGCGTCCCGCCCGGGGCGAGACCGTTCCAGCAGGCGCGGGCCCACGTCCGCGGCGAATAGAGGTGCTCGACCACCTCGGTGCTGATGACGAGATCGAACGGGTCTTCGCCAAGCCGCCCGAGCAGGTCCTCCGTTGCGACCTCCTGTTCGAACCGGGCTCCCGGGACCGACTCCCGCGCGAGTCGGATCCCTGAGGCGGACGGGTCGATCCCGACGACCTGGCACGTCGGATCCTGCTGCAGGAATTCCCGCGCCCAGACGCCGTTGCCGCAGCCGATGTCGAGGATCCGCCGGCGAGGGATTTCCGCCAGCAGTTTCCCGACAACCGGCAGCAGATAGCCGGCCGCTCCGGCGGAGCCCCGCGCTCCGGGAAGACGATAGGCGCTGGCGGTAACTTGGCCGCTCATGGCGTGGGATCCGGGACGGCTTCGGGACCGGGAGAAGAGGGACGAGGCGCGCGAGCGGCGACGGGCCGCCCCGCCACGGTTTCGAGGAGCCGCAGGTAGCGGCGGGCCAGCACGTCCCGGTCGTAGTTCTGCCGGACGAATTCCTTCGCCCGCGTGCCGCGTCGCTGGGCCGAGGCTTCCGGCGATTGGAGGCTTCCGATCGCCTCCAGGAGCGACGCGGGAGAGTCGGGGGTCATCGGCACGCCCGCCTCCGCGCGGAGGACGATCTCCCGCGATTCCCCTTCGACCCCCATGATCATGGGCCGGCCGAGAGCCATCGTCTCGAAGATCTTGGACGGGATGACCTTCTCGAACAGGCTCGATTTCCGGAGGTGGATCAGGCAGGCGTCGGAGGCGGCCAGGACCCCGGGGATCCGCTCCCGCGGCATCCGGCCGGCAAAGACGACGAGGTCGGAGACCCCTTCCGCGCGGGCCAGTTCTTCCAGCTCCGCCCGGCGGGCGCCGTCGCCGACGATCAGGAACGCCACGTCGCCGCGCCCCTCGTCCTTCAGCCGGCGGGCCGCCGCGATCGTGACTTCAAGGCCGTGGGCCATCCCGATCGTCCCGACGTACGAGACAATGAACTTTCCTTCCAGGCCATACTGGCGGAGAAGCGCGAGGTCGGGCGCCGCGGGTTCCTGGAAGAGAGTGTCGACGCCGTTCGTGATGACCGTCGTCCGGCTCTCTGCTTCGGGGGCCTTGGCGAGGATCTGCTCCCGGTAGCCCTCGCCGACGGTCACGATGTGCCGCGCGGCGCGGTACATCCGGACTTCGAGGAACTCGAGAGCGCGGAGCACGAGCCCTTTCCGCATCGCTCCGACGGCGGCGATCGACTCGGGCCAGATGTCCCGGATCTCGAGGACGAGCGGCAGCCACCGCAGCCACGACGCGAGGACGCCGGCCCACCCGCAGAAGAACTGCGGCGAGGTCGCCACGATGATGTCGGGGCGCCGGCGGAACAAGGCCGCCGCCGCGGCGGAGACCATGTAGCTCAGGAAGTTGACGATCCGCCTCGCTGTCCCGGCATTCGCCGCGACGTAGGTCCAGACCCGGACCACCCGCACGCCGTCCACCATCTCGATCTGCGGCAGGAGACGATTGCGATAGCCGGGATAGACCACCCCGTCAGGACAGTTCGGCGCGCAGGTGATGACCGTCACGTCATGCCCCTCCTGCGCCCAGCGGACGGTGTGGGCGTGCGTCCGGGAGGCGGGGGCGTTCACCTCGGGAGGGAAGTAGTGGCTGAAGAACAGGATTCGCAACGGACCGGACTCGGATGCGGCGGGGCCGCGGAGGGGACTCTTGTGGGGGCGGTTTTCAGAGCTCGCGGCGGAGCTCGTCGAGCGGGACGTGCCGGCCTTCGGCGGCGCTCCGCAGGGCAGCGAAGGTCGTCAGGGTCGTGTCGATCTGCGATTCCCACGGGATCGGCGTCGGACCGCCGGTCTGGACCGCCTCGAGGAAGGCCTGAAGCTCCGCCCGATGCCCCTTGTCCTGGCGGCTCCAGCGTCCGCCGCGGACGCTCCGCCGCGGACCGCGGTGCAGTTCCAGACGGCGGAAGTCGTCGAGGAGTCCGCTCCGCCCCCCGCCGAAGATTTCCACGCGCTCCTTCGGCGTCGCGCTGGCTCCTGTCGTGCAGTAGCTCAGATGGCCGACGGAGCCATC